>UQBC01000014.1 GCA_900539195.1 uncultured Oscillospiraceae bacterium
CTGACACAGACACTGACACTGACACTGATACAGACACGGATACGGACACAGACACAGATACCGATTCTGATACTGACACAGACACAGATACGGATACTGACACAGACACTGACACTGACACTGATACAGACACGGATACGGACACAGACACTGATACAGATACAGATACAGATACTGACACGGATACCGATACTGACACAGACACAGATACTGATACTGATACAGACACGGATACCGATACAGACACTGACACGGATACCGATACCGATACAGACACTGACACGGATACAGACACAGACACTGACGCAGATACTGATACAGATACAGATACCGATACAGACACAGACACGGATACCGATACCGATACAGATACAGATACAGACACTGACACGGATACTGACACGGATACCGATACTGACACTGATACGGATTCCGATACAGACACGGATACCGACACAGATACAGATACCGATTCTGACACAGATACCGATACTGACACAGACACAGATACTGATACCGATACCGACACAGACACGGATACTGACACAGACACTGATACCGATACAGATACTGACACAGACACAGATACAGATACTGATACGGATACTGACACAGACACAGATACCGATACAGATACTGACACAGACACTGACACGGATACCGACACCGACACAGATACAGACACAGATACTGACACAGACACAGATACTGATACTGATACTGATACGGATACGGATACTGATACCGACACAGACACTGATACCGACACAGACACAGACACTGATACCGACACTGATACAGATACGGACACGGATACAGATACTGACACAGATACTGATACTGACACGGATACAGATACAGACACTGACACCGATACCGACACAGATACAGACACAGATACTGATACTGATGCAGATACTGACACGGATACCGATACAGACACAGATACTGACACTGATACGGATACAGACACTGACACGGATACAGATACAGATAATGACATGGATACCGACACAGACACGGATACAGACACAGACACGGATACTGATACAGATACCGATACTGACTTAGACACAGATACAGATACAGACAGCGATACTGATACAGATACGGATACTGACACAGACACGGATACAGATACCGATTCTGACACAGATACAGACACAGATACAGATACAGATACCGATACAGACACAGACACGGATACAGATACTGACACAGATTCTGACACGGATACCGATACTGACACAGATACAGATACCGATACTGACACAGATACAGATACCGACACAGATACAGACACCGACACAGATACAGACACAGATACTGACACAGACACAGATACAGATACAGACACTGACACTGATACAGATACCGATTCTGACACAGACACAGACACTGATACCGATACTGACACGGATACGGATACCGACACAGATACAGATACAGATACCGATACGGATACAGACACAGATACAGATACGGATACCGATACAGATACAGACACGGATACAGATACGGATACCGATACAGATACAGACACTGACACCGACACTGATACTGATACGGACACTGACACAGATACAGACACTGATACAGATACCGATACTGACACTGACACAGATACCGATACAGACACTGACACGGATACCGACACAGACACAGACACGGATACCGATACAGATACTGACTTAGACACAGATACTGATACTGATACAGATACGGATACAGATACTGACACGGATACCGATACAGATACTGATACGGATACTGATACCGATACAGACACTGATACCGATACAGATACAGACACAGATACCGATACCGACACAGATACGGATACTGATACTGACACTGACACTGACACAGATACGGATACTGACACTGACGCAGATACTGATACAGACAGTGATACCGATACTGATACAGATACGGATACCGATACAGACACTGATACAGATACCGACACCGACACAGATACAGATACCGACACTGATACAGATACTGACACAGATACAGATACAGATACAGATACGGATACCGACACTGATACTGATACCGACACAGATACTGATACAGACACTGATACCGATACTGACACCGACACCGACACCGACACAGATACAGACACAGATACTGATACTGACACAGACACAGATACTGACACTGATACGGATACTGACTTAGATACAGACACGGATACGGATACCGATACTGATACAGACACTGATACTGACACAGATACCGATACAGACACTGACACGGATACTGACACAGATACTGATACTGATACTGATACGGATACGGATACTGATACCGACACAGACACAGATACGGATACCGACACAGACACGGATACCGATACAGACACAGACACGGATACCGATACTGACACGGATACTGACACTGACACGGATACGGACACAGACACTGACACGGATATCGACACAGACACAGATACCGATACAGACACTGACACAGATACCGATACAGACACTGACACAGATACCGATACAGACACAGACACTGACACTGACACAGATACGGATACAGATACGGATACCGATACTGACTTAGACACAGACACGGATACTGACACCGATACAGATACTGACTTAGACACAGACACAGATACTGATACCGACACGGATACCGATACTGACACAGATACCGACACAGATACTGATACGGACACAGACACAGATTCTGACACAGATACGGACATGGACACAGACACAGACACAGATACTGATACTGACACAGACACTGATACTGACACTGACACTGACACAGACACTGATACCGATACCGACACAGACACAGATACTGATACTGACACAGACACTGATACTGACACTGATACAGATACCGATACAGACACTGACACGGATACCGATACAGATACAGACACTGACACGGATACCGATACTGACACTGATACGGATACAGATACTGACACGGACACAGATACCGATACTGACACAGATACCGACACAGATACAGATACTGATAACGACCGTGTAAACGGTGACGAGGTCGATTTTGATGACAGAACGCCTCAGGGCGACCGCGTAAACGGTGATGAGATCGATTTCGATGACAGAACGCCTCAGGGCGAGCGTGTAAACGGCGACTTTGATGGTAATAATACACGTACTGATTTCGACAGCGCAACCAATCCTCATACCGGTGTAGTCCTTGACGGTGCGGTAACGGCAGGCATATCTGCGGCGGCTGCATTAGCGGCAGCAGGACTTCTGCTAGGCGGCAAGCGCAAGAAAAAGGATAAATCCGAAGAATAATCGGTGAATAAACAAACAACAGCTGTATGGCTAAAAACCATACAGCTGTTTTCGTGTATAAGGGCAAAAAAATAACGGCAATCAGCATGATTGCCGCTATTATTGTGCTTTGTCAGGTTTTCTTGAACTGACTGTTGTAAAGCTCCGCGTAGAATCCGTTCTTAGCAAGAAGCTGATTGTGATTACCGATCTCGATAATCCTGCCCTTATCCATTACAAGAATGGTATCGGCATTTTTTATAGTCGATAATCTGTGAGCTACTATAAAGCTCGTTTTGCCCTTTGTCATCTTGGCAAAGGCGTTCTGGATCTTCATTTCGGTCTTTGTATCAATGCTGCTGGTCGCTTCGTCAAGAATCAGCATAGGAGGCATTGCAAGCATTACACGGGCTATGCACAAAAGCTGCTTCTGACCCTGTGAAATGCCGTCATTGTCGCTTATTATCGTATCATAACCGTCTTTCATACGCTTTATAAAGCTATGGCAGTGAGCGGCTTTTGCGGCGGCTACAATTTCTTCTTCAGTTGCGTCCTGTTTTCCGTAAGCTATATTTTCACGGACTGTACCCTCAAAGATCCATGTTTCCTGAAGCACCATACCGTAGCTGAGCCTGAGAGAATCACGGGTCACGTCCTTTATATTGTTGCCGTCAACCGAGATACCGCCCTTATCCGTATCATAGAAACGCATAAGCAGGTTGATTATAGTGGTCTTACCGCAGCCGGTAGGACCAACAATAGCTATCTGCTGACCGCTCTTTACATCAAGATTAAGGTCCTTGATAAGCTCTTTTTCGGGAACGTAAGAGAAGTCAACGTGGTCAATCTTTACGTTTCCGCTAACATCTGTAAGCACCTTGTTGTCAGCGTCGGATATTTCATCGTCGCTTTCGGTGAGGGCGAATATACGTCTTGCCGACGCAAACGCCGATTGTAATTCAGTAACAACGCCTGAAATTTCGTTGAACGGCTTTGTATACTGGTTGGCGTATGATAAAAATGCGGAAAGCTGACCTACCGTGATACCGCCGCCTATAGCGCTGAGTGCGCCGAAAATACCGACGCCGGCATATACAAGACCGTTTACAAATCTTGTGGAGGGATTGGTAAGAGCAGAGTAGAACTGCGCTCTTACGCCGACCTTATACAGCTTTGCGTTAAGCTCTTCAAATTTTTCTTCGCTGTATTCTTCACGGGAGAAAGCCTTTACGACCTTCTGATTTCCGATATATTCTTCGGCAAGTCCGGTAATCTGACCTCTGAGCGCTGCCTGCTCCTTGAATTTCTTTGAGCAAAGTCTTGCTATGGTAGAAGCCACAATCAGTGATACAGGGGTAATAACGATAACTACAAGCGCAATGCCGACGTTTATCGAGAACATAAAGCAGAGTGTTCCTATTATAGTGACAGAACCTGTGAATATCTGTTGAAATCCCTGCAGCAGACCGTCGGATACGGTATCAATATCTGCAACGACTCTGCCTATTATATCGCCGTGCGGAGTAGAGTCTATATATTTCAGCGGTACACGTTGGAGCTTGTTGAAAGCGTCTGTTCTCAGATCTCTTACAGTTCTCTGGGTAAGTATATTTGTACAATATCCCATGAACCACTGAAATCCTGCGCCTATCAGAACTACGATCGCAAGCTTTATGATTACAGGCAGGATCTTTTCAAAGTTTACGTTGTTTATATCAATTATAAAGTCAACCGCTTCACCTATAAGTACAGGTGCATACAGCGTTGCAATTGCACTTATAACAGCGCTGACTATCGTGAAAACGAGATAGAACGTATAAGGCTTTGTATATTTCAGCAGCTTTGCAAGAACTGTAAAACCGCTGTCGTTAGTTTTTTTACTCATCGCCGTTTATCTCCTTTTCAAGTTCTTCCGCACTGAACTGTGTAAGACAGATCTGACAGTAATCCGTACAGCTCTGTAACAGCTCTTTATGTGTGCCTATACCGACCATCTTACCGTCGTCTAGTACGATTATCTGATCGGCATTTTTGACCGTGTTTGCTCTTTGAGAAATGATAAACACCGTCATATCAGAGCAGTTTTCCTTGATTGCCGTTCTCAGCTTTGCGTCTGTAGCAAAGTCAAGTGCGCTTGCGCTGTCGTCAAGTATCAGTATCTCCGGATCTGCGGCTATTGCCCTTGCAACAGTAAGTCTTTGCTTCTGACCGCCTGAAAGGTTCTTACCGCCCTGAAGTATCTTATAATCAAGCCCGTTTTCGAGTTTTTCGACAAACTCATAAGCCTGCGAGATTTTCAGCGCACGCCATATCTGCTCGTCTGTTATATTATCTCCGCCCCACTTCATATTTTCACGGATTGTACCGCTGAAAAGTACGGCTTTCTGAGGAACGACCGCAATCTTTGTACGCAGGTCGCCAAGACTGTAGTTGCGGACATCTGTTCCGTAAACACTGACAGAACCCGTTGACGTATCATAAAATCGGGGGATAAGATTGATAAGCGTTGATTTACCGCTGCCCGTACCGCCTATTATGCCTATCGTCTGACCTTTTTCGGCAGTGAATGATATATCTTCAAGAGCATATTCGCTGTTATCGTGATAGCTGAAATATACTTTGTCGAATTTTACGGCAGGAGCAGAGCTGTCGCCGTTTTCTTCGGTGCTGTCTGTTTCTGTAACGGACGGCTTTGTGTCAAGCACCTCGTTTACTCTTGCCGCACAAGCCGCCGACTTTGTGAAGATAACAACAAGGTTTGCAACTACCACAAGGGCGAGCAGAATCTGATTCATATAGTTTACAAGTGCGATAACCTGACCTTGTGTAAGGTCACCGACATTTACCGAGAATCCGCCGAACCATATTATCGCAACAATCGCAAGGTTCAGTATAATAGCGTTGACAGGGCCGAGCAGAGCTGAAATCTTGCCGGCTCTCACTGCCGCTTTTTCAATATCCTCAGCGTTATCCCTGAAACGTTCTATTTCGTGCTGCTGCTTTGAAAAAGCTCTTACGGCTCTTGCACCGACAAGATTTTCACGGGTGATGAGCGAGGTCTTGTCCAGCTTTTTCTGTATCGACTTGAAGAAGGGGATAGTCCTTGTTGTGACAAGCCACATAACGATCGCAACAAGCGGAATAACGAGAACGAAAATCAGAGCTAATTTCACATCTATCATAAAAGCCATTATCGTTGAGCCGATAACAAGGAACGGCGCTCTTACAACAAGTCTTATCAGCATCGCAACAGCGACCTGCAGCTGATTTATATCGGAGGTAAGCCTCGTTATAAGTGATGGCGTGCCAAATTCATCAACCTCTTTGTGCGAAAGAGTGTTGATATGATGATAAAGCTCACGTCTTAGCTCTGTGCCGAAGCCCTGCGATGCAACCGATGCCACATACTGACATATAAGCGCAAATCCAAGACCGCATACACCGAGCAGAACAAGCACTCCGCCCATCTTCCAGATATAACCGCTGTCTTTGTTTGCAATACCGACGTCTATTATCTTCGCCATAACCAGAGGAACGATAAGCTCGAATACCGCCTCGGTCAGCTTGAAAATAGGTCCGAGTATTACGTTTTTTCTGTATTTTTTAAGATACTTAACCAGTTTTAGCATATTTCACCGTCCAATAATAATGACATCGGAGCAAAATCCGATGTCATTACGAATATTTAATTATTATCAGCCAAGAACTTTCTTGATTTCTTCGGGAAGTGAGGCAGCGAAGCTGTCGCCTACCAACAGGCTGATCTCGTCAACGCTCGTTGTTATGAGCATTACATCGGCACATATGTTTTCGCAAGCCTGGAATACCTTAGCCGCAAAACCTGCCTGATCAACCATTTCCTCACTCTTGATAACTATCTTTACATTACCGCTGTTTACACAGGGTGTTATTCCGTGTACTGCAGTTATTCTGGGTAAAACGGTAAGCAGTGTGGGTATATCATCATCGCTGAACGTAAAGCCGAATGAGAACATATCCGACTTAGGAGGTGTCTGCGAGATCATATCGACATTGATACCGCTTTCGGCTACCGCTGAAAGAGTAGTTGAAACAAAACGCTTTCTTGACGGAACATCTGAAAATGTTACGATTGATATGTTTTCGTATACTTTTATATCTGTCATATTGACCTCCGTTATGCTTCGGAAAGAAGATCCGACATCTGATAAAGACCTTTTTCACAGCCGCTTAAGAATACTGCCGCATTGACAGAGCCGACTGCGAATACCTGTTTTGAGCCTGCGCTGTGAGAAAGAGTTATCACTTCGTCACGTCCCGCAAATATAACATCATGCTCGCCCACTATCGTACCGCCTCTTATCGAGTGCATACCGATTTCGGTTTTCTCACGGGGCTTTCTCACGCTGTGGCGGTCATATACATAGTGCATCCTGTTGCCAAGCTCTTCGTTTATCGCTTCCGCTATCATTATTGCCGTTCCCGAAGGAGCGTCCTTCTTGAGATTGTGATGCTTTTCAACTATCTCAATATCAAACTGATCGCCGAGTACCTTTGTTGCACGCTTTGCAAGATCAACAAGAAGATTTATTCCGAGCGACATATTGAATGTGAAGAACACGGGAATCTGACCCGCCGCTGTCTTTATCTGCTTTATCTGTTCATCTGTGTAGCCTGTCGTTGCAATAACTACGGGAACATTGTTTATCTTGCAGTAGTCGAGCAGCTCGTCAAGCAGTGAGGGGTGTGAAAAGTCGATTATAACATCGGGCTTTTCCGGCAGATCGAATAACTTCTTGTAAACGGGGAAGTCAGCGTACTGTTCACCTGCTATATCAATGCCGGCTGTTATTTCGCAGTCATCTCTCGTATTGACAATGTCATTTATTACTCTGCCCATTTTGCCGCAGGCACCTGTAATTACAATTCTCGTCATATTAACGTCCTTTTTCTGAATTTACTTTGTAAGACCGAGCTTTTCCATAGATGAGAACAGCTTAGCTATCTTTGCATCTTCCATTCTTATAAGCGGAAGTCTGCACTCGCCAACATTCTTGCCCATTATGTTAAGCGCTTCCTTAACGGGAATGGGGTTGACATCTATAAACAGATCGTTTGTAAATTCAAGGAGCTTTAGCTGTAACTCAGCCGCTTTCTTATAGTCGCCTTCAAGACAGCAGCTTGCTATCTCGTGCGTTTCGGCAGGAAGACAGTTTGCAAGTACCGAGATAACACCCTTACCGCCGAGCGACATTATAGGTACTATCTGGTCGTCGTTACCCGAATAAATGTCAAGGTCGGTTTCAGCTGCTATCTTGGCTACTGCGCTTATGTTTCCGCTTGCTTCCTTTGCGGCAACTATGTTGTCCTTCTTTGCAAGCTCCTTGTATGTTTCAACAGAAATGTTCACACCTGTACGGCTGGGAACGTTGTAGAGGATTATCGGCAGGCTTACGCTGTCCGCTATTGCACTGAAGTGTGCGACAAGTCCTCTCTGCGAAGTCTTGTTATAATAAGGTGTTACAAGGAGCAGTGCGTCAGCACCGAGCGCCTCAGCTTCTTTTGAAAGCTGAATGGCATAAGCGGTATCGTTACTGCCTGCACCTGCTATGACAGGAACTCTCTTTGCTACCTTTTCAACGCAGAAGCGGATACATTCCTTATGCTCCTCGTCTGTCATAGCCGCAGATTCGCCTGTTGTACCGCACACTACTATAGCGTCCGTTCCGCCGGCAATCTGCTCCTCTATACGATCTGCAAAATTATCGTAGTTGATGCTCCCGTCCTCGTTCATAGGGGTCACTATAGCTACTGCAGAGCCTGTAAAAATTGTCTTTTTCATCGGATACCTCCGTGTTCAATGAATCAAAATCAGTCGAAATAACCCTTTGCGGCATAAAGCTCAGCCATTTCAACTGCGCCGCCTGCGGCACCTCTTAATGTGTTGTGTGACAGGCAGACAAACTTGTAGTCGTACTGTGTGTCTTCTCTTAATCTGCCGATTGAAACTGCCATACCGCCTTCAAGGTTTCTGTGCAGCTTAGCCTGAGGCATATTGTCTTCTTCAAAGTAGTGAAGGAACTGCTTGGGAGCGGAGGGAAGCTCAAGCTCCTGCGGTGCGCCCTTGTATTCCTTCCAGATATTGAGGATCTCTTCCTTTGAGGGCTTGTTCTCGAAGCTAACGAATACTGCGGCAAAGTGACCGTTTGATACGGGAACTCTGAGGCACTGTGTTGTGATTGCGGGAGCGGAAGCCTTTACAATCTTGTCGCCTTCGATCTTGCCCCATACCTTCAGAGGCTCCTGCTCACTCTTTTCTTCCTCACCGCCGATATAGGGGATAAGGTTATCAACCATTTCGGGCCATGTTTCAAATGTCTTGCCTGCGCCTGAAATTGCCTGATATGTGCAGGCGAGAACCTTTGTGATGCCGAACTTGCGTAAGGGGTTGAGAGCGGGAACGTAGCTCTGGATAGAGCAGTTTGACTTAACTGATATGAAGCCTCTCTTTGTGCCAAGACGCTTCTTTTGAGCTTCAACTATAGCCATATGCTCATCGTTGATTTCGGGGATAATCATAGGAACGTCGTCTGTGAAACGGTTAGCTGAGTTGTTGGACATAACGGGGCATTCGTGCTTAGCATAAGCTTCTTCAAGAGCCTTTATCTCGTCCTTCTTCATATCTACTGCGCAGAATACGAAGTCAACCTGTGATGCGATCTTTTCAATATCAGCCGTAGCGTCCATGATAACTATATCTTCCATAGCCTTGGGCATAGGCTTTTCGATGAGCCATCTTGAGCCTACAGCCTCTTTATAAGTCTTTCCTGCCGAACGGGGAGATGCGGCAAGCACCTTTACATTGAACCAGGGGTGATTTTCGAGCAGAACGGCAAAACGCTGTCCTACCATACCCGTAGCGCCGATAATACCTACGTTGTAGTTTTTCATTTTAGTTTCCATCCTTCTTTTTTGCTTTTAGCATATTTTCTTAAAAAAGCCGCTTGTAAAAATGATTACAGGCGGCTTTGTATGCAGATGTGATAAAGTTGTGTGATAGCTCTCCACCTACAGCTTAACCGCTTGATGACAATCGTGCATATATTAGACACACGACCAGATACATAAGCTCCGACACTTATGCTCTTCGGCGACAAAGCCTTTTCCCGCTGCAATCTGTCGGCAGATTTACGCAACGGGTACTATTCTTTAATCGCACCTCTACCTGCTTTGTTTATATTATCATATTTATTGCTGTTTGTCAATGGCGAAGCGGTAAAAAATAATTTGATTTTTTTTCGTAAATGTGTTATTATAAAACAGTATGCAATAAACACAAAGAAAAAGTGCGTGAAAAACGCAAAAACAGAGGAAAAACAATGCTTAAATCGGATTTTTATTATGACTTGCCGCAGGAGCTTATCGCACAGACTCCGCTTGAGCCTCGTGACAGCTCACGGCTTATGAAAATTGACCGCAAAAGCGGCGAAATAACACATGACCGCTTTTATAATATATGCGATTATCTTGAAAAGGGTGATCTGCTCGTTCTCAACGACTCAAAGGTTTTCCCTGCAAGACTTTACGGCGTAAAGCAGGAAACGGGTGCGGCAGTGCAGTTTCTGCTTCTTCACCAGATTTCACATAATCGCTGGGAGGTTATGGTGAAGCCCGGCAAAAGATTAAAAATCGGTACGAAGGTTGACTTTTCCGGCATTCTGACGGCCGAGATAGTCGATTATGCCGAGGGCGGCGACAGGATAGCCGAGTTTACCTATGACGGCGACAGCATATTTGAAGTGCTTGACCGTATCGGTCAGATGCCGTTGCCGCCGTACATTACCGAAAAGCTGAAGGACAAGGACAGATACAACACCATCTATTCCCACGAGGTAGGCTCTGCCGCCGCTCCAACTGCGGGACTTCATTTTACCGAAAACGTGTTTGCAAAGCTCCGTGAGAAAGGCGTTGACACTGCGTTTGTAACGCTCCACGTCGGACTTGGTACTTTCCGTCCCGTAAAAGAGGACAACATACTTGACCATAAGATGCACGTTGAGCATTACTCCATACCGCAGGAAACCGCCGATAAGATAAAGGCTTGCAGAGAGCGTGGCGGACGTGTGATTTCAGTCGGTACAACAAGCTGTCGTACACTCGAATCAGCCGCATCGCTTGACCCTAACGGCGAGATCAAAGCCTGCTCGCACAATACCGGAATATTTATATATCCCGGCTATGAGTTTAAAGCAATAGACGGACTTATAACGAATTTCCACCTTCCCGAAAGCACGCTTATAATGCTTGTAAGCGCATTCTTAGGCAGGGAAAAGACGCTCAACGCTTATAATGTTGCGATACAGGAGAAATACCGTTTCTTCAGCTTCGGCGACAGTATGATAATAATATGATGAACATCGTTAAAGTAAGCATGCCCGAAAAGTGCAGGATAATTTGCGTCAGTGATATACACGCACATTATGATGAGTTTGCGAGATTATTGCAAAAATGCGGATATGACAAGAAAACCGATTATCTTTTCGTTTTAGGTGATATAATGGAGCGAGGCAAACAGAATATCGAATTGCTCAGATATGTAATGCGGCTGACCAGTGAAAGTGACAGAGTGTATTGCGTACTCGGAAACAATGATACAATGGCAGTGCGAATGGCATACAGCGACAGTAGCGAGAAATTCCGCTCACGGCTTATCGACCGTCCGGAAAACGCATTTTACGATATGGCGCACAGCATCGGCATAAAAGACCCGCTTGACGACTTTGAGAACAACCGTGAAAAGGTGCGCACGGCGTTTAAAGCCGAACTTGATTTTCTGTCTGCCTTGCCCGATGTTATAGAAACACAGCGACATATATTTGTTCATGCAGGACTTGAAAACAGAACTGACTGGGAAAATACCGATTCTGTATATTCCTGTTGCAAGCGCTGGTGGCTCAGAGAGGAAAATCCTACGGATAAATGTATAGTTGTCGGACATTTTCCTACATACAATTACGCACGATGCAACGGCTCGGATCTGCCTATAATCGACAAAGACAAGCAGATGATAGCTATTGACGGCGGTTGTACGGTAAAGCTTGCCGAGCAGTTGAATGCGTTTATAATTGACAAGAACGGAAATGATTATGCTTACAGCAGTGTGTTTGAACCGACAGGCAGTTACCGTAAATGCGTTGCGATATGTGATGATACATCCGATGTTATAAGCAAACACATAGATTTTGATAACAGCAGACTTACTGTGCTTGAAAGAAAAAACAGTTTTACTTATGTGCGTGACGAGGTAAGCGGCAAAGAGGGGTATATCCCTGAAAAATATACAGGTTACTGGGGCGAAAATCTCAGCGGCTGGATAGACCTTGACGCATTTGTATCAATACATAAAGGCGAAGAATTTTATTCATATGATAAAGTCGATGAATATCTTTATGGCATAACCGAAAGCGGAAAAGTCGGTTTTATAAAAGTAAAATCAGTCAGAGAAATATAAGGAGAAATATGTTTAAAGTATTAAAAACAGACGGTGTGGCAAGACGAGGAGAATTCCACACACCTCACGGTGTGATACAATCGCCGTTTTTTATGAATGTCGGCACATCTGCGGCAATCAAGGGCGGTATATCATCGCTCGATTTAAAGGATCTCAAGTGTCAGGTGGAACTTTGCAACACCTATCATCTTCACGTTCGTCCGGGAGATGATATAATATATAAAATGGGCGGACTTCACAAGTTTATGAACTGGGACAGACCTATACTTACCGACAGCGGCGGATTTCAGGTGTTCTCGCTTGCGAAGCTCAGAAAGATAAAGGAGGAGGGAGTATATTTCAACTCCCACGTTGACGGCAGACGTATTTTCATGGGTCCCGAAGAAAGTATGAGGATACAGTCGCACCTTGCCTCGACTATAGCTATGGCATTTGACGAATGTATAGAAAACCCCTCGCCGTATGATTATGTAAAGAAGTCGGTTGACAGAACAACAAGATGGCTGCAGCGCTGTATTGACGAAATGGCAAGGCTTAATTCTCTGCCCGAAACAATAAACAGACAGCAGATGCTGTTTGCAATAAATCAGGGCGGAACATATGACGATATAAGAGCCGAGCATATGAAAACAATAGCGAATATGAACGTTGACGGCGTGGCTATCGGCGGACTTGCCGTAGGCGAGCCTACCGATGTGATGTACAGGATAATAGAAACCGTTATCCCGCACGCTCCGACAGACAAGCCCCGTTATCTTATGGGTGTCGGCACTCCGTCAAATATAATAGAAGCCGTTTACAGAGGCGTTGATATGTTCGACTGTGTTATGCCGAGCAGAAACGCACGTCACGCTACCGTTTTCACATGGAACGGTATCACTCACGTCACGAATCAGTGCTTTGAAACCGATTCACTGCCGATAGACCCCGAATGCGACTGTCCTACCTGCCGCAATTTCTCAAGAGCGTATATAAGGCATCTTTTCAAATCGGGAGAGATGCTTGGCGGAAGGCTTGCCGTACAGCATAATCTATATTTCTACAATACGCTTATGGAGAAGATAAGAGCGGCAATTGATGAGGGAACTTTCGAGGAATTCAGAAATCACTATTCGCCGCTTTTAGCGTCAAAACTTGTCTGATTTTCTTATAATCATCACATAAGGGTGATATAATAACAAACTATGATTTAAAGCGAAAAGGAGAGCGTATGAAGCTTATAAATATAGGCTACGGCAACACTGTTAATTCCGACAGGGTAATAGCTGCTGTGAGTGCGGATGCCGCACCGGTAAAGCGTATAATTTCAGCCGCAAAGGATAACAACACTGCCATAGATGCGACCTGCGGCAAGAAAACCAAAACCGTCATAATAACCGACAGCAACCATGTAGTCCTGTCGGCGCTTGATATATCGCATTTCACAGGCATAACAGCAGGTGACAACGAGGAATAAAGGGAGAGGATCAATATGAATAAGGGACTGCCAATAGTAATTTCCGCACCGTCCGGCTGCGGCAAGGATACGATACTTGAACAGCTTTACAAGAAAAACTCAAATCTCACACAGTCGGTTTCCGCTACCACAAGAGCAATGCGTGAGGGCGAAATCGACGGGGTAAGCTATCACTTCACGACTACTGACGCATTTGAAAAGATGATAGAAAACGGCGAAGTGCTTGAATATACGCAGTATTGCGGCAACTATTACGGCACACCTAAGAAAGCTGTTACGGATATGCTTGAACAGGGCAGGGACGTAATACTCAAGATAGAAGTCGAGGGTGCGATGAATATAAAGAAGATATTCCCCGAATGCGTGCTTATATTCATACTTCCGCCCTCAATGAGCGAGCTTGAAAGAAGGCTCAGAAAAAGAGGCACCGAAACGGAAGAAACTATCGCCGCAAGAATAGCACAGGCAAGAAACGAGCTTCAGTTTGCAGACAAGTTTGATTATCTTGTAGTAAACGGCGAGCTTGAAAAGGCGGTAGATGATGTTAATACCGTTATCCTTGCGGAAAAGATGAGTACAAAGCGTTCTCTCGCTCTGCTTGAAGAAATAAAGAAATCGTAATGAGCGACAGCCTTGATAAAGCTATTGTATCGGTAGTAGTCGATAAGGCGCTTTACAGCTTTGATAACGAGTTTGATTATTATCTTCCGCAGGGAGTTAAGGCAAGCGTAGGTCAGCGTGTTATCGTGCCATTCGGCAAAGGCGGTAAGAAGCGTGTCGGCTTAGTTACAGGCTTCAAGCAAAGTGCCGACTACAGCAGACTTAAAGAGGTTTACTGCGTTATAAATGACGGAGTAGTTCTCAGTGAAGAGATGCTCAGACTTATGCGGTGGCTGAAGGACAATACCTTCTGTACTTATTTTGACGCTGTAAAGACTATCCTGCCCGGAGGTATGGCTCTGAATGTATCTCAGAGGTATGCCATAAGCGATGAGTTCAGAAAAGCTCCCGACAGCTTTGCTCTTGAACCTGCGGAGCAGGCGGTATCGGCTATGCTCCTCGGTTGTAAAAGCGACAGAGAGCTTAACGATATGATTGAATACGGCTTTGACGAACAGCAGAAAAAGCTGGTAGGGCGTCTTTTGGAAAAAAGCGTACTTGTTTCGCTTGATATTATAAAGCAGAGAGTAGGCAGTGAAACCGAAAAAAACGTCAGGCTTAAAGACAGCTATCTCAGCGGCGAGTATTCCGACAAAGGCGGAAAGCCTCTCACCGCAAAGCAGAAAAAGGTAGCCGATTTCCTTTCCGAAGCTGTTTCTGCTTCCCTTAAGGAAGTCTGCTATAATTGTGTCGTTACGAATGCCGTTATAAACAATATGGAAAAAAACGGCATTGTAGAATGTTTTGATAATGAAATATCCCGCTCGCTTACCGCAGGTGCAAAGGCAGTAAGGAGTATTGACGATATAACGCTGTCGGACGAACAGTCCGCCGTATACCTTGGTATGAGCCAACTTATGGACAGCGGCAAACCTCAGTGCGCATTGCTGAAAGGCGTTACGGGAAGCGGTAAGACCACCGTTTTCTTAAAGCTCATCGACAAGGCGTTAAAACAAGGGAAAACAGCCCTTATGCTCGTTCCCGAAATATCGCTCACTCCCCAGATGGTGAGAAATTTTACCGATCTTTTCGGAAGTAACGTTGCGGTAATACACAGCAACCTTTCGCTCGGTCAGAGGACAGATGAGTACAAGCGTATCGAAAAAGGCGAGGCAAGGATAGTCATAGGTACGAGAAGTGCCGTATTTGCGCCGCTTGACAACATCGGTATAATAGTTATTGACGAAGAAGGCGAGCATACATATAAATCCGAAAAATCTCCACGTTATCAGGCAAGGAGCATAGCAAAGCAGAGATGTTTTTATCATAATGCCACGCTTCTTTTAGCATCTGCAACTCCAAGCCTTGAAAGCGCATACTTTGCGTCGATCGGCAGATACAAGCTGTTTGAGATGAAAAAGCGTTACAGCCAGCCGGTACTTCCCGATGTGTATCTTGTCGATATGAAGGTCGAGGTCGAAACCGGCAACCGTTCCAATTTCAGCAGGGCGCTTGCCGATGAGATAAAGAACAATCTGCAAAGAGGAGAGCAGACGATACTTCTTCTTAACCGCAGAGGCTACAACACCTATATGAACTGCATCAAGTGCGGCGAGGTGTATAAATGCCCCAACTGCAATATTCCTCTTACATATCACAAGACGAACAATTGCATGATATGTCACTATTGCGGATATACCGAGGTATTCACAGGAAAATGCAAATCGTGCGGCTCGAAGTTCATATACAGCACAGGTACGGGAACACAGCGTATAGAAGATGAAATATCGACGTTGTTTCCGTCCGCCAGAGTATTGCGTATGGATGCAGATACCACGATGAGCAAGTTTTCTTACGAAAAGAATTTCGATAAATTCAAAAACGGCGAGTATGATATTATGGTCGGCACTCAGATGATAGCCAAAGGGCTTGATTTTGAGAATGTGACGCTTGTCGGCGTACTGCTGATAGATAAATCACTGTACGCAGGCGATTATCTCGGTTACGAAAAGACGTTTTCGCTTATAACACAGGTGGTCGGAAGATGCGGCAGAGGCTCGAAAAAAGGCAGAGCGTATTTACAGACATTTTCCCCGGAGCATTATGTTCTGAATCTTGCGGCTGACCAGAATTACGATGAGTTTTTCAGACAGGAATGCGAGATAAGAAAAGCACTGCTGTTTCCGCCGTACTGCGATATATGCGAAATAGGGCTTTCGTCAGTTGACGAAACAGCCTGCAAAAAAGGCTCGGACAGTTTCGTAAAGCTGTTTATGAAAAATCTTGAGGGCCACGGCATTCCTATAAGAGTGCTTGGACCGTCCGCCTGCTCGGTGGCAAAGGTAAACGGCAAGTACCGCTATCGGATCATTATAAAATGTAAGAATAATAAAGAGTTCAGGTCGGTAATGCAGGCAACACTGCTTGATGCATATAAATCACCGGCTCTTGATAAGGTAAGTTTCTTCGCCGATATGAACGGCGAGATTATATAAACAAAAGAAAGGATTTTTGAAATGGCAAAGAGAATAATAGCTAAGGACGGCGACGAATCACTGAGAAAAAGATGCAAGGACGTTACCGTATTTGACGATAAGCTGTGGACGATGCTTGACGATATGTACGAAACAATGCAGGAGGCAAACGGCGTAGGTCTTGCCGCACCTCAGATAAGCGTACTGAGGAGAGTTGTGGTCATAGACGTAGGCGACGAACACGGAAAAATTGAACTTATAAATCCCGTTATCACATCTATGAAAGGCAAACAGCACGAGCTTGAGGGCTGTCTTTCAGTGCCGGGTATGTGGGGATATGTTGACAGACCCGCAAAGGTAAAGGTAAAGGCACAGGACAGATACGGCAAAGAATTTGATATAGAAGGTACAGAGCTTTTAGCGATAGCTCTGTGTCACGAAATCGACCATCTGAGCGGCATTCTGTTTACCGATAAGGCAGACGAACTGCTTACGTCCGAACAGCTTGAGGAACGTAAAAAGTAAGGGGGAAATCATTTGAACATAGTATTTATGGGTACTCCGGATTTCGCCGTATCGGCACTGGAGGAGTTACACAAGCATCATAATGTTATGGCTGTTTTCACACAGCCCGACAAGCCTAAGAACAGAGGAAAGAAGGTGCAGGCACCTCCCGTAAAGGAGTGCGCCGAAAAGTACGGTATCCCCGTATATCAGCCTCTGTCGCTCAGAAAGGGCGAGGATGCTGAGAAGTCGCTCGAGCTTCTTAAACAGCTTGCTCCGGACTGCATTGTTGTGGCGGCTTACGGTCAGATTCTTCCCGAAAGCATACTTGAGCTTCCGAAGTACAAGTGCATCAATATACACGCTTCGCTTCTGCCGAAATACAGAGGTGCCGCACCTATCCAGAAGTGCATCATAGACGGCGAAACAGAAAGCGGAGTTACAACAATGCTTATGGCAAAGGGACTTGATACGGGCGATATGCTGATGAACAGATCGGTTAAGATTACTCCCGATATGACCGGCGGAGAGCTTCACGACAATCTTGCCGCTATCGGCGGAGAGCTAATAATCGAAACATTGAAAGCTTGTGAAGAGGGCAAGGTAACACCGGTACCTCAGGATGACAGCCTTTCGTGCTATGCAGGAATGATTTCCAAGGAAATGTGCAGGATAGACTTCTCAAAAAATGCAATTGATGTATATAATTTGATAAGAGGTATGTCACCGTCACCCTGCGCCTATACTTTTATAGGAGATAAAAGATTGAAGGTTTACTTTGCTGTTATGACAGATATTACCTCCGACAAGCCGTGCGGAACTGTCGTGAACGAAAACGACCTCACCGTAGTATGCGGCGATAGAAAATGTATAAGATTTACCGATGTTCAGGGGGAGGGCGGAAAGCGTATGAATACCGCAAGCTTTCTGAACGGCAACAAGCTACAGCGTGACACTGTGTTGAACTGACAGTGTCAAACGGAAAGGAGAACGGATATGCCGGAATTTATACTTTATTTACTGCTGATAGCAGCCTTTATCTTTTCTATATTTACCTCGATCAATGTAAAAAGTACTTTCAGGAAGTATAATAAAATGCCAAGCTCAAGAGGAATGTCTGCTGCAACCATAGCAAGACAGATCCTCGACAGCAACGGACTTTATAATGTTCAGATAACAAGAGTATCGGGAGAGCTTACCGACCATTACGACCCCAGAACAAACACCGTTGCACTTTCGGCGCCTGTCTATGACAGCATGTCTGTAGGTGCTATCGGCGTTGCGGCTCATGAGGTCGGTCATGCGATACAGTACGCCGAAAACTACACTCCTATCAAGATAAGAATGGCTATATTGCCTGTGGCTCAGTTCGGTTCATCTGCATGGATTTTGTTCTTTATACTTGGTATCGTGTTCAATATGCCGCTGTTAAGAGGTGTAGGCATCGGACTTTTTGCGGCAATAGTACTGTTCCAGCTGATAACGCTCCCCGTTGAATTCAACGCAAGCTACAGAGCGCTTGCCACAATAAAGAATCAAGGCATACTGTTCGGTGCGGAATATACTGGTGCAAAGAAAACGCTCACAGCCGCCGCTATGACCTATGTTGCTTCACTTGCTGTAGCATTATTACAGCTGCTAAGACTTATTGCAAGTTCAAGAAGAGATTGATTTGGAGAGATGAATGAAAACCGCAAGACAGATAACGCTCGATCTGCTTATCCGCATGGATACGCAGGGGGCATACTCAAATATAATACTTGACCACGCATTTACTTCGAGTGACGTTGACAAGCGCGATAAGGCTTTTTCCGCAGCGCTTTTTTATGGCGTGCTGGAACGCAGAATGACGCTTGATTATCTTATACGCTACTACTCGGGAATCGAATTTGACAAGATCAGGATTGCTGTGGTGGAGATACTCCGTATGGGTTTTTATCAGCTTCTGTATATGAATTCCGTACCTGAAAGTGCGGCAGTGAATGAATCTGTCGCGCTTTGCGATTACTGCAACAGCACAAAAGCAAAAGGTTATGTCAATGCAATTCTGAGAACGTTTCTGCGTAATGAAAAACAGATAGATTACGGTGATCTGACGGGCGAAGCAAAGCTCTCGATTGAGTATTCCTGCCCGAAATGGCTTGTAAAGAAGTGGATCCGTGAGTTGGGTGAGCAAAGAGCTATGCAGATGATCAATGCAAGCTTCGGCAGACCTCCCATATACGCAAGGGTAAACACCGTAAAATACACTGCCCGGGATGTCATTGAACAGCTTGACGCTGACGGCATTGCAGCAGTCAGAAACAATCTTATTGATACTTGTATCGAACTTACAAACACAAAGGGAATTGAGCAGAGCACAGCATATAAAAAGGGTATGTTTCATATCCAGGACATATCTTCCCAGATATGTTGCAGGATAGCTTCTCCTATGTTTAATGAAACTGTTGTCGATCTTTGCAGTGCGCCCGGAGGAAAAACGTTCACCTGCGCCGAAATGATGAACAACAGGGGCAGGATATTCAGTTATGATCTGTATGACGGTAAGGTTTCGGTTATTGCCAATACTGCAAAACGGCTCGGACTGACTATTATCACTGCTGCAGAAAATGACGCAACGAAATTTAATCCCGATATACCGAAAGCGGACAAGGTTATCTGCGATGTACCGTGTTCGGGTCTTGGCGTCATCAGAAGAAAACCGGAGATAAAGTACAAGCCTATGAAACAGCTTGAAACACTTCCTGATACGCAGAGAAAGATAATCAACAACGCCGCAGAGTATGTAAAACCCGGCGGAACGCTTATTTACTCAACCTGCACTGTAAGTAAAGCAGAGAACGATGATATAGTTGAAGAGTTCCTGAAGACGCACAGCGATTTTGTACCTGTAGTTGTACCGATTGCCGTTAACGGACTTGAAGACAGCTATAAAAGAACAATGCTTCCGTGCGATATAAACGGTGACGGTTTTTTCACAGCAACTCTCAGAAAGGTACAGTGATATACATCATATGGAAAAAATCGATATTCTTTCACTCTCGCAAGAGGAGATTGAAGAGAAAATACTTGATATAGGTGAAAAGAAATTCAGGGCAAAGCAGATATACGATTGGTTACATATTAATAAAGTAGAAGATTTTAGCAAAATGACCAATCTATCTGCACAACTGAGAGAAAAGCTCGACGATATTTTTTGGATAAACTCACTAAAAATTCAAAAAAGACTTGTATCTAACATAGATAATACGGTAAAATATCTTTATGGTTTGTCTGACGGAGAGAAAGTCGAAACGGTGCTTATGGAGTATAAGCACGGCAACAGCATTTGTATTTCAACTCAGGTCGGCTGTAAAATGGGCTGTAAGTTCTGTGCGTCCACTAAAGCAGGATTTGTGAGGAATCTGCTTCCAAGTGAGATGCTTCTGCAGATTTATGAAAGTGAAAAGGACAGCGGACGAAAGATAAATCATGTGGTGCTTATGGGAATAGGCGAGCCGCTTGACAACTTTGACAATGTCGTGAAGTTTCTGAAGCTACTGTCGGCTAAGGATGATATGAGCCTGCGACATGTTTCGGTATCGACCTGCGGACTTGTAGACAGGATATATGAGCTTGCCGATATGAAGCTCGGCATTACGCTTTCCGTTTCTCTTCATGCGCCGACAAACGAGCTGAGAAGCTCGGTTATGCCCGTAAACGACAGATATTCGATAGAAGAGCTTATGAAAGCCTGTAAGTATTATTTCAATACCACAGGCAGAAGAATAAGCTATGAATTTGCACTGATAGACGGCGTTAATGACACACGCGAATCGGCAGACGCACTTCTTAAACTGCTGAAGGGTCAGAACTGTCACGTTAATCTGATTCCGGTAAACGAGATAAAGGAAGGCGTATTTAAACGCAGTGCTTCTGTTGAAAAGTATAAACAGATGCTTATAGACGGCGGACTTAACGCTACGGTCAGAAGAACGCTCGGTGCTGATATAAGCGCCGCCTGCGGACAGTTAAGACGGGATAACAAGTAAAGTGATATCAAGGGAGAACCATTATATATGAAAGCTTACGCAAAGACCGATATCGGTAATTGCCGTGAAGAAAATCAGGATAACTACTGGATAGGTGAACTTGGCAGTGATGCGGTTGCGGTAATTCTGTGCGACGGAATGGGCGGACAGAATGCCGGTGGCTGTGCAAGTATGACTACTGTCGATTTTATGAAAGACAGGCTGATGAAGGGTTTCAGAAAGGACATAACAAGAAATCAGATAAGAAATCTTCTTATAACTTCTGTCACTGCGGCAAACAGCATTGTTTACGACATGGCAGGCGCCGACCCCGAAAAAGCGGGTATGGGAACGACCTGCGTTGCCGGAATCATTTTCAATGAAAGAGCCTATCTTATAAATGTAGGCGACAGCAGATGTTACTTCTTCTTTGATGATAATATGCAACAGGTCACAAAAGATCACACATATATCAGAAAGCTTGTAGAAAAGGGCATAATTACATATGAGGAGAGTAAGACGCATCCGGACAGAAACCGCATAACAAAAGCGGTCGGCGCTCAGCCTTTCATAACACCCGACTATTTTGAGCTTGATGTGAAAAAGGATGATATGCTTCTTTTCTGCTCGGACGGGCTCAGCTCATATGCCGAAGACACCGAGATAGCGGAAGTCATAGCGGCTTCTCCGGTTGCCAAGTGCTGTGATCAGCTGATAGATTACGTTAATAAACACGGCGGTCGTGACAACGTGACAGTAGCCGTGGTTTCAATATAAACGACTTACCGTATGGGTCGCACATATAAACTGATACGGAGAAACGGTGGATTTTATGGATAACAATATGGACAATATGATAGGCAGACGCCTTGACGGCCGTTATGAACTCCTTGAGCTTATAGGAACGGGCGGAATGGCTGATATCTACAAGGCTAAGGATATTACCGAGGACAGAATAGTTGCCGTAAAGATCTTGAAAAATGAATTTGCAGGCAGCGAGGATTTTCTCAGACGTTTCAGAAATGAGTCCAAGGCAATAGCACTGCTTTCGCATCCCAACATTGTAAAGATATACGATGTCGGCTTCAACGAGCAGATACAGTTTATAGTCATGGAGTACATAGACGGAATATCCCTGGCAGAGTATATCAAGCTTCAGGGTGTTCTTAAATGGAAAGATGCTGTATATTTCACAGTACAGATATTAAGAGCGTTACAGCACGCTCACGACAGAGGAATAGTTCATCGTGATATAAAGTCGCAGAATGTTATGATGCTTCCCGACGGAACTATAAAGGTCATGGATTTCGGTATCGCACGCTTCAACCGTGAAACCGACAAGACACTTTCAGAAAAGGCTATCGGCTCTGTTCACTATATCAGCCCCGAACAGGCGAGAGGTGAGATGACCGATGAAAAGAGCGATATCTATTCAGTAGGCGTAATGCTTTATGAAATGCTGACAGGTCAGAAGCCTTTTGACGGCGAAACGCCCGTAGCAATAGCACTCCAGCATATGCAGACACCTCCGAAACCTCCGCGTGAGATAAATTCCTCTATCCCTGAAGGGCTTGAAGAGATCACACTCAAGGCTATGCAGAAAGAGCCTTCAATGCGTTATCAGACCGCAGGCGAGATGATAAATGATATTGAGGAGTTCAAGAAAGACCCCAGCATAGTATTTGAATATAAATATTTCTCAGCTGACGGTTCAACAAAATATTTTGATAAGGTATCCGATCCGAACGCTCCTGAGCAGAATGCGGCTGAAGATACGCTTTCCGAAGGCGAAGAGGATGAAGACAACGATCTGTATGATGACGATGATGACGACGATGAGGAAGTAGAGGAAAGACGTTCGCCGCTTTTACCTATACTTTTTGCTGTGGCTTCGGTATTCGTAATTATGACCGCATGGCTTATATTCTCTATTGTTACGAGAAACCTCGGAAATACCAGCGGCGCATCCGATGAAATGACAATGCCCAACATCATAGGTATGACGCTCGATGATGTAAAGGAAAAATATCCTGATCTTAACCTTGATATTGACAGACAGTATTCTACCGACTATCCTGAAAACGAGGTAATGGATCAGAAAACACCTGCAGGCAGAACAATAAAGAAGAGCACAATCGTAAATATTGTTATAAGTAACGGTCCTCAGAAGGTTGAAGTCGATGATTACGCAAACCTTTCGGCGCAGGATGCACAGATCAAGCTGGAGAAGAAGGGGCTTAAACCAAAACTGGTTTACGTCAATGATGATGAAGTGGCAAAGGACATTGTCATAAAGACCGAACCTGCCGCACATTCCGAAGTATCTCAGGGCACGGTAGTAAAGGTATATGTAAGTAACGGTAAGCTTGTCAAGGCTGTAAACGTACCTAAGTTTGTCGGTATGACGATTGAGAAAGCCCGTAAGGAAGCGGAAGACAAGAACCTTAAGCTTAAGGAAGTATCCGGTTCAAGCAACGAGTACAAGGAAGGCGATGTAATCAAGCAGAGCATTGATGCCAACTCAGTTGTAAACGAGGAAACAGAGATTGAAGTAACTGTCTGCGACGGCAAGGCTGTAAGCATAAAGACAGAAGTATCACTTGATCTGCCTTCTGATGTAACAGATACAGGTACATTCAGATTTGAATATTTCAAGGACGGTGTTTCGTTCAAGGACGAAGAACGTGATATGGCTGTAAATGCAGGCAAGACGATTACATTTGAAGTAAGTGGTTCAGAGCCTACAACATACACAATAAAGATCACAAACGTTGCGGACACATCGCTCAACGGTGTACTTGCCGAGATCAGCGTCGATTTCAAGAACGAGGACACAGAACCTGAGATCGTAAATTATAACGAAGGTCTGTTTAAAGAATTGAAATACAAAGCGCCCGATACCACTTCCGAGGAACCTTCGTCGGATCCTGTGACAAGCGTAAGCGGCACTGTAACGCTGACTTTACCTGCCATTGCTTCTGACACGGGTACGTTCATATTCACTTATACCGATTCCGAAGGAACTGTTGTAAAGGATAGTGAAACCAAGGATATGTCGCTTGCGGCAGGTAAGACGATATCGTTTGATGTTTCAGGCACGAGCCAAGAAACAAAGGATTATATTATTAGAATTACCAATACAAAGGATGAAACAAAATCAGGCATGCTTGCCGAAATTCGGGTAGATTTTACATCCGGCAAAGTAGAGCAGTCAACAAAGTCATATAATCAGGGACTGTTCACAGCTCTCAAGGTATCTGATCCTGCGCCTGAGTCTGATGCGAATGAAGACGTTTCGGAATAATATGAGGTATGCCTTTGAACAACGGGAAATTTGAAGGCATTATAACAAAAGCTGTCGGTGGCAACTACTATGTAGCTGTTGCCGACGGCGTTTTATGTTGTAATGCAAGGGGAGTATTCAGAAAAGAAAAAATATCGCCGTGTGCGGGTGATAATGTAACTGTAACTGTCGAAGAGAATGCAGTTCCTCTTATAACTGAGATAAAGGAAAGAAAGAACCATATAATAAGACCACCGCTTACAAATCTTGACTGCGCTCTTCTTGTTACATCAGCCGTAGATCCTGTGCCGAATACACTTGTTACCGATAAGCTGATATCCATATTTGAAAGCAAGGGTATTGAACCTGTTATAGTGATCACAAAGCAGGATCTGCGTGAATGCGAGGATTTTGCCGGAATATACCGCAGCTGCGGATTTAAGGTGTTCTATATGGACAACAGTACGGGAAACGGTATTGATGTAATCAGAAGCTATATATCCGGCAAGCTGTCAGCACTTATAGGCAATTCAGGCGTCGGAAAATCCAGCCTTATGAACCATCTGTTCCCCGGACTTGAGAGAAGTACGGGAGATATCAGCAAGAAACTCGGAAGAGGACGTCATACGACAAGACAGGTCGAGCTGTTCAGTCTTGGCGGCGGGTATATTGCGGATACGCCCGGATTTTCGACCGTTGAAGTAAGCAGATACGGTTTTATACCGAAAAACGAACTGCAATATTCTTTCAGGGAATTCAACGATTATCTCGGCAAGTGCCGTTTCAGGGATTGCATTCACCTGAAAGAAAGCGGCTGTGCTGTGACGGAGGCTCTGCGTGACGGAAAAATAAACGGTTCACGCTATGACAGCTATGTAAAAATGTGTGAAGAAGCCGAAAGGCTGAATGAATGGGAGTTTAAAAATAAATAATGAAAACCTGTTATATAATCTGCGGAGGTCCCGAACCGTGCAGAACGGTCAGGATTCCGCAGGATGTATTTATTATATGTGCGGACAGCGGCTATGACAAAGCAATGGACGCAGGAATAACACCTGATCTTATTCTCGGCGATTTTGACAGTGTTGTAAACACGTTACCGGATAATATTGAAACAATGCGTTCGCCGACACATAAGGATGACACGGATACAATGCTTGCGGTAAGAACCGCTCTTGAAAGAGGGCATAACGATATTGTTCTTGTAGGTGCGTGCGGTGGTAGAACGGACCATACAATAGCGAATATCGCAACTCTTATGTTTATTCGTGAACACGGGGCAAAAGCAAGCATAAAAGGCGACATCACGGATATATACATACTTGAAGATGAAAAGATAACGCTTTCGCCGGATTTATCAAGATACCTTTCGGTGTTTGCAATAAGCGAAAAAGCAACGGTTTCCATAACAGGCGCAGGTTATCCGCTTGACTGCTATGTTATGGAACGCAGCTTCCCGATAGGCGTAAGCAATGAGTTCACCGAAGGCTCTGATTGCACGGTCGAAGTAAGGAGCGGACTTGCGGTTGTTATGACCGTCAAGAAATAAGTAACAAAATATCTCCCTAAGGAATAAAGTGTAATAGCTTCAGCTGACGGGAGGTATTTTTATGATGAGAAGGCGCAGACCGGGACGTTCAAAATTTCCTGCGTTCATACTCGGTCTTGCCGGTATTCTTATATGTGTTACCTGTATGTCAGCCGAAACACTGCTTGTTATACTGTCACTGCTGCTCATTGCACTGGGAGTATGGCTGATGTTCTTTTGCTGAAAGAGAGGTACATATTATGAAGATCGTAGTTTGCAAGACGCCGAGAATACTGGCAGGCTTCTTAAGATTGTTTTTTGGTATAAGAAAGACGGAAGGATAAAGAAGTACCCCCGGTTGCCTGTGCAACCGGGGGTAAACATTAAGTGTGACGATTATCTGTATTTGCCGTTCTGGATATTCTTCATAAACTGCCGCTGTGACATTTCACCTGTGCTGACTTTCCAGGAATCCTCCTGCTCGAGTTTCCAGTTGTTGTGATAAGACGCAGGGATCTGCGGTTCACAATTTTTCCAGATGCCATAAATGATCAGACCGATAAATAAAACTATAAATGTCATATTTTCCTCCTTTTGAATAAGCCGTACCGATTTGCATCGGGTTTTATCCTTTGACTTAATGATAACAGATATGGTGTACGATAAAACGGTCAAGAAAGAGATTTCGGGTAAAAATTTAAAACGCTCGAATATTCACGGCACAGCAGCATATATTATTACGGTCGGACATAATAATTTGAGCGGTTTCGGAGGTAATTTTGACTTTTTGTAAAATTTTTTCGTAAAACGCTTGACAAACATTAAACTTCGTGTTATAATATACAAGCACTCAGGAGAGTGAACAGAATATCGCGGGGTGGAGCAGGGGTAGCTCGTCGGGCTCATAACCCGAAGGTCGTTGGTTCGAATCCGGCTCCCGCAACCATTTGAAAAGCACTTAGCATCACGCTGAGTGCTTTTTTGTTCTTATTTCCGTTTTTCCTAATATACTTATCCAAAAGGATAAAAGGAGAATGAGAATGAAACATAATGGTCGGCTTAAAGTGAAATTTGATTTCAGCTTCTTTGCTGTAGTAGCATTTATGATATTCGTTGATACGAGCGGCGCGGCAGTGTTGTCGCTGATTGCCTGCATATTGCATGAGGGTGGACATTTGCTTGCTATGTCGGTGTGCGGGGCGTACCCTGAGAGAATTACATTCTACGGTGGTGGAATAGCACTGTCGAAGGCAGGAATGGATAGCCTTTCCGACGCAAAAAGGCTTGTGATTTTGTCGGCGGGGTGCGCTGTGAATCTGCTTGCCGCATCGGTTTATCTGACTATGCCGGGCAATGATACGGTAGCAGTGTTCAGTGCGGTAAATCTGATTATATGCCTGTTCAACGCTTTACCGATCGGGTACTTTGACGGGGCAGGAATACTCGAAATACTGCTGTCAAAATTCTTGTCACTGAGAGTCGCAGAAAAAGTAAAAAGAGTTATCGGTGTAATGCTTTCAGTTGTAATGATTGCGGGCGTTATCATGTATTGCATCAGTTGCAACAAAAGCGTTTCGTTATCGCTCATTTTTGTTGTATTTTATCTGATGCTTGCGCAGTTTATCGGGTAGGGCTTGCAATAAGCGGATTTATGTAGTAAAATATACTTTATAACTATAATTTCGGAACGGAACGGAAGTAGAAAAATGCTGAAGGAAAAATTAGATAAAATTTTATTGAAGGTGCAGAAGCCGTCACGCTATATCGGCGGTGAGGTAAACGCTGTCGTGAAAGATAAAAGCAAGGTGGATATACGCTTTGCTTTCTGTTTTCCGGACACATACGATATAGGAATGTCACATCTCGGGATAAAGATACTCTATTCTCTCAAGAACAGCGTGCCTAATTACTGGTGTGAGCGTGTGTTCATGCCACTTCCGGATATGGAAGAGCAGATGAGAAAGAACGATATTCCTCTTTACGGTCTGGAAAGCCTTGACCCTATCAAGGATTTTGAGTTTATCGGATTTACGCTCCAGTATGAGCTTTGCTATACAAATATCCTGTCGATGCTTGACCTTGCAGGTGTGCCTGTTTATTCAAAGGACAGAAAGGATCTGTTCCCGATAGTAATGGGCGGCGGTCCCTGTGTATGTAACGCAGAGCCTATTGCCGATTTCTTTGATCTGTTCGTACTCGGTGAAGGCGAAGAGGTCAACCTCAAGATGATGCAGCTTGCCGAAAAGTTCAAGAAAAACGGCGGCACGAAGCAGGAATATCTTGAACAGGCGGCACAGATTGAGGGAATCTATGTTCCGTCGCTCTACGATATAAGTTATAACGAGGACGGAACGGTAAAAGCAATAACACCGAAGAATAACGCCCCCGCAAAAGTCAGAAAGCAGATTATAGACGATTTTGACAAGGTCTATACTCCCGACAGCTTTGTTGTGCCTTATACTCAGATAGTACACGACAGATCGGTAGTCGAAGTGTTGAGAGGCTGTATCAGAGGCTGCAGATTCTGTCAGGCAGGCTTTATATATCGTCCTTTCAGAGAAAAATCAAAGGAAACTATAGTAAATCAGGTAAAGAGCCTTACGGAAACCACAGGCTATGATGAGGTATCGCTTTCATCGCTGTCCACAAGCGACTACAGCGATATTGAGGGACTTTTGAACGATATAACCGAATATACCGATAAGAAAGGCGTAAACCTTTCTCTCCCGTCACTGCGTATAGATAAATTCAGCGACGAGGTCGTAAAGAAGATAAAGAGCGTGAGAAGAAGCGGACTTACATTTGCTCCCGAGGCAGGCTCACAGCGTCTGCGTGACGTTATAAACAAGAATATCACCGAGGAAGCAATATTCAAAAGCTGTAAGATTGCCTTTGAGGGCGGATACAGCTCGGTCAAGCTGTATTTTATGCTCGGTCTGCCGACAGAAACGCTTGACGATATAAAGGCGATAAAGGAGCTTGCGGACAAGATAATCGATCTTTATTACAATACAGAGGGCAGAAGCAAAAAGGCGATAAGCATCTCAATCTCGCTGTCAACATTTATACCGAAGCCCTTCACACCCTTTGAATATGAGCCTCAGGCGACAGAGGAACAGATAAACGAAAGGCAGAAATATCTGCTTGATATTATAGGCTCAAAGGGCAGAAGACGTATTGATGTCAGCTGGAGCCATTATGATACGACAATACTTGAAGCTGTGCTTGCAAGAGGCGACAGAAAGCTGTCTGCGGTTATATATGAGGCGTGGAAGAACGGCTGTAAGCTGGACGGCTGGAACGAGTATTTCAAGCCTGATGTATGGAATGCGGCATTTGAGAAATTCGGCATCGACAAGGCGTTCTACGCAAACCGCAAGCGTGAATATGACGAGATCGCCCCGTGGGAGCATATGGATATGCTGTTTGACCGCAGTTTCCTTGTCAGAGAGAATATCAAGGCTCACGAAGAAAAAACGACCGCAAACTGCCGTGAAAAGTGTGCAGGCTGCGGCATAAACAAATGCTTAGGAAGGGCTTGCTTTAAATATGAATGAGAATAATATCGCTGTACGCTTGTTCTTTTCAAAGACGGGCAGAGCAAAGTATATATCGGCGCTTGACCTTATAACCTGTTTTCAGCGTGCGATAAGACGTACCGACATTCCGATATGGCATACGCAGGGTTTCAATCCGCATACTTATGTCAATGTAAATCTTCCGCTCTCGCTCGGCAGCGAAGGCATAAACGAGTCTATGGATATAAAACTCACAGAGCAAATAGATTTCGATGTTGTACGGGATAAGCTCAATGCGGTTTTACCGCCGGACATCAGAATAATCAGAGTGGCTCTGCCGATAAAAAAACATACGGAAATAGAAAAATCGGTCTATTCAGTCGATATTGTCTGTGATTATGACAAGTTTGAGGAATTCATGAAACTGCCAGCTGTCGAAGTGGAGAAGAAGACAAAGAAGGGCATAACAACGCTCGACATTAAGCCGTTCACGGAAATCAAAGATTATAAACGAGGACACTTCACGCTGATAATGCCGTCAGGCTGTGATTTCACGCTTAATCCGTCGCTTTTCTTTGACGCTTTTGAGAAGTTCAGCGGCGAGGAAACCGAAAGGCTTGATATAGTAAGAACGGGCATACTTTGCAAGGACGGAACGCAGTTTGAATAATTCACGGTTATAGTGTGCCGATATGCGAAAACAGTAGTTATTACCGAAAAAATTCACAAAAAACTATTGCAAATTTCGTATAAAGGTGCTATAATATTAAAGCATTTGAAATCCGCTGAGGGTATAAGTATGCCTTTTGGCATATACTGTCAGCGTGTTTAATGCCGTTAGTGCGAAAAGCACAAAGACATTAAAACGGGTAGTCCGCTGTATTTAACGGCAAAAGTTGCCGTTTTCCGTAGCCAGAAAACGCACGGAGGATAAGCCGGTACAAGAATATCCGAAAACAGGAGGAAAAACATGGACGCATTAAAACTCATTGCACAGGACAGCCTTAAGGCAGATGCACCTCAGTTCAACGTAGGTGACACAGTTAAGGTACATGTACGCATCGCTGAAGGCGACAAGTTCCGTATCCAGATATTCGAGGGTACAGTTATCGCCAAGAAGCACGGCGGTGTAAGCGAAACATTCACAGTAAGAAGAGTAGCTCACGGCTGCGGTATCGAAAGAGTATTCCCTCTGCACTCACCTACAGTAGAGAAGGTTGAGATCGTAAGAGAAGGTAAGGTACGCAGAGCTAAGCTCTATTATCTTCGTGACAGAGTTGGTAAGGCAGCTAAGGTTAAGTCCAAGATATAAGACCTTACATCATTTCCTCATCGAATTTTCAAGGCAGTGGCATTTTGCCACTGCATAAATTCGATATTTAATTCTGAAGGGACGCACTATGGAAGAAAAGAACTTAACGGAAAATCAGAATAACGGCACTATTGATAAAAAGAATTTCTTTGCCGATATGTTCGACTGGATGTGCAGTATTTTTTCAGCCATTTTGTGCTTTATTGTTATATTTGCACTGCTTGCCCGTGTGATCACGGTTGACGGTGAGTCGATGGTTCCGACGCTTCAGGATCAGCAAAGACTTATCGTATCTGATATGTTCTATACTCCGCAGTACGGAGATATCGTCATACTCTATGCCGATAAATTGCCGAACGAAGCAACACAGAGCTACGGAAAGCCGATAGTCAAGAGAGTTATCGGTCTGCCGGGAGATAAGATCAAAATAGATTTTGTTAACGGCATTGTATACAGAAACGGTGAAGCGCTGACAGAGGAGTACACAAATACTCCGACCAATCTTCCCGAAAACTTCCCCATAAACGGTGAAATCACGGTTGAAGAGGGCAAAGTGTTCGTATTGGGCGATAACAGAAACTACTCAAAGGACAGCAGAAGTAATCAGGTTGGACAGGTTGATATGCGCTATATAATGGGTAAGGCATATCTAAGGATCTGGCCTTTAAACGCACTGGGAACAGTTTAAACGGAGGGGTAATGGCACAGGTATCCAATATACAGTGGTTTCCGGGTCATATGACCAAAACCAAGCGACAGATAGAAGCAAGCTTAAAGCTTGTTGACGCTGTTGCGGAAATAGTAGACGCAAGAATACCCGAATCCAGCAGAAACCCCGTTATAAGCGAGATAACCGGCTCAAAGCCCAGAATTATCCTGCTTAATAAATGTGATTATGCGGACGAAAAAGTAACCGCAGAATGGCAGAAATATTATACAGCACAGGGCTACAAGGCTATGATATGCGATTGCAGAAGCGGTAAAGGTGTAAAGGCTTTTACACCGAACGTCAAGAATCTGCTTTCGGATCTGCTTGCAAAACGTAAGGCAAAAGGTCTTGTCGGTCAGTCGCTGAGAGTTATGGTAGTAGGTATACCGAATGTCGGTAAATCTTCTTTCATAAACAGAATTTCTAAAGCCGGCAAAACCAAGGTCGAGGACAGACCCGGTGTTACAAGAGGCGCTCAGTGGGTATCTCTTGATAAGGAGCTTGAACTGCTCGATACTCCCGGAATACTCTGGCCGAAGTTTGATGATCAGCAGGTAGCGATAAAGCTCGGCTATACGGGCGCTATCAAGGACGATGTAATGGATGTCTGCGAGCTTGCGGACAGTTTACTCGGTTACCTGTGGGAAAACTACAAGGGAAACGTTATCGCACGTTACAAGCTGGACGAAAACACGGAAAAGCCCGACCTTGAAATGATAGCAAGAAAGCGCGGAATGCTTATTTCGGGCGGCGAGCCTGATATAGAAAGAGCGTCGGCGGCTGTACTCGATGAATTCAGGAGTGGTAAACTTGGCAGGATCTCTCTCGAAAGACCTTAAGACAGGCGAAGAAAAGAAAGATTTATTTCTTTACGATAATGAAATGAGAATACGGTGCGGCGTTATCTGCGGTATTGACGAAGCGGGCAGAGGACCTCTTGCGGGCGATGTCTATGCGGCGGCTGTTATACTTCCCGATGATATAATCATTGACGGGATAAATGACAGCAAAAAGCTGACCGAGAAAAAGCGTGAAGCCCTGTTTGACATTATCCGTGAGAAAGCTGTCAGCTACTGCATAGCTACAGCCTCTGTCGAAGAAATCGACAGTATGAATATACTTAATGCCGCTATGCTTGCTATGAAAAGAGCATACGAGGGTCTTGATGTACAGCCTGATACCGCACTTATCGATGGTAATAAGACACCGGGGCTTGATATCACAGAAAAAGCAATTGTCAAGGGTGACGCAACAAGTGCGTCAATAGCGGCGGCATCAATACTCGCAAAGGTAGCCCGTGACCGTTATATGAAGGAGCTTGCTGAAAAGTATCCTCAGTATATGTTTGAGAAACATAAGGGCTACGGAACAAAACTCCATTATGAAATGCTGGACAAATACGGTGCAAGTGACATTCACCGTAAGAGCTTTCTTGTAAAGTATTATGAATCAAGAAATGGCTCAGACAAGTAACGATAAAGCCGTGAAAGGTAAACTCGGTGAAGATTTCACCGCAGATTATCTTATCAAAAACGGCTATGATATTATAACAAGAAATTACCGCAGACCCTGCGGGGAGATAGATATCATTGCAACAAAAGGAGATATACTTGCTTTTGTTGAAGTGAAAACACGCAAGTACAGAAGTCTTGTAAGCGGGGCAGAGGCGGTAGGATATAAGAAAAAAGGCAGGATAATCGCAACTGCCGATATATTTCTTGCCGATTACGACACCGATAAGACTATCCGTTATGATATAGCGGATGTAACAGTTTCGTCAGGTACTGCTGTGCGTGTGATTGATTTCAATTATTACGAGGACGCATTCGACACTACCGGATATGAAACGCAATTTTAACAAAGAAGGATGTTTGCTATGAACTACAAAAGCACCAGAGATGTCAAGGTAAATGTACCGAGCGCTTACGCTATCTCTCAGGGACTTTCGGCTGACGGCGGACTTTTTGTTCCCGAAAATCTCCCGAAGCTCTCTGAAGAAAAGATAATGTCGCTGTGCGATATGTCGTATGCCGAAAGAGCTTACGAGATATTCAGACTTTTCCTTACAGACTTTACCGATGATGAGATAAAGCACTGCGTAAACGGCGCTTACAACGATAAGAATTTTGCGACCGACAACATCGCTGAGATCTCTCACCTTATCCCCGGTACATACATTCTTGAGCTGTGGCACGGTCCTACCTGTGCATTCAAGGATATGGCACTTCAGATTCTACCTTATCTGCTCACAACTTCCGCAAAGAAGACAATTGACGGTAAGAAGATTTCTATCCTCGTTGCTACAAGCGGTGATACCGGTAAAGCGGCTCTTGAAGGCTTCAAGGACGTTGACGGCACATCAATAATGGTATTCTATCCCGAGGACGGCGTAAGCAATATGCAGAAGCGTCAGATGACAACTCAGGAAGGAAGCAACGTAAACGTTTGCGCTGTTGTCGGCAACTTTGATGATTGCCAGAGCGGCGTTAAGCAGATATTCACAGACAAGAGCGTTATCGCTGAGCTTGAAAAGGCAAATACCGTATTCTCAAGTGCGAATTCTATAAACTGGGGCAGACTTGCTCCCCAGATAATCTACTACGTTTCATCTTATGTTCAGCTTGTAAAGGACGGCGAGCTTAAGTACGGCGAAAAGCTGAATGTAGTAGTACCTACAGGTAACTTCGGTAATATACTTGCCGCATATTATGCTAAGCAGATGGGTATTCCGATAGGCAAGCTGATATGTGCGTCAAATGCTAACAACGTGCTTACCGACTTTATTAATACAGGCATCTATGACAGAAACAGAAAGTTCTACACGACTGTTTCTCCCTCAATGGATATACTTATTTCGAGCAACCTTGAAAGACTGCTGTATCACCTCACGGGTGAAGACGACAAGCTGATAAACGAGTGGTTTACAGCTCTTAAGAACGACGGCAGATACGAAGTAAACGACAGCGTAAAGGCGGCTATCAAGGAAAACTTCTATGCCGGATGCTGCAACGATGAGCAGACAAAGGGTGCAATCAAGGAAGTATTCGGTGAATACAGCTACCTTATGGACACTCACACTGCCGTTGCTTACAAGGTATATGAGGATTACAAGAAGAAGACGGGCGACAACACAAAAACGCTTATCGCTTCTACGGCTAACCCCTACAAGTTCGGCTTTGCGGTATATGATGCTCTGGGCGGCGAAACTGAGGGCGTTGACGAGTTTGAGCTTATCGGCAAGCTTGAAAAGCTCACTAAGACAACCTGCCCCAAGGCACTTTCCGATACAAAGAACAAGCCTGTAAGATTTACAGGTTCAATAAAGCCCGAAGAAATGGCTGATGCAGTTCTGAAATTTATAAACAAGTAATTAAGGAGCGTTTATTTGAAAGTTTTCACAATGGGAGATCTTCATCTGCCGTTTGGCAGACCAAAGCCGATGGATATTTTCGGTGGCTGGGAAAATTACACCGAGCGTATCGAAAACAACTGGAACAGTATTGTCGGTGAAGATGATTGCGTTGTGATACCCGGTGATCTCAGCTGGGCAATGTCGCTTGAGGAGGCCCTTCCGGATTTTGAGTTTGTGAGTAAAAAACTACACGGCAGGAAGATAATCTCAAAGGGCAACCACGATTACTGGTGGACAACAATAAAGAAAATGAACACCTTTTTACAGACAAACGGCTTTGATAATATAAGAATTCTGCATAACAATGCTTTTGAAGAATGCGGAATCGCAATATGCGGAACAAGAGGCTGGATAAATGATGACGGCGAACCGCAGGATGAGCTTGTATTACTCAGGGAAGCCGGCAGAATGGAAGCAACGCTTCAGGCTGCGATGGCTACAGGTCTTGAGCCTGTTGTATTTATACATTACCCGCCGATATACGGCAATGAGCAGAATGACTACATTCTTGATGTAATGTCGAAGTATCCCGTGAAGCGGTGCTTCTACGGTCACGTTCACAGTGCTCCGTGCTTTCCGAAGGCATTTCAGGGCGAAAGGGACGGAATTACCTACAGAATGGTGTCGGCTGACTATGTTAAATTTACACCTGTACTTGTGCAGGAATAAAATACAATAATATGCATCGCCGTATATAAGGCTTTGCAAAAACGGAGGATTTTTCAAATGGAGATCATTTCAAACAACAAGACCGCTACAAATACGGTTGAAGTAGAATTCAAGGCAACAGCCGAAGAATTCGAGCAGGCAGTACAGGCAGCTTATTTAAAGAAGAAAAAGAACATCAACGTTCCCGGTTTCAGAAAGGGTAAGGCACCCCGTAAGATAATCGAGGCTGAGTACGGCGAAGGCGTTTTCTATGAAGATGCTGTAAACGGTATGTACCAGAAGAGTGTTTCAGAAGTAATCGACGAGCTTAAGCTTGAAGTTGTTGATATGCCCAATATCGAAGTAACAGAAGTAAGTAAGGAAAACGGTGTTTCTTTCAAGGCTACTTTCACAACAAAGCCCGAAGTTGAAATCAAGGACTACAAGGGTATAAAGGTTAACAAGACTGTCAAGACTGTAACTGACGAAGATGTTGCAAACGAACTCAAGAGATATCAGGAGAAGGACGCAAGAATAATCGACGTTACAGACAGAGCGCTTCAGAAGGGCGATACAGCAGTATTCGACTTTGAAGGTTTCGTTGACGGCCAGCCTTTTGAAGGCGGCAAGGCTGAGCACTTCTCGCTCGAAATCGGCAGTGGTCAGTTTATTCCCGGCTTTGAGGACGGTATGGTAGGTCACAGCATTGACGAAGAGTTTGATGTTAACGTTACATTCCCTGAGAACTACAACGCTGAAAACTTAAAGGGCAAGCCTGCAGTATTCAAGTGCAAGATCCATGAGATCAAGGCTAAGGAATACGCTGAGCTTGACGATGAGTTTGCTAAGGATGTAAGCGATTTCGATACGCTTGACGAATTCAAGGCTGACATCAGAGCTAAGCTTGAAGAGAGCGCTAAGAACACCGCTGACGCTAAGCTTGACGCTGACATCACAGACGCTGTTATCGAGAAGCTTGAGGGCGAGATTCCCGACGCTATGATCAACAACCGTGTTGACGACCTTGTTCGTGACTGGGAATACAGAAACAGATATCAGGGTATCACAGTAGCTGATTATCTGAAGTTCACAAACACAACAATCGAGCAGTTCAAGGAGAACTTCAAGGAGCCCGCTGCTAAGCAGGTAAAGCTCAGACTTGCTCTTGAGAAGATTGCTCAGATCGAAAACGTTGCTGTTACAGATGAGGACGTTGAGAAGGAATACGCTGAGATGGCTGAAAACTACAAGATGGAGCTTGACAAGGTCAAGGCTCTCGTTGCTGAGGAAGCTCTCAGAAAGGATCTTGAGGTTGAAAAGGCATTCGACATTGTTCGTGAGAGTGCAGACGTAACCGAAGTTACTGAATAATTTAGTTTTACAATCGGGAGCTTTCTGTATCGTATATGGAAAGCTCTTTATTGTCTGTATGAAAAGGAAAGGCAGGAGTTTTATGAGTTTAGTACCAACCGTCATTGAACAGACAGGCAGAGGAGAAAGAGCATATGATATTTTCTCAAGACTGCTTAACGACAGAATTATAATGCTTAACGAAGAAGTAAACAATGTTACTGCGGGACTTGTAGTTGCACAGCTGCTGTTCCTTGAGGGACAGGATCCCGACAAGGACATCAGTCTTTATATCAACAGCCCCGGCGGTTCTATCTCCGCAGGTATGGCTATATACGACACTATGAATTATATCAAGTGCGACGTGTCGACAATTTGCGTTGGTATGGCGGCTTCTATGGGTGCGTTCCTGCTTTCAAGCGGCGCTAAGGGCAAGCGTTTCTGCCTGCCGAACTCGGAAGTTATGATACACCAGCCCCTTATAAGCGGTGGACTGAGCGGTCAGCAGACAGATATCACGATCCACGCAAAGTATCTTGAAAAGACAAGAGAAACACTTGAAAAGATAATGGCGGACAACTGTGGCAAGAGCTATGAACAGCTCCACAAGGACTGCGAAAGAGATAACTTCCTTTCGGCAGAAGAGGCTTGTGCTTACGGCCTTGTTGATAAGGTAATTGCAAAGAGATAACCGGATGAAAGGAAATTAACCAATGCTTAGATGCAGTTTCTGTGAAAGAACTGAAGATCAGGTTGAGAGAATTATATACGGTGCAAGCGGATGTATCTGCAACGACTGCATAGTAGCGTCATACCAGATGCTTATGGAGCAGGAGGGCAAGGCAGACACAAAGAAGTCAAAGGGCAAGCACGAGGATGAGCATGAGCTTATTAAGCCAGCTGATCTCAAGGCTGTACTTGATAAATATATTGTAGGTCAGGACGAAGCCAAGAAGACTATCTGCGTTTCCGTATATAACCACTATAAAAAGAACTTCTGCGGCGACGACGCAAAGGCAGATGAGATAGAGCTTCAGAAGAGCAACGTGCTTCTGCTCGGTCCTACCGGTGTGGGTAAGACGATGATTGCACAGACGCTTGCAAATATCCTGAAAGTTCCGTTTGCCATTGCAGACGCAACAACGCTCACTCAGGCAGGCTATGTCGGCGAAGATGTTGAAAATGTACTTCTCAGACTTATTCAGGCGGCTGATTATGATATTGAGGCGGCTGAACACGGCATTATCTATATCGATGAGATAGATAAGATAACGAGAAAGTCTGAAAATACTTCAATCACCCGTGACGTAAGCGGTGAGGGTGTACAGCAGGCACTGCTCAAGATAATTGAGGGTACTGTATCGAATGTTCCTCCCCAGGGCGGAAGAAAGCACCCCAACCAGGAGTTTATACAGATAAATACTAAAAATATCCTGTTTATCTGCGGCGGAGCTTTTGAGGGTATCGATAAGCTGATAATGCAGAGAACAAGCTCATCCGCACTTGGTTTCGGCGCCGATGTAAAGAGCAAGCAGGATAACAAGATAAACGAGGCGCTCCATCAGGTAGAACCGGAAGATCTTGTGAAGTTCGGCATTATCCCTGAGCTTGTCGGCAGACTTCCTGTTATCGCTGTACTTGACGACCTTGACGAGGACGCACTTGTAAAGATATTGTCAGAGCCGAAGAACGCTATCTTAAAGCAGTATAAGTATATGTTCTCACTTGATAATATCGAGCTCGAAATTACCGATGATGCTATGCGTGCCATTGCAAAGAAAGCGGCTGAAAGAAAGACAGGTGCAAGAGGTCTGAGAACAGTAGTAGAAGAAGCTCTTTCCGATACTATGTTCAACGCTCCGAGCGATGAGAGTATAACAAAGGTCGTGCTCACAGGAGAATGCGTTACCGAAGGCAAAAAGCCCGAAATAATCAGAGATGCAAATGCCGCAAAGCTGAAAAAGAGTGCGGAGAAGAAGGCACTCAAGAAGAACGCAGTCTGAGTTGTGACAGATAGAGGATCATAAATACAGTCCCGGTACAGCTTTTGTGTCGGGCTGTATCTGTTTTACAGGTGACAGTCGTCTGATGCTATGTCGCATATAAAAAAATAAAAAAAATTGAAAATAGTATTTACAAAAGCAATTTTGTGTGCTATAATAACTTTGTTGTGCACTGCACACAATCAATTCTTGTCTTGGCTCTGTGGAGAATGCTCGTTATGAGAAACACCGTTTCCCGCCGCTATGACAAAGAAAATATTTTTAAGAGGTGTAACCATGCTTTTAAAGGAAGAAAAGACAGCGGTTATCGAAGCTAACCGCACACACGAGAACGACACAGGTTCTCCCGAAGTACAGATCGCTATTCTTACAAAGAGAATCAACGATTTAACAGAACACTTAAAGACACACAAGAAGGATCACCACTCACGCCGTGGTCTTCTTAAGATGGTTGGTCACAGACGTAATCTGTTAAACTACCTCGCTAAGAAGGATATCGAACGCTACCGTGCAATAGTAGCTAAGCTCGGTCTTCGTAAGTAAGAGTTCAAAAAAGGGCAGGGCATTTTTTGTTCTGCCCTTTAACCCTTATTTCAGACATCATTTTCTGACGTAAAGAGAAGCAGTGCAGTCAGCAATAAATTGAACGGAATAACAGTATTCCGCTGAATTTATTGCTAACGCTGTTTCTCTGAAATAAAACAGGAGGAACGATATGTTCGAGAATTACAAAACATTCAAAACGACATTTGCAGGCCGTGAGCTTATGGTCGAAACCGGTAAGGTATGCGGACTTGCAAACGGTTCTTGCTGGGTACACTACGGCGAAACAGTCGTAATGGTAAACGTTACAGCAAGTGCAAAGCCCAGGGAAGGCGTTGACTTTTTCCCTCTCGCAGTAGACTATGAAGAAAAGCTCTACGCAGTAGGAAAGATCCCCGGCGGTTACTTAAAGAGAGAGGGCAGACCCAGCGAAAAGGCTATACTGAACTCCCGTGTAGTTGACCGTCCTATGCGTCCTCTGTTCCCCAAGGATATGAGAAATGACGTTGCTATCGTTATGACGGTTCTCGCAGTAGATCCCGAAACACAGCCTGAGATCATCGCTATGATCGGCGCTTCTATCGCAGTTTCCATTTCCGATATTCCGTGGAACGGTCCTATCGGCGGCATCTCCGTAGGTCTTGTTGACGGTGAGATTGTTCTTATGCCTAACGCAGAGCAGAGAGCAAAGTCAGACCTTCAGCTTACCGTTGCGTCAAGCGAGAAGAAGGTCGTAATGATTGAAGCCGGCGCAAACGAAGTTGACGATGACACAATGCTCAAGGCTATTATGGCAGGTCACGAAGAGATCAACAAGTCACTTATCCCCTTCATCAAGCAGATTCAGGCTGAGATCGGCAAGCCTAAGTTCAGCTTCCCCTCAATGGAGGTTGATCACGATCTGTTCGAGGCTATTCAGAACAAGTATACCGAGCAGGTAAAGTTTGCTCTTGATACGGATGACAAGAATGTCCGTGAGGAGCGTTTACAGCCTATAAAGGATGCTATCCACGCTGAATTTGATGAGCAGTATCCCGATAAGGCAGCTATGATCGACGAGTGCATCTACAAGTTACAGAAGTTTATCGTAAGACGTTGGCTCTTAGACGAGCAGAAGCGTGTTGACGGCAGAGGTATGGACGAGATGCGTCCTCTTGCGGCAGAAGTAGGACTTCTCCCCAGAGTACACGGTTCAGGTCTGTTTACCCGTGGTCAGACACAGGTTATGACAATCACGACATTAGGTCCTGTAAGCGACAGCCAGAAGCTTGATGGCATTGACGAAGAAGAAACAAAGCGTTATATGCACCATTACAATTTCCCTGCATACTCTGTAGGTGAAACAAAGTCGAGCAGAGGTCCCGGCAGACGTGAGATCGGTCACGGCGCACTTGCACAGAGAGCGCTCGAACCCGTTATCCCTCCTGTTGAAGAATTCCCCTACGCAATAAGACTTGTATCTGAAGTTCTTTCTTCAAACGGTTCAACATCACAGGCTTCTATCTGCGGTTCTACACTTTCGCTGATGGACGCAGGCGTTCCGATAAAGTCACCTGTTGCAGGTATTTCATGCGGCCTTATCACAGAAGGCGACCGTTGGATGACAATGGTAGATATCCAGGGTCTTGAAGACTTCTTCGGCGATATGGACTTCAAGGTAGGCGGTACTCATAAGGGTATTACAGCTATCCAGATGGATCTTAAGATCGACGGTCTTACACCCGAGATCATCAAGGACGCATTCGCAAAGACGCACAAGGCAAGAGATTATATCCTTGACGAGATTATGCTCAAGGCTATTCCTGAGCCTCGTCCCACTGTAAACAAGTACGCTCCCAAGATGCTCAACTACAAGGTACCCGTTGATAAGATAAGAGAAGTTATCGGTACAGGCGGTAAGGTTATACAGAAGCTCTGCGCAGACTTCGAGGTTAAGATAGATATCGATGAAGAGGGTAATGTATTTATCTGCGGTCAGGATCTTGAAAAGGCTCAGAACTGCGTAGCGATGATAAAGGCTATCACATCACCTCCGGAGGTTGGTGCTATCTACAAGGGCAAAGTCGTTCGTATAATGAACTTCGGTGCTTTCGTTGAGATTGCTCCCGGCAAGGACGGTATGGTACACATCTCAGAGCTTGAAAACAGAAGAGTTGAAAAGGTTGAAGATGTTGTTTCTATCGGTGATGAGATAATCGTAAAGGTTCTCGAAATCGACAACCAGGGTAAGATCAGACTTTCAAGAAAGGCTGCTCTTGCTGAAATCGAAGCAAAGAAGAAAAACGGCTGATTAAGCTGAAAATTGAAAAATCAGACCTGTGGGAAATTCTCACAGGTCTTTTTATGTGCAATTTCGGCTTGCAATGACACCGTGTTTGTGATATACTTATACTGTATTATTATGTGATAACAGCGTAGTTTACTGTATATTCTCAGCCCTTTCGCTAAAAATATAAAGAGAAAATTTCAGCAAAGGAGCAGGGTATGAATAAAGATAATATCACAAATAATGAACAACCCGATGACGAAAACGAAGAACAGGTAGGTATGGAACAGGCATCGGATAACGGCATATTCGCATCGGTGAATGCCGAATATAATATCCATTGCCTTAACGTAATCGGTCAGATAGAGGGTCACTATATTCTTCCGCCGCAGAACAAGACTACAAAGTATGAGCATATCATGCCTGCGCTGGTAGCAATAGAGCAGGATATGAGCATAGACGGTCTGCTTATAATTCTCAATACGGTCGGCGGCGATGTAGAAGCAGGTCTTGCAATATCTGAGCTTATCGCCGGAATGTCAAAGCCCACCGTGTCAATTGTTGTCGGCGGCGGTCATTCAATCGGCGTACCGCTTGCGGTAAGTGCAAGAAAGAGCTTTATCGTGCCGTCTGCAACAATGACCATCCACCCTGTCAGAATGAACGGACTTCTTCTTGGAATACCTCAGACTTTATCGTATTTTGAAAGAATGCAGGAGAGGATAATCAACTTTGTCAGCAAGAATAGCAGGATTAAGCCCGAACGCTTCAGGGAACTGATGATGAAGAAGGATGAGCTTGTAATGGATGTCGGTTCGGTGCTTGACGGCGAAACAGCCGTCAACGAGGGGCTTATAGATAGCCTTGGAGGACTGAGCGACGCTGTGCAGTGCCTTTACTCTTTGATAGAACAGCAGAAAACCGATAAGGAAAGCACTAAGCGCACTAAGTATAGTACAGGAAAAACCGTTTCAAAAAAAAGAGCTTCGTCTGCAACGGCAAAGACCGATACAAAAATCGCAGGCAAAGGTAAAGCAACAGCCAGGGTGAGTACGTTCAGAGAATATCATCCGTCGGCGCAAAGAGCAGAAATGAGAGCGAAGCGAGGTGCGGAAAATGTTTCAGACCGTTGTAGATGAATCGGAGGTTTTCCGCAACGCACAGCTTTATGACAATAACTCCTATTATGCAGTTGACTGTTGTGTTTTTTCATACACTGTCTGCAAAAAGAACAGTGTTTGTGCATCGCACGATTTACGGAATTATCTGAAATACACGCAGATAAAGCCGCTTTAGACGAAAGTCATTACGGGCGTAAGCCCATACATATATATTAAATAAACAATACGAAATAATCCGAAAGGAACAAAAGAAAATGGATTACATAAGCATAATCATTCAGGGCGTTATACAGGGACTTACGGAGTTTCTTCCTGTTTCAAGCTCAGGCCATCTGTCTGTTGCACAGCATTTTATGAATGTCGGAGAAAACACCCTTATAACCTCCGTTGTACTGCATTTAGGAACGCTTCTGGCGGTTTTTATAGCATTTTTCCCTACTATCTGGGGAATGATAAAGGAATTTTTCCTTACAATAAAGGATATATTTACAGGAAAGTTCTCGTGGAAGAATATGAACGCAAACAGACGTATGATGTTTATGATTATAATCTCAACGGCTATGCTTGTTCCCATATACTTCTTCAAGGACTTCTTTACAGGCTTTGAGGGCGACAACGATATTATTTTTGAAGGTGTGGCATTCCTTTTCACGGCACTGCTTCTGTTTATGTCGGATAAGTGCGTAAAGGGCAATAAGACGGGCGATAAGATGAAGGTTGCAGATGCGATAGCAGTGGGTGCTATGCAGTGCGTTGCACTGTTTCCCGGTGTATCACGTTCGGGTTCTACAACTGCGGCAGGTCTTTTCTGCGGACTTACTAAGGAAACGGCAGTCACATTCTCGTTTATACTCGGAATACCCGCAATACTCGGCGGCAGTGTGCTTGAAATCGGCGATGCATTAAAAAGCAATGTAGAGCTTGATTGGGTTCAGCTCGGCATAGGCTTTGTGGTTGCGGCTGTAGTCGGACTGCTTGCTATCGCACTTGTAAAGTGGCTTTTAAAAAAGGACAGATTCAAGATTTTCGGTTTCTATACCGCAATACTCGGTGCGGCGTGCATAGCTGTAGGAGTATATGAGCTTGTTACAGGCACACGCATTATGATTGTTTTCTGATACAGATATATTCAGAAATTATCCGGTAAAATCCGTGGGAGAAAGGATGTAGTAAATGGCTGCAAAGAGAAATATAAGTGCAGATACGGCTAAAGATACAACAAAGACGAATACAAGGAAACGCAGTAACGCTTCCGATAAGAATCAGCAGGAGTATCTCGAACGTCGCAGAGAAGAGCTTGAAAAGCAGCAGCGCTCAAAAAGGCGCAGAAGTTCAATAATCCTTTTTGCCATAGGCGTTTTACTTGTGTTGTTTACGATAATCGGACTTATCAGCGGTATGGGCAGAAGCGAGGGCGACAGCCTTAATATGCTGGATATGATCTATTCGTTCCTGTGCGGTGTGTTCGGCTTTACGGTATTTTTTACCGGACCTGTTATTATATATGTAGCCGTACTTATTGCAACGGATAAAAGCAGGACAAGCATCCTCACTAAGATATTACAGCTGTCGGGCGGAATAGTGATATTAAGCACAGCTATACAGATATTCTTTGTAGGCAGTGTCGGAGAAGGCACGACCGACTTTATCGGAGCGGTGGCAAGTCTTTATTCGGACGGAACACGGCTGACGGGGGGCGGTATTATAGGCGGTCTGCCTGCATGGATATTGCTGATGTTCGGCAATGTGGGCGCTATAGTGATAATAATACTTATAGCCTTTGTATTCGTTATGCTGATAAGCAGAAAATCCCTTATGGATTTTCTCGGCGCAGTCGGAAAGCCGGTAAAAAAAGCGGCAGTAACAGCTAAGGAAAAACACGCACAGCATAAAGAAGAGATGGAAGCGCTCAGACGTGAACAGGAACAGCTAAGGCTTCAGGCTGAAAGCGAGAACAAGGAACGCCTTGCACAGCTTGAGATGAATACAGTCGGAAGCGAAAAAACAACGCTTAAGGACAGACAGAAAGAAAATATCGAAGAGCAGAAAAAAGACAGTGATAATTTTATAAACGAACTTAAAAATTACAACGGTATTGTTTCGCCAAAGCCTGATGAAGCTGTACAGCAGAGCAGCGAAAAATTGCCCGATATAGCGCCGGAGAGCGATATACATACTTCATGTGAGAAACTGCCGGACCTGCCTGCTATGACTGATAAAAGCGCAGATAGCACTGTTGAAAATGCGGATTACGAAAAGCAGATAAGCAATGTTAACGCAGAAAGTAAAGATATTGTTTGCGATACTGCCGGTACGGTTGATGAATACCCACCGTTACCGGATTATCCGCCTGAGGAAGTCAATCCTGTAGAAGCGGCACTAAATTCGTTCATAGAGGAAGCAAACGGTGAACAGGAAACGATCAGACAGCGTGAAGAACAGTTTGTAAATGATGTAAGCACACCTGTTTCTGAGCCTGTTGATACAGTTGTCGGGAAAACAATAGGTGATAATGCAGCCGATGAGCATTCTGACGAAGATGAAATCAGTGAAAAGCTGTATACTGTCACGATTGACCCTGACAATCATCCGCTTCCGCCTACGGCACTGCTCGACGAGATAATGCCGGGCAAGGCGCAGGAGGATATAGACAGAGAGCTTGAAACCAATGCGAACACTATAGTTGAAGCATTGCGCAGTTTCGGCGTACAGACAAAATGTATCGGCACTTGCAGAGGACCCTCTGTAACACGGTATGAATTACAGCCGGCGGCAGGTGTCAAGATATCCAAGATAACCGGACTTGCCGATGACATTGCGCTGAACCTTGCGTCATCAGGTATTCGTATTGAAGCTCCGATACCGAACAAGCCCGCTGTAGGCATTGAAGTGCCGAACAAGATAAGAGATACTGTACCATTCAGACAGCTTATTGAGAGCAATGAAATTGCGGAGAAGAAGAGCAAGCTTGCGGCAGTACTCGGTAAGGATATTTCGGGTGAGATAGTAATTGCCGATATTGCGGAGATGCCTCACCTGCTTATTGCGGGTACTACAGGCTCCGGTAAATCTGTGTGTGTGAATTCTATCATTATGTCCATACTTTTCAGAAGCAAGCCCGAGGAAGTGCGTTTTATAATGATTGATCCGAAAGCGGTTGAATTTATGGCGTATAACGGAATACCACATCTGCTTATTCCTGTTGTGACCGATCCGAAAAAAGCGGCAGGTGCTCTTAACTGGGCAGTAGGTGAAATGCTTAAACGATACAGTATGTTCTCCGAGTACAATGTGCGTAATATCCACGGATATAATTCTCTTGCGGATAAAGATCCGGATATGAAGAAGATGGAGCAGATTGTGATCTTCATAGACGAGCTTGCAGATCTTATTATGGCATCAAAGAACGAGGTCGAGGACAGTATATGCCGTCTTGCGCAGATGGCGAGAGCCGCAGGTATGCACCTGGTTATTGCTACTCAGCGTCCGACCGTTGATGTCGTTACAGGTCTTATCAAGGCTAATATCCCAAGCCGTATCGCACTTAAGGTAAGCTCAGGTACGGACAGCCGTGTAATAATGGATGAACAGGGCGCAGAAAAACTTCTCGGTAAGGGTGATATGCTGTTCAAGTCGGTTTCAATGCCGAAGCCTACCCGTGTACAAGGTTGCTGGATCTCTGACAAGGAGGTTGAACGTGTCGTTGACTTCCTGAAGAATAAATTCGAGCTTGATTATGACGATGATGTTATGAAAGAAGTTGAGCGTCAGGCAGAGCTTGTCAAGGGCAACGATAAATCATCAGACAGCGTCGGCTTTGAAAGCGGAGATATTGATGTCAGTGATGATAAGCTTGAGGACGCTATCCGTATCGTAGTTGAAAACGGACAGGCAAGCGTAAGTACGCTTCAGCGAAAGCTCAAGCTCGGTTTCGGCAGAGCCGCACGACTTGTCGATGTAATGGAAGAAATGGGCATCGTAGGACCGTCGCAGGGAAGTAAGCCAAGAGAAGTGCTTATGACCAAGGAGCAGTACTATGAGCGCCAGATGAATAAACAACAATAAAGGAAAGTGAAATAAATGCCTTTTTTACCTATATCAAAACAGGATATGAAGGACAGGGGAATAGAACAGCTTGACTTCATTTGCATTACGGGTGATGCATACGTTGATCATCCCTCATTTGGTATAGCTATTATATCCCGTATGCTTGAAAGCTGCGGCTGTAATGTCGGAATAATCGCTCAGCCCGTAACCGATGAGGATTTCAAAAAGCTCGGTGAGCCGAAATACTGTTTTCTTGTAACGGGCGGAAATATAGACAGTATGGTGTCGAATTACACCGTATTCAAGAAAAAACGTTGGGACGATGCCTATTCCGAGGGCGGAAAGGGCGGGAAACGTCCCGACAGAGCGGTAACGGTATATTGTAAAACGCTTACAAGATTGTTCCCCGATAAAGAAATAGCGATAGGCGGACTTGAGGCAAGCCTGCGCAGATTTGCCCATTACGATTACTGGGCAGATAAGGTAATGCCGTCAATACTGGTTGACAGCGGAGCTAAGCTTCTGATGTACGGAATGGGCGAGCTTACGATAGTACAGCTTTACAGAGAGCTTGCCGAGGGTAAAAAGCTGTCGGAGATACACGACATAAGAGGCACCTGTTATCTTACCGAGCCTAAGAATACTCCTCTCGGTGCGGTGCAGTGCGACAGCTTCGAGATAGTCAGCGAGAATAAGAAAGCATACGCAAAATCCTGTCGTCAGCAGTATGACGAGCAGGATGAGGTTTACGGAAAAACTATGGTACAGCGTCACGGAAATATGATGCTTGTACAGAATCCTCCTCAGAGAAGCCTTACCCAGAGCGAATTTGACAAGGCATATGAGCTGCCTTATATGAAAGCATATCACCCTTGCTATGAAAAAGGCGGCGGAGTTCCGGGAATAAAGGAAGTTGAGTTTTCCATAACTCATAACAGAGGTTGCTTCGGTTATTGTAATTTCTGTTCGATAGCCTTGCATCAGGGCAGAAGGATACAGACAAGAAGCGAGGAATCGGTTATAAACGAGGCGATAGACCTTACGAAGAAACCGGGCTTCAAGGGATATATCCACGATGTCGGCGGTCCTACCGCAAACTTCCGCAGGACCTCCTGCGACAAGCAGGAAAAGGCGGGACTTTGCAAGGGCAAAAAGTGCCTTGCTCCCGAGCCTTGCCCTGCGCTGAAGGTAGATCACAGCGAGTATCTTGAGATGCTCAGAAAGATACGTTCCATAAAAAATGTCAAGCGTGTATTTATCCGTTCGGGTATAAGATACGACTATATGATGAAGGATAAGAACGATGAGTTTTTCAAGGAACTTGTAGAGCATCACGTCAGCGGACAGCTTAAGGTTGCCCCCGAACACGCAAGCAACAAGGTGCTTGATCTTATGGGCAAGCCTCACATCGAGGTATACGAAGACTTTGAAAAGAAGTTCTACAAGTATACTAAGGAGTGCGGTAAGGAACAGTATTTAGTGCCGTATCTTATGTCATCCCATCCCGGCTGTACCATAAAAGAAGCGGTCGAGCTTGCGGTGTTCCTCAAAAAGCACAATATAAGACCTGAGCAGGTGCAGGACTTCTATCCCACACCCGGAACAATATCAACAGCTATGTATTATACAGGGCTTGACCCATATACTATGCAGGAGGTCTATATCCCACGTGACCCGAAGGAAAAGGAGATGCAAAGAGCGCTCCTGCAGTATTACAAAAAAGAGAATAAGCAGATAGTTGCAAAGGCTCTCATAAGGGCAGGCAGGCGTGACCTTATAGGTTACGGTAAGGAATGCCTTATTACCCCCGACGGATTAGCCTTGCAGCAGGACAGAAAAGGAGCAGTGAAAAATGGCAAGAACTCCTCTTCAAAAGCAAAGACGTATCAACGACAGGGCAATAAGAGCGGCGGCAGGAGTAAAATGCAGAAGAAAAAGCACTAACGTGCTGATTACTTTAGCTGTGATAATCGCTTGTGTTTGTGTTTTTATGACCCTGAACGAATATGTGTTCAATATCGAACATCTACCGTGCTGGAGCAGTATATTCGGCGGCAAAAACAGCGTAAGCGCCGAAATCTTTCATCATCACAGCCTGTACTTGAAATAGGAGAACACTATGCTTATTGTTGACAGATTTGAAGAAGATAAAGCGGTAGTTTTTGATGACGAAAAGCAGATTATATTAGACAGAGATAAGCTATCTCCCTTTGTCAGAGAGGGCGATGCGGTCATCCTTTCGGATAGCGGTATATATATTCCCGATAAAGCGAAAACGGAGCAGATGAGAAACGATAATCTCAGCCTTCTGCAAAAATTACTGAATAAATGACTAAGACCCTGCGGCATATTTACCGCAGGGTCGTTTTCGTTAACGGCTTGTATGGACTTCCGTATAACCGCCGCTTGTACCGAGCCTTAACAACTGCCCGTTATCAAGCGTCAGCTTGGCGTTTGCGCTTTTGCCGTCAAGCTGTTTTCGCACAGCCGAAATAAATTCATCGGTGCTTTGCGACTTGCAGAAAACTTTCAGAAGGTTTTCAAGCGCAAGGATGTCGTTTTCGCTTTCTATAAACATTTCTGTTTCGGATTTATCGATATTTCCGCTTTTGTCATATACGATTTGAAGCTTTGATGTACGGCTGTTGTCGGCTGTGGATTTAGTGTAAAGATATACGATGTTGCTGATTTTCTGCATTGTAAAGCCGTTTTCGGTGAGTATCTTTTCAACTGTAGCGTTGCTTTGGGAGATATTGCCGTTTACCTCGTTATTTTTGCCGTAGCCTATACACAAATCGGTTATCTCGAGTGCCAGAAAGATTGCGAATACTAAAACCGCTCTTTTGATAACCCTGCTTGCAACGGATTTCTTTACCGTATTTTCTGCAATGCGTAAATCAGGCATACTGTCGTAGATTTTCAGTATTTTTATTGTTCTGCCGTTACTGCTGTATTTGAGATAACGCTTTGTTTCGCCTGTCAGAACAGCGTTTTCGTAAATCGTCTTTTTATATCTGTCGGTATCAAAATTCGCTCTCACAAATTCAAAATCCGTATTTGCGGTGATTTTCGAGATAAGACCGCCTCTTGCGGCGAGAGTGCCTTTGATTATTGTGTTGCCGTCAAACTTATATGACGTTGTAAGAACTGAGGCAAATCTCAGCAGACCGATAAAGAATATGACGATTGCCGCCGCAAAGAACAGCATAAGAACGATTACCGTATTATCCTGCAAAAATGTGCTTGTTATTTTAAGCACCGAAGCACCGCACAGACCGATAGCGGTAATGCCTGTGCCGACAGTGAACATAGAAATAAGGCTGACTATCCACCAAAGCATCGCACCGAATGCGTGAGTGTGCTTCTCTGTTTCAAAAGACGGGTTTGAGTATATCATAAGCCTCTCCGTTTCATATTTATTTCTTATTTTAGTATAACAGCTATTTCCGATGCTGTCAATCGGAACAATTGCCATGTTCAAAATTTTCCGATGCCGTTCAAAACTCTTTACAAGTGCTTGAAATAGGTGTAAAATAGTATCATGATATGAAAGGAGCTGCATTATGAAAAAGTGCTTAATTGTAGTGGACTATCAGAATGATTTTGTAAGTGGTTCGCTCGGCTTTGAAAAGGCAAAGACGCTTGAACTCGGAATCGCCAACAAAATAAATTCCTATCATGTAAACGGCGATGATGTCATATTTACTCTTGACACTCATTATGACGATTATATGGATAGCTATGAGGGAAAGCATCTGCCCGTACCTCACTGTATAGAGAATACGGATGGATATAAGCTGTACGGCAGTGTTGCCGATTGTGTTTCAGATGAGGATATTGTATTCAGAAAAAGCACATTCGGTTCGGACGCACTCTATGAGTACTTGAAAACAGCCTGTTACGGCTCAGTTGAGCTTGTAGGTGTTGTAACGAATATCTGCGTTGTTGCCAATGCCGTACTCGCAAAGACAGCTTTGCCCGATGCGGATATAATAGTAGACAGCACGCTCACAGCATCAAATGACGAGCGGCTTTACAATGCCGCCCTTGATACAATGGAAAGTATGCAGATAATAATAAAATAAAGGAGCAAACGAATGAACAAGGATAATTTCACAATGCTGTGCGATTTCTATGAGCTTACTATGGCGAACGGATATTTTAAGAACGGCTTCTATAAGCGTACAACATATTTTGACGTATTTTTCAGAAACGTTCCCGACAATGGCGGCTTTGCTATTGCGGCAGGACTTGACCAGATAATCGAATATGTAAAAGAGCTTCATTTTTCTGCCGAAGATATAGAATTTTTGCGTAGTAAGAAGATTTTCGATGAAGAATTTCTCGAATATCTCAAAGACTTCAGATTTACCGGCGATATTTACGCCGTACCTGAGGGTACGCCTGTTTTCCCGCACGAGCCTGTCCTTACCGTAAAAGCACCGGCTATCGAGGCACAGCTTATAGAAACCTATATCCTGCTTGCCATCAATCATCAGTCGCTCATAGCAACAAAAGCGAACAGAATAGTCAGAGCGGCAAACGGCAGAACAGTGCTTGAATTCGGCTCAAGAAGGGCGCAGGGTGCAGACGGTGCCGTGATAGGCGCAAGAGCGGCTTATATAGGCGGTTGTGCGGGCACTGCGTGTACGCTGACCGATTTCAAGTACGGTGTTCCCGCAGGCGGTACTATGGCGCATTCGTGGGTACAGATGTTCGATACCGAGTATGACGCATTCAGGACTTATTGCGAAATATATCCCGATAATGCCGTACTGCTCGTTGATACTTACAACACACTGAAAAGCGGCGTTCCGAACGCTATAAAGGCATTTAAAGAGGTGCTTGTGCCTAAGGGTATCACAAATTTCGGCATAAGGCTTGATTCGGGCGATATATCCTATCTGTCCAAGAAAGCAAGAAAGATGCTTGATGAGGCAGGACTTCAGTGCTGTAAGATAGTTGCGTCAAATTCGCTCGACGAATATCTTATCCGTGATCTTATGATGCAGGAGGCTAAGATAGATACATTCGGAGTAGGAGAAAGGCTCATCACCGCAAAGAGCGCACCCGTGTTCGGCGGTGTGTACAAGCTGGCGGCTGTGGAGGATGAACAGGGAAACATCATTCCCAAGATAAAAGTAAGCGAAAACACCGCAAAGATAACCAATCCCCATTACAAGAAGCTGTACCGTTTCTATGACAATGAAAGCGGCAAGGCACTTGCGGACGAGCTTTGTGTATACGATGAAACAATTGACAGCACAAAGCCTAATACTATTTTCGATCCCGATGCAATCTGGAAAACAAAGACGCTTACAGACTACACGGCAAGAGAACTTCATGTAACGGTATTCAAAAACGGCGAGCTTGTTTATAAACAGCCGTCGCTGTATGAAATCAGGATTTACTGTGCCGAACAGTTGGAAACACTCTGGGACGAGGTAAAACGTTTTGAAAATCCGCATACTTACTATGTGGATCTGTCAAAGAAGCTGTGGGAAATAAAAAACACATTACTTGAAAAGTCAAAGGACGGAAAGAATTTAAAATGAAAAAAATAGTATCAATAACTCTTTGTGCGGCATTACTAGCTTTTTCGGGCTGCTCGCAAAGCACAAGCTCAGACGCTTTATCCTCTGATATTTCTTCTGCCGTATCGGAATCGCAAAGCACAGCATCGCAGGAAGAAAGCAGCGGATTGTCGCAGAGCGGTAACGGCGGATTCAAAGTAGAAGGTACAAAGCTGCTTGACGCAAACGGCGAAGAATTTATAATGCGTGGTATAAATCACGCACACACATGGTATCTTGATGAAGATACAACGGCTATCAAGGCGATTGCCGAAACCAGATCAAACACAGTGAGAATCGTATGCTCTGACGGTGAGCAGTGGACAAAAGACACCGAAGATATGCTTGAAACGGTTATCGATCTTTGTATTGACAACGAGATGATTGCAGTAGTTGAAGTGCACGATGCAACCGGCAAGGACGATAAATCGGCACTTGATAAAGCTACTGATTACTGGATAGAGATGAAGAATGCTCTTATCGGCAAGGAGCAGTATGTTATACTCAATATTGCAAACGAGTGGACAGGCGACTGGAACGGTGAGTTATGGCGTGACGGTTATGTTGATGCTATTCCGAAGCTCAGAGAAGCAGGTATAAAGAATACGATTCTTGTTGATGCGGCAGGCTGGGCGCAATATGCCAAGAGTATAGGCGACTACGGCAAGGAAGTGTTTGAATCCGATCCCGACAGGAATACTATGTTTGCGGTTCATATGTACGGCACGGCGGGAAAGAACAGCTCGGTTATCGAGAAAAATCTGAAATATGCTACAGATAACGGGCTGTGTGTAATTGTCGGCGAATTTGGTTATACGCACACAGACGGCGATGTTGACGAAGCTTATATAATGAAGTATTGTCAGGATAACGGCATAGGATATCTCGGCTGGAGCTGGAAAGGCAACAGCGGCGGTGTGGAATATCTTGATATAGCAAACAGCTGGGACGGTTCTGTTTTATCTGCCGATTGGGGCGAGAATCTGGTCAACGGCGAAAACGGCATAAAACAGACTTCTGTAAAATGCAGTGTGTTTACAAAGGAATAATGAATGACATTCAGAATTTATGACAAGCTTTGTGAGGATGCAAAGCAGATACGAACAGAAGTATTTGTAGCAGAGCAGGGCTTTGAAACGGAATTTGACGATACGGACAGTAAGGCAAGGCACATAGTAGGTTATGACGGAGAAAAGCCTGTCGCCGTTTGCAGATATTTTTACGATGAAGAGCATAAGTCGTATATGATAGGCAGGATAGCTGTCATTAAAGAATGCAGAGGCTTGCATTACGGCGATAAGATATTATCCTTTGCGGAGCAGAAGATAAAGCAGGACGGCGGAAAGTCTGTCGCTCTGTCCGCTCAGCTTCGTGCGTCGGGATTTTACGAGAAACAGGGCTATAAGAAGCATGGCAAAGAGTATTATGATGAATACTGTCCTCATGTGCTTATGACAAAAGCCCTGTAAGGAGGATTTATGACGGATATTATAACCGCAATGGAGAATCGCCACGCTGTAAGAGCCTACGATCCCGAAAAAAAGATACCAAAAGAAATAACGGATAAACTCAGAGAAAAGATAGACCTGCTGAATGCCGAAAGCGGACTGCACATACAGCTTGTAACAGATGAGCCTAAGGCTTTTGACAGCTTCATGGCGCATTACGGCAAGTTTTCCGGTGTGACAAATTACATTGCGCTTATAGGAAAAAAGAGCGATAAGCTGAATGAAATGTGCGGCTATTACGGAGAACAACTGGTATTGCTTGCCTCTCAGCTTGGGCTTGACAGTTGTTGTGTGGCAATGTCATATGCCAAAGTAAAAAACGCTTATACGATTGCAAAAGGGGAGAAGCTGTGCTGCGTTATCTCTCTCGGCTACGGAAAGACGCACGGAACACCACATAAAAGCAAATTACCCGAGGAAGTTGCGGTAATAAAGGATGATACGCCTGAGTGGTTTATCAACGCCGTGAAAGCCGCATTGCTGGCACCTACCGCCATGAATCAGCAGAAATTCGGATTTATGCTTGACGGCGACGAAGTTCTGGCTAAAGCCGGCAATGGCATTCTTTCTGATATGGATTTAGGAATTGTCGAGTATCATTTTGAGGTTGGTTCCGGAAAAGAGATTTTCAGCGATAAATTCAAAATTTAAAATGTATATTAATTTAAATATGCAATTAATATTCGCTATTTATGCGCTGATTATTCGCGTAAAATGCCGATTTCACTGAAAAAAGCGCCGTTTTCACTTTTTTTAACACAAACCGATGTATATATGTTATGATTATATTGCAGGTTGGTACTGCAAGTGATTGGGGTTATAGAAAGGTTTGTATGTTATGTTTTTTTACGATGTTGTGAGAGAGAATCACTCGGACAGCGAAATCGGAAATTATGATGCGTTCGGAATAGCGGTGTTCAGGATAACTGACGGTGCAAAAGAACAACTGTGTCATATGGAAGATGTATTCCTGAACGAAAACAAGGAGAGGGAGTTTACACAGAAATGCAATGATTTTCAGCTGTTGCCCGTACATATCTATGATGCTGTACTTGATGCAATAGGGTGAGTGTACACGGTCTAGCAAACAGCCGCTCAAAAGTAAGGGCGGCTGTTTTGTTTTTTATGCTGATATTTCGGATATCCGGTTTAAAGATCAGACGCCGATTTGACATTCTACTATGGTGTTAAACTGCCCGAAAATGCACAAAAACAGACAAATTTCAAGAAAATAAAACGCTCGATAAATGGCTTGGCTGAGCCAAATATCGAGCATTTTACAAATAATGTAGCTGGTACGGGTAACAGGACTTGAACATAAATTTTGCCGTTTTGCAACGTTTTGTAAAATGCCGTAATTCCGCATTATATAAGGGATTGAGGCTGTTTATCGTTTTGTAACGTTTAGCGATTTTTGGCGACTATTTTTAACGTATAGTCGCCAAATAGTCGCCAAAATAGTCGCCAAATTAACCGCTTTTTTTGCGCCGATTATCGAGTACATTTGCGACCGCTTCGAGTGCTTCTGCGCGTGCTTTTTGGAAAGCGTGAGCGTAAATGTTTAACGTTGTCGTCGTTTTAGAGTGTCCGAGCGCACTCGACACAGTTGCAGCATCAGTGCCGCTGCTGATTAAAAGACTTGCATTCAGATGTCTGAAGCTGTGCAACGAAACGAGCGGTAAGTCGTTCTTTTCGGCGGTTCTTTTGAACCAGCTTGAAAACGTTGAAGAATTCATCGGAACAAATTTGTCGGTCGTGAATACTCGCGTTTGCTCATTCCACAGAACGCCGCCGAATTCGTAAAGGTTTCGCTGTTCGACTTGCAGTTTTTGAAGCGTGTCGATGACGTGTTCGGGTAATTTGAGAATGCGGTTACTCGGTTTGGTTTTCGGCGTCGTGCAATAGTAACCGAGAGCCTTGCTATAATGCGCTGTACGCTTGATTTGAACAATGTTCAACCGAAAATCTATGTCGTCCCATTCCAAACCTAAAATTTCGCCAGCGCGAAAACCGCCGTAAAGTGCCAGCTTGAAAAACGCTTGATATTTCAGCGGTGCGGTTTCGAGAATGTCGAGAAAGCGGTCTGCTTCATCGATAGTAAACATTTTTCGGACGGGTTCGGTTATCGTCGGCAATGTGCAACGCTCACACGGATTGCGAGAAATAACGCGTGTACGCACGGCATAATCGAAAATTGATGAAACAAAAGAAATGTAATTTTTTATCGTTTTCGGCGATAAGCCTTGCGCCTTTTCGATTTTTTCAAAAACTGTTTCAGCGTCGCATTCAAGCAGTGCGGCGATTTTTTCTGCTGTTGTCCATAAAATCGGCTTGCCGTTTGCAAAATCTTTTAACGTTTGCTGGTTCGTGGCTGCGTCGTGCGCAAGCCGCTTTTGCGAATAGCCGTGTTGCTGTATCAAGTTTCGAAAATCGACCTTGCAAACGGCAACATTTTTTTGCGTTTTGCGTTCTTTGCATAAAAACGCGATAAGTTTATCAATTTCGCGCGGTGTGATACGGTCGAGCCGCAAATGCCCGATTTGAGAGTAAACGCGCGGTTTTAATTGCTCGTAATACGCGAGCGTCGACGGCTTCAATGTTCGGCTGGCAACGTCGGCGAGGTAATTTTCAGCGAATGGTTGAAATTTGACAGAAGCGACGACCGCGCCCTCGCTTTTGCAACGTTGTTCGAATTCTGCTGCTGTGGCTTGTAGCTGTCTTTCCAATTGTTTCGGCGTAAGGTTCGGCTTCGACGGTTTCCAGGTCGTGCTTTGCCGAATTTTGCTTGTGCCGTCGGCACTGTAACCACAGCAGACAGTAATTTGATAAGTGTCACCACGTTTTCGAATACTTGCCATTATTTTTGTCCTCCTGTTTTTTTGTATCGACGCAGCCCGACGCGCGATAGGCAGCCGTCGAGATATTCGCTGTAAGCGCTGATATTCGCCGCTGTAGCGCGTTGCTTTATTGCGTCGCTGTAAAATGCACACTTGTTCAAAAAATCGTCAATTGCGATAGGACAGCCGTTAATATCGGTTTCGCCGCCGTTTTCGTAAAGTTTGCCGTAAACCTTTTTCTTTCGGCGCTGTAGGTTTTGCAGCGCGTTTCGAACGGCTTGTTCGCAATGTAAATGCTCGTACCCAGCGAGCAGCGCGTTGCGGCTGCAAAATTTTTCGCGCATATTCGGCGTTGCAAACCACCTATTGCATAGCCCACACTGAACAATTCGCAAACCATTATAGCTATAATAGTATAGCAGAGCATAAATGACCGCAACAGCAGAATTTACATTAAATACCATTCCGTCGCTGTAATCCGCTTTATTACTTAATGCTATAGGCAGACCGACTTTGACGTTGTTCGAAATTCGGAACGCGTCAGCAGCTTGTAAAGTAAGCGCGCGCCTGTGTTCACCATTCAGAAACAAATAAAACGACGTCAACACAGAACCGTTTTCATTCAGACCGTAAACGGCTTTTCTTTTGCGCTGCAAACAGTTAAGAATGTAATTTTCGCTCGTGTAATCGTCGCTGGGAAATTCGCGCTCAAGCACAGCAATAAAATTGCCGAGCGCATTATTTGTAGTGCCGATTAGCACGTCGCCGAGCGTAACATAATCGGCGCGAATGCACAATTGCAATTTGTACCCACCTTTCAAAAAAATAAATGTTTCCTTTAAACACATTATACCATAAAAAACCTACCCTGTCAACAAAATACCGAACGTTGTATAATAAAAACTGTAAGAAAAACACCAAACCAAAACGAAAGGTAGGTAACAAAAAATGGAAAAAGTGTTTTATACCGTCCGAGAAATCGCGCATTCTGGTCTGCTGTCGGAATACAATCTGCGTCGAATGCTGAAATCGTCGCACAAACCGCCGCACATAATGAGCGGCAACCGCGTGTTGTTTAACCGCGCGCAGCTTGAACAGTGGCTCGCTGATGAGTGCCATAGAAACGAGGGCGGCAATGACGTTGGAACAGCTTATTAGAACAATGCGCGAGAGCGGCGCGACCGATGATGAAATCGCCGACGAAGTTGAGAACCTTTCGTTACTGGCGCGAATGCGAGCGCTGCACCCCGAAATGCTCCCTTGCTTCGACGACGTGACTTGCGCAAAGTTGTTTGCTGATACTTTTGCAGACAAACTGCGCTTTTGCACGACAACGGCGAGTTACTTTTACTACGACGGAGCGCGCTGGCGGCTCGATGAAGCAAACGTTCGTGCTGCACGATGTGCAAAAACTTTTGCCGTGTTGCTTGTGAAAATCGGAAACGAGCAAACCAGCATTGAAAGTCAAAAAAAGTTTTTTTCAGCGGCAAACAAATACACGGCGCTGCACAACCGAGAAACTGTCTCTTATACACATCTCCGAGCCC
>UQBC01000015.1 GCA_900539195.1 uncultured Oscillospiraceae bacterium
TTTCTGCGTATTTTGACTTTTCAAGTCTGCGCAAAAATTCTTCCTGACAAAAGAGTTGTAAACAAAGTTGATAACTTCTTCCACTTGCCTGCGCCTTATTCTTTAATCGAGTAAGTACAGATGCGGCAATATCAGCCATTGAGCAGCACCTCCATCATTTCGGTAACCTTTTTATATACTCTGAGTTTTTTTGCATAAGCAGAAAGGTTTTGCAAATTCTTCTCCGAATCGCAGGCGTATGCGTTAAGCGCCTTGCTGAACATTTCATTATCAAGTCTTGAACGATACTTGAAACAGTCGCATATTGTTCGCTCTCGGTCATATACGAACAGAGTAACGCCGTTGAAGTTGCCGGTGGTTTTCCCAAGCTCATACAGCTCAGGTTGCATATAATAAGGTTGAATAGCAAGCGAATCAACTTTTAGCTTTGTTCTTGACATTGAACGAGGCACAGCTATTGACCATTTTCGTGGTGCAAAGTCGCTGTAACCATAGTGAAACAATGCAGATTCGACACAAACTATTCCTTTTGGAATCAGAGTAGCCAGCATTTGTTCTTCTGAAGAAACACCTTGTTCGGCAAGCTGATAGTATCCGTGTCGTACACGATTAAGAAAGCCTGCGTTGCACAGGTTTACGACATCAACAGCTCTGATTCCGGCAGCAACAAAGTCGGCAGATTTTGCAATGCCATTATTGTCTACAACCACTTCTTTTGCTCGCTCTTGAAGATTCACTCATTCACCCTCTTCCTTAAATAAAATTCACGCACAGCGAACACATAATTGTGTGCTGATTTTATTATACCTGAGACAACTAAAAAAATCAATTAAAATTTAAGCACATTTTTTGAAATGTGTGCGTAAAATTAAAATACATCTTGCAAAACAAAAAGAAATCAAGTATAATATGAATTGTAAAACCAATCCGGTTGCGATTATTCTTTTCTTGCAACCATCGGTTTTATCGCACCTGATAAGAAAATGATAAATTCTCGTCATACAGGTATGATAATATGGATTATCAAAATACTGCGAAGACTACACGATACATTTTATAAACAAAATGTGTTAAGTTTAGCTTTTCGGCAACGAGTGGGAGTAATACGAACTGATATAATCCAATACAAAGAGCTACCATCATTCATATGATGATAGCTCTTTTTCTATAGCCTATATCGCCTTTACATCTTCGCAAAATAGTGCCCGATATTTTCATGACCGCCCGACAATTCGACAAAGGCTGTTTTTGTGTACCAATCGGGTATATCACATCTGAAGCTTAACATAGTAAAGCCCTTCACTACATACTCGTTATTGTTATCATCTATGACGGTATCACCGACGCTGAGTTTTATATTGATATCAAGCAGAGCAATCAGTTTTTCTTTTCTTATTGTCAATAAAAATATCTGAATTGCCCTGTAATATGTTTTGTTCTCAATACTGACCACAGCATTTTTGTCTTTGCTATATTTATCAAACAACACGGATATATCTTCATCTGTGTTCCGTGAATATGGAGAATAAATCATTTTGAAATCTAATTTCCTGCTCATATCTTTGTTTCTCCGAAAGCGATTTGTTTTATTATTTGCCATACAGAACGGCATTAAGTTCCGGCTTTTTATAAACTCTGTATGTCAGGTTAAGATTGAAATATGCCAGATAATTCGGACCATCAAGCGTCATCGACGTTTTTTGAAAATACGGAGCGTATTCTGTTACTATTGCTTTCAGGCAATCATTATTCAGTGTATTAACTCTTTCCGGGTGCAAAATTAATGTTAGCAACAGCTTTGACGGAGTGAATCCTGCAATATTTTCAATTTCGGCAATAATCTGCTGTTCTTTTTCTTTAAGATTTTGTTTTTTACTCATAACGCTATGCCTCGAATATTTTTCCCGTTCAATTCATCGCACAAGTTCTTCAACGTTTCAAACGCAATGTTTATATCGATTTCATCAGGAACAACAACAGTGATACCGAAACAATCATCCCACTGAAAAGTGAGGTTCAGCTTATCATTCTCAATTTTATAATCCGGTAACTCGGATACCTGATAAATCCTGCCGTTTACCATATCACGATACGCTTTTACAAGCTTTACAAAATCATCGGGCTCATTGTAATCATCCGAAAAAACAAATATCCACCGCTCCTTATCAGGCTTACTTGCCTTGTACATTTCGTTTCTCTCTTTCAAAAAGATATATTATAATTTTATGATAGTACTTCTTCGTTCACTTGTCAAGTATCTTCCCATTGACACCCACCCTCTTTTCCACTATAATTAAAAGAGTATTATAATATAAACCCTGAAAAGAGGAACCCTCCAAATGAAAACCGGACTGTCATCAGACATAGACATAAACGAAATAAAAAGCGAGATAACAAAGACCGTATCACACGGGCGTGCGTACAACTTCTTCCGCAAGCTGTTCGGTATCCGTGACGATATGATGGACAACGCCGAGATACAGCAGATGATGGAGGACAACACCGTTATCAGCGGCTCGAATATGTGGATACTGATAATGGCGATATTCATTGCGTCTATCGGTCTTAATGTAAACTCCACCGCCGTTATTATCGGTGCAATGCTTATCTCTCCGCTGATGAGCGGTATTCTCACGATGGGCTACTCGCTTGCAACCTTTGACCTGACTTTGCTTCGGAAAGCATTTACACGTTTCGGCATACAGGTTATAATCAGTCTGATTGCGTCAACCTTGTATTTTGCAATTTCTCCGCTGACAGTTGCCACAAGTGAGATGATAGCAAGGACAAGCCCGACACTGTGGGACGTGCTTATCGCATTATTCGGCGGTATCGCAGGCGGAATAGGCAATACCAGAAAGAAAAAGAGCAACGTAATTCCCGGTGTGGCTATAGCAACCGCTCTTATGCCGCCGCTTTGCACCACCGGCTACGGACTGGCTACAGGACAGCTGAGGTTCATAGCAGGCGCATTTTATCTTTTCGTCATAAATACATTGTTCATTATGCTTTCGGCGGCATTTATCACAAAGCTTATGCGTATTCCCACTCACAAAATAAACGACACAAAAAAAGAACGCAGAATACACAGATTTGTGATACTTATAACAATTCTCACAATAGTTCCAAGCGTACTCATCGGCGCATATAAAGTCTATGAAACGGTTATGAAACAGAATCTTTCGAGCTACCTTGATGATTCGTTCACGTTCAACGATACAAAAGTAGTGCAAAGCCAGATAGATGTAATGAACCGTGAAGTATCGCTCTCGCTTGTCGGTACTCAGCTTTCCGACGATGTGATATCAGTACTTGAAAAAGACCTCAGTAATTACGGACTGGAAAACTACAAGCTTAATATCACGCAGAACAAGACAGTTACCGCCGACAATTCCGATCAGATAACCATAGCACTTCAGGAGCAGACTATCGAATCGCTTCAGAAACAGCTTGACGAGCAGGAAAAGGACTTAAAAGAACAGCAGAAGAAGCTTGACGAAATGAAATCTACTGCCGCTTCGCAGCCCGATATGAAAAAGCTTTCCGAAAAAGCCGCCGCAATATTTACGGAAATTTCAGATATCAGTTGCGGCATAATGACCGATTCTGACGGCGAGTATATTCTTCTTTGCGGCACGGCAAAAAAAGCTCTTTCGGCAGACAAGCAACAGACTGTTAAAAACTGGCTTGTTACCGAAACAGGAGTTTCAAAAGCCAAAATAAACATCACTGTCAGACAATAACATATAAAATACAATAGCCGGCTGTTCTTCTTACAGACAGTCGGCTATTGTATTTTTTATCATTTTGTGATATACTAAAATAAATAATTATATGTATTTGAGCCGACTTTAGAGCCTGAAATCCTTTGCACCGGAATTACGGGCTCTTTACTTGATATGAACAAGGTCTGCCCGATCATTTTTTCTTATAGCTGTAACTTAATATTTTTCTCGGTCAACAATTACAGAATTTTCCGTCGGAACCGGAAAATTCGCAAGATGTTGCGAATTTTATCTATGAATTTGCTAAAACCAGTTGACTTTTTGAATCGTGCAGTGTATAATACTAAGTGATCAGGCATACCTTTAAAGGTATGTTTTCATGAAAATCAGCTATAAGAAATTATGGATCAGACTAATTGAAAAGGATATATCCCCGGCAACACTCAGAAAAGATCTCAATATAGCAACAGGTACAATGACAAAACTCCGTAAGAATGAGGAGGTGGCTTTGTCGGTACTGCTCCGTATCTGCGAGTATCTTGACTGTAATATCGGAGATATATGTGACGCAGTTCCCGATACCGACAGGTATACGGACTGATTTGTCTTACCCATAATTTAAAAACGGCTTTAGTTCCGATAAAGCCGTGAACTAAAGGGAGAAAAAATATGGCAATATGCAGTAAATGCGGCTCGCAGTTACCGGACGGTGCAAAATTTTGTCTGAACTGCGGTGCACAAAGCTCCGGCTCTCCGGAAAACTCACAATCATATCAGGCAGGCAACTCAAAACGTGAAACTGTTTTTGAAGGCGAAATACATAAATGTCCGTCATGCGGAGAGGTGCTGGGCGCTTTTGTTACCACTTGTCCGTCATGCGGCTATGAAATAAGAGGCGGAAAATCATCGGCATCCTTACATGAATTCTCTATGTCACTCGCAAACGCAGCATCAGACGAACAGCGCACATCGCTTATCAGAAATTTTCCCGTTCCGAATACAAAGGAAGATATATTTGAATTTCTCATTCTCGCATCCTCAAACATAACAGGCAATACAGAACAGAATATATGTGATGCATGGGCGGTAAAGTTCAGACAGGTCGAGCAAAAAGCTAAGCTCGCTCTTACTGCCGACGCAGACAAGGCAAAATTCAATGAACTGTATGAGCAGGCAAAGAAAAAGCTCACCCGTGACAAATATGTTAAAACAGCTAAAAAAGCAGGAAGTTTTCTTGTAAAGATAAGTAGTTCTCTTCCTCAGGTAATCATTACTCTTGCATGGTCGATAAGTATTGCTGTTCTTGTAATAATCTGCTGTCAGAACGTTGACAGTTCAGGATTCAGCCCGTTACAGTTAGTTACTATGCTTGACCTCATTCTCGGTGCGATTATTATTCCTCCGATGACACGATGCGATTCGGCTATGCCTAAATTCATAGCAACTATCGGCTTGCTCGTCTGCTTCGGACTATTGATTCCGAGATGTGCCGACAAAGACAGCGTCGGATATATTTTGATATTGGTCGTTGCAGTTATAAGTGCAATCATTATGCTTACACGAATGTTCAAGACAAAAAAGAAGTAATACATTTTTTACGTTCTGTCAAGGAGAAATATTATGGGATTATTCGGTAAACCAAAAGCAGGCGGATTTATGGATGAGATACGTTGTGACGAACAATCGTATCTTATATGGAAGTGGCGTCCGGCAGGCGCGGAGATTAACAATAACAGCCGTGAAAATGCAATACGCTGGGGCTCATCACTTCGTGTAAAGGACGGCGAGGTAGCTGTATTTGTTTACAAGCGTCCCGACGGCATTATGGAGGACTTTATTGAAGGTCCTTGCGACAGAAAGCTTGACACAGGCAATCTGCCCGTACTTGCGAGCATAGTAGGACTTGCTTACGCAGGCGGTACACCGTTCCAGGCTGAAGTTTACTTTATCAATACGGCGAACATTATTCAGACAAAGTTCGGAATACCGTATTTTGACGTTTACGACCCGAGATTTATGGATTTCGGCGTGCCGGTTGCCGTAAGAGGAACAGTCAGCTTCAGGATAACAAACTATCGTGAATTCGTTAAGCTTCATCGCCTTACACAGTTCTCAACGGACGACTTCAACAAGCAGATAAAAGACGCTATCTGCCGTTATATAAAAGATGCGGTGACCGCCGCTCCTGCGGAGAACAACATCCCTGTTATACAGATTGAAAGCAAGATTGCTCTTATCAACGACAAAATAGAATACGACATAGGAGAAAGGCTCCGTGAAAATTTCGGAGTTACCGTATCCGGTGTTGATATTAATTCCATAGAAATAGATAAAACAAGCGACGGCTACGAACAGCTTATGGCGGTAACTCGCAAGGTAACAAGCGATACAATTCAGGCTCAGACCGCCGCAAACATCAAGAATATTCACGACAAACAGCGTATAGAAGCCGAAAACTACGAGCAGTCGCTCCGTGTTCAGCGTGAGGAAGGACAGTATGCAATGCACAAGCAGACGCAGAGCGCAAACCTCGGAGCATTCCAGTCCGAATTGCAGGCTAATGTCGGCATAGCAGGCGCAGAGGCACTCGGTCAGATGGGTGCAAACGGTGCAGGCAGTGTAGATCTCGGCGGACAGGGCGGCGCAGGCTTCAACCCTGCCGCTATGATGGCGGCTATGGCTGTTGGCGGTGTTGTCGGTCAGAATATGGCAGGCGCTATGAACAACGCCATGAGCGGCATAAACGGAACAAATAATGCCGGTATGACAAATAGCGGCGCGGTAAACCCCACTGCTCAGCCGACACCCGGCACTCCCCCACCGATACCTTCGGTTACTTATCATATAGCCGTAAACGGTCAGACAACAGGACCTTATGATATGAACACTATGGCTCAGCTTGCCGCAAACGGTCAGCTCACAGCCGAAACGCTTGTATGGAAAAACGGTATGGCTTCCTGGGCAAGAGCAGACTCGGTTGCAGAGCTTGCCGCTCTTGTAAACAGACCTGTTCCGCCGCCGATACCGACTGTATAAAATAAGGAAAACTATATCAATGAAATGTAAATACTGTGACTCGATCATTCCCGATAACGCCGACTCCTGCCCTAATTGCGGAGCACAGGTAATACACAAAGATGAGAACAAAAACGAGAAGGCGCACACCGACAAGAACAAAGCAGGCAGATCTGACAAATCCGATATCAGAATAACAGACAACCATCACGAATTATCCGATGAAGAAAATGGCGAGCCGGAAACCGAATATGAGCTTTCTGATATATCTGACAAAACAGAAAAAGGCATAGATAAACCGGATAATGAAAAATCAGATATGAAACTTGTTATCGGCTTTGCGATATTCGCCGTTGTATTTTTTATAGTTGGATTTACTGTATTGTTTATCATAAAAGCACAGGAAAACAACTCTTCGTCATTAACGCCCGAATCGTCTGAGGCTCGTTTCAACTGGTCGGATGCTGTTCTTGTATCGGCAGGATTGCCGGATCCATCCACCGATAAAGGTGAAATAACGGTCAATACTGCGGAAGAACTTACCGTCAGACTTGATGGTATCAATGCCGGAACTTTCAACAGTTATGTTTCCGGCTGTGAAGACAAAGGCTATAGTGTTGATCCGGAAAAAAGCGATGTTACATACAGTGCTTTCAACAGCGAAGGTTACCATGTATCGATTACTTTTGACCCGGATGAATCAACAATGAGCATTGACGTTACTTCCCCGCCGACGCTCAATAACATCAAATGGCCTGACACACCTCTCGGCGGTTTATTACCAAAGCCTGAATATAAAAACGGCTGTATCAATGAAAACTCCGAAGATCTGTTATCAATGGATCTCGGCGGAATATCAGCCGACAAATACAAGGATTATGTAGCAGAAGTAAAAAAAGGCGGCTATGTGTATAACGAGGACGAAAGCGAAAAACACTATTCGGCTGAAAACGAAGACGGATACAGGCTCACAGCCGACTATAAAGGCAATAATATGATCTCTGTTTCTATAGGAGTACCGGAATATAAAGTTGAACTGGTTGCAGATTGCGACAGGAATATAGCTTTCAGCAAGTACAACGTAAAAATATACGCAGATGACAGTTTACTCGGAACATTAGCTCACGGAACTACAGAAACCTATTCCTGTACGCTGAAAAAGGGCGGGCATATATTCCGTTTTGAATGCGAAGACGACAACACAGTCAAGGGAACGCTGAATGTAAACGTATCGGGCGACAGCACATACAAAGTAAATCTTCATTGCACAAGTCTTAGCGTAGGCGTTTATGATCAAACGCCCGGCAACGAAAGCTCTTCCTCAGACAGTCAGGATAACAGCTCTGAAGAATCTTCAGCTTCTTCAGATAATTCTGCCTCGTCTGTAACGAGTTCTTCTGCCGCTTCTTCCGAAGTCATAAGTTCCGCAGACGCCGTAAAGGATGACTACTCACCCGGAGCAGTGTATGATTACGCTTATGAGCGCGATCTCGGTGAATATTCAGTATATTATATGTTCGACAACGATTCAAAGACTGTCAAGTATTTTTCCTCAAATGATACCGGTGTACTTAACGGCACCTACACCGGTGATCTTGACAGCGGCATTACAATAACCTATTATTATGACGGTTCATCGTGGAATGAATATTTTGTATTCAGCGGCAAGAACTGTGAACGCGGTGTTCTTACCGACGGAAACGGATTAACATTTGATTTCAAAAGAACATATGCAAGCGTTCTTGAAATACTTTTCAACAGCTTTAGTTTTGTAGATATAAACTGAATATCTTACCCGCAGAGTTACGAAAATTCTGCGGGTATTTCTTGTCCGTTTTAATGTACAGCATTTGTTATATAATCAGATACAGAAAGATAAATCGGTTATCTTTCATAAACATATGCAATAAGGAGAAAAGGTATGGGAAAACTGATGATAACAGGCAAAGCCGAGCGTGAAGTGTGCTATGACATTGTTGAACTGACAGTTACATTTTACAATGACGACAAGAACTCATCCGATGCAATTGATACAGTAATAAGACAAAGCGAAAATTTCTTGTCAATAATCACATCAAAAGGCGCAGACATCAGCAAGATACGAATGGACGAAGATTCACTTGAAAGATCGAGCCGCTATGACGATAAAAGAAGATCGTCAGCCAGAAGATCTTTCACGTTGCGTACTGCGTTTGATATGAAATTCATAAACAGCATTTCTCAGATAATCCGTAATGAGAATTTCAATGCGGAGATTGATTATGATTATCTTCTTTCGAACAAGGAAGAGATTCACAAAGAGCTGTTGAAAGAAGCACTTGATGATTCAAGGAAAAAGGCAGAAATGATAGCGGAAACGGTTGGCGAGAAAATAACCGGAATCGATGAAATGAAGCACGAAAGTATAGCAACAAATATCAAATATCGTGAATTTGAAAGAGGTCTCAGTTATATGGAGCGTTACGAAAGCGAAAGCAGTTATTCCGATGAATTGTCATCGCCTATTACAATAGAAACCGAAACAGTAAATGTTACATGGATTATAGAGTGACAGAAACAGTCGCTCTAAATAAACGCCAAAATTGCTGAAAAAATTCTATTATAAACCGAATGCCCCACCGGTGAGGTGGGGCATTATATCTTTCTGTTCTCAATCCATCACGATCATATTTCTTCCTGCCGCTTTAGCCTCGTACAATCGTTTGTCGGCGGTTGTGAATATATCGGTTATAGAACTATTCTTGCCGTAAAGCGCTCCTCCGGCACTGAATGTAAATTTCTTTCCTTTCTCTTTTTCCGAGAAAATCGCATACTCCTTGCCGATTGTGTCCATTGTCGTTATGATCTCTTCCTCGTTGTCCGTTCCGAAAAGTATCATAAATTCCTCGCCGCCGAAACGTGCGATAAGATCGTTTTCTCCCAGGTTTTTCTTTACCGTATCTGCAAATTGCTTAAGTACTTTATCTCCGAACACATGACCGTATGTATCGTTTACAGACTTGAACAGATCAAGGTCTATAAGCACCGCACAGTGCTTTTCATCGCCCATCTGCGCCGTCTGTTTTTCAAGATACTGCATAAGATAACGGCGGTTTCTTATCTCGGTCAGCGGATCGGTATTCACAGCGAGAGTAAGCTCCTCACCCATTTCACTGAGCTGTTTTGCCTGACGTTCAAATTGAACTATTACTATTGCGACCGCAACCATTATGCCTATAAACGCTATTACGAATGAAAACAGCGTGTCAAGCTCCATATTGTCATTAGCCATATTCAGCTGAGGAAATTTGCTTCTGACAACAAATGCGGCTATATCTGCAACGAACACCGCCGCCCCCATTACAACTCTGTGCACCGGTTTCATAAAAGTGATAATTCCGATTTCCGCAACAAGCATATACACCGCCGTACTTGCGCCGTATGAGATATACAATATCGGGAACTCGACAAAACCAAGCACAAGAAGTATTATAATCGTAGCGACATAGGTTCTTCCGGTCAGAAAACCGACCAATGACGATGCTATAATTATAAGTGCACAAGCCGCACAGAATAAGGTCTGGGGAGTAAATCCGAATATCGCCGCATTTGCGGTAAATCCCGCTATATTCGATATACAGCCGGTTATTGCCAATACGATGAACAGCTTGTCACGAAGCTCTGAATTCACAGTATCTGATTTTTTGTTCATTGTAAGTGTTCTCTCTTTCGTTCTTACTTTTCTTTCTGTGTTTCAGCCCGTCAATGATGCCGTTTTTCTATATCGGCAAGAATATCGTCTATATCATATCTCTTGTCCTCGTCATCTCTGAACACAAGTGATATATCGGGCTCCGATCCCGCCGCAGGCTTTTCCTTATTAGCAGGTACAGACATTTTTTCCGCTTCTGTCTTTTCCTGAACCTGAGCAGCTCTGTGGGCAGGTCTGCCGACAGGCGCTACAGGATCTGTAACAGCTTCTGCCGGTTTTGCGATTTTCGCCGTCTGCTTTCTGTCTGCCGACATTCTGCGTTTTGCGGCATCCGAAAAATCCGCTTTGTCTTTGATCTCATCGGCTGTATCAGCCACGCTGTGCTTTGCTCTCAGGCGGTCTGTAAATTCATCGGTCTTGCTGTGAGCGCCTTCAGCAAGCGGTTTATGCGGCAAACCCGGTTTATCCGATAAGGCAGGTAACTTCGCCTTATCAACAGCAGCCTTTACCTGTTCCTGCTTATCGTTTACAGCAGGCGCATATACAGGTGTTTCTTCCTGGATCCTGACCGGCTCGACCTCAGGCACCGGACGCTTTGAGAAAATGAATTTGACTATCTCGAATGCAACTATTGCAAGACACGGCAGTATAGCAATAGTCATCACGCCGAACGGCGACATTGCAAAACCGATCACCGCACCGAGAAAATCACTGCAATAGTTAACTCTTGCAACAAGCTGACTTTGTGATATTGTAATATTTTCTCCCCCCTGAGTTTCAACATCAAAACTCATCACGCCTTCCTTAAGCGTGGAGGAATTTACCTTCGCAAGCTGTGCTCCGCCGTTTTCATACCGATTATATATTATAAGCTCTCCGTTGTTTACCTCGTCGGGCCACACCTTCTGCGCTATAGCGGCAGTACCTGCCTTCAGTCGGTAAAAATCATTATCCTGTACTATGTAAACATTATAGCCGAATATATCCGGTGCAGAACCGCTGCCGAAAGAAAACAGCATTGAAGTAACGGCAAGGAAAACTGCAAGTACAATAAGCGCTATTCCGACAACAACTCCCACCGCTCTTGCAACCGATGACCTTTTTATCAAAATTGCCTCATTTCTGTCAAAAAGCTCTTGACAACAAAATAAAAATACGATATAATTATATAGTCGATTTCGAGGTATTCTCCCGAATGCGACTATATATATTTTATCATATTCCGTTACTTATTTCAAGTACATTTTGAGCTAAGTAATATAATATGCCAATGTTTTCGCTTGTGTAGCACAGTTGGTAGTGCAGCTCATTCGTAATGAGCAGGTCGCAGGTTCGAGTCCCGTCACAAGCTCCACGTTAAACCGCATTGTTAAGCCATTTAGCTTGCAGTGCGTTTTTTCTGTTTTTAGGGATTTTTGATTTTTGTGCGCCATTGAGATGAAAATGCGCTAAACGGGACTGAATGCAATAAAACGTCAAACTCTGCGAAACCGCATTACAAATGCAGACAACAGAGGACAAATATACAAATGAAAACAGCGGCAACCATAGGCTTCCGCTGTTTTTATGATATATCATACCTCCCGTTTCAACGGATCAGAGAAACGGGGAACATAGTCGCAATCAGCAGCCGAACTTGCCGCAAAGCGCCTTTATAGCATTGCAAAGGTCTGCAAAGCTGCATACGTTAAAGAAATTGCACATTGTAACGACCTCCTTATGTATTTCTCCCTCAGGAGATGTTCTTATTATACACGATTCAAGCATATATTTCAATACAAAGATATTGGATATCAAAGCAAAATCTGATGTGTAAAAACGGAAAGATTTTTCACTTTCCTCTTTACCCTGTTTTATTCCTCTGCGGTTTTGATATAATTACTCACGATGTCAGGGATGAACAGCATTACCTGCGACCCTGCGGAAAACGGTAAAAAGCGAGTGGAAATGTTTACAAGCGCACAAGACGAAAACCTCTATCGTTGTGAAAAATGGGGTGTTTAGCATTGCTTGCTCTGCCGGTTTTGCATTTCTGCAAAGTCAGCTGTTTGTGCCGTTGCGTCTGTGCATCGACAGCCATTTGTGCATCCATGCATAACGGCTAGATTCAGCTGATATAAGCGTCCTTGCTTACAGCTTTTGGCAAGCAATACCCTACATCCCATTTTATACTTACAAGAGGTTTTTCCGCAGTTTGAGCGGCACAGCATAGTGCCGTGCCGCTCCGCCGATTATTTGCTTATAACAATTTATCCGAGTGTGCCTGTAACCGTAACTGTCGTTTTGCCGGGCGTTACGGCTATTGTGCCGTCGGCGTTGGTTGTGAATGTTGCCGCAGGTACTGTTATTGCGCCCTGAGCCGTTTCAAACACACCTGTGTTTTCATTATAGGTGTACCCCGTATCGGCAAGAGGCGCGCCGTTATAGCTTACCGTAATACCTTTCAGAATGGGATTGAACACATCACGCAGCACAACATTATCTGCTTGTGTGATCGCTGTGTTGCCCTTGTTGGTGATTGTAAACGTATAGGTTATCTGACCGTTTTCGCTGACTACGAGCAGGTTGAGCGCCTTTTCGATATCAGGAATCGCACCGACAACCGCATTGACTGTTTCGGTTGCAGTGACGGGTTCTGCGATTCCGCCACCCGTTACCGTAATGTTATTGGTAATAGACGATTCGGTATCAAGCGGCGCATACGCAGTGGTTTTCGCCTTATAGACGATCTGAGCCTCCGAATTTGCAGGAACATTTATGCCTGTAATAACAAGCGGAGGTCCTGCGGTAACTGTCGGAGCAGTCTGGAGAACGCCGTTTATAAAAAAGCGGATATCTCCCGTGTAGCTCAGCGGATATACCGTATTCGTTTCATAGGCATACGCACCGAGATTATCGGTCAGCGTAAGGTTTGAAAAAACCGTACTGCCGTTGTTGACGATATTCACGATATAGGTTATATCGCTGTCGGGGCTGTAGGTTTCGGAAAGGGCGTATTTTGTTGCGGACAGCGTCTGCTGTATTTCGCCTGTGGTTACGTTTGAATTTACTACCGTGCCGTTATACGAAAGGGTAGCAACGTTTGTGAATGTTGCCATTGCTTTTCCTCCTTGAAATAAGTTTTTCCGGGTACCCGTTTCAATTTATGACACAGTGCGACTTTGTGTGCCAGCTGTCCCTGATAAATTTAACTGCACAAAAAAATCAGGCACCGGCTTTTACACCGATACCAGATTTTAACTGTTTGATTTTAACGCTTACCTCTTTGTCCTTACCGTAAGCACCTTGCTCCACGAGCCATACTGCTTAGTATTTCCGTAAGTCTTATACGCTCTTATTCTGAATTTGTAGCTTGTGTTAGACTTTAAGCTCTTTACTGTATAACTTACAGTTGTAGCCTTATTCGGTGTGGATATCGTCACCCATTTACCACCCTTGTACTGCTGTAACTGGTAGCCGCTTGCGGTCGTACCCTTGTTCCAGCCGAGCGTTATTGAAGTCTTGGCTGTGGATTTAGCCTTGAATCCGCCTACGCCGTAAGGATTAGTGTTGACCTTAACTTCACTGCTCCACGAGCCATACTGCTTAGTGTTTCCGTAGGCCTTGTAAGCTCTTATTCTGAATCTGTAGCCGGCTGTGCCTGCCTTAAGATTCTTTACCGTATAACTTGTGTTGGTAGCCTTTGTTCCGGTGTAGATAGTTACCCACTTACCGTTCTTGTACTGCTGTAGCTGATAGCCGCTTGCAGTCGTACCCTTGTTCCACTTCAATGTAACAGAGGTGCTTGTCTTTGACGAACACTTGAATCCGCTTACTCCGTAAGGATTGGTATTTGCCTTTACCTCACTGCTCCACGAGCCATACTGCTTAGTGTTTCCGTAGGTCTTGTAAGCTCTTATTCTGAATCTGTAGCCGGCTGTGCCTGCCTTGAGCTTTTTAACAGTATAGCTTGTGTTGGTAGCCTTTGTTCCGGTGTAGATAGTTACCCACTTACCGCCCTTGTACTGCTGTAACTGGTAACCGCTTGCGGTCGTACCCTTGTTCCACTTTAATGTCACTGAGGTGCTTGACTTTGATGAACACTTGAAACCGCCTACGCCGTAAGGGTTGGTGTTAACCTTGACTATCGATGAATAGCCGCTGTAAGCCTTATTCTTACCCTCAGTCCTGTAGGCTCTTATCCTGAACTGATAACCGGCTGTTCCGGCTTTTAATCCCTTGATGGTATATGAGGTCGTTGCATTGCTCGTTATCTTTGCAACATTGACCCACTTACCGCCCTTGTACTGCTCTATCTCGTAACCGCTTACGGCACTGTTCTTATTCCACTGCAACGTTACATTGGTGCTGAATATTGACTTGACCTTGAAGCCTGTCACCTTTGAAAGTGTGAGCTTTGCGGTGTAATTGATCTTTTTTCCCGCACCACATATCTTACACTTCTGAAGCGTGTAACCCTGTGCCGTGTATGTAGGCTTTACAACAGAATCGGTAACATAGTCGTGCGTGTGATTTTTAAGACTTGTTCCGGGTTTTACCGTCTGATCGTAAATGTAATAATCATCGGGAATTTTATTTGTATTTCTGTCAACCTTCAGCTTTGCCACATCATCAGGCGTAAGCACATAATCCCTGAGATATTTCTTGTCAAGCAGTCCTTCACGCACTAAATACTCAACATCATAATAACTTGCACAGTCATCATCGTATAATTCATCTACATCAATACAACGCCAAAGATTTTCGTCTGACTGATAACTGAACAGTACGCTTTTCTGCACCTCGCTTACAGAAATTATAGTGAAATCAGTATCATAAAGACCTGTTTCCTCATTATAAATATTTTCATATTCGTATTTTATCTGGGGAACAGACATTTTCAGCAGGATACCGCTGTGAGGGTGATCCTCGAACTTTTCGCCCGGAACATAGCCTTCCCATGCGTCAACATATCTTCCGTCGACCCATACGTCCGAAGCGTATCCGAGATCGCCGCCCCAGTATATTTCAGATCCGCTGTTGCCTGCGCTGTCAGTGTAGAAATTACTTCCGTCGCCGTTTCTGTAAAGATAGCTGTATCCTATCTGCGAGCCGCCGAATATACCTGTGATTTCTATCAGGCGCACCCACGAACCATTTCCTACGGTATTATATATGCTCTTCCACGTTATTGAACCTGCACGGGGAACATCATCTTTCATTTCAACCTGCGAGTATTCGTTGAGCAGTTTCTTTGTACCTTCAAGAGTGATTTTTGTGCCACCGTTTCCGAAGGTGTAATATTGCTTTATCTTGTCTTCACTGATGCCCTGTCCTTCGCCGTTTCCCTGACCTCCGTATGAACGTGTATTGCCCTTATAAGTAACATTCACCATATAATGATAATCATCGTCCCACGAAATCTGAGCCGAGCTGTCAAGCCGCTTTGCAACAATTGACATAACACTCGGGAAACCGAGTGAATCATAACGGTAGGGATATATTGCGCTGGCAAAAAGCGATTTGCTGTCCTCGCGTGTATAAGGCGACTGGATATAGAAAAGCTGATCCTTATGTGGCGATGTTGACATTCCCCAGTAATCGGTAGCACGTTTCAGCTTTCCTTTGATGTACGAGCCGCTGTAAAGGCATATAGATGAAAATCCTTCCTGCACCGCATCCATATTGTCAAAGAAAGATGATTTTGTCGCATATCTGTCAATCAGATAATCAACATCATCTTTAAGAGCGGGAAGTTTAAGCTTTATCTTGGTATCGTTCCAGGTAACATTATAACTGTCCGAACCGCTCTTTGTCTGTAATACTATTTCTCCGCCGTCAGTATACGAACCGCAGAAAATGTAACCGCCGTCCACTCTGCCGGTATTCTTGTTCTGATATCTTATGTCCTGATAAATGTATGGCTTATCGTCCCAGGAATCCCACGCGGCACTTATAACGCTCGGTTCATCTTCAATATACACACTGGTCTTATCTGCAAATCTGAACGATGTAGGATCGGGATTGTCCGTCTTTACAAAGAAATATTCATTAAACGGAGCAAGAAGCGGAGTTATCGTATAGCTGTACCCTGTCGCACTCGCCTTTACAAGCGCAGTTTCTTCGGGTGTCGCCGACGCACTGATTTTTTTACTTACTTCAGGGAATATATCACCTACCGGCGTGCCTACCACAGAAATAGCCATAATCGCCGCCATTATTCCTGAAGTTATTTTCCTTAGCTTCATATTATTTCCTCCTTAGATATATTAAACAAAAAAAAGGCACAGCGCCTCACAGCAAGCTATGCCTTAAATATCATATATAATGCCCCTGATATCAACGCACTTCTCTCACCGATCGATTGCAATATCTACGCCATATACTATCATAATTATATCACTACAATTTCCGATTGTCAATAATTAACTGACACAATAAAACAAATTCTATGACAAAATTATTATCATTTTCCCCCGAACACGAAAATCGCAAGTATAATAATTGCCAGTGACCCGATACATATGATCCAGTTACGGTTATATGTCCTGCTCATTTTCTTTTCGTGCTCAATGCGTTCCATGCGTTTTTTCAGCTTGTAATCAGGCTCCTGTTTCATATAATTCTCCTTTCCTGGTCGGCAATGATAAATCACTGAAATATTAAATATCAATTTAACACGATAATGTTATCAGTCAGTTATAATAACAATTCATACTTTTTCTTCTGCATTTCAGATAACCTATTCACTACGACATTTCATTTACAAAAATTGTATTCCAAGCCATTTTTCCCGATAAGCCGCTGCTGTGCGGATATTTTTCAGATGTCATACCAAAACTGTACCAAAATGAACCACAGGTTTGTACCATGCGTTACAGTTGCTTTATTTTCTCAATTATATGCGTCATCGGGTCATCGTTATTTGAGCCGATAATGATGTCAGCCGCCGCCTTTACATCATCATGCGCATTGCTTACAGCAACGCCCAGATCCGCACTGCGAACCATTTCAGCGTCATTCGGATAGTCGCCCGCCGCAACAGTGAATCTATCCTCGCTGTTTGTTACTCTGAGTAACTGCTTATAACCGTAAGCCTTACTCACTCCTTCCGGCAACAGCTCATAGAAGAACGGCGCTGACAGCACCCTGTTCGTCCCCTCTGCACAATGTTCGTTTATAAACCTCACAAGCTCCGGCATCTTGTCCTCAGGGTATGCAAACAGCACCTTAAGCCAGCCATCATGCGGAATATCGTGAAGACTGCACACATCGCCATGCACATTCTCAAGCGCCATATGCGCCCTCTCCACATCGTTCAGCGCAGGGACGTAGACCGTGTGCTTATGCAGTACCTCGATGCCCACATCGGGAAACTTTTCCATTACCAGCTTTATGTAATCTCTGGCTTTCTGCGTGACCTCGCACTGCCACAGAAATTCGTCCTTGTCAAAGTCGTACACCGCAGAGCCGTTGAAAATGACCGCAGGTATCCTCAGCTTCAGCTTTTCCGCAACCGGCCGTGCCATAGAGTAGCCTCTGCCCGTCGCTATCGTGAACATTCCGCCCTTGTCGCAGAAGTCGTTTATCGACTCCATATCCCTCGGCGAAATCTCTTTCTTGTCGTCCAGGAGCGTGCCGTCAAGGTCGCTCATGATTATCACATTTCTGAAATCCATAGTCTTCTTTTCCTTTGTTTATGCCGTTTTATATCTCTGTCTTCTGCGTTTCAAGGTTTTTCAGCAGCTTCTGAAAATAGTCCGGAAGCTCGCTGTCAAACTCCATATACTGACCGTTAGGGTGGACAAATCCTATCTTCTTTGCGTGCAGGCACTGACCGCACAGCCACTTCGGACTGCCGTTTCCGTACACCTCATCGCCTGTGACCGGATGTCCTATATACGCCATATGCACCCTTATCTGATGCGTTCTTCCGGTTTCAAGGCGAAGTCTTACCAGCGTATTGTTCCTGTACGTCTGCTCTACAAAGTAATGCGTTACCGCCTCTCTTGAGTTTTCGGTAGTAACGCACATCTTCTTACGGTCTGTCTTATGCCTGCCTATCGGGGCATTTACCGTACCGTCCTCCTTGATAACGCCCTGCACCACAGCCATATATTCTCTTGTGAAGCTGTGTACCTTTATCTGCCCGGCAAGCACATTGTGCGCCGTGTCATTCTTGGCAACTATCAGAAGTCCGCTCGTGTCTCTGTCTATCCTGTGTACTATTCCGGGGCGGATAACTCCGTTTATTCCCGAAAGACTGTCGCCGCAGTGATACATCAGCGCATTGACAAGCGTTCCGCTGTAGTGTCCCGGAGCGGGGTGCACAACCATGCCTTTGGGCTTATTCACCACAAGCAGATCGCTGTCCTCATAGACTATATCAAGCGGTATATTTTCAGGGAGAATATCTGCAGGCTGTGCCTGAGGCACATCCAGCGTTACAACATCCCCCGCTTTCAGTTTCTGATTTTTGGCGGCATTTTTCCCGTTTACAAGACAGCAGCCCTGCTCAATAAGAGCGGCGGCTGCTGATCGTGTTATTCCTGTATCCTGCAAAGCAAGAAATTTATCTGTTCTTTCGCCGCCTGTTTTACAGGTAAATTCGTAATGCAATATTACCCTCCGTAGCGGTGTTATTTTTCCTCACTTACCGTTTCTGCTTTCATTGCGGCAGTGTTCTGTTCCTTGTCATCGGCATTTTTGTTCTTCTTTGCCGATCTTTTGTTTTTCTGTTCCTTTATCTCATCAATTACAACGAATAAGAGAAGCCCTATAGCGCCGAGTACTGCGCATATATCGGCTACATTGAATACAGCAAAGTTGATTATCCTTACATCAATAAAGTCAACCACTTCACCCCTTATAACCCTGTCTATAAGGTTTCCCAGTCCGCCGGCAACAATGAGCGCCATTGACCAGACGTAAGTAGGGCGCTTGACCCTTTTCGATATCATAAGATAGAGCATAGCGACAATAATTATCGCCGTGAATATCACAAGAAATGTCTGCTTACCCTCAAGTATACTGAAAGCCGCACCGGGATTTCTCTCATATGTGATATTCAGCACATGTGTATCTCCGAATGATATTATCGGTATTGACTGATGAAGCTCCATATTGCTGTCAATCAGTATCTTGGTGAGCTGGTCTAGCCCTATAAGTCCTGCGGTCACCGCAAGAGCGATATATAGCATTTATTCTTAGTTCCTTTCGTTGTCAGACGTATATTCCTATGTATTTACTTGTTTTTGCCGAACTCAAGCTCTGCTGTGGGAGCCTTCTTTTCATCCTTTTCGTTCTTCAGACTGAAAAGCACAGAATCACTCTTAGCTTTGTCTTCTTCAGGCTTGTTTGTTTCAGCTTTAGCTTCTGCCTTGACTGCCGGTTTTCCCTCAGGCTTTTTTGCTTCGGGAGCTACCGGTGCAGGCACGGGAGCGGGTGCAGGCTTCTTTGCAAAAGCGCTGTCCTCAGGCTTTCTGGCCTCAACTTCTTTTGCTGTATTGATCACGAACTCATTTTCGCAAGCCTTGGGCATATTCTTTATATTCTCGATATGAGCGCTGTATGCGGCGAGGATCTTGTTTGTATAGTCCTGAACTTCTTTTCTTGTACGCTGGAGAACTATCTGTTCTCTTTCTGTCTGCTGCATCATTATTGTGTGGATCTCGTCAGCCTTAGCGTTTGCCTCGTCAACAATCTGCTTAGCCTTGGCGTTTGCTTCTGCAAGGTTCTTTTCTGAAATTTCCTTCTTCTTTGCAGCAAGTGCGTCAGCGTCCTTTATAGTCTTGTCCGCCTTTTCCTTGGCTTCTTTTCTTATCTTCTCAGCGTCTTCCTTAGCCTCGTTTACTACTGCGATACCCTGCTTCTTGGCTATAAGAAGCGCATCTCTCAGCGCATCTTCATCCTTGCGGTACTCTCTTATCTTCTCTGCCAGAACTTCAAGCTTCTTCTCAAGCTCTTCGTTCTCATTCTGCATCTTCTTGTATTCGATAGAAACATCCTTTAAAAAAGTGTCTACCTCTGCGGCATCATAACCGCCGCGCTTTACTGTGTCAAATTCCTTTGATACTATATCTTTAGCATTCACGGAAAAAATCCTCCTAAATGTATTTTTTCACTGTAATATGTATATTGCCTTTTCTGCCTGTTCCGCCGACGCTTTCCAGACGGAACTTTCCTTTTCCTCTGACGGAAAAGATATCGCCCTCGCAAAGCTGTTTTGATACATCGGTACAGACCGTACCGCCCAGCTGTACAAGCTGAGGCATAATATACTTTTCGACTGCCGCCGCCCGTGAGGTGCCTGTCACGCTCCTGACAATGTTGTCAAGGCGCAGTGATGCCACCGACAGCGAAAGCTCTTCGTATTTTCTTTCAGGTAACGTAAAACCTGCTTTTATATCTGTTTCGGTTGTTACTCCGACCCTGCCGATTTTTGTAAGGCTGTCCGAGATCAGCGGTGCTATCTTCTCATATACGAATACAGCCGCTGTGCCTTCCGCAACAAAAATATCGCCTACCGTATCACGCTCTATGCCCAGTGCCATAAGCGAACCCAGCACATCACGGTGAGTTATCGTATCCTCACGGCGATAGACAAGCGTAACTGCCTTTATCGGAAACATCTCTGCCACTGTGACGTCATATCCGTAAATATCATCGTTTTCAAAGTAAAACGACGGGAAAAGCCCAAGACAACATCTGAGCGGATCACGATTTTCCGCACCGCCGCAGAACACTGCGGTCACATCTTTCGGAAAACTTATCACCTGTGCCTGAGCAAACTCGCTTTCAGACAAAAAACGTGTGAAATACGGTCGGGAATTGCTAATACAATCCCTCGCCGCATTCATAAGGTCTTTTTTCAAACCGGTTTCAGTCATCTCAGCCTATTTCGTCAAAGATGTCCTCGCCTGAAATGTTGCTTATCTCGTCTATGAACTCGCCTGAAATATCAACGTTATAAGGAGCAAGTACATATGTAGTTTCGCCTATTCTTCTTATTTCGCCGCCTGTGATGTAGCTTACGCCGCCGAGGAAGTCGATAAGACGGTTAGCTGTATCCTTATTTGTGTTATTGAACATAAGGATAACTGTTGTCTTGTTCTTGTAAAGCTCTGCTATCTCACCTGCGTCACTGAACTTCTTGGGTCTGTTTACAACAAGGTGCAGTGTTGTGCTTGCGTTGTAAGTATAGATCTTGCTTGAGTTTGAGGACTGTCCTGCACTGCGTGCGGGCATCTCGGGTGCTTCCTGCTTTTCGGGTTCAGCTGTGTAATCGTCCTCTTCATCGGGGCCGCCCCACTTCTTAAAAGAATTCTTGAATGACTCGAATGCGCTCATTGGTCTTTACCTCCGTTTTTGTTTATATAGAATAATTCCTGTAGCCAAACAGACCGCTGCCTATCCTGACTATCGTTGAGCCGTACTTTACGGCTGATATATAATCCCCCGACATACCCATTGACAGCGTGTCCATGCCGGAAAGGAAAGAATATTTCTGTTTTGCGTTTTCAAAAAGCTCCTGCATAGCCGCAAAATACTTTTCATTGCCCCCTGCGGGCGGAATGGTCATAAGCCCTCTTATGCGGACGTTTTCAAGCCCTGATACGACCTTTGCCGTTTCGATGAGCTCTGTTGGCGATACTCCGCCTTTTGACAGCTCACCACCTATATTGACTTCAATCAGTATGTCCATATTCAATCCGTGCTGACCTGCCCTGCGGTTTATCTCAGCCGCAAGGTCTGCGCTGTCTACCGAATGAATCATACTCACCTTATCAATTATATACTTTACTTTGTTTTTTTGCAAGCCCCCAATGAAATGAATTTCGGATTTTTCCGAATAATTTTCGTATTTTCCGAGAAATTCCTGCACACGGTTCTCACCAAGCAGGTCTATGCCAAGGCTCTCGGCATAGTTTATCTTTTCACAGGGTACTGTCTTTGTAACTGCCATGATATGTACCTTATCACGGCGGCCTGCCTTATCCATTGCCTCTGCCACGTTCTGTCTTACAGCCTCGTAGTTAAGCTTTATATCTTCAAGTGTGGTTTCTTCGGCGGATTTAGAGATTCTTTCCGTCATAAAGATCCTTCCCTTCAACTATAACGTTGTCATAAAGCGACAGATAGCCGCTCTTACCTGTGGTATCACGGACAATTACATAATCCTCGCTCGAATAGATGCGCTCGATCTTCACAAACTGTGCCTGTGTACCGCTCTTGATATAGACGCCTATATTATTGTCCTTATCAAAGTGTATCGCAGATGACGCTATGCGTATGCCATTATAACTGTCGACAAGCAGTTTGAAACGTCCCACGCGCGATGACGCAATAGTTGAATTCAGATCGTCCGCCGAAAATACCGCCACATAATCATCTCCGTGCTTTTCGATATTTTCAACCTTTGCGGTTATCTCGGACTGATCTGCACCGACAATTATCTGCACGTTTGTGTTCTCTGTAAGAACGGCGGCTTGTCCTTCGGTGAATGTTGCTGCAAACTTCCACTTATAGTCCTCAATCATCTTACCGATAATATCTCCGGATGCAGACGCCGTCTTTGGATTCTTTACCGTTTCGGCGATTTCGGCAGGAGTAATTGTTCCGATATTGTCGTAGGTTATCTTGCTTTCATATCCGTCGATACTGCTTACAAAATAGCCGGTCTCTTCCGACAATACACTTGCCGGCTCGGCTGATATTCTCGACTCCAGCGTCTTTATCCTTGCATTGAGCGATGAAATCACAGATGAATAATCCGTCACCTTACCCTTGACCATATCACGCTTACTCTGAAGATTGAGCAGTTCGTACTTTATATCGGCAACAGCAGAATAATCTCCGCTGTTTATAGCCCGGATAAGCTTGCTGTGCTTTTCGGTTATCAGCTTGTCAAACGCTTCTATCTGTGAATTGTCAGTACCTGCAAGGCTCTGTGCATCGGTAAGGGTATCTATCCTTTTCTGCAGATTTTTGATATCCGCAGTAAGCGTGATATCAGACGCCGAACTGTAGGTATTTGCGATCACGCTGTTCTTTCCGACCTTAGAGCCGTCCTCGTGCGCATACTGAATGATACCGTTTGTACTGCGGCTTACCGTATGCTCGTTACGGGCAAACACACCGTAGAACTCTATGGTATCCTGCGAATCGTACCTCAGAGCCACTTCTGTCCTGTATGAATGCTCGGTGCCGACAAAGAACTGACTCACAACTGTTACAAGCAGAAAAATCGCAAGAACGATCGTTATGAGCTTTGTCGTTAATGTCCTGTCCATATGACCTTATTCTTTTGCTTCGTCACCGTCTGCCTTGTCAAATGCGTCAAGGATCGATACGGCTCTGAGCGGTGTTATTGTCGAGATTGCATGCTTGTATATCAGGTTCTGCTTTCCGTCTGTATCAAGGATAACCGTATAGTTGTCAAATCCTCTTACAAGTCCCTTGAACTGAAAGCCGTTTGTGATGTAGATAGTTACAGGTATCTTCTCTTTTCTCGCCTGATTTAAAAATACGTCCTGTAAATTGAGTTCCTTTGCCATTTTGATTACGTCCTTTCTTTTTCTCCGCTTTTTTTGCGGAACATAAAATAAAATAAAATCATAACTGTTTTTGTGATAAATCACAGCTACAGATAGCTTAACTTATATTGTAACACATATTGATTGAAAATTCCATAGCTTTATGACAGTTTGAGAAGATTTTTTCGACAGACGGGAATATCACTTGCTTTTGTTTCTTGCACTGCCGATATAATCTATTGCCTCGTCAACAATCTGCGAAAAGTTCTTTCCTCCGTCAGCCTTGATATAATGGATTCTTTCGTCACGGCGGAACCATGTAAGCTGACGCTTTGCATATTTTCTGGTTTCCTGCTTCAGCCGCTCGACGCAAGGTGAAAGAGAGCTTTCGCCTTTAAGATACGGCATAAGCTCCTTATAGCCTATCGCCTGCGCCGCAGTGGGATAATCAGACTGTTTCATAAACTGCCTTGCCTCGTCTATAAGTCCTTCGGCAAGCATTATGTCAACACGTCTGTTTATGCGGTCGTACAGCGTTTCCCTGTCATAGTCAAGCTGTATCATACACGGCTCATACGGCGAAGGGGCAAGCCTTGAAAGGCGCTGTTGTTCGCTCATTGTCTTTCCCGTAGTCTTGTAGACCTCAAGCGCTCTTATTATCCTGTTGAGATTGTTCTCGTGAAGTTTTTCCGCCGTTTCGGGATCAGTTTCACGGAGCATTCCGAGCAGAAAGCCGTTGCCATTTTCCTGCGCCAGCTTACGCAGTTCGTCACGGTATGCGTAGTCGCACTCGGTTTCCTCAAAGCTCAGATTGTCGATAAGAGAGCTTATATAAAGTCCTGTGCCGCCGGTTATTATCGGGAGCTTTCCTCTTGCCGCTATATCTGCGATAATACCGTGTGCCGCTTTCACATAGTCGGCAACCGAAAAGCTGTCGTGCGGGTCGAGAAAATCCATAAGGTAGTGCGGTATGCCCTGCTTTTCCTCTTTGGTCGGCTTTGCGGTGGCTATATCCATACCCTTGTATATCTGCATGGAATCGGCTGAGATTATCTCGCCCGAAAGCCTTTTTGCAAGCTCTACCGAAAGAGCGGTCTTGCCCGATGCTGTAGGTCCGCATACCACTACGATAAACTGTTTATCCATAACTCAACTCCTGTTGAAGAAGTGTTCTATCTTATATTTTGAAAGCGAGGTCATAACCGGTCTGCCGTGCGGGCAGAAGCGGATAGTCTTATCATTCAGCACCCTCTGCGCAAGCGCCTGCAATTCGAGAATATCCGTATCATCGTGTGCCTTTATTGCCGACTTGCAAGCCATCGTATGAAGCATATCATCAAAGAGAGCGCCTTTCTGGTCGGTGGCAGTATTCATAAGCCGTTGTGCGACATCGGCTACTATTTCCTGCGGCGAACATTTCACTACGGACGGCATTGCGGTTATCTGCACTGTGCTGTCATCGCAGAAAACAAGCTCTATACCGCTTTGCTCCACATATTCGTAATACTCGTGCAGTGCCTCATATTCGGCAGGTGAAAGTTTAAGCTCCGTCTTGTCTATAAGAAGCTGTGAGGTGGTGATAAACTCCTCTTTCAGCTTTTCAAACCTTATGCGTTCGTGGGCGGCGTGCTTGTCGATTATTATAAGCTCTTCACCGACCTCGCACAGTATATAGGTCTTTAAAAATTCTCCGATAACACGGACACTTGTTTTTTCGGGCTTCGGCTCGTCTATCCTTTCAACCGTTACCGGCTTTGCATTTATAAATCTGAAGCCTTCGTCAGTTTGCGGTGCTGTTACGGGAATATCGTCCGTATCATCGTCAACAGTGACAACAACACTGCTGCTTACCGCCTTATATGACGGGATGTGCGGCTCTTTTGGCAAAGGTATTTCGTCAATAGCTTCACCTGTGTTTTCTTCGAGTCTTGCGCTGTAGTCCGAGCGTGTGCTGTGCAGTGAAACGGGCTTTATTGTGCTGTCGCCGTATATTTTTTCACCCTTTACCGTTTCGGCCGGTTCTTCCGGCTTTATATCAACGACCGGACGTTCCTCAGACAAAAGCGGAAGCGTTACGGGGATATTAGTGAGCGTCTGCTGTTCACGCTTTATTATTTCGGGGTTGTGCCTGAAATAATCGTCTGCGTTATCGTATTTCTTCGGTTTTTCGAGCTCTATCTGCCGTTTATCGTCTGCGGCGTTCACCAGTGCGTTCTTTACCGCAAAATACACCGCATCGAACACAGGCTTTTCATAAGCGAAGCGTATCTCGGTCTTTGCGGGGTGTACGTTTACATCGACAGTTTCAGGAGAAAGCGTTATATCCAGTATGCAGGCAGGAAATTTTCCGACCATCATACTGTTACGATACGCTTCCTCAAGCGCCGCCATACAGGTGGTGCTTTTTATGTATCTTGTGTTCACGAAAAACGTCTGCATACTTCTGCTGTTACGGCAGAAAAGCGGAGATGAAACATAACCGCTTACGTCTATGCCGTTAAGCGAAAAATCAACAGGAATAAGGCTGTCGGCAAACTGTCTGCCAAATACCGCCTTTGCCGCAGATAAAAGCGAGCCGTCGCCCGATGTCATTCTGACGCTTTTGTTATCTCTTATGAATCTGAAGGAAATACCGGGGTGGGAAAGTGCAAGTCTGTCGACCGTTGCCGCTATGAAATTACCCTCGGATATGTCTTTTTTGAGGAATTTAAGTCGTGCGGGAGTGTTGTAGAAAAGCTCCTTTATCACGATAGTCGTGCCGACGGGACAGCCGCAGGATTCGTGCTCCTTTTCCTCGCCGCCTTCGATAATGTAACGTCCGCCGAGTTCATCGCCGTCCTGCCGTGACATCATCTCTATCTTTGCGACCGCCGCAACGGACGCCAGTGCTTCTCCTCTGAAGCCCATCGTCATTATGCCCGTAAGGTCGTCGCCTGTGCGTATCTTGCTTGTGGCATGACGGAGAAAGGCTGTCGGCATCTGATTGTAAGCTATGCCGCAACCGTCGTCCGTTATACGCATATAGCTGATACCGCCGTGCTTTATCTCAACGGTGATATGCCGTGCGCCTGCGTCTATTGAATTTTCCACAAGCTCCTTTATTACGGAGGACGGGCGCTCTATGACCTCGCCTGCCGCAATAAGCTCCGCTACGCTTTTATCAAGCAGTCTGATTTCGGGCATTGATTTTCCTTTTCTTTATAACATTGCTTTTAGTTCTTCAAGCTTTGCGTAAGCCTCTCTCGGCGTCATATCGTCAAGGTCGAGGTTTTTTATCTCGGCTATGACGTTCTGCCTGCCGGTTGCCTCAAAGTCAATCTGGCTTTCGGATTCTTCTTCGGCTCTGAGTTCAAGCTCACGCTGTATTTTCGGTGCTTTTTCAAGTTCGACAAGAAGCTGTTTTGCTCTGTCGGTGACTTTCTTCGGAAGTCCTGCAAGACGTGCGACCTCTATGCCATAGCTGTCGTCCGTGCCGCCCTCGACTATCTTGTGCAGGAACTTTATATCCTCGCCGCTTCGCTTTACCTTTACGCTGTAGTTACGCACACCGTCAAGCTCGTTTTCTAGCGAAATAAGCTCGTGGTAATGCGTTGCGAAAAGCGTCTTGCATCCGATAGCCTTTGAACTTATGTACTCGGCTACCGCTTTTGCTATTGATACGCCGTCGTAGGTTGATGTTCCTCTGCCTATCTCGTCAAGGATAACGAGTGAGTTTTTAGTCGCTTCGTTAAGGATAGTTGCAACCTCGGTCATCTCGACCATAAAGGTGGACTGACCTGCAGACAGATCATCGCTTGCGCCGACACGGGTGAATATCCTGTCCACTACTCCGAGCCTTGCGTAGCTTGCAGGCACAAAGCAGCCTATCTGCGCCATAAGGACTATCACGGCTACCTGCCGCATAAACGTGGATTTACCCGACATATTCGGGCCTGTGATTATCATCAGGCGGTTGCTTTTAACATCAAGGTAAACGTCATTCGGGGTGAAAAGTATCTCGTTGACCATCTTCTCGACAACGGGGTGTCTTCCGTCCTTTATCTCTATGACGCTGTCATTTGCCATCATCGGACGGCAGTAGTTGTTTTCTATAGATACAACGGCGTAGCTACACAGCACGTCAAGCGCCGCTACAGATTCGGCGGTCTGCTGGATAAGGTCGAGCCGCTGTGCGATAAATTCACGCACCTCGGCAAATATCGCCGCCTCAAGTGCAAGTATCTTATCGTTTGCGCCGAGTATCTCGTTTTCTATCTTCTTAAGCTCATCGGTAATGTATCTCTCGCCGTTTGTGAGCGTCTGCTTTCTTACATATCTGTCGGGCACCATCGACACGTTGCCCTTTGAAACCTCGATATAATAGCCGAACACACGGTTATAGCCGACACGCAGATTCTTTATGCCGGTAGCCTCTTTTTCCTGCTGTTCTATCTGAGCGAGCAGGTCCTTGCCGCCGCCCGTGATATTTCTCAGGCGGTCAAGTTCCTCATTGAAGCCGTTCTTTATATAACCTCCGTCCTTCATCAGTGCGGGCGGTTCATCGGCTATCGCTCTTTCTACTAAATCCGCAATATCGTCAAGAGGGCTTATCTTCTTATCAAGGCTCTTTGTCAGCTGTGTGCTTATCTGCGACAGGTCGCTTTTAAGCTGAGGAAGTATCCTGCAGGTAGCGCCGAGCGCCTTTACATCCTTTGCGTTTGCCGCCTTGTAGATTATCCTCGTCATAAGACGTTCAAGGTCATAGACTTTCGCAAGGTCGGTCTTTATATCATACAGTGCCGCAGAATTGTTTATGAGCGCTTCTACCGCATCGTGTCTGCGTATGATAGCCGCCGTATCTGTAAGCGGCTGCTCTATGCACTGTCTTAGCTTTCTTCTTCCCATTGAGGTATCGGTCTTATCAAGCACCCACAGAAGTGAGCCTTTCTTTTCACCGCTTCTCATTGTCGATGTCAGTTCAAGGTTTCTTCTTGTGGCAAGTCCAAGCTGCATAAATTCGCCGCTGCTGTGTACGTTCAGCTTTACAAAACGTTTTGCTCCGCTTCTTTGTGCCTTATACAAATAGCGCAGCAAAGCGCATAAAGCTCTTAATGCGTTGTCCTTTCCGGCAAGGCCTATTTCATCTGCCGTGCCGCCGAACTGTGCGGTTATCTCGGATACGTCATCTATGGAAAAATCCTCATCGGAAAGCTGTTCCGCAGAGCATTTTCCGTAACGGTTCCTTATAAAAGTATATGCCTGTTTCCGATTCAGAAACTCCGCATTGAATAGTAGCTCAACGGGGGTATACTGCGAGAACTGTGCTATTATATCCTCGTCGGTCTTTTTTGAATTTGCCTTTTCAACTGCGTGTACCTCGCCCGTTGAAATATCGGCAAACACCATACCTGTGCCGTTTTCTCCGACATAGATACAGGAAATATAGTTATTCGAGCCGTCCTCAAGCATTGACGCTTCTATGACCGTGCCTGCGCTTACAAGCCTTACTATATCACGCTCTACAAGTCCCTTTGATAACGCAGGGTCGGTTGTCTGCTCACAGATAGCTACCTTAAAGCCTTTATCTATCAGCTTTTTTATGTAGCCCTCCGCAGAATGATGCGGTACGCCGCACATGGGCGTACCCGCTCTTGATGTCAGCGTCAGCTCTAGCTCCTTTGACGCTACCATTGCGTCCTCGTTGAACATTTCATAGAAATCGCCCAGACGATAGAATAATATATAATCCTTGTAATTTGCCTTGATTTCAACATACTGCTGCATCATAGGCGTGAGCTTTTCTCCGCTGTTTCCTGCTTTCAAGAGTTTCATTCCTTTCGGTTTTATTAACCTGTTTTACATTACAATGTAGGGGAGGTGTCTGTGTGTGCTTGTTTGGTTTCACGTCCGTGCGAAACTTTTGGCACACACGCTTAAGACATCCGTGTCTTACTTGCCCCTCCCGTAATAAAAAGATACGCTTTTGATCAGCCTTAGTGGCATCCTCCGCAGGTCGAGCATGAGCCTGAGCAACCGCCTGCCTGTACCTCGCAGGTATCGGGGTCTTCACCGTCACAGCACAGTGCGATAATGCCGTTTACTTCCTGTAACAGCTTATCCATATCAGCCTTTGCCATTGTGAAATCAGCCATATGCTCGTTCTGCATAACGAGAGTGTATAATCTCTGCATCTCCTTGTTCTGTGTGTCGAGCTTTTCCTTGTTCTGCTCTTCCTTAGACTTGCTCATTTCAAGCGCTACGTTCTGACGTGCAAGGTTGAATTCGCCTATAAGCTCCTGAAGCTCCATATCGGCGTCATTTGCCTTCATCGCCTCGTTATAACGTACATAACGCTCGTCTGCCTGTATAGCCTTGCCGAGCTCTCTTGCTGCTTTTATTGCGTCCATTTGTATTTTTCCTTTCTTTCCGCTTTTGCGGCTGTTAAAAATATATATCTGACGGGGATTCCCGACCGATTGCGAAAATTCAGTCATTCACGCTTACAAGCTCGCCTGTGACTGCCCAGGGCAGAGCCTTTTGTATTCTTACTGTGACGTACTTTCCTATCATATCCCTTGTGCCGTTGAAATCAACGATAACGCCGTGGCGGGAATGGCCTGTCATTAGTCCGTCAGCCGTTCTGCCGATGCCCTCGCACAGAACCTCAACCTCATCTCCGATAAAACGTTCGTAAGCCTTTTCACCGATAGAATTCTGCACATCAAGAAGCTGTCTGAACCACTTTCCCTTATCCTCATCGCTTATGGGGTCGGGCATAGCCGCCGCCTTTGTTCCCTCACGCTTGCTGTAGATAAAGGTGTATGCGGAATCATAGCGTACCTTCTTCATAAGCTCCACAGTGCCGAGAAAATCCTCATAAGTTTCGCCGGGGAAGCCTACTATAATATCTGTAGTGAGTGCTACCTTCGGTATGCGTTTTTTTGCATATTCGATAAGCTCAAGATAATGCGCCGTGTCATAGTGGCGGTTCATTTCCTTTAAAATTCTGTCGCTTCCGCACTGTACGGGCAGATGCAGATGATACGATATATGCCTGCTGTCCGCTATCGTATCTATAAGTTCGTGCGTGCAGTCCTTAGGGTGAGATGTCATAAAGCTGAGCTTATATTTTCCGGGTATCTTATCAAGCTCGGAAAGCAGCTTTGCAAAGCCGAAATCATATTCCTTGCCGTAAGAATTCACGTTCTGTCCGAGCAGTAGTATTTCCTTATATCCGTCATTTATAAGCCCTTTTACTTCGGCTATGACCTTTTCGGGTCTGCGTGAACGCTCTCTGCCTCTTACAAAGGGAACTATGCAATAGGTACAGAAGTTGTTGCAGCCGTACATTATCGGCACGCTTGCCTTTACCTTGCTTTCTCTTATAACGGGAAGTCCCTCGGCAATAACACCGTCACTCTCGGGGATAGACAGCGTTCTGCGGTTCTCGCTGAGCTTTTCGTATATCATCTGCGGTAAGGTATGCATAACGTGAGTGCCGAAAATTATATCGACCTGCGGGAACGATTTTCTCATTCTCTGTGCTATATGCTCCTGCTGTACCATACAGCCGCCAACCGCAATTATGAGATTTCTGTTTTTCTCTTTCAGCTTTTTGAGTGCGCCTATATTGCCGAAAACTCTGTCCTCTGCGTTTTCTCTTACAGCGCAGGTATTGAAAAGAATAAGATCCGCAAATGCGGTTTCGGGTGTGAAGCCGTAACCCATCTGTGCAAGCATACCCTTGATTTTTTCTCCGTCGCTCACGTTCTGCTGACAGCCGAAGCTGTGGACGTGTGCCAGCGGCATCTGCTCACGCTTTGCGTTTATCGCTTTTACTTTTTCTATATATTCCTGCTGAACAAGCAGTTCTTCCTTGTTTATCTCTTTAGTCAAGCTGTTTCTCCGTTTCTTATCCAAAGTCCTGTTTCAAAGACAGTATACCATAAAAGACAGCATACCATAATAGATTATAACATTATTTTAATCCGCCGTCAAGGCGAAACGGCGGATTAAAATAATGTTAGAACGTTCTCGGACGGGTGCGTGAGCAACGCCGCATAAAAAAGAGCCTTGCGGCTCGGGGGGTATAGGAAAAGGAGCGACCGGGTGGGTGCTCCTTTAGTGTAATAAACTGCTCGATAAATAGGAATTTAACGTTTATTCGAAGATTAAAGTTTCCCGATGAGAAAAAACCAATTTGATATTTTTCTTTGGATTCATCAACAACATTAAAGTACCTTGTTCTTTTGTTCCCATTTGTGTTGTCATAGCCAAAGAACGATATGGTTTAAAGCCGCATTTTTCCTGAACTCGTTTAGAGCGTTCATTAAAGTTATAATAACCGCAAAGCAGAAAATCATAATCCAATTCATTGAACAAATAATCTATTACTGCATTTACAGCTTCGGGGACAAGCCCGTTTCCCCAATAGTCTTTACTCAAAACATAACCTAATTCTCTGCCGTAGTAATCCTCGAATTCTGTTAATGCATCTTCTAACCCATACTTTTCTATGCCAACAGTACCGATTACTTTATTGTTTTCCTTCAAGCAAATTGCAAATACTTTATCATTGCTGATAAATGAATTCATAATACTCTGAGATTCGGCAATACTTTCATGGTGTTTCCAGCCTGCCATCTCACCAACGCCTTCGACGGACGCATATTCATAAAAATCTTCCAAATCGGTTTGGCTGAATGGTCTAAGAATGAGCCTTTCTGTTTCTATCACTTTTCCGTTTATTCTGAAATCAGCGTTCATATTTTCACCTACTACATTAAATTCCGATTTGTAGGGCAGACTAACTACCCCATAAACTCATTATACCACGCATTTCCACTTTATGCAACCGATTTTCCTATCAAATTGCCATTGGGCTGACATCGTAAACCGCATAAAAAAGAGCCTTGCGGCTTGGGGGATATAGGAAAAGGAGCAACCGTTGTTGCTCCTTTGTTGTGTTAAGGTGCTCGATAAATGGGAATATATCGGATAGATAAATCAAGATTCAACCGAACAACGGAAATTCTTGTAAATCAATAAGGCGATTACGCATATTATTCATAAACCGGCAAATCGCATCTGCTTGTTTCTTTTCTATTAGGCTTTTAAGATTCCCCTCATCAAAGCTCATATCGCCCAGCCAATAGGCAGAAATAACTGCACACAAATAAGGATATATATCCTTTTGAAGATTTGTAAAGGGATGTACACTATCATATCCGTTTAGAAAAGCAGATAGAATATTCTGCTCTCTTTCGGGATAATCATCTTTATAGTCCATAAGCCTTGATTCAAAAACAGCCTGCATGATTACATCGTAGAACAACACATTATCGCCGCTGTTATTATAATCAAACACGCCCATTTCACTATCGTCAGTGATATACAGATTGCAAAGGCTTATATCTCCTTGTACCGCATACTGAGTTTCTTCCTTGAATACTTCTATTTTTCTTAGGTAACTTTCTGTTATTGATTCAATTTCATCGTAGAGGGACGGTTCAATTTCTCTCAGTATTTCTTTGTTCTCGGAAAATACGGATATATCGAATAATTCATTTCGTAAAAGCGGATTAAACATCACCTTATCATACACATGAAGATTCATTTTCTCTGAAACATTATGCATTTGTGCAAGCAATACGCCCGTCATACGAGCAATCTTTTCGTCAACTGCTTTTACTTCTCCGTCACAAAAATCTTCTATTGTAACAATAACATCATACCCATTAATGTGATAGTCATTTGCGTAATGTCCGTCGATATGGTATATATACGGAGTTTTTATTCCGCCCTTTGACAGTTGAACAGCAAAACGACACTGGGCTTCAATGTGTTTCTTTGTTACATTCCGTTCGTTTTTGAACCGGATAACAACAGCAGAATGCTTTTCAAAAACCACTTTGATGATAAGTCGTACTTCCTTTGAATCCTTATTCTCTTCATCATAGTTATATCGCTGTAGTTCATAAAAAGCAGTAGGGCATTCATCTATACTATATTCGTTTGCTATTTTTCTAATATCCGCTAAAGTCACTTCAAACATTATTTCACCATAAATTCCGATTTATAGGGCAGATTAACTCCCCCATAAGCTCATTATACCACGCATTTCCACTTTTTTCAACCGTTTTTGCAAAGCGAGCTGTAACGCAATTGGCAACAGCTTGCCGGAATCAAACAAAAAAGCGGAACAAGGAGGTCTGCCCGGTTGCAATCCTCCTTCATAAATGCTATAATTAATTATCCATAAAAAAACGGACGAAAGGACTTTATATGAATACATTATTTAAAGGGATAACCGCAATTCTTCCGGACGAAGAAAGCGGATTTTCCGCAAAGGTATGCGATATTGCGGTAAGCGACAGCGTTATCTCCTATATTGGTGACGATGCAGTAAAAAACGGCTTTGTTCCGGACAGGACAATTGACGGCAGGGACAAGCTCATTACAGCAGGGCTTGTAAACAGCCACACGCACAGCTATATGTCGCTGTTCAGGAACAGTGCGGACGACCTTATGTTCCACACCTGGCTGTTCGACAGGATAATGCCGATGGAGGACAAGCTGACCGCCGAGGATATGTACTACGGCACACAGCTTGCCTGCCTTGAGATGATAAAAACGGGTACAACGGCTTTTCTTGATATGAATATCGCCCGTGACTGCATTACAAGAGCGATAAGCGAAAGCGGTCTGAAAGCGACAATATCAAGAGGCCTTGTAGGAAACGGCAGAGATGACGAGGGCGGAAAGACAAGAATTGAAGATACGCTGTACGATATGCGTACCTACGGCGACAACAAGCGTCTAAAATTCATGATGGGTCCTCACGCTATCTATACTACCGACAGGGGCTATCTTGAACTTGTAATGGAGAAAGCCGCAGAATACGGTCTCGGCATAAACATTCACCTTTCCGAATCGGTAAAGGAAATTGAGGACTGCATAGCTCAGAACGGCTGTTCGCCTGTCAAGTATCTTGATGATATGGGAATGTTCAAATTCCATACGGTTGCCGCTCACTGCGTACAGCTATCCGACGAGGATATTGATATTCTCGCTGAAAGAGGCGTATATGCCGCTACTAATCCTATCAGCAATGCAAAGCTCGGAAACGGCTTTGCAAGAATACCCGATATGCTCGGCAAGGGTGTAAAGCTGTGTATCGGCACTGACAGCGCAGGAAGCAACAATACGCTGAATATGTTCAGCGATATGAACTTTATCTGCCTTGCGCACAAGGGCAACTGCCGCAGTGCTACAGCAGTTTCGGCACGTCAGGCGCTTAAAATGGCTACCGAAACGGGCGCAAAGGCTTTAGGCTTTGACAACACGGGAATACTTAAAGAAGGCTATGCGGCTGACCTTACCATAATGGATATGAAATATCCCTCGCTTCAGCCTGTGAACGATCCTGTTGCGGCTATGTGCTACAGTGCGAGCGGATATGAGGTCGAAAGCGTTATGGTTGACGGTGAGTTCTTAATGGAAAGCCGTGAGATAAAGGGAATGGACGAGGAACGCATTTACTTTGAATGCAATAAAGCGATGAAAAGAATAGACGGTTAACGGAAAGGAAAACGAAATGAGCATTATAAGAGATGAGAGCCTGTGGGAAAGCGGCGAAACAAAGATAAACTGGGTAAAGGCGAATATGCCGTTACTGCGTGGCATCGAAGAAGAATTTGCGGTATCAAAGCCGTTTGCGGGACTGAAAGTAGCGCTTTCGGTACACCTTGAAGCAAAGACGGCTTACCTTTGTCGTGTAATGGCGGCAGGCGGCGCAGAGATGTATATCACGGGCAGTAACCCACTGTCAACGCAGGACGATGTTGCGGCGGCTCTTGTACACAGCGGACTTAACGTATTTGCGTGGCACGGTGCTACTGCGGAGGAATATCACGCACATACGGCGGAGGTTATCAAGATCGCTCCCAATGTTATCATTGATGACGGCGGCGACCTTGTAAACCTTATCCACAACGAATATCCCGACCTTATCCCGAATGTTATCGGCGGCTGTGAAGAAACCACAACGGGAATTATCCGCCTTGTAGCTATGGATAAGGCTAAACAGCTCAAGTTCCCGATGATGCTTGTAAATGACGCAGACTGCAAGCATCTGTTCGATAACCGCTACGGCACGGGTCAGTCGGTTTGGGACGGCATAAACCGCACGACGAATCTGATTGTTGCGGGAAAGAATGTTGTAGTAGCAGGCTACGGCTGGTGCGGCAAGGGCGTTGCGATGAGGGCTAAGGGGCTTGGTGCATCGGTAATAGTAACCGAGATAAATCCGATAAAGGCAATGGAAGCCGTTATGGACGGATTCAAGGTTATGCCGATGGTCGAGGCGGCTAAGATAGGCGACTTCTTCGTAACGGTAACAGGCTGTAACGATGTAATCGGAGAAAAGGCATTCCTTAATATGAAAGACGGTGCTATCCTTTCAAACGCAGGTCACTTTGACGTTGAGGTAAACGTTGCAAAGCTTAAGGAAATGGCTGTAGAAACGGGCGTTGCAAGAAACAACATTCAGTATTACAAACTGGCAAACGGCAACAGGATAAATGTTATCGCAGAGGGCAGACTTGTAAATCTTGCCGCAGGCGACGGTCACCCGGCAGAAATAATGGATATGAGCTTTGCTATACAGGCTCTGTCAGCCGCATATCTTGTTAAGAACAAGGACAAGCTGAAAGCCGGCGAAAAGATGACGGTAAACGTTCCTGCCGAGGTTGATAAGGAGGTTGCCGAGAGAAAGCTCAGATACTGGGGCATTACAATTGATAAGCTGACTGAGGAACAGGAAAAGTATCTTGGCAGCTGGGAAGTGTAATTTTTAGATAGATTTAACCGCTGTATTGCTGTGATACGGCGGTTTTTTGCTATGTAAGAATCAGATATTATGAAACTCATGTAACTTTGGTTGAAATTAACAAAAAAATCACGTTACCTTTATTATTTACGCCGAAGTATTTTCCTTGACTTATTTTTTATACTGTGATATAATCATATCAATAAAGGAGGTATTTTATATGAAATATTCTAAATCGAAAATGTATATTAAATTTCTTTCATTATTAATATGCATATGTCTTGCTGTTTCCACTATGTCTTTTACCAGCTTTTCAGATTCGTATCAGAATGATGAATATTTTGAAGATGTTGAATTCATAACAACATTAGCAGATAAGGACGACTTTCCATTAACAATAGACTTTGAGCATGATAAAAGTAGCGTATACTATTATTCTTCTCAGATAAACGACTATGGCTCTCCTCTTTTGAACTGTGATGAATTACAATTCAAAATGATTTTTACTGTAAAAAATAACGAATATGTAGATCAATTATCTATCAAAGATCATGACAATCTCGTTAGTTTCTTTGAGAGAACAAATTCATTTGTCTTGACATCAAACGAAATTAAAATTGATAAATACTATGACTATGAGTTCAAATATAATGAATATAGATATTGCGGTCATTTTTCGCTTCAATCAAATGGAGACTATAAAATTTATCTACAGACATTTTATAACTATGTTGAAATCAATAATTCTAATTCTCAGCGCAACATAACTAATATGAGCGAAAAAGAAAACAATAACACTTTTGATAAAGCAAACACAGCATATGTTAATCGCACAATAAGCGGAAAGCTATCAAGTTCATCTGACGTGGATTATTACAAGTATACTATTAATATTGAATTATCCCCAGGATATTTAGATGTTATGTTGTATTGTCCAAGTACGGAAAATTACAATTTTTCAGTATATGGCGGAAAAAACCACGTTATACTCGGTCAAACATCTACAAAAAATGTTGGATCTAGTCAAATTCTAAGAATTAATCTCTCAACTCAAACTACAACATATACTAACATATGGATAAAAGTTGAAAAAGGAAATACTTCATCGAAGTATAACAAAAGCTATTATCTTAATGCCAGTGCGGTTGCATGCTCTCCATTTTTTAGTCAAAAAGCTTCAACGATAGAAGTTTCTGATTACGAATCCGAGGATGTGAATTTTTGGAATTCAGAATATTTAGACACACTCACATTTTCAAAAAGCGCTAATACCAGTATGCCGTTTTATACCTCGAAATATGAAAAACTATCTATGTATGAAGACGATTGGATGCGACAAGGTTGCTTTATAGCTACAATGGCAATGAAATTGAGAGCATTAAATTATACTATGAAAGGTCACGATTATCGAACAGGATGTAAGGGCTTACTGCCTGCCGATCCATTTACTGTGATGTTAGCTAATATCGACATCAACGGTTATACACTAAAAGCACGTAAAGCAAATCAAGTAATTGACAAAGATCTAACGAATAATTCAAACGAACCAATATACGTTTTGCTGAGTAATATAAACAAACGCTTTAATTCAAGCTTAACAAGATATGATGTATCAAGTTTCGGTGCAGAACAAAAGCGTTATGCACTTTCTTCGGTGCTTTCAAATAGCAAAGGCGGTGTCGTTATTTGCTTAAACCGTAATGGTCCCGGTACACATTATATGCTGATAAAATCAATTAAATCAAGTGCAACTAAACCTGAAGATTATTTTATCGTATTAGACCCTGCGGCTACGGACTTAACAAGTGCTGAAGGCGTACCTTTTAGCAAGTGTGCAACATATTCCGCTTCGCCGTACGGTACAAGTTATACATATAATTTCAGCAACATTGTTTCATATTATGCTTAATGAGGTATCCCCATGAAAACAAAATCAATCATTCTCACAGTATCAGCATTTCTAATTACAGCAACGCTTTGCGCTTGCTCTTCAAATGCAAGCACATCTTCCGCTCCGGACAGCACTCCTACAACCTCCAGTACTTCTACTGCTGATAATTCATCTGTCGAAAGCAGTAACAAATCCGACGAAAACAGTAACAACAGCTCGGAAGAACAGATCGACATCAACAGCATAAAAGCCGAGGTTCTCACCGACAAATCTTTCTGGAGCAAATTCGGCAGTATCACTTATGACGGAAAGACAATTTCGCTGAGCGATGATTTTGATGATCTGAAGCTCTGCACAGACGAAAGCATCGGCAACGAAATAATCGACCGTGTAACCCGGCAACGACTGTTTAATCAAAAGGTTGATTTCTGCTCAGGCTATGAAGCTATAAAAAACGGAAAAGAAATGATCAATGCCACCAGAGCGGAAATAGACGAATTTATAAAGAAAAATGCCGTCTACGGAAACTATCTTGAGGCAAACCCCGATTTCTTCGGATTTTCCGATATGAAGGGCTTTTATGAAAAGGCAAGCGAACTCTACACAGGCTTCACATATGACAACTTCAAGGATTTTATTCCTGATAAATATGCGGAATATGACGGCAAGCTGTGCATTTACGCCGCGTTCGGCGAAAAAGGAAACGGCGATGAAAGATACTCGCAGGCTAAATATCTGCTGTTCTACGATGAACAAAACAACAATGACATTATGTGCATTACCGCCATTCCCACCGGCGTCACAAACAATGAAATCTCCTACGCCCTGTGCGCGTACAAATTTGAAAATACCGATAACGGACTTCGCTGCAAGGTATCGTCTACGATTGCAAGATGTGGTCTTTATGAAGACTTCAAGAACACAAGAGACTGATAATAAACGCTGAATAAAGATAACCCACCGTGGATTCGCACGGTGGGTTATTCATATTATCCGAGCTTTTCAATAAACTTATCCGCCTGCTCTCTTGTGCGAAAAACAACTATCTCCCTGTTGTTTTTGTATTTCTCAAGCAGTCTGTATACTTCGGGGAGCTGATTTGCCCTGAAGCTTTCTATCCATTGTCTGAACTCAGGGTCAAGCTCATTTTCAAACCACGGCATATCCTCACGCTTTTTGCCTATGCGTGACAATGCGCCCTCAATGCAGATTTCAGTCGGCAAGTCAAACAGAAACACTGTGTCACAAGCCTTTATCCTTGTTTCAAGAGTGCGCTGATAGTTGCCGTCTATTATCCAGCTGTCACGGGATATTATGCTGTCGAGCTGTTTGTCAAATTCTTCCCGTGAAATATTCGTGCCGTCGGGCTTATGCCATATCATATCAAGATAGTACAGCGATAATCCTGTGGCGTCACGGAGCTTTCTCGAAAACACGCTTTTTCCCGAACCCGAACAGCCTATTACCACTGTCCTTTTCATCGGTTATTCACTTACAAGCACTTTAACTATCTCACCGACATACATCTCGTGGAAATCGCCTGCGGCATAGCACTTTTCAATAAGCGACTTGTCTATAAAAGAATCGGGGGTCATCGGCTGTCTGTACAGCTTCTTGCAGACAAGCACGAGCTTTGCCTGCTCTATATAAGCGTAATCGTCCGTTGCAGTGCCTGTAAGGTCGGTCTTTGCAAGCTTATTCTCATCTCTGCCCGAATGCGAGCCGAGATAACTCAGCGCTTCCCTGTGTCCGTCGGGGAGGAATGACAATGTGTAATAATCGCTCTTGTCAACAAATTCCTTTGTGTATCTCTGAGGGCGGATATAGACTACCGTTGTTGGCTTGTTCCACAACTCGCCCATCTGTCCCCAGCTTACTGTCATTGTATTATAGCCGTCCTTATTTCCTGCTGTGAGCAACGCCCACTCCTTGCCGATAAGTGTGGAGGGATTTAATTTCAGTTCTTCTACCGATATTTCTTTCATAACCGTAATTCCTTTCGTATTCGTAATAGGGTTATACTTATTTTAGCATTTTTTTGCTGTGTTGTAAAGGCATATCACAACTTTACATTCTGCCACAAAAAAACGTGATTTTCACCCGAAAATTTTACTTGCATTTTTCCCCGTATTATACTATAATTAATTTTGTATGTTAAGCACACTGTTGAAAACCAATCGGGGTTGAGAGGCGAAGCCCCCATACAGGTCGTCAGCCATTTGTACCACTGCATCGTGCAGTGGCTTTGTGTGGCTGACTGCAAGCATCCTTGCTTGGACTTGGGGCGGCAGCCCCCGTTAATCCCGCACAACAATCCCAAACGGGGTTGAGGGGCGAAGCCCCCAGCAGGTCAAGGGCGGCAGCCCTGACTTCTCCCCCTTCCTGGGGAAGGGGGCAGGGGGATGGGATATTAAAATTGCTCTTTATTTGAACTTAAACCAAGTTTTTTCAGAACATATTTTTGCCCTTATCCCGCACCATTATCCCGAAAAACGCATACATTGGACTATACCTCCAAAAAAATTTTCAATAAAATACCCTTAACCTATTGACAAAGTAGGTTTTAGGTAGTATAATAGCATCATCGGAACAAAACCGATGAGAATTATAAGTTTTGAAACAAACGGAGGAAATACGATGTACGCTACTATTTCATCAACGCACAACAGAATAATGTGTTGCTGTATCAGCTCCCGGACAAGTAAAATGGCATTTGGGTGCAGCGGCATTGTTGTCATACAGCCGTAAAAGCACTGCGGCGACTGTCATTTGTCCGGGAGCATAATTGCCCGGCTTTTATTTTGCCTGTGGCACAGTAAATCGAAAGGATGTGACGGTATGGATCTTAACGCTATCGCTGAGTACCTGCCGCTGTTCGGGGAAGCCGCACTGCTGACTGTAAAGCTCGGTGTTCTTGGTATAATATTCTCGATCATCATAGGGCTTATATGTGCAGTGGTTCAGTACTACAAGGTACCGGTTATCCGCCGTATAGTTTCCGTCTACATTGAAATCAGCCGCAATACACCGCTTTTAGTACAGCTTTTTTTCATCTATTACGGACTGCCTAAAGTCGGCATACCGACCGACGCCGAAACCTGCGGTATCGCAGGACTTGCCTTCCTCGGAGGAAGCTACATGGCGGAGGCTTTCAGGAGCGGACTTGAATCGGTAGACAAGATACAGACAGAAAGCGCCTATTCTCTCGGAATGAACAAAATGCAGGCAATGCGTTATGTGATACTTCCGCAGGCAATGTCGGTAAGTATCCCGGCATTTGTCGCAAATGTGATATTTCTTATGAAGGAAACGAGCGTGTTCAGTGCGATAAGCCTGCTTGACCTTATGTTTATGGCAAAGGATCTTATGGGAATGTATAACGATACCACCGAGGCTCTGTGCCTGCTGGTCGGCTTCTATCTCATAATACTTCTTCCGATCTCAATCGTCGGAACGATAGTTGAAAGGAGGGTACGCCGTGCAGGATTTGGCGGTTAATCTCGGAATAGACGTTCTGTTCAAGGGTACGAACTTCATAAGACTTCTCGGAGGGCTGTGGACGGCGCTCTGGATAAGCCTTGTATCCGTTGCGATAAGCATACCGCTCGGTATCGGAATGGGCGTACTTATGACAAAGAAGAACAGGATATTGAAAGCCGTTCTTCGTGTGTATCTTGAATTTATAAGAATAATGCCGCAGCTCGTGCTTCTTTTCATAATGTTCTTCGGAACGACAAGAGCTTTCGGCTGGGATCTTTCGGGCGAAGCGGCCTCTATAATAGTATTCGTATTATGGGGCACTGCCGAAATGGGCGACCTTGTGAGAGGCGCACTTATCTCAATACCGAAGCATCAGTATGAAAGCAGTGAGGCTCTCGGACTTACAAATGCACAGACTTATCTTTATGTTATCATACCGCAGACGATAAGACGGCTCATACCGCTTTCGATAAATCTGATAACAAGAATGATAAAGACGACAAGCCTTATCCTTATGATAGGCGTTGTAGAAGTTCTGAAGGTCGCACAGCAGATAATAGAAGCTAACAGAATGACAAGTCCGAATGGTGCATTCGGAGTATATCTGACGGTATTCCTGCTATACTTCATCGCCTGCTGGCCGATAAGTATGCTTGCGAAATACCTTGAAAAGAAATGGAGCTAAAGCGTATGGCAGATGCATTATTAACAATAGACAACGTTGTAAAGCGTTTTGATAACGCAACGATACTTGACGGTATCAGCTTTTCCGTAAAAAAGAGCGAGGTCATAGTAATAGTAGGGCCGAGCGGCTGCGGAAAGTCAACTCTCCTGCGCTGTATAAACGCACTTGAGCCGATACAGGAAGGCAGTATAACGCTTGACGGCGATGTAATCGAAAGAAACAGCAAGACGCTTCCTCTTTTAAGACAGCGTATAGGAATGGTATTCCAGAGCTATGACCTGTTCCCTCACCTGACGGTGCTTGACAATATTCTTCTTGCACCGTGCAAGGTACAGAAAAGGGATAAAGAAGAGGTAAAGCAGGAGGCAATGTCACTGCTCGAAAGAGTGGGACTTAAAGAAAAGGCTAAAAGCTACCCCAGAGAGCTTTCCGGCGGTCAGAAGCAGCGTGTGGCTATCGTCCGTGCGCTTTGTATGCACCCTGAAATACTGCTCTTTGACGAGGTAACTGCGGCACTCGATCCCGAAATGGTCCGTGAGGTACTTGACGTTATGCTCGATCTTGCAAAGCAGGGTCGCACAATGCTGATAGTAACACACGAAATGCAGTTTGCAAGAGCGATAGCAGACAGAATAATCTTCCTCGACAACGGAAAAATCGTGGAAGAAGCAACGCCCGATGAGTTCTTTGATAATCCTAAGACAGAAAGGGCAAAACAATTCCTTAACACATTTGAGTTTGACTCGGTAAGAGCAAAGAAAGAACTCGCAGAATAAAGAGAGATATTTAAAGGAGATAATCACAATGAAAAAGTTAAACTTCAAGAAACTGATAGCACTCGGTCTTACGGCAGCTGCGGCAGTAGCTTCATTCACAGCGTGCAGCACAAACGCAACAAGCGGCGGCAGTGACGGCAACACAGGCTCAAAAGTTTACCGTACACTTGACGAGATAAAGGCAAGCGGTAAGATAAACATCGGCGTATTCTCAGACAAGAACCCTTTCGGCTATGTTGATGAGAACGGCGAATATCAGGGCTATGACATTTATTTTGCAAACAGACTCGGCAAGGATTTAGGCGTTGAGATAAACTATGTTTCAACAGAGGCAGCTAACCGTGTTGAATACCTTGAAACAGGCAAGGTTGATATTATCCTTGCAAACTTCACTGTAACAGAAGAAAGAGCGGAAAAGGTTGACTTTGCACTTCCTTACATGAACGTTGCACTCGGCGTTGTTTCACCCGACAGCAATGTTATCACATCACTTGACAACTGGAAGGCTGAGGACAAGATGATCGTTATCTCGGGTACAACTGCTGAGCTTTATCTCACAAAGAACTACCCCGACATCAAGCTCCAGAAGTATGATTCATACGCTACGGCGAAGAGCGCTATCGAAAACGGCAACGGCGTTGCTTGGGCTAACGACAACACAGAGGTCATCGCATTTGCAAAGCAGAACAAGGGCTATACTGTAGGCATTGACTCACTCGGCAGCCAGGATACTATCGCTCCTGCTGTTACAAAGGGCAACGAAACGCTCCTTAACTGGATAAACGATGAAATCAAGACGCTCGGCAAGGAAAACTTCTTCCACGCAGACTATGACGCTACTCTTACAGACACATACGGTGCAGACTACAAGGAAACACTCGTTGTAGAGGGCGGCGAAGTAAAGAAAAGCTGAGAATAAAGATATATAAATACAGTTTATGAGGAGCCGAAAAGCTCCTCATAAAAACTTTAAGTGCAGGTGAGAACAATGAAAAGGATACTTTGCTTCGGCGACTCGAATACTTGGGGACTTATCCCCGGCACTGACAAGAGATTTGCCGACGGTGTACGCTGGACAAGCATTATAAGAAACGACCTTGAGCAAAGCGGCTATGAGATAATAGAAGAAGGGCTTTGCGGAAGAACAACGGTTTTTGAGGACCCCGACAGGATTGGCAGAGCAGGCGACAAGCTGCTCCCTGTATTCCTTGAAAGCCACGCTCCGCTGGATATGGTCATTATAATGCTCGGAACGAACGACTGCAAGCCGGTTTATAACGCTGACGCAGAAACGATTGCGCACGGTGCGGAACGTCTTATCGAGCAGGTAAGAGCGTATGCCGGTAATTGCCGTGTCCTGCTCATTTCACCTATAGAGCTTGGGAATGACGTATGGCAGGAAAGATACGATCCGCAGTTTGACGCAGGCTCGCCCGCCGTTTCACGAAATCTGAAATACACCTTTGCAAAGGTCGCAAGAAAGCACGGTACAGATATACTTGCCGCCTCCGACCACGCAAAACCAAGCAGTATAGACTGCGAACATCTTGACGAGAACGGACACAATGCGCTTGCCCGTGCGGTCGAGGACAAGATACTCAGTATTTACGGAAGGGCGGCTTCATAAACCAAATGACAAAAAAGCAACTTATCAGGCACTCTTTCATAAAGAGCCTGCCTGTACTGTGCAGTTATCTGTTTTTAGGTATGGCATACGGAATGATGATGGCGGAGGCAGGGTATCAGTGGTACTACTCGCTGTTCTCCTGTCTGTTCCTCTACTCCGGAACCTGCCAGTTCTTACTTATAACATTTTTCAGCAGCGGAGCGTCACTACTTACGGTGGCGCTCACTGTTCTGCTTGTAAACAGCAGGCAGAGCTTCTACAGCCTTACATTTCTGAAGGATTTTAACGCTATGGGAAAGCGTAAGCTGTATATGATACATTCGATGACGGATGAAACGTATGCGGTAAACACTACGCTCGACTATATGCCGGAGGATGACAAGCACAGCACCATGTTCGGCGTTGCGCTTTTCAGCCATTTCTACTGGACGTTCTTTTCGGTACTGGGAAGCGTTATCGGACAGCTTCTCCCGTTTCAGCTTGAGGGTGTTGACTTCTGTATGACGGCGCTGTTCGTCATTATCTTTATCGACAAGTGGGAACACGCCGACAGGCACTCCCCTGCGCTTATCGGTCTTGGTGTAGGCGTACTGTGCCTGCTTATATTCGGTCAGAACAGCTTTATGCTCCCTGCTCTGCTCTTATCCACAGCGCTTTTACTGCTGATAACAAATACAGACTTCGGTAAGAAAAAGGGCGGAAAGGATAACGATGAGATAAAAACGGCAGATGAAAAAACAGAGATAGTTACTTCTCCGGAAGATATTATCACCGATGAAAAGGAGGAGCGGAAGATATGACATCAACTCCTATGACACCTTTACAGATGGTGATAGCGATAGTTATCAGTGCTGTTATCACATTCTCACTGCGTGCGCTGCCCTTTGTAATCTTTCACGGCAACAGGAAAATGCCAAAGTGGCTCGAACGCATAGAAAAGTCGCTCCCGGCTATGATAATGTCGATACTTATAATCTACTGCCTTAAGGACATCGGTGACAATATGTTCGGCGTCGGTATACCAAGACTTCTTGCGGTACTTATCACAGGCGGAAGCTACAAGCTGTGGCATAACACTTTCGTAAGCATGGCGGCAGGCACGCTGTCATATATGGGTCTGCTGTACTTATTCAGCCATGTGCTGACAATGGCATAAGGAAAGGAAAATAACTTTGGAAATAACCGTAAGCGAGCTTGAAAGGCTCTCCCCCGACAGCTATATTTTATATGACACACGCAGTGAGCAGGAAAAGCTGTACGGCGTTATGGAGGGTGCTGTATCGGTTTCGGCAGACGAGCTTTTAGCCGCACCGCCTGAGGACAAAACTCAGAAGCTGATTATCTGCTGTGCAAGAGGAAAATTCAGCGTAGATACCGCAGAACAATTATCGGAAATGGGTTATGACGCATATTCGCTTTCGGGCGGATATGCCGCATGGCTTCTTGCTGTAATGCAGAAGGAACAGGCTGACGAGGTTTCAAAGCGTGTCGAACAGAGCCTGCAAAAGAAGTTCCGCAAAAAGATATGGGCGGCATTCACAAAGGCTGTAAAGCAGTATGAACTTGTAAAGGAAAACGACCGTATCGCCGTATGTATTTCGGGCGGTAAGGATTCGATGCTGATGGCTAAGCTGTTCCAGGAGCTTCACCGCCACAGTGATTTTCCGTTCGAGGTGAAATTTATCGTAATGGACCCAGGCTACAGCACGGCAAACAGAAATGTTATCGAAGAGAACGCACGCAAGCTGAAAATACCGATAGAGATATTCGAGTCGGACATTTTCGATTCTGTTTATAACATTGAAAAATCTCCCTGTTATCTTTGTGCGAGGATGAGGAGAGGTCACCTGTATAACTATGCAAAGAGCCTCGGCTGTAACAAGATAGCGCTCGGACATCACTATGACGATGTGATTGAAACGATACTTATGGGTATGCTGTACGGCGCTCAGATACAGACGATGATGCCGAAGCTCCACAGCACGAACTTTGAGGGAATGGAGCTTATACGTCCGCTGTACCTTGTGCGTGAGGACGATATAAAAGCGTGGAGAGACTACAACGGTCTGCACTTTATACAGTGTGCCTGCAAATTCACGGACACCTGCACTACCTGCAACAACGAGGAGAACCGTTCAAAGCGTGTGGAGATAAAACAGCTTATTGCAAAGCTGAAGCAGACAAATCCTGAGGTTGAAAAGCATATTTTCAAGAGCGTTGAAAACGTGAATATCGATACTGTCATTGCGTGGAAAAAGGGAGGAGAAAAGCATCACTTCCTTGACAGCTATGATGAATGATATGATATTTGCATTTTCTGTGCGGATAAGGTAAAATATAATAGCAAGCTATGCCGTCACGGTTATAAATTGTGACGGCACTTAATTTCTCAAAGGGAGGCGGATAAACTGAAAAAACACAGGCTCAGGCTGAAAGAATTTATCCGCCTGTTCACGCAAAGCAAGCGTTTTCGGATAGTGCTGTACACTGCAGGCTCGCTGACGCTGAATGTCGCCTATGCCGCATACAACGGCGTTCTCGGTCTGTTCTACGGCTCGATATGGTTTATGATACTGTGCGTGTATTACGGTCTGCTTGCCGTGATGCGTTATATGGCTGTATCGTATGAGAAAAAGCTGGACAAGGGCATACAGGTTGTGTCGGAAGTATATGTAATGCGGTTTACCGGTATGATGTTTATTATCATGAGCGTGGTACTTATGCTTATCGAGCTGTACAGTATGATACACAATACGGCACGGCAATACGCACGGCTTGTCATCGCAAGTATAGCTGTGTACACGGTCATAAAGCTTGCCCGTGCGATAATCAACCTTATAAAAGTGCAGAAGCACCGCTCGCCGCTTCTCAGCGCTATACGAAACATTTCTCTTGCGGACGCAGGCGTTTCCGCAGTTACTCTTATCCGTTCGCTTACGGTATATGCGATGTGGCTTAGCGAAAGCGATAAGCTGATAATAATAACCTGTTCGGGCGTTATCGTCTACCTTACCACACTTGTACTGGGAGTTGCTATGCTTCTTCGGCATACGGACGAAAGCCGAAGCGTTGATAAAAATGCACCGATAACGGCAGATAACAGCGGTGACGCTTCAAAAATCGATACGGTAAAGGAAAGGCTTACCGAAAACTTTGTTAAGATAAGCGATAATGTGGTTGACAGGTATGATGCAATCTCGGACAAGGCGAACGAGAAAAACGAGATGCTGAAGGAGCATTTTGAAGAACGTGTGCGACATATCGAGGAAAAGCGGAAGAACAATGATAATAAATACTGATTTCTTTGTAAACCGTGAATTTATTTGAATTTACCTATTGATTTTTTATTTCAGATGTGTTAAAATATCTGTAGATTTCTTGAAAAAGAAGGGAGAATTTTAATATGTTTATCTCAGAAGACGTAAAATATGTCGGTGTAAACGACACCACAATCGACCTGTTTGAAGGTCAGTACAAAGTGCCTGACGGCATTTCCTACAACTCTTATGTCATTCTTGACGAAAAGACGGCGGTTATGGATACTGTCGATATAAACTTTTCGGCAATATGGCTTGAAAAGGTAAAAACGGAGCTTGGCGACAGAAAACCGGATTATCTGGTGGTTCAGCATATGGAGCCTGACCATTCGGCAAGTATTGCGGAGTTTCTGAAATTCTATCCCGATACAACGGTAGTCGGCAACGCAAAGACATTCACGATGATAAAGGGATTTTTCCCCGACCTTACCATAACAAACACGCTTACCGTAAAAGAGGGCGATACTCTGACGCTTGGCAGTCACGTTCTGTCTTTTGTATTCGCTCCTATGGTACACTGGCCGGAGGTTATGGTAACGTATGACGCAAAGGATAAGATCCTGTTCTCTGCGGACGGTTTCGGCAGGTTCGGCACACCTGACAGCGAGCAGGCGTGGGATGATGAGGCACGCAGATATTATATCGGCATTGTGGGAAAATACGGTGCGCAGGTGCAGGCGCTTCTCAAGAAGGCCGCTACGCTTGATATAGAGAAAATCTGTGCGTTACACGGTCCTGTGCTGAGCGAAAACCTCGCACACTATCTCGATCTTTACAACAAGTGGTCGTCCTACACTCCCGAAAAGGACGGCGTTATGATAGCTTACGCTTCAATCTACGGCAACACAAAGAAAGCCGCAGAGCTTTTATATGACAAGCTGAAGGCAAAGAATGTTGATGTTATTATCACAGACCTTGCAAGATGCGATATGTCAAAGGCGATCTCGGACGCATTTGCTTACGGCAAGCTGGTGCTTGCAACGCCCACCTATAATGCGGATGTGTTCCCGTTTATGAGAACGTTCATTGAGGGTCTTACCGAGAGAAACTATCAGAAGAGGACTGTTGCGTTTATCGAAAACGGTGCATGGGCGCCTATGGCGGCTAAGGTCATGGCAGGTATGTTTGAAAAGTCTAAGGAGCTTAATATCCTTGACAAGACGGTCAAGATTACCTGTGCGCTGAATGATGCAAGCGCGGCACAGATTGATGAGCTGGCGGAAGAGTTGGCATAAATAAATCGAATACTAAAACCGCTCCCGGCTGATACAGTCGGGAGCAATTTTATATTCTGCTTTTTCTCTTACTCTCTGTTTTTCAGCACCTCAGCGGGTGTGATTTTGTTCAGCTTTCTTACAAGAAGCGTGCTTGTGAGAAGATATATCAGCATAACGGCGATAAACAAAGCAGGATATAAATACCACGCAAAATTGAGGTTTATTCCGCAGGCAACGTTAGGGATAAACGAAGGATATATTCTGTCCATAACAAGCTTTGACAGCGGTAAGCAGATTATTGCCGATATTGCTATAGTGATTGCATTGCCGTCAAGGTACAGCTTCTTCACGTCTTTTTTGCTGTAACCGAAGGTTTTCAGCAGTGAAATGCCGAACGAACTTCTGTCTATCATCACGCCAATCATAAGATACATTACCACTACAAAAATTACAGCCGATGTGCCGACAAGCGTTATAACCATTCCGCTCATAAGCTCGCTGAATATCTTTGACGAGCGTTCAATATCCGACTTTGTCGTTACCGAGTAAATTCTGCCCTCGTCTATATCAAGCGCTTTGTCGGACAACACCATATTGTAGTAATCATCGTCCTGTCTGAAACGCTCTCTCATACTGTCAATATCCATAAACACGGCAAGTCCTGCGGAATAATCGCTTATACTGCCGACTGTGAAAGCATAGTCGGTATCCCCCGCCTCATCGGTAAGAATGAACTTATCGCCTTCGGCTACTCCGTATCTCTGGGCTACCGATAATGACGCTGTGACAATGCTTTTTCCCTTTTTCACATCAACGTTATAATACGGATTATCGCTGTCTATGCCTATTACCGTAATATCAAGCGTGTAGCCGTCCTTTTCCTTTGCAAGCGATTTGACATAACACGCTTCGCCGCCATTGGGAACTTCGGAAGTCGGGTATTTAAGCGTATACATATACTCGTATGTTGCGCCTGCAAGCGTATCTGTTGTTACGTTATTACACATTGAATAGCAGTCAAGTCCGAGCATAAGAATGAGCATTGAAACGAACATACAAGCCGCAACCGTGATATTCGCTCTCATCTCACGCAGAAGCTGACGTATTCTGAACTTTCTTACAAAGCCGCCGCTCTTTATCTCCATACGGCTGATATTCCTTACGTTCTGCTCGTTTCTCATAAGCGACAGCGCCGGTGCGGAAAGACGTCTGTTTATAACGAGCGCATTCACTGTTGCCGCTATCACGGGAGGAATGACAACGGCATATATCACAAGGTAAAGCGGTATTACCGTCTGAAAATCGGGCAGTGAAAAATACGAGTAGCTGTCTGCAAGCTGTGACTGTATCGACATAGGGGAAAAGCCTATCGCCGAGCCGAGTACGCCGCCAATGAACGCTATTATCGTGGGGAGCATTATGTAGTGCCTTATAAGTGCGCCTTTACTTACTCCGAGAGCGTACAATGCACCTATTACACTGCTCTCCCTGTTTATCTGATGAACAACGAATACGGATATTACATAGGCAAACAGCGCCATAAGAATTACGCACGCCGCAAGTCCGCCGTACTTATTCATTACGACATCGCCTGCCGCACCTGCGATACGGACGTTATCCGCTCTTTTCACAAACGATGTGAGGTTGGTCAGATCAAGGTCGAAAGCTGCATCGAGCAGTTTTCCGATATTGCTTTTAAGCTCGTGTATACCGTCTGCAAGCTCACCCGCTCCGTCCTTTGCGTCTTTCGCTCCGTCTGCAAGCTCTTTAGCGCCGTTCTTAGCGTCTTTTACGCCATTTGCAAGCTCCTTTGCTCCGTTTACCGCATCGGTTGCGCCTGTCGATAACTGCTCTGCTCCTCTATTTGCACTGCTTATGCCGGATACAAGCTCAGACGAGCCGCTTTGTGCACTTTTAAGTCCTGAAGCAAGGCTGTCCGCACCGCTTACAAGAGCATTCATTGTGGGAGGGATAAGCCCTGCGGAATCTGCTCCTGCTATTGCAACGTTCAGCGAAGAAGCACCGCCCGACAATTTGCCAAGGCCCTTGTCAAGAGCCGATGCGCCTTCATATATGCTTGTCATACCGCTATGGAGCTGTACTGTTCCGTCATATAGAGTCTTAAGTCCGTCATACAGCTTATCCGAGCCGTCCGACAAATCATTCATACCGTCATACAGCGTATCCGCTCCGTCCGACAGATCTTTAAGACCGTCATGTAGTTTGTCCGCACCTTCGGCTAAATCATTGATGCCGTTTTCTATTTCGGTACGCTTTTCAAGCGCCTCGTTTACCGTTTCAAGATAATACTTGTCGGTAACCTTCGTATAGTCAAAATCAAAATCCTCTATAAGCTCTTTCAGCTTATCATCGGTCATATCATTTCCGAGAAGATAGCCGTATGTAAAAGTCTGCGCCGACTTTGAACTGTCCGACACTCTTTCATACTCGCTGTCGGTAACAAAGATAATACCGAAATTTTTGCTTGATACAGCCATATCGGACATATTCTGATACGGTGCGTCATAGTCGGGAGATGTGCCTGTGCCGCATACGGTATACTCCGTACCGCCGACTGTCAGCTTACTGCCGACATCAAGGCTGTGTTCTTCCGCATATCTGCGTTCGACTACTGCTTCGTTGTCTTTTGACGGATATTCGCCGCTTATAAGCTCGACAAGATCGATATTTTTACGGTTCTTCATCACTCTGAGAGTTGAACCGTCCTCAGCCTTTATATCAAGGCTGTACATACGTTCAAGAGTAACGCCCTTGTCGGTAATATCCTTTTCCTGCTCGTTTGTCAGAGGCAAGAACGTTGTGAACTGTCCGTCCTCAACGTGATTTGCGGCATTATGCTCGTCTGTTCTGACAATAATTGTTTCCGAACTTGCCACCATCGCTGTCACCAGATACATACAAAGCACTATCAAAAGCAGCAGTGCGATGTACTTAGTGAGATTAGACTTAAACTCCCTCGGTATTCTTTTTGAAAGCACCTTGTTCATATTAAAGATCCTCCAGCTCAGCGGCAGGTATAAGCGTTTCGTTGTAATAATCCTTTTTGATAAGTCCATCCTTTAAGATTATCACCTTGTGTACCATATTCTTTATAGCGTTGTTATGCGTTACTATCAGCATTGTTGTGCCATATTTCCTGTTTACCTGTTCGAGAAGCACAAGTATATCCCTCGAAGTCTTTGAATCAAGCGCACCCGTTGGCTCGTCACACAGCAGGAGCTTCGGGTTCTTTATCAGTGCTCTTGCTATAGCGCATCTCTGCTGCTGACCGCCGGAGAGCTGTGATGGGAACTTCTTGCGGTGCTCTGTAAGTCCGAGCGTATCGAGAAGCTCGTTCATATCAAGCGGCTTATCGGTAAGGTACTCGCATACCTGAATATTTTCCTCGACAGTAAGATTAGGTACGAGGTTGTAGAACTGGAATATAAAGCCGAGGTTTGCCTTTCTGTACTTCGCCAGAGCGTCAGCCTTAAGCCCGAATATTTCCGTGCCGTCAACCTTTACAGAGCCGCTGTCCATAATGTCAAGACCGCCTATGCAGTTAAGCAGCGTCGATTTGCCTGAACCGCTCGTTCCCTGTATTACGCACATTTCTCCCTTTTCAACGCTTGTGGTCACACCCTTCAATACCTGTGTGTAGCCTGCGTCTGAGCCGTAGCTCTTTTTTACGTCTTTTACTTCAAGATACATCTCTTTGTCCTCCCGTATCATTATTAGTTTTATCTAACCGTATTAGTTATCGCTAACATAACAGTGTTATCCTATGGTGCTTTTAATGACCGCCGTGTAAGGCGGTCAGCATTATTCATCTTTTACAAACAACAGATCAAACCACATCTTTACCATTGCGCCGATCATTTTCTCGGCATACGCAAGACCATTCTCCTTTTCGGGAACATGGGTAAGCAGATGTATGAACATCTCTATATCCATATGGGCGAGCCAATGGAGCATATACTCGTCAACATGATAGCCGGGCATATTCTTAAGCAGCGCCTCGGCACTTGAGCGAAAGCCCACTTCCATAAGTGCAACAAATTCATCGACGCAGTTTTCGTAGACCGAGCCTTGCGACTTTGTGAGCAGCAGCAGGAATGCGTCATAATTATCATAAAGACAGCCCACCATAGTGACTGCCTCTTTATGAGTTGAAAGCTGATTTTCTACACTCCTCGTCTGCTTGTCCTGCGAGCCTAAATACTCCTCGTCCTCACGGTTATGCTCTAGCAACATCTCTTTCAGCTTTAAAAGCGGAGGTGCAACAATTGCACTGAACAAATCGTCCTTGTTTTTGAAAAAGAAGTACAAAGCGCCTGTCGTGACACCTGCATTTGTGCAGATTTTTCTGAGCGAGGCTTTTGCGAAGCCGTTTTCAAAGAACTCTTTCTTTGCGCTGTCTATCAGCTTTTGTCTTGTTTCGTTATCGCTCATAAAGGCGCTTCCTTTCCGCAGAGATTTTACATAACACTGTTATCTTAACCTATATCCGTGATAATGTCAATACCCCTGACAACATTTCATAGCATTGCACCAAAACAGTGACATAACAGTGTTATGTTATTGTGCGGAATTACAAAAAACATTCTTTCAAACGGCATTTCAAGTATGTTTTTACCCGTCTTGTACTATTCGTCCGTCAATTCGATAAAATTTTAACGATTTTGCCGAAATCGGTTGACAGGACTTACAATTTTTAATATAATAATATATGTATAGACAGACGGAAGAACTATATCTTCCGCACAGAAAGGCAGAACAAATGAACGGTACAATTTCTAAGCAAGCACTGAGGAGATTGCCATTCTATCTTGATTATCTTAAGAAAAAGCAGACCGATGGCGTCCGCAACATTTCGGCAACGACTGTTGCAAACGACCTTAAGCTGAACGAGGTGCAGGTCCGCAAAGACCTGGCAGCGGTAAGTCTTACCGGAGGCAAGCCAAAAACGGGTTATGTTGCCGAAGAACTTATCCGTGACCTTGAGAGTTTTCTCGGATATGACAATACGAAAGAGGCAGTAATCGCAGGCGCGGGAAAGCTTGGACAGGCGCTCCTTGCGTATAAGGAATTTGAACGCTATGGTCTTGATATAGTAGCGGCATTCGATACGGACGAGAGCATTATTGACGGTAAGTGTATACTTCCGGCAGAAAAAATGTCGGATCTATGCTCAAGACTTAAAATTCATATCGGTATAATCTGCGTTCCGCCCGAATATGCCCAGCAGGTCTGTGACGAAATGGTAGCGTGCGGAATACTTGCAATATGGAACTTTACCTCCGTACATCTGTCCGTGCCATCCGGCGTACTCGTCCAGTATGAAAACCTGGCGGCTTCTCTTGCGGTGCTTTCACAAAATCTGGAGTTTGAGATCAGGGACGGTCACATTTTCTGATACGCTCCGCTTTATTTGAAAGGAAACAGTATTATGAAGAACATCAGCATCTGCGTCGGCAGCTCATGCCATTTAAAAGGCTCGTACAAAATAATCGAGCTTGCAAAGGACTACATAGCAAACCACAATATCGGGGATAAGGTAAACCTCGGCGCCGCTTTCTGTCTTGGAAGATGCACAGACGGCGTTACGATAAAAATAGACGATGAAATAATCTGCGGAGTAAACGAAAACAACTTCCAGCAGATATTTGACGAAAAGGTACTTGTCTGTCTTGACTGACGGCAGTACAAAAAAATAAACAGGAACGGTGAATTTTAAATGCTCACAACAGGATTAAAAGGAAAAGCGGAAGTTAAGGTCGATGACACCAATACGGCTGTCACAATGGGTAGCGGCTCACTCAAGGTTTTCGCTACTCCGGCGATGATCGCACTTATAGAAAAAGCAGCTTGTACGGCGCTTGAAGGACAGCTTGAGGAAGGACAGACCACTGTCGGCACAAAGCTTGACATTGCGCACGTTGCCGCTACTCCCGTCGGTATGAATGTTACCGCAGAGGCGGTCCTTACCGAAATCGACAACCGCAGGCTTGTATTTGAGGTCGTTGCAAGGGATGAAAAGGATATTATCGGCAAGGGCTCTCACGAGCGCTTTATTGTGAATGCGGAAAAATTCACTGCTAAAACTTATGGCAAGGTGTAATCTATGAGTTATTTACGGCTGAAGAAATCCAACTGCAAAAACTGTTATAAATGTATAAGACACTGTCCGGTAAAGTCTATCCGTTTTTCTGACGGACAGGCGAACATTGTCGAGGACGAATGTATTCTGTGCGGTATGTGCTTTGTAGCCTGTCCGCAGAACGCAAAGCAGATAAGAAACGATGTTGGCAAAGCGAAAGAGCTTATTGCCTCCGGCACTCCCGTTTATGTCAGCATTGCTCCGTCATTTGTGGCAAACTATGACGGTATCGGCATAACCGCTTTAAACGACGCTCTTAAAAAGCTGGGCTTTGCAGGAGCGGAGGAAACCGCCGAGGGCGCACAGCTTGTTACCGAGCAGTATGAAAAGCTGGTTGCGGACGGCGAGCATAAAATAATCATAAGCTCGTGCTGTCACACGGTAAATACGCTTATACAGAAATATTACCCTCAGGCTCTCCCCTATCTTGCACAGGTGAAATCGCCCATGCTTGCACACGGAGAGATACTAAAGAAGAAATATCCCGGCTGTCACACCGTATTCATCGGTCCGTGCCTTTCAAAAAAGGCAGAGGCTGACGCTTACGCAGGTGCAATCGACTGCGTGCTTACATTTGAGGAGCTTACAGGCTGGCTCAAAGAAGAGAACATAGAGGTCTGTCCGGTTTCGGACAATGCCGGAAAAAGCGACAGAGCAAAGACAAGGCTGTATCCCACAACATCGGGCATTCTGCGTTCTATGAACAAGGACAACCCCGAATATCTCTATATGGCGATAGACGGCGTGGAGAACTGCCGTAACGCTCTGCGTGATATTATAGACGGCAATGTGGGAAAGTGCTTTATAGAAATGTCCGCCTGCGTCAACAGCTGTATAGGCGGTCCTGCTATGGATAAAAAGCACGAGGGCGTTATACACGAAAGAAGGGCTGTGGATGAGTTTGCCGGAAGCGGTAAATTCGACACAACAGAGCTTTCCGATATGACAAAATCGCTCCCCTTCATCGGCGTTCAGAAGACTATGCCGGGAAGTAAAGCGATAGAGGAGATACTCCGCAAGATGAACAAGAGCGATCCGTCACAGGAGCTTAACTGCGGAAGCTGCGGATATGATACCTGCCGTGAAAAAGCGGTAGCTATATTACAGGGCAAGGCGGATCTTACAATGTGTCTGCCATATCTAAAGGAGAAAGCGGAGAGCTTCTCGGATAATATAATCAACAACACGCCCAACGGTATTATGGTACTCAGCGAGGATCTTGAAGTACAGCAGATAAACAAGGCGGCGCGTGAAATAATGAATATAAAGAGCCTGTCGGATGTTATGGGCTGTCCTGTTGTTAGGATACTCGACCCCGTATCGTATCTTGAGGTTATGAACACCGGCGAGAATATCCACAACAAGCGCACCTATCTTGCCGAATACGGAAAGTATATCGAAGAAACGATAATCTACGATAAGAGCTATCATATCATAATGTCGATAATGCGTGATATTACCGGTGAAGAGATATCAAGGGCAAAGCGTGAAAAGAACGCCGCCGAAACTATTGCGGTCACTGACAAGGTAATCGAAAAGCAGATGCGTGTCGTTCAGGAAATAGCGTCACTTCTCGGCGAAACGACCGCCGAAACAAAGGTCGCACTTACAAAGCTCAAGGAGAACCTGTCAAATGATGAACAGTAAAGCGTTCAGCTTCTGCACCGATATAGGTTATCTCAGCGTCAACAAGCACGACGAACAGCTTTGCGGCGATCATGTGGAGCTGGTCGAGCAGGACGAAAACTCAATAGTATTCGTGCTGGCAGACGGACTGGGAAGCGGTGTAAAAGCGTCAATTCTTTCAACGCTGACTTCAAAGATAATATCCACTATGATGGCAAACAATATGAGCGTTGAGGACTGCGTTGCAACTATGGCTTCTACCCTGCCCGTGTGCGAGGTACGCAAGGTCGCATATTCGACCTTTACTATAATAAGGGTGGTAAACAACAAGGAAGCCGAGATAATCCAGTACGATAATCCGCAGGTGATAATGCTGCGTGACGGCAAGAATTTTGACTATCCGAAAACCATAAATCAAATAGACGGCAAGACGATATATATTTCAAAGGTACAGCTGAAGCTGGACGATACCTTTATCACCACAAGCGACGGCGCTATCTATGCAGGCGTCGGTTCGTCGCTCAATTTCGGGTGGCAGAGAGATAATATAATAGAATTCATGGAGGGCGTATATGACAGGGAGTATTCCGCAAAGGCGCTTGCCACGCTTCTGCTTGACGAATGCGTAAGGCTGTACGGCGGCTCGCCGGGCGATGATACTACTGTCGGGGTCATAAAGATCCGTGAGCGTGAACAGGTAAACCTTATGATAGGTCCGCCGTCCGATCCAAAGGATCTGAACAAGATGATGACGCTGTTCTTTTCAAAAGAAGGAAAGCATATTGTCTGCGGCGGTACGACATCTACACTTACGGGACAGTTTCTCGGAAAGCCGGTTATACCCTGCCTTGACTACATCAGCCCCGATATTCCGCCTATGGCTACCATTGAGGGTGTAGATATAGTTACAGAGGGCGTTATCACAATAAGCAAGGTGCTTGACTACGCTAAGGATTATCTGGGTGAAAACAAGCTGTACGATGACTGGACGATACTTCAGGACGGCGCATCGTGCATAGCGAGAATGCTCTTTGAGGACGCTACCGATATCAATTTCTATGTGGGCAGGGCTGTCAATGCGGCACACCAGAACCCTAATCTGCCTATCACCTTCAACATAAAAATGCAGCTTGTTGACGAGCTGAGCAAATGCCTAAGGCAAATGGGCAAGAAAATAAAAGTAAGCTATTTCTAAAGGAATTTCTTTAGCTTATAGAAAAATTCTGTTTTAAAAATAGAGCAAGTTCTCTATCCCTTTAAGAACGCTTTGTGGGCTTTGCGTCCTTGCAAAGCCTTTGGGCGTTCTATCTCGGCATCCTTGCCGAAACCCCAAACCCCTT
>UQBC01000016.1 GCA_900539195.1 uncultured Oscillospiraceae bacterium
AGCGCCACCTTGCCAAGGTGGAGGTAGCGAGTTCGAGCCTCGTAATCCGCTCCAATTTTTTTGGCGCTATAGCCAAGTGGTAAGGCATTGGTCTGCAACACCATGATCCCCAGTTCAAATCTGGGTGGCGCCTCCATCAAAAGAAAAGCACTTGCAATTTGCAGGTGCTTTTTTCTGTGTCCGATCTGCTTGCAGATTTGATTTCACCAAAATCGGACAGGTTTTTGATTTCACCAAAGACTTCGTACATGATTTCATCTTTTGCCGGCAAAATATTCTGTTTAATCTAAAATCTTTTAAGATGATGTACCGATATTTGCCCAAAATATGAAAAGCCGATTTGACATACGATACAGCAGAACACACGGAGCGATCCCGAAACCGCCCCGTGCGTTTTTATATCTTTACTGTTTTATGAAACGCAACTTTCGCTTTCTGTCTTTTCGTCAAGTATAACCTTGCCGTTTTTGCCGTCGACCGTAAGATTATCGCCCGTGCGGACATTATACAGCAGATCCCAGCCAAGACCCACTATTGATGGGATATCAAGGCTTTTTGCCAGAATAGCCGAGTGGGACACCGATGAACCGAAAGCGGTAACAAAACCCTGTACGCCGTTTTCGCAGAACTGTATGATTTCGCTCGGAAGAAAATCCTCGGTGCAGACTATCTTGTTTCCGCCTATCACAAAATCTTCCGCACTGTTTGGATTGTTGCCAGACAGAATAACCGTCAGCCTGTCCGATATATCATGAATATCCGCAGCTCTGGCTTTCATATATGTATCGTCCATTGCGGCAAAGACTTTTGAAAAGTTGTATGCTGTCAGTGACACCGCATATTCTGCATTGACGTGCTGCGTATCGATTATTTCGTTCACGGCGTCGCAGTAATCATCATCAAGAGTCAGCATCATGTGTATTTCAAATATTTTTGCAAGCTGTTCTCCGACTTTCGGCACGGCAGTGTCACGCAGTACTTCGAGCTGGCTGAGAGCAATCTGCTGGGCTTTTTCAAATCTCGCCTTTTCCTCCGCAGGATTTTTTATGTGTATGCAATTTACCTTACTTTTCCGCCTTGCAAACAGAAATGCATTGCCGTTTACGATAAGATGGTTAAGACTTTTACCGCTTAATACTTTCATTCTCTTCGCCTCCGTTCAAAGAGGATCGGTTTTTACTGCAATTTGTGCATTTAGCAACATTTTGAACTGGTTTTGTTGAAATTGCTCAAATCTTTTTAAATCTTGTCTATATTATAGTACGATTTTATCAAAAATGCAATAGCTTTTTAGAAATATTTGAACGAATTTGCAAAATTTCATATAACGGATATGGCAACGAGAAAATGTTATTGAAACACAAAAAAAGGATCGGCAGTGACCGGTCCTTTTATATCGGGATATATGCTGTCAGTTACTGTGCTGACGCTTCAGACTTTTTGCCCTCTTCAACCTTTACGGTATCCTTGCTGTCGGTTTTGTCTGTTGTGTCGTCAGTCTTTCCTTTACTCCAGCTGTCGAACATATCAATTACCTTGTCGTATGTTTCATAGCATACAGAGGGTAATTTACCCTTGCCGCCGTAAGCCTTTTCTGCAAGACCGAAGCCCTTTATGAATGCGTCCTTGAGCGTATCTGCATACTTGTTGTCGTCGCCTGCGAGATTTTTTGCAAATTCAAACATACGCTTGGCGGTAGCTTCTGCGCCCCAGTAATCCTCGCTGTTAACTTCTTCGCTTTCAAACTTCTTTCCTGTAGCTTCTTCGATCTGGCTCTTGAGCTCATCGGAAAGCTCTATCTGCTTCGCTCCCTTGCCTGAAGCGTTTGATGCCTGGTGCGAAATAAGAGTTTCGACTACGCTTGCAAGGTGGTCTGCCTTTGACTGTGCGACAGTTCTGAACTGTGACCTGTCTGCGTTGCCGACCTCTTTTTTCTGAGCCGATTTCTTTGTATATGCAGGTGTGAAAGTGTCCTCGCTCTTTACATATTTGTCAGCGTTATCGGCTGTTAGGGTGCTTTTTGCCTTCTCCGTTGATGTCTGTACGTTTGTCTTTGGCGCTGTCTGAGCTGTGACAGCCGCCTGTTCTGCTACCTTTGCTATTTCCATATCAGTTAGTCCTTTCCTGATTATTAATCTGTAATTGTAAAACCGTATTGTAAGCTGTAACCGACATACAATATTCCTTATAAATAATATCGGCAGAAAAAAAGAAAAATTAAGTTTTTCAAAAAAATTGCGAAATAGTATTGACAAATCGGGCACAAGTGGTTATACTGTTAATATAACACATAAACAGTTAGTGATTTCTGTGCAGAATTTACCTGATGTTGCTTAATCACGTTTTTTGTGTTATACTTGAATAAATGCGACAGACGGCAAGGATGGCGTTTATCGCATAATACAGGAAGGAAACGAATACTGATATGTCGCTCGAAGTAAACGGAATATCCAAGCAATACGGTAATTTCACGGCACTTCATCCGCTCAGCTTTACACTTAGCGAGCCGGGTGTATATGCCTTGCTCGGAACAAACGGCGCAGGCAAGACCACAGCTATAAGAATAATACTCGGTATGCTCAGCCGCAACAGCGGCGAGGTGCTGTGGAACGGTAAGGCGTTATCGCCTGTCACCGAAAAAGTCGGATACCTGGCGGAAGAACGTGGGCTTTATCCGAAATACAAGATAAGCGAACAGCTGACCTACTTTGCAAAGCTGAGAGGTATGCGCAGTGCGGATATTGAAAAGTCACTTGCGTACTGGTTCAAACGGCTTGAGCTGGGCGGCTATGAGGATAAGAGAGCGGAGCAGCTTTCAAAGGGTAATCAGCAGAAGGTACAGCTTGTAGCGGCACTTGTCGCAGACCCTGAGCTTATCATACTTGATGAGCCGCTGAGCGGACTTGATCCTGTTAATGCTGATCTTTTCAAGAGCGTTATAAACGAGCAGATAGATAAGAAAAAGTATATAATCATGTCCTGTCACCAGATGCCCGTAATTGAAGAATTCTGCAAGGATATTACGATACTTCATCACGGCACGGCAGTATTGCAGGGCGACCTTAACAAGATAAAGAAAAGCTACGGCAGAGTGAACCTGTCGGTAAAGTGTGACGGCGATGTGCTGCCGCTTGCCGCACAGTGCGGTCTTGTACCCGAAACGATAACTCCCGATAAGCTCACGTTTAAAATACAGTCGGAGGAGCAGGCAAAATCGCTTCTTAAAATGATTGTTGACAGCGGAATGCCGCTTGTGCGTTACGAGCTTCGTGAGCCGAGCCTGCATGAAATATTTGTTGAGAATATAGAAAGAGCCGACAAAGAGGCAGGAAGGAGCGACGAGGCGTGAAAACAGGTACATACGGTTGGAAAAGCGTATTTGCTTTTACTTTCAGACAGACGGCAAAGTCAAAGGCGTTCAAGGTAAGCTCGGTAATCATCGTTGTGCTTGTTTTTGCAATTGCACTTCTTGCGGGAGTTCTCCCTGCGATTATCGGAAGCCGTTCAACATCTGATGACGGTGATATAACAGGTGACGGCGAAACGCTTGTCGGCACGGTATATTTTGCCGATATGACGGGGATAACAACGGGCAAGGATTATGAGGGCTTTTTATCCGGACTTGGCGTAAAAATCAATGATTGCGGCAAGGACGCAGATATTCAGTCGCTTACCGAAAAGGTTAAGGGTGAAAACAAGTCCCTGCTGATAGTTATCAGGGAAAATAAAAACGGATATGATATTTACGCATCGCGTCCGGGTGATGAATCGGTGTCATCGGGTACGGCGAACGGCTTCGGTGAAACCTTTAAAAGCGTTTTTGACAGCGTAAGATTGTCAAGGGCAGGGCTTACCGATGAGCAGATCACAGCTGTTGACAAGACGGTTTCGGTCTACCAGTCGGTTGCGGGAGAGCCTACCGAAAATGACTTCGGCTTTGTGGTGAAAATGGTACTGCCTATGTTGTCTTCTCTTGTGCTGTTTATGCTTATCTTTATTTACGGTCAGATGGTCGCACAGTCGATAGCGCAGGAAAAGACATCGAAGGTAATGGAGCTTCTGCTGACATCTGTAAGACCGCTTGCGATAATTATCGGCAAGATACTTGCTATGGGCTCGCTTGCACTGATACAGTTTATGATGATCGTGGCATCGGGCGTACTCGGAATCGCTGTTTCGGTACCTTTGTCATCATCAATCATTGGCTCTTCGGAAGAAACTGGAGCTGTTACAAGTCAGCTTATTAATGAAGTAGGAAATGCGCTCGGCGGATTTTCTCCTGTTGTAATTGCGCTTATTATAGTCGTGTTCATAGTAGGATTTATATTCTTTGCGCTTATCGCAGGGCTTATAGGCGCTACTATCAGCAGAATGGAGGATCTCAATGCCGCAATGCAGCCTATGTCAGTAATAGGGGTACTCGGCTTCTATCTTGCTTATTTTCCGTCCTCGATGGGCGGACGGGCGAACACGATGGCACTTATATCATACTACCTGCCGATTTCCTCGCCGTTCTCAATCCCCTCGGCACTGCTGACAGGGGCGATAGATATACCTCAGGCACTTCTTGCCGTGCTGGTCCTGTGCGTTTTCGTGGTGCTTATGGCACTGCTGGTTGCCCGTGTGTATGAGCAGATAATACTGCACACCGGCAACAGACTTAAGTTAGGCGATATTTTAGGACTGGTAAAGAGCAAGTGATTTCTCGAAAGAAAAGTAAAATATGTATAGCGTGAAAAATCTGATAAAAGTAATGTCATATTTTGCCACCGCCGTGATTTTTATTACGGCGGTATCGCTGTTTGCTATGCAGGGCGATGACGGCAGGGCTTATGCGGCGGATGCGGTAGCGTCAATAAGCGTGACACCGGTACAATCCGTGCTTGATATTTCGGACAGGCGCACTGTCTACCGTTATGACGACAGCACGGGTAAATACAGGCAGATAAGCTATTATGACGTTTACGATTATGATAAAATAAAGCTGACGGTAGACTACGGCGGTTACAGCCGAAGCTATACCGGAAGCGAAATCACCGCATTGACCGCTACGCTCGGAACTCCGCTTGTCATTTCGGACGGGCAGAGTGAAAGTGTGTGGAGAAACGGTCGGCACACCGTAACATATACGCTGGGCACAAAAAGTACAAAAGCGGTATTCACGGTAGCACCAACAAGGATAAAGTCGCTGTCTGTCACTCCGATGTACACTATCAATGCAATCTATAACGTGAAGGGCAATTACAGGGTGGTCGCAGACGAGAGCGGCAGCATATCGCAACGCTTTGAATATGACCTCGCAGGATATGACTACAACGTAAAAATAATCTACACGGACGGAACGGCGGTTAGCTGTACCGCTGCTGATTTAAAGCAGATAACCGGGTATGAGCCGGTATTTTCTCAAGGGGATAAGGCGCTCTCTGTGGGTGCTAACACGGGTTACTGCACTGTAGGGGGAGTTACGGCAAAGTTTTTGTTCAACGTTATCGAAAACCCGGTAAAGAGCGTATCACTGTATATGACTGACGGTGCAAATACATTAACTGCGAAAAATGACGGATATTATGTCAAGCGTAGTGACGGCAGTGATTATTTCAGGTTTATTTACGACAAGACGAAAATAAGGGCAAGGGTAACATATACAAGCGGGAGTACGGCGGATTATCCGATAGGCGAGCTTTGCGCCAAGCTTCACGGACAGCTTGAAATAAGCGATACGCAAAGCGTAAAGCCGTGGGCGGCGGGTACGGTCACGCTTCCGGCAAAGATAAACGGTATAAAGACTTCGCTTACGCTGAAGGTCGGTGGTATGCCGCCGGTAAATGAATTGTCGTGTACTCAAAGAACGAGTAATATGATTATGCTCTCGTGGAGCAAAAACAATCTTGCGTCAGGATATATCGTTGAACGCTATATTGACGGTAAATGGGTTCAGACAGCAAAGATTGCATCAAATACAGCTGTTTCGTATGAGGTCGGTTCGCTTGCCGCAGGAACTACATACCGTTTCCGCATAAAGGCGTATAAAGATTCTTTGTACAGTTCATATGCCTATGCAGATATTGATACACTGCCTGCGGCTGTTGAAAATTTCAGGCGCACAGGCAGAACAAACAGCACTGTGACGCTTTCGTGGAACAAAAATTCATCGGCAGACGGATATTGCATAGAGTTGTATAAGAACGGAAAATGGATGCAAGTCGTAAAGATTCCGAGTAATTCCGCATTAAGCTATACTGCATCAGGGCTTACGGCAAGCACAACCTGCAAGTTCAGAATACGGGCATACAGAAATGTGGCTAAGACAACCGATTATTCGGATTATGTGACTGTTGCGGTCAATACGTTGCCTGCTGATGTAACTAATTTCAGATGTACAGGCAGAACAAAAAACTCCGTGACGCTCAGTTGGAATAGAAATGCCACGGCAGGCGGTTATATCATACAGCAGTATGTAAGCGGCAAATGGGTTCAGAAAGCGAAATTATCCGATAATTCGTCTGTAAAATATACCGTGTCGGGACTGACACCGGCTACATCATACAGATTCAGAATACGTGCATATAAAACGATCGGTGTAAATACGGTTTACAGCGGTTATACAAGTCATACCACGCTCAGTTCACCTGTCAATATCAGCGGACTTGTATGCACTGTACGCACTTATAATTCAATAACGCTCGGTTGGAACAGAAATTCAACCGCAACAGGCTATAAGCTGGAACAGTATAAAGGCGGAAAATGGGTTCAGATAGCGCTGATAAAGAGTAACAAGACCACTTCCTATAAGGTGACAGGGCTTACTGCCGCTACAGGTTATAAATTCCGCATAAGGGCTTACAAAAGTTCAGGGTCTGTTACCGCACACAGCGGTTACACTACCTATCGGACGCTCAGCTCGCCGACCAACGTTACATCTTTCAAAACGACCAAACGGTCGGGCACTTCTGTAACTCTCGGCTGGCGCAAAAACACTACTGCAACAGGCTATAAGCTGGAACAGTACAAAAACGGAAAATGGGTTCAGATAGCAGTTGCATCAGGAAATAAGAATGTGAGCTGTACCGTATCGAGGTTGAGTCGTAATACTGCCTACAGGTTCAGAATAAGGTCGTATAAGACGATAAGCGGAAAGACCTCGCACAGCGGGTACACTTACGTTAATGTAAGGACAACTAAATGAAAAGTGTCGGTAACGGCATATGAAAGGAATTATCAATCATGGAAATAATAGTAGCAGTAGACGAAAATTACGGCATAGGCAGGAACGGCGATCTTCTGGCGCACCTTTCGCCTGATCTTAAGCGTCTTAAGGCAATGACGGTCGGAAATATAATCGTTATGGGAAGCAAGACTTATATGAGCTTTCCTAAGCACCCCTTGCCTGACAGGGAAAATCTTATTATTACGCACCACCCCGAGGAGTACCCCGATATCAGATGCTTTACATCGACCGAAGAATTTGTTGAATACTCAAAAACTGCCGATAAGCCGATATTTGTGCTCGGCGGCGGAAGCATATATGAGCAGCTCCTGCCTTATTGCGACAAAGCGCACATAACAAAGATACTTCACAGCTTTGAAGCCGATACCTACTTTCCTGATCTTGATAAAGATCCCGAATGGGAAATCGGGGGCGAAGAAGAGGTTATCGATACCGAAAAGTATCCGTTTAAATATGTTACTTATGTCCGCAAGAAGTAACGCAAAAGATATTAGCTGAACTATCGAGCCGCCGGATGGTTTTGTCTATATCATACATTGTCCTATCCGCTCACAATGTGTCATTTTCACCACTCGTTCAAGATATTGTTATGCTTGCTTGTGCTAATACAATATGTTGAAAATCAACAATAAATACTGAATTTAGCCCCTCGTTGAGGGGCTATTTTTTGTGCAAAATACACTAAATTAAAAAACCGTATTTAGCTACTTTTTCAGAATAAATGATAAAATTTCCACTTGCATTTTTTTGCTGTGGGCTGTATAATATAAATGTACACTTTTTGACACTTTGGTGGGGCTTCAGACACTTATTTTTCGTTGAAATTCAACTTTTCTGAAAAATGTGCGGGGTCGCACCTCTTCGGCGTATCTTTTTTGTGAAAGGAGGGACAGGCTCGTGATAGGCGAATTCAAATCTACACTTGATGCAAAGGGCAGAATGAACATACCGCTTAAACTCCGTGAAGAAATGGGAAACGACCTTGTCCTTGCGAAAACAATAGGTACAGCCTGCATAAAGGTGTATTCAAAAGAGGACTGGCAGAAGCTGGTTGCCAGAATAAACGAGCTTCCGCAGGTGAAAACTCAGAGTATAAAACGATTTTTATTCGGCAGTGCTTATGAGATTTCAGCGGACAAGCAGGGAAGAGTTTCTGTTCCTCAGCCGCTCAGAGAGTACGCAACGCTGACAGCTGATGTTGTGGTAGTCGGTCTTGAGGGTACTGCGGAAATATGGGATAAGGCTTCGTGGGTAAAGTTCAACGAGAACATAAACAACGAAGATCTGACAGAGCTTGCGTTAGAGCTCGGAATATAAACGGGAGGGAATATGAGCGAAAAACCTGTTCACATACCCGTTTTACTGAACGAAACCATAGAAGCACTGAATATAAAGCCGGACGGGATATATGTAGACTGCACCACGGGCTTTGCGGGACATTCGTCCGAGATAGCAAAGCGTCTGACAACTGGCAGGCTTATCGGTTTTGACCGTGATCCCGATGCGATAAAGGCTGCGGAAGAAAAGCTGAAGGACTATCCGCACACGCTTATCAACAGGAAATTTTCGACGTTTGACGAAAGTCTTGACGAAATCGGAGTTGACAAGGTCGACGGAGTGCTGATGGATCTCGGCGTATCGTCATATCAGCTTGATACAGCCGAAAGAGGATTTTCATATCATGAGGATGCGCCGCTTGATATGCGTATGAGCAAGAGCGGATTGAGCGCTTATGATGTTGTAAATGAATACAGCAAGGAACAGCTTGAAAAGATACTTTTCGAGTATGGCGAGGAAAAATTCGCTCACGGAATAGTAGGCGGTATCTTAAGAGCAAGAGAAGAAGCTCCGATAAAGACTACTCTTGAACTTGCTGAGATAGTAAAAAGAAATGTACCGCTGAAGGTCCGCAAAGAGAAAAATCCGTGCAAAAAGACTTTTCAGGCGATAAGAATAGAAGTTAACGGTGAACTTGATGAACTGCGCAAAGGAATGTCGGAAGCGTTTGAAAGACTTGCGGCAGGCGGAAGACTGGCGATCATCACGTTCCACTCAATAGAAGACAGAATAGTTAAAAACACATTCAGAGATTATTGCACAGGTTGCACCTGTCCTCCCGATTTTCCCGTATGCGTATGCGGAAAAAAGCCGAGAGGCGAGCTTGTATACAGAAAGCCCGTAACGGCAGGTAACGAGGAGCTTGAAATGAACAACCGTTCAAGAAGTGCAAAACTCAGGGCTATAGAAAAACTTTAAAAGGGGATATCTTAATGACAACACCACACAACAGAACAAGCGTGGCTTACGACTTGTCGCTGTTTGATACATCTGCTAAAAGAAAAGAACAGCAGACACCCGAGAAAAAACCGGAATTCAGAGTTGCAACATCGTCTGTTGCAAAGGCAGGCAAACCTGTTGCGCTGGTAATTATAGCGGCGGTTACTCTCACTGTTTTCATAATGTTCCTTTACAGCAAGGCAACACTCAGCGAGATTAACCTCAGAATAAGCAATGAAACACAGACTTTGCAGAGCGTACAGAACATAAATACCGCATTGAGCAATCAGCTCAGCGGATCGGTTTCGCTTGATAATGTAGAGCAGTATGCGGTGAATGAACTCGGTATGCAGAAGATAAACGCATCTCAGGAAAGATATGTCGAGATGAATACAGGCACTATGACAGAAACTGCAGAGAAAAACGGTGACAATATATTTGTTGATATTCAGGACTGGTTTAACGGTATATTAGAATATCTCGGATTTTAGAACATATAAATGAACAAGCAGGGCTCCTTTCCACGTTGATACGGCTGTGTTTACGAGGAAAGGATAATGCTTTTTTATCGAAAGTTATTTTTTGGCAACACCAATTACAGCAAAGGAGCAGCCGATGAACGTAAAGACCACACGGAGCATGAGAATACGCATAATTTTCGTAATAGTAGCGTTGTGCGTTTTTCTTACAGGCTACGTCAGTATAACTTTGTTCAATGCCGCAGTAGTTAACAGCAAGGAAATGTCTGCTATGGCGAACGACCAGCAGCAGAGCAGCTTTACCATAAAGGCAAAACGCGGAACTATATATGACCGTAACAATAAGGTGCTTGCTCAGAGTACAACGGTATGGGATATTATAATATCTCCGGGAGATATCGAAGAGTATGAGCCGCAGAACCGTGAGTTTATCTGCAAGGGTCTCAGCGATATACTTGACGTAAAGTACGAAACACTGCTCAAGGCGTGCGAGGACACCGAAAGCCGTTATTATGTGGCTAAGAAAAGGGTTGACCGTGACACGGTCGAGAAGATAAACAAGTTTATTCTGAAAAACGACCTCAAGAGCGTATCGGTATATTCTGTCGAAAACAGTGAGAGAAGTTATCCTAACGGTACGCTTGCGGCGAGCGTTCTCGGATTTGTAAACGAGAATGAAGAGGGTTACGGACTTGAAGCGTACTACAATTCGTACCTTAAAGGCGTGGACGGCAGAGTGGTTTCGACCACCGATGCGGACGGCGACGCTATGCCTTATGATTATTCTTCACGTTTTGCGGCAAAGGACGGTAACAGCCTTGTGCTGACTATTGACGAAACATTGCAGTATTATCTTGAAAAAAATCTTGAGATAACCGTTTCGCAGCACAAGCTTGCTAACCGCAGCACAGGCATTATAATGAACGCAAAAACAGGTGCTATTGTGGCAATGGCTACAGCTCCGGGTTTTGATCCGAACGATCCGTCGTATGTTTACTTTGAAAACGACAGGCTGACGTTGGCTAAGATGTCGGCAGACAAGAAGACCGAAGAAGAAATACTGAAAGCAAAACAGGATATATGGGGCAAGCAATGGCAAAACAAGGCTGTAAGCGAGCTTTATATCCCCGGTTCGGTATTCAAGATGTTCACATGTGCTTCTGCACTTGAAGAAGAGGTCGTTTCGCTTGACAGTACATTTGAATGTTCCGGTATCGCCGATGTAGCAGGTACAAAGATACGTTGCTGGAACATAGGCGGTCACGGGGTATCGACTCTTACCGAGGCAATGATACGCTCGTGTAACCCTGCGTTCATCAAGATAGGACAGCTTCTCGGAGTTGAGAAGTTCAGCAGATATTTTGAAGCGTTCGGTTTTACCGAAAAGACAGGTATCGACCTGCCGGGCGAAGCTGATTCGCTTTATGTAAAAGAATCCGATATGGGTATAGTTGAACTTTCCAGCTCGGCTTTCGGTCAGACAACAAAGGTTACTCCCATACAGATGGTCACAGCGGCAGCGGCTGTCGTAAACGGCGGTAAGCTGGTTACACCTTATGTTGTTGACAAGATAATCGATAGCGAGGGCAACGTTGTAAAGTCGGCGCAGACTGTTGTAAAGCGTCAGGTAATAAGCGAAGAAACAAGTGCAACAATGCGTCAGATACTTGAAGATGTAGTAACGGCGAACGGCGGCGGTAACGCATATATGAGCGGATATCGTATCGGTGGCAAGAGCGGTACATCTGAAAAGATAGACGACTACAACAGCGGAAAAACCCCTGAGCTGAGATACGTTGCTACATTCTGTGCGATAGTTCCGATAGACGATCCCGAATATGTAATGCTGGTCGTATGCGATGAACCGACATCGGGTTATATCTACGGCAGTGCAATCGCCGCACCTGTTGTATCTGCGGTATTCAAGGAAGGCCTTGAATATATGGGTATATATCCGCAGTACACGGCAGATGAGCTTGCTCAGCAGGACGTAACCGTTCCGTGGGTAGGCGGATATAACAGTATCCGTGCAGAGGCTCAGCTTACAGCCGCAGGACTTAAAGCTGAGTACATAGGCAGTACAGACGGCACGGAAGTAACAGGTCAGGTTCCGTCAGCCGGAACCGTAATGCCGAACGGCAGTACGGTAATGCTCTATATGGGCGATATACCGCTGTCCGATTACAGAATGTCAACAGTTCCGAGCGTTATCGGAATGACGGTAGAGGAAGCCAACAAGACGCTCAGCAACGTCGGACTTAACATCAGCATAAGCGGAGCGGCTACCGGCAGTGAAGCAAAGGCGGTAAGTCAAAGCGTAAATTCCGGACTTTCTGTATACAGAGGTACCGTTATAGAAGTCAACTTCCTTGTCAATAATGAAACAGGCTGATAGGAGAGGGTATTATCAAACTGTATGATATCTGCCCTGCGGCTGAAGCTGCGGGTATAGAAAACACAGAGGTGACAGGCGTTACCGATGATACGCGTGAGGTCACCAAAGGCAGTATATTTGTTTGCATAAAAGGCGCAAATTTTGATGGACACAGTGCGGCGCAGAAAATGCTCGGCAACGGCGTAACTGCGGTAGTTGCCGGACACGATACAGGCTGTGAACGTCAGGTCATAGTACAAAACACAAGACTTGAACTAGCCAATATGCTGTCACGCTTTTACAGTGAACCTGCAAAGAAGTTCGGGCTTCTTGCTGTCACGGGAACTAACGGCAAAACCACAACCGCACACTTTGTAAAGCATATACTTACCGTTCTCGGTAAAAAATGCGGCTGTATCGGCACAGCAGGCAACGACACCTGTTCGGGTGAACTTAAACCGTCACAGCACGGAACACCGACTGTGCCCAGAGCGACAGTGCTTTATCGGTGGTTTGACGAAATGGTCAGAAACGGCGCTGATTACTGCGTTATGGAAGCAAGTTCGCAGGCGCTCGACCAGTACCGTATAGGCAATGAAAATGTGGCTGTGGCAGGATTTACGAATCTTACCCGTGATCACCTTGATTATCACGGTACGATGGAAAACTATTTTCAGGCAAAGCGCCGTGTATTTACAATGTGCAAAACTGCTGTCATAAGTATTGATGACGAATACGGAAGACGGCTTGCAGATGAATTTTCTGATATAGCTGTGACTTACAGCGTAAACGGTAAGGCAGATTTCCATGCTGATTTCGTAAAAATGAGTGCAGCAGGCTGTTCTTATATGCTTGTGAATGAGCGGGAGAAAACGGCGTGTCGTGTTGATATGAATATGACAGGTCTGTACAATGTACAGAATTCTATCTGCGCGATAGCGATGGTGACGGCTCTCGGATTCGATATGTCTGAATGTGCAAAGGCACTTGCTACTCTTGACGGGGTAGACGGCAGAATGAATGTCATATATCGCGGTGAGTTTACCGTAATAACCGATTATGCGCATACCGATGACGCGCTTGTCAAAGTGCTTTCAACGCTGAAAGCGGTGACAAAAGGCAGACTTATATGTGTGTTCGGCGCAGCAGGCGACCGTGACAAAAAAAAGCGCCCTATGATGGGAAAAGCTGCGGAAGAAAACGCAGATATGCTTGTCATAACATCCGATAACCCTGCACACGAAAACCCCGATGATATAATAAAGTCGGTGCTTTCAGGCACTACGGGCACAAAGCCCTGCAAGTGTATTACCGATAGATATGAGGCTATTGAGTACGCACTTGATATCGCCGGGAAAGACGATGTGATTGCACTGTGCGGCAAGGGTCATGAAACCTATCAGATAATAGGCGATGAATATCTGCCGTTTAGTGAAAAGGATATAGTAAAAGATATAATGAAGAGGAAAGGAAACTGATATATGAATATTCCTGCTACCGTGATAACCGCAGTGCTGTGTTTTGGCATAACCGCACTGCTAGGATTTGTGGCGATACCTGCGCTCAAAAGGCTGAAATTCGGTCAGACTATACTTGATATCGGACCTGCATGGCACAAGTCAAAGAACGGCACACCGACAATGGGCGGCGTTATGTTCATCGCAGGCGTTATAATCTCGTTTGTTGTGGGTCTTGCAATAATGTGGGCAAGCGGTAATATCAATATGGACGAAGTAGGTTCACAGAAGCTTGCAAAGGCAATATCCGCCGTTATCATGGCTCTGCTGTTCGGATTTGTCGGCTTTGTCGATGACCTGATCAAGGTAAAGAAAAAGCAGAACGAGGGTCTTAAGCCCATGCAGAAGATAATAATGCAGGTGCTTATCATCGCCGCATTCTTTACCTCTCACATCATTGCCGGTGACACTTCTACTGTAATAACATTCCCGTTCTTAGGTCAGATCGACTTCGGAATATTCTATTATATCGTTATGGGACTCGGCATACTGTATCTTGTAAATGCTGTAAACCTGACAGACGGTGTTGACGGACTTTGTTCATCTGTAACGCTTGTCTACTGTGCGGCTTACGTTGTAATCTGCTCGCTTCTCGGTATGAGCGAAATGGGTCTTGTATCGGCGGCGGCAGGTGCAGGCTGTCTTGGCTTTATGGTGTGGAATCTGCACCCCGCAAAGGTTATGATGGGCGATACGGGATCGATGTTTCTCGGCGGTATCGTTACCGCTGTCGGAATAGGTACAGGTACCGAATTTGTAATGGTTATATGCTGTGCGGTATATATCTGGGAGGCACTCTCGGTACTGATACAGATGACATATTTCAAGATAACTCACGGCAAGCGTCTTTTCAAGATGACCCCCATACATCACAGCTTTGAGATAAGAGGCTGGAAAGAGGGCAAGATTGTTGCCGTATTCTCACTGCTTGAGCTGCTTGCCTGCAGTGTCGGAATACTTCTTCAGTATTTCGGAAACTGAGATAAATCAAAACGAAAGGGGGATCATTCGTGTCGGAGAAAAACGGGCTCAGCTATGAACAGCGAAAAGCAATGTACGAACAGAATATCCGCGACACGGACGGAAAGCGTCATGTTGACAAGCTTCGTGACGTTCCGCAGGTAAACAACGGAAGTAAAAAGAAAGTCCCCTCGGCAAAACACAGAGCGCAGAGGATTGAGCTTAAGCCGCCGAAACCTGAACCGATAGAGCATGAGAGCGTACAGCGCAGATCCGAAAAGCGCTACAGCGGTTCAATGACGGAAAGCTTATACGGAATATTCCGCAGAAAATATCCGAAAGTAAAGATTGTTCCTCCCTATATGGAGTGCGTTTCATATAAAAAGCGCGGAAAGTTTGATATGCCGCTTTTCACCGTTACGCTGATACTGCTTGTAATGGGAATAATAATGATGTCATCGGCAAGCTACGCCTATGCTCTTAAGGAAGAGGGCAACAGTTTTGCGTATGCCGAAAGACAGCTTGTTGCGGCAATAATCGGATTTATTGCATTGATAGTATGTTCATCGTTTGATTATCACTTGCTTGTGCGCCCGATAAAGACGTTTTTCAAAACCGATAAAAAGAAACCCGAAAACGGTAAAGGAATGAATATAGCGATACTGTTCTTCCTGTTCTGCGTTGTGCTGATGATAGCGGTTTTGCTTGTAGGCGATGCGGTGAACGACGCAAGAAGATGGATCACGATCGGCGGTATACAATTCCAACCGTCTGAACTTCTGAAGATCGGAATGATAATATTGCTTGCCTATATGCTCCAGAACAGCTACGAATATCGTAACAGGCTGTGGTACGGCTTCGGCAAACAGGCGTTTATAGCGTTTTTTGCGGCGGCGCTGTGTATGGCGCAGCGACACGTTTCGGCAATGCTTATCATTCTCGCTATCGCATTCGTGATGATGTTTGTCGGCGGCTCTAACAAGGGCGGACTTATAGTACTTGTACTTGTTGCGGTTGTAGGCTTTATTGCGCTTGTCTATGTGTTCAAGTGGGAATATCTGACCGACCGTATAACAAGCTGGCTTCACCCGTTCTCGGATGCCGGCGACACCACCTATCAGACCTCGCAGTCGCTTATAACAATAGGCTCGGGCGGCTGGTTCGGACTGGGACTCGGAAATTCAAGGCAGAAATATTACTACCTTCCTGAAAGTCAGAACGACTTTGTGTTCTCGATAATATGCGAAGAGCTCGGCTTTTTCGGCGGTATGACGGTAATACTGCTGTTCGTACTGTTTGAAGTCAGAGGATTCATAATAGCAGGCAGAGCAAAGGATAAATTCGGCTCGCTGATGGCGCTCGGAATAACGCTTCAGATAGGGCTGCAGGCAATACTGAATATTGCCGTTGCGTGCAACGCCATACCAAATACCGGTATTTCGCTCCCATTCTTCAGCTACGGACGAACGGCGCTGATAACACAGCTGGCGGAAGTCGGATTGCTGCTGAATATATCGAGAGATGCCGATACATGATACCGAAAGGAAGAGTACGATGAATGTTGCATTTGCGGCAGGAGGAACGGGAGGACATATAAATCCCGCACTTGCCATAGCAGACAAATTAAAGGAAGTTTTTCCTGATACGAAGATACTTTTTATAGGCTCGCCCGATGGACTTGAATCAAAACTTGTCAAAAAGGCAGGCTATGACTTTGCACCGGTAAAGATGGCAGGCATACAGCGCAAGCTGACGCCGCACAATATAAAGCTCAATGTTCAGGCGGTGCACTACTATCTGAATGCGGGAAAGCGCATCAGAAAGATATTTGACGATTTTAGTCCCGATCTTGTGATCGGAACAGGCGGATATGTAACCGGCACAGTGCTTAAAACCGCACTGAAATGCGGTATCAAGACGGCGCTTCATGAGAGCAATTCACTGCCGGGCGTATCCACAAAGATGCTTGCGCCAAAGGCTGACCTTGTAATGCTCGGTACGGAGGACGCAAAGAAGCATTTAGGCGAATGTAAGAAATGCGTTGTCACCGGTAATCCGCTCAGAAACAACATTCCGATAGAAGAAAAGTCGGCGGCAAGAAAAAGACTGGGCCTTCCCGATTGTCTTACAATTCTTTCTGCAGGCGGCAGTCAGGGCGCGTCAAGGATAAACGATGCGGTTGTACACCTGCTTTCATATGAGCAGAAGAAAGGCAATATAAATCATATCCACGGCTACGGCAAACATGGCAAGGATACATTTATGCAAAGTCTTGCGGAAAACGGAGTAGATCCGGATAATGAGCATTTCATCATCAAGGAATATATCGACAATATGTACACCTGTATGTGTGCAAGCGACCTTATCATAACAAGGGCGGGTGCAATGACGCTGACCGAGCTTATGGCAATAGGCAGGGCGTCTATATTGATTCCATATCCTTATGCGGCTGAAAATCATCAGTATTACAATGCGCTGACGCTTCAGAACGCCAATGCAGGCAGGATAATCGACGATAAGGAACTGACAGGCGCAGTGCTGATTGACACTGTAACAAAGCTTGCGGACGATCCCGAACTGCTTAAGCTTATGAGTGAGAATGCGGCGAAACTGTCAAAGCATGATGCGGCAGGCGTTATACTGCGTGAGATAACCGACCTTATGGGTCTTGAATGATCTGATTTCACCTATTCACCCCGAATGGCATAATATGAAGAAAAGCTATGAGAGGGTGATACTTTGGATAAACAGAAACTTATTATAAAAGGCGGGAACAGGATCGAGGGCGAGCTTGCACTGCACGGTGCAAAGAACGCCGCTTTACCGCTGCTTGCGGCAACGGTACTGATAAAAGACGGTGAGTGTGTCATACATAACTGTCCCAGACTTACCGATGTTGACGCGGCGCTTCGCATACTGTCGCATATCGGCGTCAAGTGCAGACGTGACGGCAGTACTGTGATATCAGATGCGTCTGCAATAGGTAATTGCGAAATACCGGTAAGCCTTATGCGGGAAATGCGCTCGTCAATAGTTTTCTTAGGCTCGGTACTCGGCAGAACCGGACATTGCAGAATGTCGTATCCCGGTGGCTGTGAGCTGGGTCCCAGACCGATAGATCTGCACCTTGCGGCACTTCGCAGTATGGGTGCGATAATAGAGGAAACGCACGGTTTTCTTGATTGTACTGCACCAAAAGGGCTGAAAGGTACTTCGGTTTCGCTGTCATTTCCGTCAGTAGGCGCTACTGAAAATGTAATGCTTGCGGCAGTTACCGCAAGCGGTGTTACCGAGATTGAGGGTGCGGCGAAAGAGCCTGAGATATGCGACCTTGCGTCGTTCCTTGTTTCCTGCGGAGCGGATATCAAAGGTGCAGGAACAGACAGGATAATAATATGCGGCAAGAATAAGCTTTCAGGCTGTGAATACAGTGTTATGCCTGACAGGATAGCCGCAGTGACATATCTTTGTTGTGCGGCGGTAACAGGCGGCGAACTTATCCTTACAGGTGCGGATATAGCGCATATCGGAGCTGTTGTGCCGGTTCTTAAAGATATGGGGTGCCGTATTTATTCTTTCGGCAGGGACAGCATTTATATAAAAGCACCCGAACGGCTTAGAGCACCGCATACTGTGCGGACAATGCCTTATCCCGGTTTTCCGACAGACGCTCAGGCACCGCTTATGGCAACTTGTACGGTAGCGGACGGCACGGCGGTTTTTGTAGAGAACATATTTGATAACCGTTACCGCCATGTCAGCGAACTACTCCGTATGGGAGCGGTAATAAAAACCGAGGGCAGAGTGGCGGTCGTACAGGGCGTGCGCAGACTGTCTGCGGCAGAGATTGTTTCGCCGGATTTAAGGGGAGGAGCAGCGCTGGTCATTGCGGCACTCGGCGCCGACGGCACATCGTCAATTGGCGGAATATCGCATATCGACAGAGGATATGAATCAATAGAAAAAGCGCTTTACAGCGTGGGAGCAGATATAAAAAGAATTTAAAAATAAAAGGAGGTGCGAAAATGGCTGACATAACCGAAAGAGATAAGAACAACCTGTGGGCTGAAATGCCGCCGTCAGGCAAGAAGCGCTTACAGCAGGAAAATTCACAGCCGAAGCCCGCACCCGAAAATATACCCGACAATAAAAAGGGCAAAAAGAAAAAATCAAAACCCGATAATAAAAAGACAGCAAAAAAGCAGAAGGATAAAAAGGGTAGTACAACTGAAATAACGGCAAAAAGACCGGCAGAAGACGTAAATGCAGGCAACGGTGCGGCATCGAAGGCGCAACGTATGCCGCAGTTTCTCAGCGAAAACACAAGAACCGATATTCCTGTAGTAAAGCCTGTGGATATCCAGAACCGCGTACTTCGCAATAAGCCCAGGTCAAAGGAAGATACACGCGAAAGAAAACGCAGAAAGCGTCTTTCTGCCTATATCGTATATTATATTATATTCGGCATACTGGCAGTGGTAATACTGGCAGTGCTGTCGACAACCGTACTGTTCAATCTTTCAAAGTACAGGATAACAGGCGACACAGTATACAAAGAACAGCAGATAATAGATGCAACGGGAGTTAATGTCGGCGACAATCTTATACTTATGGACGTCGGTGCGGTCAGACAGCGTCTTATCGACAGACTTCCCTATGTTGATAAGGTCGAGGTCAGCCGCAACATTTTCACCTGTGCGCTTGAAATTAAGCTGAATCCCGCAACTGCGGTGGCAAACATCAAAAAGAACGACCGCTATTATCTTGTCAGTGAAAACGGCAGAATAATGGACGCAGAGCTTGAAACACCCGATAAGAACTGCGTTGTTGTACTCGGATTCGATCCGGAATATGCAAAGTCCGGTGACTTTTTGTCGGTAACGGACGAAGGCAGCCGCAATATGCTTTCAAAGCTTCTCAGGGCTGTAAAGACATACGATGAGATTGACGATGAAAACGAATACGAGGCACAGCAGAAATATGACAGCGTATTCACGCTTATTGATCTGTGCAGAGAGCTCGGGATCAGCAAACATATAAAGACAATCAATATGTCAAGCATATATGATATAAAGCTGAGCTATGATAACAAGCTGACGCTTGAACTTGGTGATACGACCGATGCAAAACTTAAATTGACAGTAGCAAAGAATCTTATAGATAAAGGTGAGTTTGACGGTGAAAAGGGTGTGCTTGTTCTTTCACAGCTGAGCGAAAACTCATATAATATGAAAGTTACATTCAGACCCGAATATGACGATACGGGCAGTAAGGACGAAACAAGCAAGGACGATAATACTTCAGGCGGCAGTGATACGTCACAGACTGAATCTGTTCCTGAAACAACGGCGTCACCCGAAACCGAAATGCCGCCGGAAACAGAGGCACCGCCCGAAACAGAACCGGAAACGCTTCCTGAAACCGAATCCGAAACTACTCCTGAGCCTGAGCCGGAACCGGACGCACAGCCCGAGCCGGAACCTGAGCCTGAGCCGGAACCTGAGCCGGAACCCGAAACCACACCGGAGACAGAAGCTGAAAACATACCCGAATCTGTTCCCGAAACATCTCCTGATGAGTATTATGAATAACCGAGCGTTATAATTCGGCGAAACAGAGGTAAAAACCCAAGATATTGTGGTAAATTATAAGCGCTGCTCAAATTATAATGATATTTTTTAGCAAAACGCTTGCAATTATAAAAAGAATCTGTTAAAATATTATAGTAGACAGTTTTATCTGTAAATTATACGGAGGAATGCAAAAAATGAACTTTGATTTCGATGATGAAGAGTTTGAGCGTGACGTCAAAATAAAAGTTGTCGGCGTTGGCGGCGGCGGCGGAAACGCAGTAGAGAACATGGTCAGAAACAACGTTGAAGGCGTTGATTTTATCATAATAAACACGGATGTAGCAGCCCTTAAGTCTAAGGACGGCAACACAATGGAGCGTGTACAGATAGGCAGAAAGACCACAAAGGGTCGTGGCGCAGGCGGAAAGCCTCCTGTAGCCGCAGAATCTGCAAAGGAAAACAGCGATGACATAGCAGAAGTACTCAAGGGCGCTTCTCTCGTATTCGTAGCCGCAGGCATGGGCGGCGGTACAGGTACCGGTGCGGCTCCTGTAATCGCTCAGATCGCCAAGGATATGGGTATACTTACAGTCGGCGTTGTTACAAAGCCTTTTGATTTTGAAAGAGAATTCAAGATGAACCTTGCATTGCAGGGTATCGCAGAACTGAGAAAGTATGTTGATGCGCTCATCATCGTACCTAATCAGCGTTTGCTTTCAATAAAGGAAAAGAATATTTCTATCAAGGCGGCTTACGCTATGGTAGATAACGTGCTTTATCAGGCAGTCAAGGGCATTTCGGATCTTATCACTCATGATGGTGTTATCAACATAGACTTTGAGGACGTCAGGACAACCCTTGAGGGCGCAGGTGACGCTCATATGGCTATCGGTCACGGTTCAGGTGATACACGCGCAGAAGACGCTGTAGCAGAGGTTGTAAACAGCCCCCTGCTCGAAACATCGATAAAGAATGCAGGAAAGCTTCTTGTTAACCTCACAATGTCTGAGGATACGCCTCTTGACGACGTTGAAAAGGTAATGCAGCTCCTTACTCAGTCTGCCGCTCCCGATGTACAGGTTATTCATGGCGTTGACCTTGACAGCTCTCTCAGCGATGAGATGGTAATCACAGTTATCGCTACCTGCTTTAAGGATAGTGCAGGTCATTCTATGGTAACATCCGATGAGGCTGTTGCAAAGACTGTACTTGCGTCTACTCCGACAGAAGATACAGGTTCTGATAATAAGGTTGAGAACTCTCTGACAGAATCTCTTGTTTTCCCCGAAACACCCGCTAACGCAGGTGAAATGTCAGATGACGATCCTTTTTCGGAGCTGTCTGAACTTCTGAACAACAGAGGCAACTGATAATATCGCACAACATATCTGCTCCCGATCTGATGTCGGGAGCTTTTTGTTACTGCTTACGTTGACTGACAGGTGAAAAAAGGTTATAATAACAGCTGTGACATAATAAAAACTGTGAGGTAATAATGGAGTACTTTTACAACCTTTTATTCTATTTTATGATATATTCGTTTGCCGGGTGGTGCGGAGAAGTAGTATTCGCAACAATACGGCACGGAAGATTTGTGAACCGTGGTATGCTCCACGGTGCATACTGCCCGATATACGGCTTCGGGCTGATAATCGTCATCGTATGTCTGACCCCGATAAAGGATTCGTGGCTGTTGCTGTTTGTCGGCTCAGCCGTACTGACCACTGTGCTTGAATTTATCACAGGCTTTGTGCTGGACAAGATATTCGGCAGGTGTTGGTGGGACTACAGTAATAAAAAGTTCAACATCGGAGGATATATCTGTCCGCAGTTTACTGTCGTATGGGGGCTTGCGTGCCTGCTTATAATGAAGGTGGTACAGCCTGCGATAGCTTTTGCCGTAGGGCTTATCTGGAAGCCTGTCGGCATAGCGGCACTGTGCCTGTTCTATGCGGCAATAATCACCGATGTTATATTGACCTTCCCGGAAGTAAAAAAGCTCAGGAACGAAATCAGGCTTATAGACGAGCTTGAAAAACAGCTTACAGCCGTTTCTGATTCGATCGGCTCGGGACTATCGGATAAGACTTCGCAGGCGGTAGAATTTTCAAAGGAACACGGAATCACCCCGGAAGAAATGCAAAAGAAAGCCGATGAATTCAAAGCAAGGCTTGAAACCGCCTCAGACGGTGCAAAACAGCGCAATGCGGAACGCTTGAGTGAATTAAAAAGGGCAATGCTTCGGAACGCAGAGAAGAGCTTACAGCACGCATAAACGAGCTTAACGAAAAGCTGTCAGAGCTTAAAGCAAAGCATAAACGTCTTTACAAGGCATTCCCTTCGCTTAAAAACGGCGGGAAAAAGCTGAAAAAAGTAATTTCAAAGAAGAAGTAAATCAAAGAGCCATCGGTCTTTTCCTGTCCGACGGCTCTTTTCTTATTGCTTGTTTATAAATTTATCTATAATGTATTTCGGTCTTGCCTTTACTTCGGTATAAATCTTTCCGATATATTCACCGACAATGCCAAGCGCCATTATCTGCAGTCCGCTTAAGAACCATATCGAGCACATAAGCGAGCTCCAGCCTGCCTCGGTATTTCCAAGACAAGTCTGCACGATCGTGTATATTATCATTGCTATGCTGACAAGGAAAACTAAAAATCCGACAACCGTTACAAGTCTTATCGGCTTTACCGAGAAACTTGTTATACCGTCAAACGCAAAAGCAAGCATCTTTTTAAGCGGATACTTTGATTCGCCTGCAAAACGCTCACTGCGCTCATAATATACAATATCACTTTTGAAACCTATCTGCTTTACTATACCTCTGAGGAACAGGTTGACTTCTTTAAACTGTGATAAAGCTTCAAGAGCACGCTTTGATATAAGTCTGTAGTCTGCGTGGTTGTCGATTATATCAACACCGAGCAACCTCATGAATTTGTAGAACATTCCGGCAGTGCCACGTTTGAAAACAGTATCCGTCTTTCTCGATGAACGCACGCCGTACACTATGTCACAGCCATCGTGATATTTGTCTACGAACTGGTCAACCACGTTTATATCATCCTGCAGATCCGCATCCATTGATATGGATATATCCGCAAGATCCTTTGCCGTCATAAGTCCTGCAAGAAGAGCATTCTGGTGTCCCTTGTTGCGTGAGAGTTTCAGTCCTGAGAATAAATCGTCATTGCTGTGGAGTTCTTCAATTATCCCCCAGGTTTTGTCCTTGCTGCCATCGTCCACAAATAAAACACGGCTCTTGTCGGAAATCTTTTTTTCATTTATGAGAGCTGTCATCTTCTCTTTAAGTCGCTTTGAGGTTTCGTGAAGTACAGCTTCTTCGTTGTAACAGGGAACTACAATGTAAAGTATGTCGTTATATTCGGTCATTTTTAAAATTCCTTTCGTATATGTGATCCTGACTGTTACAGTATACCCCATTTTTAACGATTTGTAAAGCGTATAATGTGAAAATATGACGAAAAATCGGTAAATATAGTTATCATCGATATTTTTTACACAAAGAAAAGAGGCTATGACACCGAAGTGCCATAGCCATAGGAAAAGGGTGCAGATTATCTTAAAGGGTTAAAACCCCTCTAAGCCGTTTTATAAAACGTATCTCTATAATTATACGTTGAACAGGAGCTCTTCGTATGTGGGGAAGGGCCAGTACTTTTCACCGACGATCGTTTCAAGCTCATCTGCAACAGCACGCAGGCTCTGCATTGTAGCGAATACTTCATCGTGATAGCACTTAGCAGCTTCATAAACGTCTGAGATACCCTGTGCCTTTACAATCACGCTGTCAAGCTCAGCAATCTTAGCGTTGAGGTTTTCAGCGAGAGAATCGATCTTGTTAGCGATAGACTGTTCAAGGTTGTATGCAACGCCTGCGTTCTTCTTTGACAGGAGTACATCGCATACCTGCTTCTCATAAGCCATAACAGCGGGGAGAATCTCCTTTGTAGCCATTTCTGCTGTTGTAAGAGCTTCTATATTGATTGTCTTGCTGTAGTTTTCAAGCAGAATCTCTGTTCTTGAGTGCATTTCAACTTCTGAGAATACCTTATGCTTTGTGAATACCTTGATGTTTTTCTCGTCAAGGAAGTGGGGAAGTGCGTCTACCGTGGACTTGAGCTCAGGCAGACCTCTTACCTCTGTAGCTTCCTTTACCCATGCGGCATCGTAACCGTTGCCGTTGAAGATTACTCTGCTGTGCTCCTTTATTGTCTTTACGAGCAACTCCTTAAGAGCTTTCTTGAAGTCGTCAGCCTTTTCAAGCTCATCGGCGAACTGTTCAAGCTCTTCTGCTACAATTGTGTTAAGTACTATGTTAGGACCTGAAATGTTGAGTGAAGAGCCAACACTTCTGAACTCAAACTTATTACCTGTAAATGCGAAAGGCGATGTTCTGTTTCTGTCTGTTGTATCCTTGGGGAACTTGGGCAGTGAGGTTACGCCTATATCAAACTGTGCGTGCTTTGCTTCTACGTTTGTACCTGCAACAAGCGCATTGATTACATCGTTCAGTTCTTCGCCGAGGAAGATTGAGATGATAGCGGGAGGTGCCTCGTTAGCGCCGAGTCTGTGGTCGTTGCCGGCAGTTGCTACTGAAAGTCTGAGCAGATCAGCATATTCGTCAACAGCCTTGATGATAGCTACAAGGAATGTTAAGAACTGTGCGTTCTCCATAGGAGAATCGCCGGGGTTCAGAAGATTCTGACCGTCATCTGTTGAAAGAGCCCAGTTATCGTGCTTACCTGAACCGTTAACGCCTGCGAAAGGCTTTTCGTGCAGCAAGCATACCATATCATGTTCAAGAGCGACCTTCTTCATCATTTCCATCATAAGCTGGTTGTGATCAGCCGCAAGGTTTGCGGATTCAAAGATAGGTGCACATTCGTGCTGTGCGGGAGCAACTTCGTTATGCTTTGTCTTTGAAGAAACGCCGAGAGCCCAGAGGTGCTTGTCGAGATCCTTCATATAGTCGCTTACTCTCTGCTTGATAACGCCGAAGTAGTGATCTTCAAGCTCCTGTCCCTTTACAGGTGCCGCACCGAAAAGTGTTCTGCCTGTGAAGATAAGGTCTTTTCTCTTATCGTATGTCTTCTTGTCAACAAGGAAGTATTCCTGCTCGGCACCGACTGTAGCAACAACGCTCTTTGCTGTGGTGTTGCCGAAAAGTCTTAAAATTCTTAATGCCTGCTTTGATACAGCGTCCATTGACTTAAGAAGAGGCGTCTTCTTATCAAGTGCTTCTCCTGAGTATGAGAAGAACGCTGTGGGTATGTATAATGTGTTATCCTTTATGAATGCATATGATGTGGGATCCCATGCTGTGTAGCCTCTTGCCTCGAATGTTGCACGCAGTCCGCCTGAGGGGAACGATGATGCATCAGGCTCGCCCTTGATTAGCTCCTTGCCTGAGAACTCCATAATAACTGTACCGTCACCAACAGGTGAAATAAAGCTGTCGTGCTTTTCGGCTGTGATACCTGTCATAGGCTGGAACCAGTGAGTGTAATGTGTTGCACCCTTTTCTACTGCCCAGTCCTTCATTGTGCTTGCTACTACTTCGGCAATGGGAAGTGTAAGCTCTGCGTCACCGTGCATTACCTTCATAAGCTCTTTGAATATAGCCTTAGGAAGGCGTGCTTTCATTACCGCCTCGTTGAACACGTCCGAGCCGAACAGCTCCGTTACATCATAAGTTTTCTCTGCCATTTTCCTTTTCCTCCTACTTTCGTTAGATGTTCTTTAAAAAATAAGAAAAGGACGCTTTGATTCCTCAAAACGTCCTCGTTTCTGATTACAGTTATTATAATACACTATGTCGGCTGATTTGTCAATATGTCATTTTGCACAAATTTTGAAAGTTTACCTACACGAAAATTCAAAATTGCATAAAAACCATTGAAAAATCGTTGATTTCTGCAAGTCTTAAAGCTCAATCTTGCCATAAAGCGTAGCGTTTCTTTCTGTTTCAACCGCTTCCTTAGAGAATTCGCCTGCATCTGACGCAGTATTTTCAACAGCAGTCTGTGAACGCTTGTATTCTCTTTCAAAAGATGTAGAGAAGCCCGTGCTCTGCTTGTATGAGCGGTTCCCGCCGTTACCGTTTCTTCTTCCGCCCTTGCGGTCGTTTCTTCTGTTGTTATCTCTGTGGGGCTGAGAAGCTGAAATAACGACCTTTCTGTAAGGCTCTTCACCGATAGAGTTGCTGTATACGCCTTCAATCTCAGCTACCTTGCTGTGGATTATACGGCGCTCATAAGGATTCATAGGTTCAAGAGTAACACGTCTGCCCTGGCGGAGCACCTTGTTAGCGGTACGCTCTGCAAGCGACTTGAGAGTTTCCTCTCTCTTATCCCTGTAACCGTTGCAATCAACTGTGATACGGCAGTAAGGCTCATCATGACGGTTGCTTGCAAGAATTGCAAGGTACTGTAAAGAGTCAAGTGTTTCGCCTCTTCTGCCGATTACGATACCGAGCTTTTCGCCTACTATATCAAGAACTGTGATATCATCTTTTTCGATTATGTTTACCTTGAAGTCCTCAACGCCGAGAGCGGTAAGAACCTTTTCAAGATAAGCGGCAGCCATAGCTACCTTTTCGGTGTGGTCAGCGTCTTTTGCAACAGAAACTTCAGCGGGAGCATCTGTTGTTACTGTTTCGGCTGATGCTGTATCAGTTGTTGCTGTAACGGCTGTAGGAGCTTCATATTCGGCTTCAATCTTGTAATCGCCCTTCTTACCGAAAAGCTTCTTTACAGGCTCTTCTACAACTGTTATCTTTATATCGGCTTCATCAACGCCGAGTTCTTTTATTTCCGAAATTGCAAGCGCCTTGAGTTCGTCAAGCGACTTACCTGTATATATCTTTTTCATAAGTCTGTCCTTTCCGGCGATTCTCAATCGTCGTCTTCTTCGTGGTATTCTTCGCCGTATTTCTCAGCGTCAGCCTTTCTTGCTGCCGCCAGCTTACGTCTGTTGATTTCCTTCTGTGAAAGCGTTTCTGTCTTTGTTACGGTTTTTTCTTCGCCGCTCTCGGAATCTGTTACAACAGCTGTAGTTGTAACCTGTCTGTCTTTGAGCTTTCTTTCCTTCATTTTCTGTTCAGCTTCGGCTCTCAGCTTATCGGGACTGTAGAGCTTCTGGAGAACTATTGTCTGAACTATACCGAGTGCATAGTTGATACCCCAGTAGAAACCTACGCCTGCGGGAACACTAAACGAGATCCACAGTGAGAATAAAGGCATGATATAAAGCATTACCTTCATACCCGCACCGCCCGCGTTAGCCATCTCGGGATTGTTCTTTTTGCTGATGTACTGTGAAAGTACAGTCTGAACAAGTGAAAGTATAAATGCAAATATCGGTATGATTATCAGCGGTTCAAAAGCGAGCTTAGGTGTAGAACCGAAGTTCAGACCGCAGAACATCATATTGTGTGAAAGAGAATCAAGTCTTGTCTTGACATCATCAGAGAGCATTGAGCTTTCCTTGAATGTGTCAGGATACTGCTCGTAAACCTGTAAAGCAAGCAGTTCTTTCTGCATACCCTTGTACTTGCCTGCAACAGCCGCAAGTCTGTTCTTTGTTTCAGCTGTAAGTTTTGACTTATCACCTGTTAAATCACTGTACTGCTCGGCAGAGAATGAACCGTAGGTTTCTCTGTCTGCCGTGCTGATTGTTTTAGGATCCTTATCGGCGTAATTGTTCTTGAAATTCTCGTCATCCTTAAACTCGTGCGTCAGCTGAGCACCGTCGTTGGATTCTGAAATGAAAATTGCATCCTTATCGCCGTTCTTGTACTTTAAAATAAGCTCGGCATCCTGCTTGTTGTATTCGTTAAGGAAAATTTTCGCATACTCTGTTTCTTCTGCAACTGTGATGGTGCTTGATATATCTGTCGAGCTTAAATGCTCCATGTGTGTCATGGGCTTATATACAACGTCGATGACACCGAACAGTATTATCATTGTCAGAACAAGAGGTCCGCAACCGCCGGCAGGGTTATAGCCCTGTGCTTGCAACTTCTGCATTTCTTCTGCCTGTTTTTCACGGTTGTTGCGGTATTTCTGCTGTATTTCCTTTACCTTGGGAGCAAACAGCTGAGAAAACGCCATATTCTTCTGCTGCTTTATCTGAAGCGGCAGCATTGCTATTTTGACTATAATAGTAAATATCAGTATCGCCCAACCGAAATTCTGTAAAAGAAGATAAATAGGCCACATAATGTAGCCGAGAGGCGTACCGATTATGGTGTATAAGAAATCTATGGAAATCACCCTCCGTTAGTAGTGCCGATATTACGGCTTGGTCCTTTTGAAAAAATAAAATTGTTCGGGTACATAGTCATAGCCGCCCTCAGAAAAAGGGTTGCATCTGATAATTCTCCGTATAGCCAAATAGCTGCCCTTTACCGCACCGAAGCGGCGGAGTGCGATCATCGCATATTCCGAACAGCTCGGAGTAAAGCGGCAACAACGAGGCAGCCATTTTGACAAAGTCATTCTGTATATCTTTACGAAAAATAAAAGTACATATTTCATTTTATTTTTGTATTTTGTCCGGTTGATTATTCGCCGGTGTGGCATATCTTTTCAGCAGTTGCTTTTCCATCCGAAGATATACCTCTGTCGATTTCATCGCAGGAGTTTTTGCTCTTGCAACGAAAATAAAGTCGTATCTTTTTTGTGTCTTTTCACGGAGCAGGGGTTCAATAAGGCGGAACGCTTCTCTTATGACTCTCCTGGCACGACTGCGTTTTACGGCATTGCCGACCTTCTTGCCTGTAACGATTCCTATGCGGTTTACCCGCCTCTTGCTTTCCCTTGCGTAGCATACGAATGCATCGGTAACAATACTGTCACCTTTTTTGAACAGGAATCTGAATTCCTTGTCCTTTTTTATGCAGACGTATTTCTTTGCATACTCATTCATTGACAGAATCAGTAGCTTAAGTGCTTTCTGCCCTTTGCACGTCTTCTTGCGAGAACCTTACGTCCGTTTCTTGTAGACATTCTTTTTCTGAATCCGTGTTCTTTCTGTCTCTGGAGCTTCTTAGGCTGGTATGTTCTTTTCATTTCTTTCTTCCTCCTGTTATTACTCGGCACCGATGTGTGCCTGTCTTGCGCCTATGCAATTTAATATTATACCTTAATCGGTTGCCGATGTCAAGACATATTTGCAAATTTGTCGCATTTGCATCTTTCAGGAACAGTTTAATACTATATTATAAACACGGTGTTAATTAAAATGTATTGACCGTTGTAGAAAAAATCCGTTTTGTCCCGGTTTTTGATTTATTATTGCAATGCAGAAAACAAACGAGCAGTTATCATAAACAAAACCGGGCACCGAAAAACGATGCCCGATACTGCGTTATAACGATATCTCGGCGGTACTGCCGCCGTTAGTCTGTTTTTTGATCACTATCTGTTTATCGATGCGTTCTTTGAGCTCTGAAACGTGGGAGATTATACCTATTAGCCTGTTTCCGTCTGCCAGTGACATAAGAGTGTCTATCGCCTTTCTCAGCGATTCTTCATCGAGCGACCCGAAGCCTTCATCTACAAACATTGTATCAAGCTTTACACCTCCGGCGCTTGACTGTATCTCGTCCGACAGACCGAGTGCAAGCGACAGTGACGCTTTGAACGATTCGCCGCCTGAGAGCGTTCTGACATCACGTTCTGTACCGTTATAGTGGTCGACAATATCAAGGTCAAGACCGCTTTTTGATTTTTTTTCGCCTTCTTCACGCCGTTTCAGTTCATACTGTCCGTTTGACATATTCATAAGTCTTGTGTTCGCTTTTGCTATTATACGGTCGAAATATGCCGCCAGAATATACGTTTCAAGGCTTATTTTTTCTTTACCGGTTATATCGCCGCTTACAGTATTGCATAGTGATGATTTTACTGTCAGCTCATGCCTGTTCTTTTCAATGTCGAAAGACAGCGATTCTATATCGGAAATAATTTTTTCGTTATTCTCTCTGCGGGATTTCAGAATATGAATTTTATCTTCGCATTCTTTTTTCTTTTCCGTAAGGCTGTTCCGGTTTGAAATAAGCTCTGATACGTCTTCCTTTGCGATTTTGTTCAGACGGTCGGTAAGCTGTTCGATATTTTGTGTAAGCGACTTTACATTTGTATCATATTCGTGGAATCGCTTGTCATTTTCTTCTGTTTTCTGCTTTATAGCCAGAATGTAGTTTTCGAGGTCTTTTATTTCATTTTGCGCATCATTTTTTCCCGCAAACTCAAGCTTTTCTTTTTCTTTTTGATATTGCCCGTTTTTCTCGTTGTATGAAGCAGCTTCCTCCGCAACCTGTTTTTCAGTTTCATTCAGTTTGACGGTAAGTATGTCGATGTTGCTTTCTTTGTCGGGGATAAGTTTTTCAAGCTCGGTTTTGCGGCGTATGTTGCGCTCTTCATCCTGAATTTCTTTTTCAAGAACTTTTATCTTTGCAAAGTTTGTTTCATATTCCCTGTTGATGCGGCTTTCTGTATCGGATATATTTATTTCTTCTGATACTGCTTCATTCAACAGTGTTGCCACAGTCCGGCGAATGATTTTTTCTTTTTCACGGCAGGATGACTTTTCTTCGGAACATTCTTTGCTTTTGTCTGTGGCCGCTTTTTCTGCTATTTGCGCTTTTTTATCTGCCGCTTCAAGTTCGTCTTTTGACGGGGCGCTGCAAGAGATTTCGGCAGGACAGGGATGAGATAACGAGCCGCATACCGGACAAGGTTTTCCGTCCTCAAGAGTTTTTGCGATTATTCCCGCCTGTTCATCAAGAAAGGCTTTATTCATCATATTATAGCGTTTTCTCAGTTCTTCGCTTTCAGCCGAAAGCTTCTGATAATCGTTTTGCAGAACGGTTAGATGCTCTTGTGAATAATTATATTCTTTTATTTTTCCGAGCAGATCTTTGAGGTTGTCTTTACATTGTGACGCTTTTTCCTTTTCATTTTCAAGTTTCTGCTTGTTTTCACCCGCATTTTCAAGCAATTTCATTTCTGCATGGAGTTTTTCGAGTTCGATTTTGCAACTGTTTTTATTATTTGTCAGTTCTTCGGAACGCTGTTTTTCGTTTTTCATTTTTTCCGAAAGCTGTTGAATATCAGCAAACAGCTTATCAAGTTCATCGTATTTTGCAAGCTGTTCGGTAATCAGGGTGACTTTTTTCTTCTTTTCTTCGGTGATTATGGAATATCCCGAGAGTTCGTTGCGGATTGTTATAGCTTTTTCAAGCTCCGATTTATTTGCTGCAAGTTCAGAAGTACGGTGGTTTATATCTTGTAATAAACCCTCACGTTCGTTCTGTTTTGTGAGTGTGACTGTTATATTGCTCAGTTCGTTTTCGATTTCGATTTTTTTTCGTTCGCAGTCTGCAATTTCTTTTGCGTCACGCTCTGAGAGTTTCCTTATAAGTGTGATAAATTCTTCGTTTGCTATGTTTGCGGAAATTGCCTCGTTTATGGCAACGCACAGCTCATCGTCGCCATGTGCGGTTATATGTTTCAGATTAACTTCGAGACGTTCTGTAAGCGTTCTTCTTTCTTCTTCAAGTTTCGCTTTATCCTGCTTCATTCTTTCAAGAAGACGTTGGTAGTTTCCTGTTGAAAAAAGCTTTCTGAGTATTTCCTGCCGCTCGTTTGTAGGCGCAAGAAGAAGTTTCAGAAAATCGCCTTGTGCGATCATGGCGATCTGTACAAACTGGTCATAATCAATGCCGATTATATTTTTTATGGTTTCATCGGCTTCTTTTGTGATTATTCTTCCGTCCGGCATTTTCAATGTTACGCTTTTCGCCTGCTTTGTCAATCCTTCGCCACGGGTCTTAGGACGTTCGTATTCGGGATTTCTTTTTATGGCATAATCTTTTCCGTTGTATGAAAACAGAAATTCCACTTCAGTCTGAGTTTCTGCTTTTGCGTATTCTGAACGCATCATTTTGGGCGTTCTGTTAGCGCCGCTCGTTTTGCCGTAGAGCGCATAGGTGATAGCGTCGAAGATAGTGGTTTTTCCTGCGCCTGTATCACCCGTTATAAGGTACAGACCTTTGTTTCCGAGTTTGTCAAGCTCAAGAACGGTTTTGTCGGCATAAGGTCCGAACGCCGATAAGGTAAGTCTTTTTGGCAGCATCAGTTTTCCTCCCAGATTTCTTCTATCAGTTTTTTGACATAAGCTTTCTGTTCTTCGCTCATTTCGTCGTTGTTTCTCAGTTTATAAAATTCAGCGAAAAGTTCAATAGGCGTTTTTTGTTCAATGTTGTTCACAGCCGACACAGTATTGTCTGTTCTTGTGCGGAGATTATCATAATCAAGCTTCATCAGATTATGATATATCGCTCTCAATTTCCCTGCCGCATCCGGAATGTCCTGCTCGTCCGTCAGTGTGATGTGCAGATAATCCTCCTGAAATGTTGTGCCGAAGTAATAATCCATCCTTGTTATTTCAGAATATTTACCCTTGATTTCTTTCATATCACGGAGCGGTACAAGTTCTGCGGTGCGGTAAGTCGTGTCACCTTTTTTGGACATTTCGACTATTGTTACCGATTTTTTGTTTTGAGCTTCGGAAAACGAATATTTCAGCGGAGTACCGCAGTATCTTACAGTGCTTTTTCCGCAGTTCTGCGGGGCGTGAAGGTGTCCGAGCGCAACATAATCGAATTTATCAAATAACGATACGTCAACGTTATCCGTACCGCCTACCGACAGCTCTTCCGATTCTGTCCGTACAGCCCCGGTAACAAACTGATGCGTAATAAGTATATTACGTTTATCCGTATCAATATTCATTTCTTTTACTGCACGGAAAACTGCGTCGTTATATGTTACTATTTTATCGTCATCGAATATGTGCCGTACATGAACAGGCTTGAGAAAAGGCAGCATATAAATATTTACCTCTCCGTAATCGTCCTGCACAGATATGGGTAGAACCTCACCGTTATAAACCGGCGACATATATATTCCGCTGCCGTCCATTATTTTTGAGCCGAACGCTATTCTTTCGGGGGAATCATGGTTACCGCTTATGCAGAAAACTTTTATCTTGCGGCTGCACAGTTCGCTCAGAAAATTGTCAAACAGCGTGACGGCTTCTGCCGGAGGTACGGATTTATCATAGATATCTCCTGCTATTATTACGCCGTCGGGCTTTTCGCTGTCGATAATTCCGATTATCTGACGGAGAATGTATTCCTGATCTTCTGTCATTGAATATTCGTATACTCGTTTTCCGAGATGCAGGTCGGATAAGTGAATCAGTTTCATAAATTGATCTCCATTCATATTTACATATCAGTACTTTTATAATTGTAACATTTTTGATAGGCTTACGCAAGTTTTATAGATATATGTGTACGTTTTTTGGTACATATGCGCTATAGTAGAGCGTTTGTGCATATGCTGTGCATTATTTTACCCTACATTACCGAGAACGTCCATATTTTTAACCGCGCCTATGACAGCATCTGCACGGATAAGCTAAAAGCTATTTATTTACAACGATTACATTGCTCTTGTCGGAAGCGTAACAGATAACTGTGAAGCGACAAACGGCATAATCAAGCCGGAAACCGGTACACGTTTTGCTTATCGGCGGTATATAAAAATGACCCCCGTTATTTAAAACGTAGGTCATTTCTGCTTGATTCAGTTGATATCAGTCAGCTTTAAGGGTTTACCGTGAAATTGCAACCGGGCATTTACAGCTGATGCATCGTTGCGGTTTACAAGCTTTTTCTTATATATCGTACAAGGAGCATGGCGCTTTGATATACACTTATTCGCATGGCACAGGGCTGTTTCATAATCAGTAAAATAACCCGTGAACATTATGAATTCATCTTCTTCAAAAACATATATAAATTGACCTGAAAAATCGTCTTTGATGCGTTCAAGCTTTTTGCTTTCATAGTCCAATCTCTGTCCTATCTGCTTTTTCAGAAGGTCGTCATTTGTACTTTCGCAAAGCTTCTTTAATTCCGACAGATTTTCACTATAGGAAAGCATAAGCGTATCGGCGTTCCATAGCATAGTCGCTTTATTTAAATCGCTTAGCTGATAGCCGTATTTACTGAGTTGATCTCTTATGTAACGGCTCGGTACCAGTCTCTCTGTCAGTTCCATTAAATTCATCATCTACTTTTATCATTCATCGTCCTCCTCATCGTTCTCCTTGTCGGTCGGTGGTGCGTCATATACGCATATACCTCGTTTATTTACCTGCTCTACTTTTTTCATTGCTTCCTTTAGGCTCATTTTACCGGTAATGACACTGAATATAGCCGGAGCCAGGGCGTCCAGATACAGCGGAATGAGTCTGACGATCATCTGAATCGTTTCAGTGGGGAAGTGTTCCAGCGTATGATTCATTACTAGGAGTGAGTATTTTATGTTGAAATTGTCGTCAACTGCCATGACCGGAGAAAATATTGCTTCCTGAGGTTCTTCTTCGAAACCGTTGATATATGATTTTGCAGTTAAATGGTCTATTTCTTGATTTATGAAGTTTATTAGGCGGAGCAAATCAGAAAACCGCTCGGGATTTAATGAGACAATTATTTCCCCCATTATGTTGTAGTAGGACCGAGCCGATATACTGCTTGTACCAAAGTCGATAGTCGTTTCATCGAACTCGCCCGGACTATTTTTCATACCGTTTGTAACAAAAGAAAGTTCTTCGTAATTTACGTCTGCCGGTGTGGGGATCCATCTGTAGCGGACATTGAAATCCTCGAAATACTCGGTGAAGAGTTCTATTGCCTCTTCTTTATACATAGTAGTTAACCTCCATTTAAAATAGAATGATTATGACATGCTACATGCACAACACTTTAACTGGATTATAGCACAATAGCGTTCAAATGTCAATCGGAATTTTTATGAATAGCATAAAAATATTATTAATTGACATAAACCCAAAAAAACGTTATAATTAGAATAAAATCAGCGTCGGAACAAGAGAGGGATATTGTTATGACAACGTATATGTTTAAATCATTTCCTGCAAATCGCAGTTGTAATATTAATCTGGCTGAGATAGAAAAGCAATACCATATTTTCAGCACTGCGGTCGATAAGTGCAATGCAGGTATCACATTCAGAAAAGACGGTAAGAAATTCAGTGTTTACGCAATCAACGAATCCAGCGTAACGCTTGTCCTTACATCGGAAACGGAGCTTTCTTCGCCTGCAAGAACTATGTCCGCTTTCAGCAGGGAACTGCTCAGACTGAACACAGAACTCAAAAAAGAGAAAAATGAAGAGAAGATCATTGACGATATGGTTTACAACCATTCTCTTTTCAGAACTGAAATGATAGATAAGAATGCGGCTCCGGTGCTTACAATCGATAACATAAGCTCAACCGATCTGGTAAAAGCCATTGTGGACCTGCTGTTTTCTTCCGATACAAGCTACAGCACGAATCAGAAGAAAGAAACTATTGACGAGCTAAAGAAAATCATGCTCCCGTATATAAAATAAGCAAGGTAATTATATAACACGCCACGGTTTCAGTGCCGTGGTTTTTTGTTGCGGTCTGCTGAAAAGACATTATCTTTGCCGGAAAAATGCCATCAAATGTTGTTTGTTTTGCAGATATTCGCTGTGCATAAAACCTGCTGTCTGTGTCGTTGCACGATGCGCCGATTAACAATGATCACAGTTGCAAAATTGCAAAGCCTTCAGACCGTCAAAAAGAGAATAGGGGCAATAAATCAGAAGCTAAATTTATAAGCAGGCTGTTTGTGCAAACTGAAATCCCCGCACAGTGTTTTCTGTGCGGGGATTTCTTGGTTATCCGTTATATTTTTGTTTATTCTTGTCTGAAAGTAAAGCGGCTTACAAGCTTCTGAAGAGTCTGAGCCTGGGCTGAAAGTTCTTCTGAAGCGGCAGCACTTTCTTCAGCTGTAGCTGAGTTTGTCTGTACAACATTTGAAATCTGTTCTACGCCTATATTGACCTGCTTTACCATATCCGTCTGTTCAAGGCTTGCACCTGCAATCTTGTTTACTATATCGCTGACACCGCCCGATCTTGCTTCAACCTCTGATACAGCCTGAGCGGTTTCATTTGTGATATTGTTACCGTTTTCAACAGCGGCAATTGCGCGTTCGATAAGAACAGTCGTATCATGAGCCGCATCGGCAGATTTACCTGCAAGGTTTCTTACTTCGTCGGCAACTACGGCAAATCCCTTGCCGGCTTCACCTACTCTTGCGGCTTCAACTGCGGCGTTGAGTGCAAGAATATTTGTCTGGAACGCAATATCCTCGATAGTCTGGATAATCTTGCTTATCTCTGCCGAAGCATCGCTGATATCCTGCATAGCACTTGTAAGGCTGTTCATCTTTTCGTTTGCCGCACCTATATACTCGGCTGTTTCGTCAACAAGCTGTCTGCCTTTCTGGCAATCTTCCGTTGTAGCCTCAATATGAGCATTGATATTGTGGATAGTAGCGGCAAGCTCTTCTACAGATGCCGCCTGTTCGGTAGCACCCTGAGCGAGTGACTGAGCGCCTGCAGATACCTGCTGTGAACCGCTGGATACCTGATCGCCTGCGATGCTTATCTGGCTTAAAGTATCATTGAGCTTTCTGTTGATATCTCTTACAGATTCAATAAGTACCTTGTAATCGCCACGGTATGTATTATCGGCATCTTTACTGTGCACATCAAAGTTGCCATGAGCCATATTGCTCAGGATATTGCCGATATCGCTGATCATAGCATTTTGTTCGTTTACTACCTTTGCGGCAGACTTTGCGAGTATCTTGACTTCATCGTGTGATTTAACCATAGGTACAGGGCTTGTAAGATCACCCTCGGAGAGCTTTTCGATACGCTCTGCGCAAAGTCTAATGGGCTTGCCGATCTTGCGGCTGATAATGCCTGCAATCATGCCGCCTGCTATGGCAGATGCCGCACATATTATTGCAAGTATGATAAGTCCTCTGAAGCAGTGGACCATATAGTCTTCGCTGTGAGCTGTTACCGCGATTGACCAGCCGTTTGTACCTGAAATAGGAGCATAGCCGACATATTTTGATATACCGCCCGATGTGTATTCTGCAAAGCCTGTTTCACCGGCTTCCATTCTCTCGTGCGCCTGTGCAAGTGCTGTATAGCTTGTGTCTTCTTCAGCAATTTTCTGTATATTCTCGCCGTCCTTTACAAGCTGCATATCAAAGTCGGCAATGGTATTACCGTTTTTATCTATGATATATGCCGCACCGTTTTCGTTGATCTTCAGTGTGCGGACGATATCGTTGAGGAATTCTTCGTCGGGAACAAAGTATACACAGCCGACAACTGTAGTGTTCAGCTCGCCGTTATTCCAGATAGGAGCGGCTATGATAACGCTGAGCTTACCGTTGGATCTGCCTATTATAGGCTCTGTGATAGTAGTCTTGCCCTCCATAGCGGCTTTGTAGTAAGCACGGTCGGCATATTCAACACCGTTGGAGCCATGACCTTCAAAGTCGATCGACGCACCTCTGTTAAGTCCGAAGTTTGCCGCTATTGTATCGACTTCTCTTTGTTTCTGCGTATTTGTATAAATTACCGATGACAGTTTGGGGTTGCAGCCCGCCTGTATAGCAACATTCTGTATTGCCTTGAGTTCCCATGAAACTCTGTCGGCCGCAACTATAGCCGTTTCTGTGAGCGTCTGCTCAGTGAGTGATTTTGTAGTGGTATAGATGATAGCCACCGATGCAATCGTCGCTACCAGAAGTGAAATGACCACCAGCAAAACCGTAAACAGTGTCATTTTCTTGCTTATGGATTTCATAAATGAACCTCGATTCTGCACCCGCTTCGTAGGATACATATTTATAGTAATATTAATTATATCACTATCGAACAAAAAAGGCAATATAACAGACGCTTTTTCGTCATTTGTTACAAAAACACCGTCTCTTTTTTCATCTGTCGCCTAAGTTGCTCGATATTGTATAAAAAATTTTATATTTTTAAAGAAAACTATGGACAGTTGCGTCTGCCGGCGTGTATTATGTATGAAGATGTACATTTTCGACCGGAAAAAGAAACGGGGGAAGGTTTTATGTCGGATTATTCTTCTGAAAATATAAGAGAAATATATGAGCGGCACTTTGTCACAGTGTACAGAGTGTGCTTTATGTACCTCAGAAATGTTCACGATACAGAGGACGCAGTACATAATACTTTTATGAAACTTATCGAAAAGCAAAAACACTTTGAAAGCACCGAGCATGAAAAGGCGTGGCTTATAAGGGTTTGTTCAAATGTCTGCAAGAATATGCTCAGGACGATAAACAAGCGTACAGAGCTGAACGGACATAATAAAGGTTTTGACGACACACCTGTTGTAAGCGATGTGATGGTCGAACTGTCAAAGCTCCCCGATGAACTTAAGATACCTGTGTATCTGTTCTATTGCGACGGCTATAACAGCAGCGAAATCGGCAATATGCTTCATATCAGCGCATCGGCGGTGCGTTCACGGCTGCAGAAAGCGAGAGAGCAGTTAAAAGAGCATTTAAGCTCGGAAAGGAGTATAGTATGAGCATCAGAAACGAATTTGAGAAAATCGATCCTACGGAAAAGCAGAAAAAAGATATTTTCAGACGTATAGAAGAAAGCAGTAAGGTAAAGACGGATTTCAGACATCAGGTTATTCGTTATACATCGATAGCGGCTGCGGCAGTATTGGTTGTCGGAACGGCGGCAGTCGGCGTACACTTTGTAACAAAGGGCAACGGTATTGATTACACTGTCAGTGGCAGTTCATCGGGTGCTGTCAGCACTGACGATACTTCCGCAAGCAGAGTGAATGACAACAAATCCGATGTTTCGGACGTGGGAAGCAAGGCGGACGGAAATACATCACACGCCGACAACAGTTCCGCAAACGATAATAATACGATATATCCCGATATAAATACCTTAAAAGCGCAGGTGCGTAACGACAAGGAATTCTGGGCGGAAATAGGCAAGCAATACGGACCGTATCATAGTGACGACAGCACCGTGAAATTCGATTTTATAAACGGTTTTGACGATTTTAAATTATGTACCGATGAAGCGATAGGCAACGAAATTATCGACAGGGTTCAAAGACAGTGGTTGTTTGATAATATCGTGGATTTCGGTTCGGGATATTATGCGATTAAAGGCGCAAAGGATCTTTCAACATCGGAAGATATAGAGAAATTCACGCGGGAAAATCTGATAAATGGTGAATATTTCGAGGCTGATCCGGAATTTTTCGGTTTTTCGGATATGAAAGGCTTTTATAATGCGGCAAGCGAACTGTACACAGGCTTTGATTATGATGATTTCAAGTCTTTTATACCGTATTATTATGCGGAAGTTGACGGCAAACTCTGTATATCGAAAGATCATGGGCTCGGTGAAAAAGGTAAACCTCCTCACAGTGTTGAACTCGGTCAGTATCTGCTTATATATGATAATGTTGATCCGAGTGTGATATATTGCTTTGTCGCTGTTCCGGAGATGATTGATTCGGTAAGCTACAGTTTTTCGCTTGACTATTACGTTTTCATCAATACCGAAAACGGACTGAGATGCAGTGTGACAAAAGAAAGACCGATAACGACCTGCGGACTGGTTACAGATGAGCTTGAACCTTATGTTGCAATGTCATCGGAGCGGCTTGACAAGAAAATGTATGTTGAGCATCGCTGTGACTATTCTTTACTGTACTGCTATCAGGACACATACGATGATATAATCAATAACGGTCTGAGTGATGAAGAATACAACGAGATGATCGGGAAACTGTGCAATTATCAGATACCGTGTACAGATGAAACGATCAACAGCGAGCTGAGAGAGCTTGTGAATAATGATAAGGAATTTCTTGATAAGTCAATGGATCATTACCTGCCGAATGTAGTCGGTGTGTATGAAGGAGATATTTTGCGTGTAGGAATCGTCAAAATCGGTATCCTTGACTGTTATCCGCAGGAATACAGGTTTGAGTTGAAACTTTACAGCGTGCAGAAGACAGACAACGGTTACAGTTTTATTAAAGAATAACCGGATAGAAATACGAAAGGCAGAGCCTCGGCTCTGCCTTTCGGTATATGTTTTACTTTTTTCTTTTTCTGCAATTGTTGCAGCCCTTACACGCCGGACAGTTGCCGGAGCAACCGCCGTTTCTTATAATATGTATGATTACAAGCACGAGAGCGATTACTATCAGCACAAGCAGAATAATGCTCGGTATATTCATCTCATCCATAATTTTACCTTATGCAACACCGAAAATCATTCCGACACAGCGGACTAGGAATGCCATTACCCAGGCAATACCGCACTGTATAAGTACTGTTGCGATGGCTGAACGTACGCTTCCGAGTTCGCGTCTTACCGTTGCGATAGCGGCAACGCACGGAGTATAAAGCAGTGTGAACACAAGGAACACGATAGCCGTGAACGGTGTGAAAAGCGTCTGTATCTGCGAAACATCTCCGCCGAGCAGAAGAGTGAGGGTGGAAACAACGCTTTCCTTTGCGGTAAGACCTGTGATGAGTGCAGTAGACGCTCTCCAGTCGCCGAATCCGAGCGGTGCGAATATCGGGGCGAACAGACTTCCGAGCATTGCAAGCAGGCTGTTTTCGGTGCTGTCAGCAACATTGAGTCTGATGTCAAACGTTTGTAAAAACCATATAACGATAGAGGCGGCAAAGATCACGGTAAACGCTTTTTGTATAAAGTCCTTTGCTTTTTCCCATATCAGCTGACAGACGCTTTTTGCTCCGGGCAGACGATAGTTTGGCAGTTCCATTACAAACGGTACGGGTTCACCGTGAAATACGGTTACTTTAAGTATAAGCGAATAGAGAATACCGCAGATTATTCCGAACAGATACAGTCCTACAAGTACAAGCCAGCGGTACTGCGGTTCAAAGAACGCACCCGCAATGGTTGTATATATGAGTATCTTTGCGGAACAGCTCATGAACGGGGTGAGAAGTATTGTCATTTTGCGGTCACGTTCACTCGATAATGTTCTTGTAGCCATTATTGCTGGTACTGAACAGCCGAATCCCATCAGCATAGGAACAAAGCTCCTGCCCGAAAGACCGAGCTTTCTGAGCGGCCTGTCCATTACAAACGCAACTCGTGCCATATAGCCCGTATCTTCAAGAATAGACAGAAAGAAGAACAGCGTTACTATAGTAGGCAGGAAGCTCAGTACACTGCCGACGCCGGCACATATTCCGTCCACTACAAGCGAGTGTACAACGGGATTTATTTCAAGATAGGTAAGCCCGCTGTCGATAAGCCCGGTAAGATAATCTATGCCTATCTGCATAAGGTCTGACAGCGCTGCGCCTATAACAGAGAAAGTCAGGAAGAAAACCAAAGCGATTATGCCTAAAAAGCAGGGGACAGCGGTATATTTGCCTGTTAGCAGGCGGTCTATTGCCATACTGCGTTTATGCTCCCGGCTTTCGTGCGGACGTACTACTGTTTCACGGCACAGCTTTTCAAGGAACGTGAAACGCATATTTGCAAGTGCCGCTTCTCTGTCCATGCCCGTTTCCTGCTGCATTATGGAAACAAGGTGGTCGAAAGCGTCATGCTTTTCTTCCGGGATCGTGATTTTTTCCTTTATCAGCTCATCGTTTTCAACAAGTTTTGTTGTGGCAAATCTAACTGGAAGTCCTGCCGCCTTGATTTCGGGTTCAAGAAGCGTTGCCGCAGAATGAATACAGCGGTGTACTGCGGCGATAGGATCGTCAGGGACATCACTGTCAGCGCAGAAGTCCATACGGGCAGGCTTTTCACCATACCTTGCGATATGTATTGCGTGGTCGATAAGCTCATCGATACCCTCATTCTTAACTGCCGATATCGGCACTACGGGTATACCGAGTATACGTTCAAGGTCGTTTACATGGACAGAACCGCCGTTTGCTTTTACCTCGTCCATCATATTGAGGGCAAGCACCATAGGAATACCGAGTTCCATCAGCTGCATGGTAAGATAAAGGTTACGTTCGATATTCGATGCGTCAACTATATTGATAATACCGCTGAGATTATTGTTAAGAAGAAAGTCACGGGTCACTATCTCTTCGCTCGAATACGGTGACAGGGAATATATACCGGGAAGATCCGTAACTGTCGCCTCGGGGTGATTTCTGATAGTTCCGTCCTTGCGGTCGACTGTTACTCCGGGAAAGTTGCCAACGTGCTGGTTTGAGCCTGTAAGCTGATTGAACAAAGTTGTCTTACCGCAGTTCTGATTTCCCGCAAGAGCAAAAGTAAGCGGTGCGCCTTTTGCAAGCACAACTCCGTGTTTCAGCTTCAGCTTTTCGTACTGGGCAAGCTCGCCGACACCGGGGTGCGGAGTGTCACTGCGTCTTGTGCCTGCGGCTTTATGCGTGTTATCTTTTTCATGTACATTCTTTACTGTTACCTTGCGTGCTTCCTCAAGTCGTAACGTAAGTTCATAACCACGCACCTCAAACTGCACCGGGTCGCCCATAGGCGCAACCTTCTGCAAGGTTATTTCAGCATCGGGTGTAAGCCCCATATCAAGCAGATGATGCCGTAAAGCACCGGTGCCTCCGACCGTTTCAATATAGGCGCTTTCTCCCGGTTTTAATTCGTCCATTGTCATTGTGACAAGTCCTCCGTGACAGAAATTATATGTTAATGTGTCTGCATATTGCATTTTCTTAAAAAATAACATATTATGTCGGAAAATGCGGTTTTGCAGGCTTAAATATGACCTGTCGCAAAAACGGCAGGTATTTAAAATCTTCAAGGCAATGTTGATGTTGTAAGATGTAAAAATAATACAGCTGTTAGATATAGCTAATCATTTGATATAAGTATAGCACGGCAGGAAAGTGTAGTCAAGGAAAAAATGGTTATTCTATACTAACCAAATGGCTTCACTGTGCGGAATTTCGGCTGTAGGTAAAAGAAAAAGCCCCGATTTGCGAACAAATCGGGGCTTTGACAGTCGAATCTGCTAATACTGCATTGACTGATTTCAGCTCGTTTACGGAGGTGATAAAAGCCGTTTTTCACTGAAATAAATTCGGTAATTGTGATTATTCGTATTAAATTCAGTCGTTTCTTGAACATTTTTCCGCATCAATGGCAAGAACCAGCATCAAAACGTACAATGCGTCCTGTGGGTTTTGTACGTCAAGCACATAGGTGTCTGTCCAGTTCCAGATTTCTTTGGATACATAAGCTATGTAACGACCGGTACAGTCACGGATGTTATAATCCCACTCAAGCCAGTCGCCGTCTATATTCCAGCCGTTATAATCAATGTTGAATCTGGGTCTTATGAATGTAAACTCTTTGCTGATGCAGCCGACATAACGAGAGTCGACATACATCTCAAACTTCGGAAGCCAGGTAAACACCTTTTCCTTAATGTATCCGACCTCTTTTCCGCAGGAGTTATAAATACGGAGCAGGTGTCCCCATGCAAGCTCACCTTTTACAACGAACGCAGTATTTCCGGCTTCATCATAAATGTCGTAGCTGTCAAACCATGAGAATAATCTTTGCTTGAATAAAAGTTTCATTTATTACTTTCTCCTTGATGCGTGAAAATACATATTATCTGCCGTTAAATCTTTAGCCGGAATAATTCCGGTTTTCAAGTTCAGTATAGCATATCGGGATTTAAAAGTCAAAAGTGATTATATTATAATTACGGCGGTGTCAGGGCAGTGCTGTCAGGTACGGAAAATGTGGGATAATTTTTATGCGTTTTGTACTACCGTACACAAAAAATTCCACACCCATATATATGAGCGTGGAAAAAATGGTGGAGCCGAGGAGAATCGAACTCCTGTCCGAAAACCGATCCGCCAACCTTTCTACACGCTTAGTGAAGTCTTTTGAAATTCCCTTTCTCCTCTCCGGCTCACAGGATAGAAGTCCGGTAGTCCTTTGATGTGTTGACGGTTACAGGACTCTCACCGAAAACATTGGCTGTTAGTCGACGCCCTTTATAGAGCCACAGCGCTCTCTACAAGGACGGTAGCGCACTTAGGCAGCTACTAATTCAGATCTATTGTCTGCGTTTAATTTTAAAAATGCCCCGTTTAAAGAGATAAGGCGATCTCTGCGTGCTTAGCCGGGTTCACAATCCCCGTCGAAACCTTTACGGCCCCGTTTGTTTGGATAATTATTGTAGCACAAAGAGCGGTGTTTGTCAAGCTGAATTTTTACGTTTTTAAGCGGTTTGGAGTAGAAATTTCGGAGATATTCCGACTTTTTTCTTAAATCCCACTTGACTTGGAGTGAACTCCATGTGATACAATACAGACAGGACAGAAAGAAAAGAGGTGCCGATATGAAAAATATTGAACGCGGATATTTTACCGGTGAGCGTGCACTGTTCGGCTTGTGTGACCTGTCGATAAAGGATTCGATATTTGCCGACGGCGAATCGCCGCTCAAAGAGTGTAGCAATATAGAGCTTGACGGTTGTATGTTCCGCTGGAAGTACCCGCTGTGGTATTCAAAGCATATCGCTGTAAATAATACAACGTGGTTTGAAAATGCGAGGGCAGGCGTGTGGTACACCGATGATATAAAAGTCAGCGACTGCCTTATCGAAGCTCCGAAGAACTTCCGCCGCTGTAACGGACTGATGCTTGAAAACGTATCTTTTGCAAATGCCGCAGAAACGCTCTGGAACTGCAATAATGTAGAGATTGACAAGGTTTTGGCAAAAGGCGATTACTTTGCGATGAACTGTAAGGATATGCGCATAGACGGACTTACGCTGTACGGAAACTATTGCTTTGACGGTGCGGAAAATGTAACGATCAGCAATTCAAAACTTCTCAGCAAGGACGCATTCTGGAACAGCAGGAATATAACTGTCAGAAATTCATTCATTTCCGGAGAATATCTCGGCTGGAATGCGGAAGATCTGACGCTTATCGACTGTACGATCGAAAGCTTGCAGGGACTTTGCTACATTGAGCATTTAACGCTGAAAAACTGCAAACTGCTCAATACAACGCTTGCATTTGAGTATTCGTCAGTAAATGCCGATATCACAGGCAGTGTAGACAGCGTGCTCAATCCTTCTCAGGGCAGAATTACCGCAGATTCGATAGGAGAACTTACAATAGAACCCGACAAGGTAGATCCTTCAAAAACAACGATAATATGCCGTGATAACTGCGGCGGTAAAGGTTCAAAAGGGTGTGCATAAGCGCATTTCAGGAAAGGAAGATCAAAATGAGCAAAAAAGTACTTGTAATATCAACATCACTCAGAAAGAACAGCAACTCGGATATTTTAGCCGACAGCTTCATAAAGGGTGCAGAGGACGGCGGTAACAGCGTGGAAAAGGTCTGTCTTACCGATAAGAAAATCACATTCTGCAAAGGCTGTATGGCTTGTCAGAATATCGGACACTGCGTTATAACCGATGACGACGCAAACGAAATAACCGAGAAAATGCTTGGCGCAGATGTTATCGTCTGGGCAACTCCTGTTTATTACTACAGCGTAAGCGGTCAGATGAAAACGCTTATTGACAGGGCAAATTCACTGTTTTCGAGAGAATATAAGTTCAGGGATGTTTATCTTCTGAGCACTGCGGCTGAGGATGAGCCTTATACCAATGAAGGTGCAGTAAAAGCAGTAGAGGGTTGGGTAGACTGCTTTGAAAAGGCGAACCTTGCAGGCGTGGTATTTGCAGGAGGCGTTGACGCTCCTGCATCTATAACGGGACATTCTGCACTTGATGAAGCTTACAATATGGGCAAAAATGTCTGTTAATACGGTAATATGAAAGGATTTTGTTATGAAATTTGATTTTGATAAAGTGAGCGACCGCTCAGGTACATATTCACTCAAGTGGGATATCAAAGACGGTGAACTTCCGATGTGGGTTGCGGATATGGATTTTGAAACCGCTCCGTGCATCACTTCGGCAATAGAGCGCAGAGCAAAACACGGTATATTCGGTTACACGATTATTCCCGATGAGTGGTACAATGCGTATATTTCATGGTGGAAAAACCGTCACGGAACAGAACTCCATAAAGACGGACTGATGTTCTGCACAGGTGTGATTCCTGCTATATCATCGATAGTCCGCAAAATAACTACACCTGCCGAGAAGGTAGTGATACAGACACCGGTATACAATATTTTCTGCAACTGTATTGAGAACAACGGCAGACAAGTGCTTGAAAACCGACTGATATACGGGAATAATGCTTACCGTATGGATTATGACGACCTTGAACAGAAGCTTGCCGACCCTCAGACAACGCTTATGATACTTTGCAATCCGCAAAATCCTGCGGGCAGAATATGGAGCAGGGAAGAGCTTGAAAAGGTCGGTGTACTGTGCAAAAAACACGGCGTTACGGTTATATCCGATGAAATACATTGCGACATAACCGAGCCCGGAAAGCAGTACGTTCCGTTTGCAAGCATAAATGACGATTGCAGGGACAACAGTATTACGCTTATCTCTCCGACCAAAGCGTTTAATATAGCAGGGCTTCAGACGGCAGCAATCAGCGTTCCGTCGCCAAGGCTTCGCCATAAAGTATGGAGAGCGATAAACACAGATGAATGCGCCGAACCGAATGTTTTTTCGGTTACGGCGGCAATTGCGGCGCTGACGGACGGCGGAGAATGGCTTGACAGTCTTAATGAATATCTTTCTGAAAGCAAAAAGACGGTGTATCGCTATCTCGATGAGAACATTCCGAATGTGAAAGCGTTGCACAGTGACGCTACATATCTTATGTGGCTTGATGTATCGGCAGTAACCGATAACAGCAAGGAGCTTGCTTCATTTATAAGAAAAGAAACAGGACTTTATCTTTCCGCAGGAACAGCATACAGAGGTAACGGAAATCTGTTCTTAAGGCTTAATATCGCTTGCCCGCATTCGGTGCTTGAAGACGGACTTGAAAGGCTTAAAAGAGGCATAAACGCTTTTGCGGCAAAATGAATATCAACAGCCGGGCGCTGATAAAAACGTCCGGTTTTTTACTATTAAATTACATAGTAACTTGCACTGTCATATCAAAAGCAGTATAATAGTTACAGGAGAAAATGGGGTGAGCATATGTACAGACCGGATATACGCTGTCCGCTTGAATATGGACTTGATGTTTTCGGAGGTAAATGGAACTCCCGCATTATCTGTGTGCTTGCCGCTAAAAAAACACTGCGTTACAGCGAACTGCGTAAAGAACTCGGTAATGTTACGGACGCTGTGCTTGCCGCGGCTTTAAAATCGCTTACGGAAAACGAACTCGTCAGCAGAAAAATCATATGACGAAATACCGCCGAGGGTAGAATATTCGCTTACCAAAAGGGGACTTTCGGTAGTCCCGATGTTACAGAGCATATGCATATGGGCGGGAGCATACTATAAGAATGAAAACGATACGTCAATGATACAGTGCAGAAAATGTGACCACAATCATTGAAAAATATCGTACAAACAGCTTTACGGCAGAAAAGAGGAACAGATGAAAATAGCAGTAACTTATGAGAACGGACAGGTTTTTCAGCATTTCGGACACACCGAAGCTTTCAAGGTGTATGAAACGGAAAATAACGAAATTAAAAGCGAAAGCATAATCCCGACGCTTGGCAGCGGACACGGTGCGCTTGCAGGCTTTCTGAAACTGAACAATGTCGACACGCTTATCTGCGGAGGAATAGGCGAGGGTGCAAAAAATGCACTTGCAAGCGCCGGCATAAAGCTGTACGGCGGTGTTACGGGCAGTGCGGACGAGGCAGTAAAAGCTCTGCTTTGCGGTACGCTTGATTTCAACCCTGCGGTTCATTGCTCGCACCATGACGGAGAACACGATCACGGTACGGCGCATACCTGCGGCGAGCATGGTTGTCGGCATATGGATGTCAAGTAATTATATAATAGTTGTTCATTTAAACGGACAGACAGAAACGGACGTGAAAAATCACGCCCGTTTTCTTATATGTGTGTGGTTTAGGAGAAACCTTATTCGCCCCAGACTTCCTTTGCGATTTCGCTTACAAGTTTGATTTTTGCCCACTGCTGTTCTTCTGTCAGCTTGTTGCCGATTTCGCATGAAGCGAATCCGCACTGCGGACTTAAATACAGTCTGTCAAGCGGTATAATTTCAGCCGCTTTGTGTATCCTGTCAATTACCGCCTGCTTGTCCTCAAGAACGGGCGACTTTGTGGTTAAAAGACCGAGAACGACTTTTTTATCCCCGCTTACATATTTCAGCGGTTCAAATCCGCCTGAACGCTCATCGTCAAATTCAAGATAGTAAGCGTTGACGTTTTCTTTTCCGAAAAGGATTTCCGCTACAGGGTCATATGCGCCTGCACTGAAATACGCCGAATGATAGTTGCCTCTGCAGACATGGGTGTTTATTATAAGGTCGTCGGGCTTGTCCTCAACGGCAAGGTTATTGACTTTCAACAGCTTCTGTGCTATGGAGCGGAAATCGGCGCCTGCGCCGTAACGTATAACACTGCCCTCGGCTACCAGAACGCCCCATGTGCAGTCATCAAGTTGTATGTTTCTGCAACCTGCGTCGTACAGATCCTTGATAACCTTTTTATAGCCGCTGGCAATATCATTTATAAGCTCATCGTCTGTAGGATAGAACTTTCTTGTTGTTTCGATGTTTGCGGGAATTATCATCTGCTGGAAGAACTGAGCCGGTGCCGGGATCGTCTGCTTTGCAATGTGTTTTTCATCCTCGAACTGCTTCACAAACTTGAAATGCTCAACAAACGGGTGACTTCCTGCTGAGATCTTTCCTGTAAGCCATGTGTCGTCAATGAGTGCCGCTTCGCCGTGGAACTGAACGCCGTTTTCTGTTTTCTTGTGTGCAACTCCGTCAAATCCCCACATAAAGTCAAGGTGCCATGTAGCACGGCGGAATTCGCCGTCTGTAATTGCGTGAAGACCTGCGGCTTTCTGCTTTGCAACAAGGTCTGTTATACATTCGTCCTCGACAGCCTTGAGCTGCTGTGCCGAAATAGTGCCGTTTTCATAGTCTTTTCTTACCTGCTTTAATTTTTCGGGGCGTAAAAAGCTACCTACGCTTTCACATCTGAAAGGTGTTCTGAGTGCCATATTTTTTGATCTCCTTTGGTTTGTTATAGTTTTGTTATGGTTTGTTGTTTTCTGTATCTTGATTATACCAAAGGAAGTTGCAATTGTAAAATACTAATAAAATTCGGTTTGATATAGATTTAAGCTATATCAGATGTGGGAGCGGAGAAAATCTATATAGCTCTCGCCGAGCTTTGTAAGATTAATGCCTTTGCGCGTTACAGTTCCGACGCGCATGTATTCGTCTATCATAAGAGGCTTGGAAATGATATTCTCTCCGTTAAGCTCCGTGCTGATTACTCCGGTACATATTGTGTAGCCGTCCAGTCCTACAAGCAGATTGAACAGTGTAGCACGGTCGCTGACCTTAATTGTCATATCGTGCTCAACTCCTCCGGTTATCTCCTCCGAGAAATAAAACGAGTTGTGATTTCCCTGTTCAAATGACAGGAACGGATATTCTTTCAGCTCATCGGGAAGTATTACCCCACGGCAAGCAAGCGGGTGGTGCGAGCTTATGAATACGTGCGGTCTGGCTGTGAACAGCTCATCGAATTTAAGACCGTTCTTTTCGATAATTCTGCTTATAACGCTCTCGTTTTCGTCTGACAGATAGAGTATGCCGACTTCGCTTCTGAAATTGCTCACGTCTTCGATTATCTCGTATGTTTCCGTTTCACGCAGAGTAAAGTCATAGTTCTTGTTGCCGAATGTACGGATAAGGTTTACAAAGGCACTTACGGCAAAGGAATAATGCTGAGTAGATACGGAAAAAATCTGTTTGTGGTTTCCGTTATCTATATATTTCTCTTCAAGCATATTCATCTGCTGGAGAACCTGTCTTGCGTAACCTAAAAACTCGTTTCCCTCATTTGAAATAATAATGCCTTTGTTTGTGCGGTGAAAAATTGTTATGCCGAGTTCTTTTTCAAGCTCTTTTATAGAATTTGTCAGACTGGGCTGTGCGATGAAAAGCGAATTTGCCGCTTCGCTCATCGTCCCTTTATCCGCCGCAGTTACTGCATATTTAAGCTGTTGTAATGTCATTGTGTTCTCCCCCCGACGTTTTTTTGCGGTATGATATCATTATACAGTCAAGAAAGATAAAAATCAACCTGACAGGCTGATTAAATAACAAGATCCCGGTACTTCAGGAGTACCGGGAACATAGAAGTAATATGAAGTTTTACTGATACATGATATCGTCCTTGTTGAATTTCTGCGTATATCCGAAATAATACCCAAGATGAGTTGCGATCGGTATTCCGGCATAGCACAACATATATATGAACGGTACGAATACGCCGGTTGAATCGATAGTGTTTTCGGGAACAAGCATAAGCGACAGCGGATAGACAAGACCATCAATTATCCTGTGCAAAAATGTCATATCAAAGTACCAGCCGCACAGCTTGTCAAGAATCAGTATAACGGACGGAACAAACATTATCAGCATAAGTATCACGCCTATAAGAACCCATTTGTTTTCCTTGGGCGGTTCTGCTTTATGAAGTCTTACATATTTCTGTTCTCTGTCGCCGTCGCGGTAGCCTGCCGTGAACATAAGAGAGTAGAAAATGCACAGTGTGAGTATAAATACTATAACCTTGAAGAAATCAAAGTTCATGAACGGCGCTGTTGAAATAGTGACAATCGTGCAAAGTAAATTTCCGAAAACCATAAACAGAAAACCGGATAAAAGTAACTTCCATAACGGTTGTCTTTCAGATTTTGAATAATAATCCATTGTATGCTCCTTTATTCTGACGTGCTGTCGGAAGTCTGATTTATTTTATTATCGGTAACTATGTTGGCGAGCACTTCTTTTGCACGTTTCTGATATTCAGCTGAATTCTTGTAGCTTATCATACCTTCTTTTTCAAGACGTACAGAAAAAGCAAGTGTATCGGGACAGGAACTTTCCCACTTTGCGTCTTTGGCAAACTCTGTGCTGCGCAGAGGTATCCTGAGCTTTCCGTTGTATTCGCTCATATTGAGCGCCTCACCAAGGTCGGCGAACATTGTTTCATATGAAACGTCTGTATCTATATAGTCCTGCGACGGGTCATATTCTTCCGGTGCTTTTTCGGTAGTGAAAATATCTTCATCGCAGATATATAGTTCTGCTACACCGCGCTGTATCTCGCCATAGAACTTAGCGGTGTTTGACTGTACATACTGGCTGTCAGAACTCTTTGTAAGGTCAATGAAATATACCGCAACGTGAACATAACCGTTGTTATCGTAGTCGGGGCAGTACTGCTCAAGCGCAAGCTCAATATCGTTTACTTTCTGATACAGTCCGGGTGCTTTATCTGTATCGGATATTACAAGCATTACAGTAAGATCAGGGTCTTCTCTGGTGATTATCTGATAAGTAAAGAATGCCACAAGAGCGGCAAAGAATACGCCGACCACAACAAACCACTTATTGCGATAAAAGAAATTGTCTATCTTTTTGACAGTTGTCTGTTCTTCAGGCTGTTCGTGAACGTCCTGTTCAATTATGTCGCTTTCTTCTATAATTCCTTGCTTAAGCTTTAGAAGCTCTCTTTTTTCATCGCTTTCTTTTGACATAAAGCCGCCTTTCTTTAATTGCTTTGCTGATAGAAAATTCCGTCGTGAAGATTTTTCACAAATTCCATTGCGTGTTCCTGACTTTCGTCATCGGTGCGGCGTACCGCAACATAGATAGCCGTTGAAAACAGCTGCATCCTTTTTCCGTATGCCGTATTACGGATATCAATCATATAACCGCTTTCTCCTGTTATCTCGCCGAGGTCGGCGAAAACCGGTTTGTCCGATACGGATGAATAGCTGTCGTATATACTGTTCATTTCATCTTCAGGACCGATGAATATCTGACAGTTTCCGTTTTCAACCTCGTTGAAAAGTTCGGTATCGCCTAAAAATTTATCAGGCACTGCCTGCTCTATGGTAATATTACGTTCGCCGTTACCGTCAAAGTCGGGGGTGTACTGTGCCATCATATTTTCAAAGTTTGTGCGGACAGACATCGCATAGTTACCGACGCTGTATATCGTGATGTCCGGTTTCTTCTTGACAAAAAAGACAAGATATATTATTACAGCCAATATAATAAGAGCGATACCGCCTGCAATCATAGCCTTATGATACCAGAGAAAATTCTTTGTCTTTTCTCCCGCCGTCTGCGCCATTCTTACGTCATAGCCGGTTTCACGGATACTGCTGTCTTTTTCATCGATAAGTCCCTGCTTCAGTTTCAGCAGTTCACGCATATCTTTATCGTTATTGTCAGCCATTGATCGTTCCTTTCTGTACATTTTGACAATTATTCTATAACCGGAGTGTTAAGGCAGTTTAAACGTTTTAATGATTTTGCCGTATTTATTAAGTATAACATATCGGCAAAAGTTTTTCAAGAACGGTTGACGGCATAGCTTAACCGTGATATTATATATGTAATATAAACGTCAGGGAGGAAAATACAATGACAGATAAAGAAATGAAGCTTGAACATTTTAAAGAAGAAAATAAGAAGGCTGTAAAAGGGCAGATCGTACTGACGGGATCTTCTCTTATGGAGATGTTCCCTGTGAACAGATTCCTCAGCGAACGAGGTATTGATATCACGGTGTATAATCGTGCTATAGGCGGATATATCACGGATGAACTTATGCAGGTGCTTGATACCTGTGTGTTCGAGCTTGAGCCGAGAAGGGTGTTTATAAATATAGGTACAAACGATCTCAGCGATTCAAGAATACCTATGGAGCGCATAATGGAACACTATGACAGCATTATAAGCTCGATAGAACAACGATTGCCGAAAACAGAAATTTACCTTATGGCATATTATCCTGTAAACTATGAAGCTGCCGCTGAGAATATGAAAGAGTGTCTGAAAATCCGTACAAACGAAAAGATTACAGCGGCAAACGCACTTGTAAAACAGCTTGCGGAAAAGCACAGTCAGCACTATATAGATATAAACGACGACCTTAAGGATGAGCAGGGAAGACTGAAAGCTGAGTATACAATAGAGGGTCTGCATATAAACGAGCAGGGCTACAGAGCGATTTTTGATGATTTTCTGAAATATCTTGAAGAATGATTTCTACGATTCCCCCTTGCCTGCGATGAAAGGCAAGGTGGATAAATTTATCTATAAGACAAAAAATAAACCCGTAAGAAAATCTTACGGGTTTGGTGGGAGCGGGTGGATTCGGACCACCGAAGCGAAACGCAACAGATTTACAGTCTGCCCCCTTTGGCCACTCGGGAACACTCCCATATTAAATTAAAGAAAAAATTGGAGCTGGTGGACGGACTCGAACCCCCGACCTGCTGATTACAAATCAGCTGCTCTACCAACTGAGCTACACCAGCTTGTTTGTTTTTATTAGTTTCTTTGTCAACCGACGTGTTATATTATATCATATTCAAAACCGCTTGTCAAGAGTTTTTTAAAACTTTTTTAATTTTTTTCTCTCTTGCTTTTTTTCAGCTTTGCTGTGTCGTGACAACAGATAATATTTTAGCACATAATTCGGTGCGTGTCAACCCTTTTCCGACAATTTTTTTAATTTTTCTGCATATTTTTTTTACAATGACAGTAAAACCGCTTTGCTATGCGCAAAGCGGTTGTTGATAAACTGAAATTATCGTAAAATAGTTGTATCACAGCTTTTTGTAGTCGCTGAGTACGGTGTTTGTCATAAGCCAGCTCAGGCAGTCCTCAAACAGTACGCCAAGACGCGGCTCTGTGCCGTAGCTGTAGGTTGTCTTTACAGCAATTTCAGTGAATGTGGTGGCGCGGTTCAGCGCTATAGGCAGGCTTTCACCCTTGAGAAGAGAAGCGGTAAGTACTGATGTGAATATATCTCCTGTGCCCGGGTAGTGTACCGGAATATGATCCCAGTCTATGCGCCAGAAGCTTCCGCTTTCCTTATCAAAACCTACATTTGAGAGTTTCTGACCGTCGTCGTCGATCAGCGGAACGCCCTTGATTACCACTATTCTTGGCTTGTCGCTGAGCCGTGCAAGCCAGGAGCGCGCCTGTGAAACGGACATTACAGGCGGGCATTCTTCACCGAGGAGCATACAGGTTTCGGTAAGATTCGGCGTGATCACATCTGCGGCGTCTACAAGCTCCTTCATACGGCGGATAAGTTCGGGTGTGTAGGTGCTGTAGGGCTTTCCGTTATCGCCCATTACGGGATCGACTACTTTCAGCGCATCGGGGTTTCCCTGAAGAAACTCAAGGCAACAATCTACCTGTTTCGGAGATGAGAGAAAACCGCTGTAGATCGCATCAAATTTCAGATGCAGTTTTTCATAATGGTTATAGCAGGCTGAAATATGATCTGTAAGATCATCCATAGCAATATCGGTAAAGCCGCCGGTGTGAGTTGACATAACGGCGGTCGGCACCGGACAGACCTGTATCCCCATAGCAGAGATAACGGGTAATATAACGGAAAGCGAACATCTGCCATAGCCGGAGAGGTCATGGATAGCCGCTATTATTTTATGCTGTGACATTAAAAATCGTCCTTTCTGTTTACACATCGGTTATATTTTAACATAAAATTTCCGAATTGTCGAGATATAAAATTTATATATGGATCGTTTGCCGTATGAATGGCATTTTTTACTGCAAAAAGCGGTCTTATTGGAAACTGCCCTTGTAAAATTTATCTTGCAATATTTCTGAGATAGAAACATAATATATTAACGAGCCGAAAACGGCGGATATGAAAGGATAATGGAAAATGAGCAAGAAAACTTCCAATAATATGATATGTGCCGCCACTGCAATGGTAGCAGGCGGTATCGCTTTTGCCGCAACGAAGGCTATGACCTCAAACAAGACACAGAACGTAAAGAAAGCGACCGGCAAGGCGATAAAGGCAGTAGGTGCGGTAATAGAATCGCTCCAGATGTAAGAGTACCGCAAAGAGCCGCTCACGGACAGTGGGCGGCTCTCAGTCTTTGTATATCACGGTTGACTTGGGGGCAGAGCGGTGGTATAATTATTACACTATTTTGATATAAAGGCAAGGTGTGTTATGATGACGGGACTCAGAACGAGAGAGCCGCTCGGATTTGAGAAATTTATGGAAAAAGTTCAGCAGGCTGCTGAAACCAAAGGTTGCGTGTTTTTCCTTGATTGCAAAGAGGGTCACGAGCAGGTGAAGAACGGGCTGATTGCAAGCGATTGCAGCGGCTGGCTTGTGCCGGCGGAAGAAGCGGAGGAATTCAATGCTGAATATATGGATTTCAGCGAGTGCGATTGCTGGGACAAGTATTTTGCGTGGGAAACCTGGTATGAGGACGCTAAGGGAAATATCCTGATCGAAGTTTCGGTGGTGTGATAATTATCGCAGCTGCTTTAGGGATTAAAAGAACCGTGTTTTCGGGGGAGCCATGCTGTATTGCTTCTGCTTTCTCGTTTATAACGGTTCGTTTTGTTTCATATTTTAACCATAGACCGATAAGTTGAGATCGTTCTGAATTAACCCGATAAAAGCAGTATAAATAATAAAAGGAAAATTACGGACTATCATTGATATGGACAGGAATATTGACACAGGCAGGCTGAAATGCTATACTGTGGTTATATTTTATGTATACTCCGAAAGAGAGGATCAACAATGGCAAAAAGAGTTCAGTTTGTTTTGACAGATGCTGAATATGAGCAATTACAAGCAATCGTCGCAGATAAAGGGGTTACTATCTCGAAATATGTAAAAGACAGAGTAATGCCAAAAAAAGACAGCTTCGAGCTTGTATGGAATGAATTTTCAGAGAAACTTCAGAACTATCCTGCACAAACCGAATTCAGCGTTGCGCAGATTTTAACTAACGAACGTTGGAGCGAACTGGATAAGTCCACTAAGCTCTCTATAGCCAGATTGTTCAATAAAAATGTTTCAAACGGTGAGTATAAGAATGTTGTTTATATCGGTCGTTCTTCAAGCAACGTCAGCCTTTATAAAAAAATTTCGTGATGGGCTTGACAAGCTCTGTAAAATGTGATAAGATAAATTTCGGAGTAATACTACAACTGTCTCTTATACACATCTGACGCTGCCG
>UQBC01000017.1 GCA_900539195.1 uncultured Oscillospiraceae bacterium
ATAGCCCCTTTCCCGGGGAAAGGGGTTTGGGGATAGGGATTGAGAACAAGCACTTCTTTTGAAAAAACATACTTTTTCTACAAGCTGAAGCCACGGCAACTGCCGTGGCTTTTTCACACACCCACCAACTAAAAACCACCTCTTTTTTCCAATCCCACAATCATTTACACTCCTCCGCTATAGACTTTTAGTGAAAAATGTGCTATAATATAAACAATTATAAATAACTGCGCCATATAAACGAAGGGCAGACACAAGGAGGTGTCCGTAGCAGATGACTTATGAAAAGTCCTGCGGAGGAATAGTTTACAGAAAATTTCACGGCAATACCGAAATATTGCTGATAAAGCACGTTAAATCAGGTTACTGGTCATTCCCGAAAGGACACGTTGAAAACGGCGAAACCGAAGAAGAAACCGCAAAACGTGAAATCAAAGAGGAAACCGGCATAGACGTTTATATTGACTCAGGCTTCAGAGAAACAGTTACATATTCGCCACGCAAGGACGCAAAAAAGGAAGTTGTATATTTTGTCGCTCGTGCAAGAAATTATGATTACACCCCTCAGCTTGAAGAAATTTCGGATATCCGCTGGGTAGGTATAGGACAGGCGCATAACCTGCTTGTCTATGATAATGATAAATTGATAGTCAATAAGGCAAAGAGCTTTATTGCGCTTATGAAGTGATTGTGTTTTGAGTAAAAGAAGAAAATGCGAAAGGAAACCCACATGACATACGAACAGGCATTTGAATACGTCGGTTCTTTCACAAAATCCGGTACGCCTGTAAAGGACCTTATAAGATTTGTTATTCTTATGAGGCTTCTCGGCAATCCGCAAAACGAACTTAAAATAGTTCACGTTGCAGGCACAAACGGAAAAGGTAGCGTATGCGAATATATAAGCAACGCTGTAAAAGCCGACAACAAGAGCGTAGGAAAATTCACATCGCCCTATATTGATTGCATCGAGGAACGCATACAGGTGAACGGCAAATATATTTCCCGTCCGGCATTTGCACTGTTGTGCGAGCAGGTGAAAAAGGCAGTCGAACAGACAGGCTTTGACGGCTTTTCACAGTTTGAGATACTGTGCGCTATCGCTCTGCTTTATTTCTACAAAGAGCAGGTAAACGTTGCCGTTATAGAAACAGGTATAGGCGGACTTCTCGACTGCACAAATATCGTAAATCCCGTTGTAAGTGTGATCACAACAGTAGATTACGACCATACCGATATTCTCGGTGAAACGCTTACTGATATCGCTCGTCACAAGGCAGGTATAATAAAACCGTCAATTCCGTGTGTTGTAGCTCCCGGACAGGAAAACGAGGTAATGCGTGTCATTGACGACAAATGCCGTGAGTATAACTGTGAAGAAATTATCCCCGATATGTCAAGAGTACAGACGCTCCATATGGATATCACCGATGTGTTCTTTTCGTACAAGGGTATGAATTATCACCTCGTTATGTCCGGCGAACATCAGATAAAGAACGCTCTGTGCGCCATAGAGGCCTGCCGTATACTGAATATAGAGTACAGCAGTGTGTTCACAGGGCTTGAAAGATCCGCCCTCAGAGCAAGAATGGAGGAGGTAAGCGTGAACGGCGCTACCTGCATTATAGACGGTTCGCACAACCCTTCCGCAATGAGAGCCGCCGAAAAGCTGCTAAGCTGCGACAAAAGAAAGATACACGCCGTAGTCGGAATGATGGCAAACAAGGACTGGCAGACCGCCCTTAAAATAATTCTTCCCCGCTTTGAAGACGCCATATTTGTTGACGGCTTTATGCCGGGCTGTGTTCCCGCTTCTCAGCTTACACGCTTTGCAATTGAGCAGGGAGTACGCTGTACATCGTGCGCCGACCTTGACAGCGCAATATCGCAGGCAACGCTCAAGGCGGGAACAAAGGATATAGCGATGATAACAGGCTCGTTATACCTTGCCTCCGCCGCCGAAAAGATAATCAGCAAGTAAATACGATTAAAGCCGCCCGATAGCCGAGCGGCTTTATAAAAACAAAAAACCTCTTGTTTATTGAAAAATGGGGTCGCAGGGGCGAAGCCCCCGACAGGGGCTAGGGGCGGTAGCCCCAGTAATATAGCCCCTTCCCATGGGGAAGGGGCTTGGGGTTAGGGATAATAAATCAGAAGTTTATTTCAAAAACACACTTTTTCTATAAACTAAAGCCGACCCTTTCGAGCCGGCACAATATCCATATAGCAACTTTACCTGTAAGCCGAGTTTTGTCGTGTGCGATCATCTATCTACGCCCTGCGTCGCCGCAGACCTCAAGCCACCTTAAATCGGGACCGCCGAGCAGACGGTTCACCCCCGAAACCAATCGGTGTTGCATCGGATAGGGTTTACAGACAGGAACAGTCGCCTGCCCCGTGGTGAGCTCTTACCTCGCCTTTCCACCCTTACACTGTAAAACAATGCGGTATATTTCTGTTGCACTCGCCCTGGAGTCGCCTCCGGCTGCCGTTAACAGCTACCCTGCTCTGTGATGCTCGGACTTTCCTCACGGTTTTCACCCCGCGACCGCACAGTAAAGTTGCGATTGTTATTGTATCATTTTGTGTTGCATTTGTCAATACAAACCCCCGATTATTGCCTTATTTCAAGGAGTAAAAGCATATTATGACCGTAAAGCCGAATATAAAAAAGAACTTCAATATAACGTGGCTGCTCCTGTACGGCGCAGGACTTATCACTGTCGGTATACTTGTACTTGTAAACGGAAGAATAGTGGTAGAGCCTGCCGCAAGGCTGGGTGGTATCTTTATCGTTGCAAACGGTATCCACCGCCTTATCCGTGCCTACGCAAGACATCAGCGACTGCCCGTGTTCAGCGGTGTCGGAAACATTATAATAGGACTAATATCCGTTTTCTTTCCAGCCGCTACTCTTGCGCTTCTGTCGTTTATATTCTCACTTTACGTTTTTCTTAATGCCCTTGTAAAATTCATCGACTTCGGCACAGCCCTTAAAAATGCCGTTCCCGATGCGTTCTATGACTTTTTTTCGGGAATATTCTTTACCGTTTTCGGCATTATTATGCTTTTCGGCACCCTTATGGGAAGTCAGGGTATGCTTGTTGTCATCGGACTATATTGCATAATTTACGGTGCAGGCGAGCTGAGGCTGTTTATCCGTGAGGCCGCTCCGAATAAAGCCAAAGGCATTATCCGCCGCAGGATACGCTTTTCGCTTCCGCAGGTCATAACCACGTTCATACCGCTGAAAACCTTGCGCAGCTATACCGAGCGGCTTGATTCCCGTGAGATAGATATTGAAAAACTGCAAAACGAGGAGCGTTACGAAAAAAGCGCCGACACCCCCGATATACACGTTCTTATCCACGTCAGCGCCGACGGAGTAGGCTCTATAGGACATTGCGACCTTGTGCTGAACGGCACGGTAATATCCTACGGAAATTATGATAAAGCGTCCGAAAGGCTTTTCGGCGGTATCGGTGACGGCGTACTTTTCAAAGCGGATTTTGACAAGTATATAAATTTCTGCGTTTATCACGATCTGCAGATGGTGTTTGATTTTGGCATAAAGCTGTCGGAAAAACAGCTTGCAAAAGTCAGAAAAGGCATAGCAAAGCTCGAACGAAACATCACACGCTGGAAACCGCCCTATCAGCTTGCAGCCGAAAACAGCCCCACTGCCGATATTGCGGATTTTGACGATTATTGCAGCTCGCTGTGGAACGGTACACACGCACGGTTCTATAAGTTTAAAAGCGGCAGATTCAAGACCTATTTCGTTATGAGTACAAACTGCGTTTTCCTTGCGGATTATATACTCAGCAAGGCAGGAACCGACATAGTAAAGACCGCAGGCATAATAACCCCCGGCGACTATTACGACTATATGCAGAGCGAATATGCCCTGCCCGGCGGAATAGTCATAACCCGTGACATTTACAGTAAATATAATGTTTCGCCGGCTGAAACTTAAGTGAAAATCCTTGAACTTGACACGATAGTGTGATATACTACAATAGGACAAGAATTTACATTTACGGGCAATATAAAAATACCCCCCGCATAAAGAAAGGACATACTATGAAGCTAAATATCAGGTTAACAGCGGCAATACTTGCCTGTGCGTCAATTCTGACGTCGGCTTCCGCCTGCTCATCACAGAATACAAGCTCCGCTACGGACAGCAAAAACGAAAGCAGTATAACGGAAAGCTCCGTTACAGAAAGCAAGGATAATACAAAAAGCGATACAACAAGCGATAATTCATCCGCATCTTCAGAAAGCACAGTTACTTCCGATGAATCATCGTCCGAAAACAAGAAGCCTGTCGGCGTTGACGGCGTTCAGACAAACGGCCAGCTTGTCGTTGACATAGACGGTCATACATGGGGCATCTCCCTTTACGGCGGCGGCGACGGCGCAAACTATGCGTCATATCTCAACGAGTTCAAGGAAAAGGTAGGCTCATCGGTAAATGTATTCAATATGGTAGTGCCTACAGCAGGTGCATACTATCTCCCCGAAGGCTACGAAAAATACAACGCAAGCCACAGGGATTCGATAAACAGCATTGCAAACAAGCTGGTGAACGTGATAAACGTTGACGGATATGCCGCACTTGAGGCGCACACAAACGAGTACATCTATACCCGTACCGATCACCACTGGGAACCTCTCGGCGCATATTATGCGGCAAAGGCTTTTTGTGAAATGGCACAGGTACCCGTAAAGGAGCTTTCGACCTACAAGACGGAAACGATAGAAGGCTTTGTCGGAACAATGTACGCATTTACCGAGTATAACGAGCGTATCAAAAACGACCCCGATACCTTCACCTACTATATCCCCTCTACAGAGTACACCGCCACCTATTATACCACTGACTTCAAGGCTGACGAGCAGTTCACACAGTTCCACAGCATATTTGTAGATCAGCCCGCAAGCGGCGCATATTCGACCTTTATGGGCGGCGATCAGAAGATAGTAAAGATAGAAACCGCAAACAAGAACGGCAGAAAGCTCTGCATCTTCAAGGACAGCTACGGCAATGCCGAAGTTCCCTTCTTTATAGATTCCTTTGAGGAAATCTACGTTTGCGACATCCGCTACTTTGACCTTTACGCACCTGACTTTATTAAGGATAACGGCATTACCGACGTTCTGTTCACAATGTGTACATTCTCCGCTGTCGGTGAAAATGCAGAGGGTATAAAGAACAACCTGCTTTCAAAGTAAATCTCTGACAGGTTTTCTGAAAGGAGGAGCAATATGAAAAAGCTCCCGAAGATAACAGCGCTTATATTGGCATTATCGCTCGCCTGCGGATGCTCGGAGGTTTTCCCCGACAGCAACGCAAGCGGCAAGGACACATCGGCATACACCCTACCACCCGACCCCGTATCATCGGAACCTCCTTCGGACACCGAAAGCGAAGAAACCGGACAGCCCGATACCTCCGCTCCCGAAACGTTACCGCCGGATACTTCTGCCGAAGAAACCTCCGCTTTAAATATCGAAACCACCGCCGCTCCCTCAGATGCAACATCATCGCCCGAAAGCTCTGTGCCTGAGGAAAACAGCAATATAAACAGCTACAGGGCGATAGGCGACAACGGCATATTAGTCGCAGGTATGGATAATCACTACCGTGGAATTATGTTCTACGGCGGTACATACGGCTACTGCGACCAATATATGACCGATGTAAAGGCGTTCCAGTCGGCACTTCCCGAAGTAACGGTATATTCTATGGTGATACCGACCTCTGTCGATTTCTACAATCCGACCGAATACAAGGGCTACACCGAGCTTCAGAAGGATAAGATAGATTATATCGAAAGCGGACTTAAAAGCACAGGCGTTACAAACGTCAGCGTGTACGATACCTTGTCAAAGCACACCTCAGAGGAGATATACTCGAGGACGGATCACCACTGGATGCCGCTCGGCGCATATTATGTCGCACAGGTATTCTGCAAAACCGCAGGAGTAAAGGTACCCGATATAAAAAAATACCGCAAGGAAACCTGCGGCGGTTATGTTGGCTCGATGTATTATTACTCTTCCGACGAACACCTTAACAATGACCCCGAAACCTATGCGGTCTACTATTCTCCGAACGAGGATAAGCTGAAAACCACATATTATGACCGCTATTTCAGCAACGGCTATGACAGCAACCTTTTCCTTTGCGACAACGCAAGCTATTACTACCTGTCGTTTTTAGGCAGTGACGATCTCATCGCCCATATAAAGACCAACGCAAAGACAGGCAGAAATCTGGTCGTTATCAAGGAAAGCTACGGCAACGGGCTTATCCCGTTCTTCACCGAGAGCTTTGATAATATCTATGTGCTTGACCTGCGATACTGCGAGGTAAACGCAATAAAATTCTGCAAGCAGGTCGATGCGACCGATCTGCTGTTTGCAAACTGCGCCTATACCGTTGCAGGCGGCAACTGCGACTATTTCTCATATATAAGAAACATTTAAAAAGTGTTTTTATATTCACTATTTCAACGATTGTAATCCCGGCTTCTGTGAAGCCGGAAAGGGTCGCAGGGGCGTCAGCCCCCGTATTCTCCCCCTTTCCGGGGGAAAGGGGGTCAGGGGGATAGGGATATAAAAAGCACTTCAATGAGATAATTGATAATATGATTTAATTGCTTGAAATAAGGACACACCTATGAAAGAACTTGAATACCCCTTCGACAGCGGTTATCTGCTGAAAAAGAAACGCTCTATAAAAAGACAGCTCCTGTCAGACGGCAGTGTGCGCATAAAGAAAAAAATCGCCGTTCTCGGCGGCTCAACCACGAATGATATAATTAATATGCTCGAATTATTCCTGCTGAACTACGGCATCGAGCCGACCTTCTACGAGTCGGAGTACAACCGCTACTGGCAGGATGCGGTATTCGGAAATGAGGAGCTTGACAGCTTCTCACCCGACCTTATTTTCGTTCATACGTCCAACCGCAATATTCTGAAATATCCTGCGATAACCGACAGCAAGGAGCAGGCAGACGCTCTTTTTGCCGAGCAGATGAAATATTTTGAAACAATGTGGGAAAAGATAGCCGAGCGCTACCACTGCCCTGTTATACAGAATAACTTTGAACAGCCGTATTTCAGGCTTATGGGCAACCGTGATGCGTTTGACTGCCGAGGCAGAGTGAACTTCATAAACAGGCTGAACACGGCATTTGCCGATTATGCCGCATCACATGAGAGTTTTTATATCAATGATATAAACTATGTCAGCGCCTGCTACGGTCTTGACAAGTGGAGCGAGCCGTCCTACTGGCACCTGTACAAGTACGCAATGTGCGTTCCTGCGATTCCAGACTTTGCTTTCAACTTAGCGGCAATAATAAAGTCGGTATTCGGCAAGAACAAGAAAGCGCTTGTACTCGACCTTGATAATACATTATGGGGCGGAGTTGTCGGAGATGACGGTGTTGACGGTATCGAAATCGGACAGGAAACCCATATGGGACAGGTCTATGCCGAATTTCAGAAGTATCTCGGACTTGTGAAGGATACAGGCGTAATGCTGACCGTCTGCTCGAAGAATGACGAGGAAAACGCCCTTGCGGGCCTTAATCACCCCGAGGGCAGTTTAAAACCCGATGATTTCATAATGATAAAGGCAAACTGGGATAACAAGGACAGAAATATCGAGGCAATAGCGACAGGACTCAACATCGGACAGGATGCGCTTGTATTCCTTGATGATAACCCTGCCGAGCGTGCAATAGTTTCCGCACAGTTGCCTACAGTAGCCGTTCCCGAAATGGAGCGTCCGGAGGATTATATAAGAGTGGTAGACCGCTCACGCTTCTTTGAGATAACCGCTTTTTCAAGCGATGATTTAAAGCGTAACGAAATGTACAAGGAGAATGCGGTAAGAGCCGCACAGCAGGCACAGTTCACCGACTACGGCGAGTATCTTCACAGCCTTGAGATGGTGGCTGTGATAGATGACTTCCTGCCTGTCTATCTCCCCCGCATAACACAGCTTACAAACAAGAGCAACCAGTTCAACCTCACAACAAAGCGTTTTACGACCGCAGAAATGGAGCAGGTATTCGCAGATGACAGCTATATCAGGCTGTACGGCAGGCTTGCCGATAAGTTCGGCGACAACGGTATAGTATCGGTAGTTATCGGAAAGGTGAACGGCGATACGCTCGACATAGATTTATGGCTGATGAGTTGCCGTGTGCTTAAGCGTGATATGGAATACGCAATGCTCGACAATCTCTGCGACAGAGCAAAACAGCGTGGACTTAAGACGGTAAAGGGATATTATTACCCCACCGCAAAGAATAAAATGGTGAAAGAGCTGTACGGCGACTTCGGCTTTACGAAGGTCAGCGAGGACGCAGACGGCAACACCGTATGGGAGCTTTCGCTTTCGGGCTACGAGCCTAAAAACAAGTATATTACTGTAGAAAGGAACAAGTAAAATGAGCGAGCAGGAAATTTACGAAAGATTAAACGAGGTTTTCAGAAACGTATTCGACGATGACGATATCGAGGTCGAAGCAGGCACAACAGCAGATGATATAGAGGACTGGGACAGCCTCGAGCATATCAACCTCATCTCCGCTGTAGAAGACGAATTCGGCATCCGTTTCAAGATGGGCGAGGTTTCTTCGATGAAGAACGTCGGCGAAATGGCCGACATAATAAAATCCAGAGCCTGAGCGTGCGGGCGGGCGGCTGTGAGCCGCTTCAGATTCCGCCTTTGGAATTGTCGGCGGTCAGCTAAAGTTAGTTGAACGGCGGGGTTACACAAATCAATAAATCAGATAAGCGGTCACAGCGACAAGCTGTGACCGCTTTATATTATTATCACACAACTCATCGCCCTGCATAACCTCCCAAAACCGCACTATCCCTTGCTTTGAACCATCACACTTGCCTCCCTTGTTAAAGGTGAGGTGCTGTCGCCCGAAAATATTCGGGCGACTACCGGAGGGATTGCTCCCTATACGCACTAACCCTCCAAAGACCTCACCATCCCTCAAAAATCACCATCACCATTGCCTTTTAATGAACGCTCTGTTGGTTTCACATCCGCACTATCCCTCTCGCTTTTCGTTGGGTGAGTGTCTGTGTGTGCTTAGTTGGCTTTGCGTCCTTGCAAAGCCCTTGGGCACACACGCTTAAGGCATCCTTGCCTCTTTATGAACGCTCTGTTGGCTTTGCGTCCTTGCAAAGCCTTTGGGCGTTCTTTTCAGGCATCCTTGCCTTGCTTGCCCCTCCCATTGCACCGAACCTTTCCATTCTCGCAACCATTGCAAAAGGACAACAACCCCTCGCCCCGCACCCATAACACTCGCCTTATGACCGTTTTTCCCCTTCAAAAGCAACTCTATCCCTTCTCCCGCTTGTTTAATCGCTCCAACCTTTTCCGCACATCCTTGACATCTCCTTCTACCCGTGCTATACTTTTATTAGCGTTAGCTAAAACTAACTAAATATAATTGATTAGGAGCAACCTATGAAACATCTGCATTTTGACACCGAAGCCGACGGCTTTTACGGCGCATACTGGGAAAGTAAAACCCCGTCCGATACCGCAATGATAGCAATGCTCGGTGACGACCCCGAAGACTATATGGGCAAAACCTGCGTGAAATGGCTTCATACCTACGGAATTAACGTAATGTCAATGTCGCCCGGAAAGAAGAACTACAGCCACCACAACTATCCAATCGAACGTATCGGCTCGGCTATAGAATGGCTCAAATCCCACGGCAACAAGAAAATCGGCATTGTCGGTGCCTCCACAACAGCAACGGTCGCACTTGTCGCCGCCTCATATTATCATGACCTCACGCTTACCATAGCCCTGACTCCGAGCGACTTTGTATGGCAGGGCTTCGCACAGGGTAAACGTGACGACTGTAAGGAATGGCCTGTCGAAAACGAATCTATCGTGTCGATAGGCGGCAAACCCGTACCCTTTATGCCCTTTGTCTATAAGCACCCTGAGTACTGGCAGAAGATAGCCAAAGCGTCTAAGGAACACGGCGATTCCACATATTCAAAGGATGTGTTCGATGATTCCGAAGCCGCAGGACTGCTTAAAGAGGAGCATTTTATACCTGTAGAGAATATCGGCGGCAGGCTCGTTCTTGTCGGTGCGGAAGACGATACTCTCTGGGATACCGCAAAATACATACGCAGAATGGACAATCGCCTGAAATCCCGCCCGCATTCCTGCAAATATTCGGTGTATCTCTATGAACACGGCACACATTTTGTGTTTCCTGAAAGCGTACTGAAAAAAGCTCTGCCCGTCGGTGCTGATATGCTTGTAAATATGTGCTTTTCAGCGGCAAAGAAATTTCCGAATGAATGTAAAGCAATGCGCATTGATCTTGATAAACAACTTTCCAAGGAAATATTGAATTGGAAAAGGAACTGATATGACGGTCAGCATAATATATGTACATCAAATATAAATATAACAAAAACTAACGGGCGAAAACTGCCTTTTATATTATTTATAGTATAATCCGAATCCGGCCTTGAATAAAAGGCTGGATTTTTTATACCGTTGTACATACCAAAAACACCGCAAAAATAATCGGCGGTCGTACCACAAAATCCATTATACTATTATAATATATATAAGACGCGTATTTGACATAAAATCAACCTGTAATTGTCGTGTAAGTATACGATTACAAACACAGTACCGTCACCCTACGGACACGCATAAAACGGCATTTTTGCTATATTTCACGGCACTTTTTCATATATTATATGCATGACCGGGTGTAATTAAATTGCCATTTCACATCACATTTGCATAAAAACAGCTGTATTACGGCTCAAATTTTTATATAAAAGCACAACGAAAATCTAAACTTCAATTTTGGGCAGATTAACAAAATAAATTACAAATTCAGTCAGCAATATCCAATAATTTACTGATTACAAAACGGTAACAAAAAGGTTACAAAACGGTAACAATATTTTGTTGTGCATTTTCAACAAAAATGACTGCCTCAAGCTATTTGACATTTTGCAAAACGGAAATTATAATTGTTTAGAGCTTGAAAAAAGCCCCATAATAAACGTAGCAGCGGTTCTCTCCGGACAGGGGATGATCGTACGCGGCGAATTGTGACAGACGGAACTAGCCGTGATTTTAATGCCGTGACGCCTTAAGGCGCTGCTTAAACCTACAGATATGATGACGAAAGGCGGACATATGTTTCCCAGATTCAGAAACACCGGACTGACAATACGCATATCAAAGAACGCAGCACTCAAGATACTGCTTATATTCGGCAGTATATTCGGAGCATTCCTGATGACAGGTCTGCTCTACTTCAGAAACGACGTACAGATAATAGACGAGAATGAAAAGCGTATTGTTTATACGGTAAGTGACGATCCTTACGAGATACTCAGAGAGAACCATATCACTCTGGACGCTTATGACAGGATCGAGTTTACCGGCTTCGAGGAAGACGTGGCAACTGCTACTCTCACTATCGAGAGAGCGTTTGACGCTGATATACTTGAGGACGGAAAGAAGACGGCGACAGTGCACAGTGTGGATGCAACGGTGGCTGAACTTTTAGAACAGGCAGGCGTAGAGCTTGGCAAGTATGACAAGGTATCACCTGCAAAGACGGCTGTTCTTAAAGAAGGACAGAAGATCACGATTACAAGAGCTTACGATGTAAAGATTGCTGCCGATGGCAAGACAACAACAGTAAAGTGCCTTGACAACACGGTTTCAGAGCTTTTGAAAAGAGCGAAAATAACACTCGGCAAGAACGATATGGTAAGCGAGGAGCTTGAATCCAAGATAACCGAACCTACCGAGATAAAGGTTTCAAGAGTCGAGATAAAGACTGAAACGCAGGATAAGACAATCCCTTATCAGACATCAACCGTTACGACCAACATTCTGGCGATAGGTCAGAGCGAGGTTCGTACAAAGGGCGTCAACGGCAAGATAAGAACAACGACAACGACTACTTACATTGACGGCGTAAAGACCGATGTCAAAAAGACAACCAAGGTAGTGGCCAAGAAGGTTGACGAGGTTATAGCCGAGGGTGCGGCAGTTACCACTCCATACTGCCAGATAGATGATACTTCTATTGTGCTCAAGAACGGCAGACCTGTTGATTATGAGTATGTGGTATCAGGCAAGGCTACAGCATATACAGCTCCCGCAGGCTCATACACGGCAAGCGGCAGACTTGCTGAGATAGGCACAGTTGCGGTAAATCCCGATGTGATCCCTTACGGCTCTAAGCTGTATATTGTCGGTCAGTATGACAATATCTGCTACGGCTATGCTATTGCCGCCGATACAGGCGACGGAATGATGGCAGGTACGATCCCTGTAGACGTATATATGGGCAGTACAGAGGAGCATTATGACGATGCTTGCGCATGGGGTCTGCAATACGTTGATATTTACGTTGTAGAAGTCGGCAACGGCTAAGCGGGCGGCTGTGAGCCGCTCCAAGTTCCGCCTTTGATGCTGTTGCAGTACAGCTGAGGTTGGCAAAACGGCGGGGTTAAACAAAGCAATAAACAATATAAAGCGGTCACGGTGATATGCTGTGACCGTTTTTTTGCGGCAATGTGCCGCTCCAAGTTCCGCCTGTGGCTGAAAGCCACTGTAAATTCCGCCTATTAAAATAATTCTGCTGACGGAGTGCAATCCCTCCGTCTTGACGGCAGAAAAGTTCGGTGAATAAAAAAGGCTGGGGTATCGCAAGCAAAACGGAATAAAGCAACGGTTTGTGCCATGCCGTCAATCCACCTCCCTTTGACAAGGGATGCAAGGGTGATGGCAATTTTCGAAGGATAATGCGGAAAAAGCGGTCACGGTGGCAAGCTGTGACCGCTTGAATATTTATGCGTACTGTGGCAATTACCGGATTGATACTTGACAGCAATTAACAATAGTGATATACTAAAGAAAAATAAAAAGCAATTAAGTATTCAGACGATAATATTAAATGGTGAGAGATATGTGCAAGATGATAAATTACAATTTATGTAAACGGGGGGGGGGGCTATAATAGCACCTCTGTAAGTAATGCACAATATCTCTGTGTAAAATTCAATATGGTAATAAAGGCATAGTCTGCAAGGGTGGACTGTGTCTTTTTTATATTATCTGCTACAGTGTATAGTAATCGGAATTTATGCGCATTTTTTGTCGTTATGAAAGTTGATTTTGCCTGACAGGTTGAAAGAGGGAAAATTTTAAGGTATTATCAAACAAGAAGATTGCGGTTATTTTACAACTGTATACAGTCGCTTAAGGAGGAAAATTATGATTAAAAGTGTAAAAAGACTGGGTGCGGCAGTACTGTCGGCGGTTATGATGCTGACAGCCGTTGCAACGCCGCTGGGGGATAATCTGCCGGCGGTGAGGGAGAGTACGAGTTTGACGGCAGGGGCGGCGGTTTCTGCAAGTAAGTGGGGAACAGCGATAACAAATAAGAATGATTCGCGTGTATTAAGTGCTTTGAATAATATTACAAGTCAACAAAAGAATATTAGTTCTACAGTGCAAAGTGGTAAATCTGTTAAAGATATGATTTATTATCTTGTTTTTGAATCTGAATACGCAGTATATGGCGGTAAGACTATTCCAAATAATCACTGCAATGCTAATGCAGATGGTGGAACTTCGTCGAATACGTTTGCTGAAGAAAAAGTGTATGGCTATAAGATAAAAATGGCTACAACAAGAAGAGGGTGTTATTGGTATGCCGGATATATATCAAATATAATTTACGGTAAAGATGGTGCAGGTGATTCGAATTCTGCAAATATTATTTGCAGAAATGGCGGTCTTACATCTAGTAGTTTAAAATCATTTATTACGAAATATCTACAAGCCGGTGAACATATTCGTATGGAAAGCAGTTCTAATTCACCGCATTCAATTTCTTATATTTCGTATGACGCAAATGGATTTTATTATTTGGATTATCTTGGATATAAAAATGAAAATGCAGGATTAAGATACATCACTTACGACAAATTTATTAGTGTAGTAAATAAATATAGTTACAAAGTATATGCGTACAATGCAAATACTGCTGAAAATAATTCGTCAACACCTACTCCATCACAGTCTGTAACAGACCACTATAAACTTACTTCTCCTGACGGATACCAAACCATAAGAAAAGAAGCCTCAACGAGTTCTGCTAACTTAGGGTCAATAAATGCAGGTAATATTGTATGCGTAACAAAATACAGCAGTGATAACAAGTGGGGATATTTAACGTACAACGGTGTTTCGGGTTGGATACGTTTGTACTATGTCGAAAAAACGGGAAGCTCTCACTCATACGGTTCGTGGTATACAAAGACTTCGGCGACCTGCACAAGCGGAGGAACGGAAGAACGTAAATGCTCCTGCGGAGCGACAGAGAGCCGTTCGACATCGGCGCTCGGTCATAACTATGGTTCATGGTCTACTGTAACAAATGCTACCTGCACATCAGGCGGCAGTGAAAAGAGAACCTGCTCAAGATGTTCAAACAGCGAAACACGCTCGACTTCTGCGTTAGGACACAATTTCGGAGGCATATATTATGAGGCGGTGCATCCTCATTATTACGGTCATAAGTGTTCAAGGTGCGGATATAGTGAAAAAACAGGCGGTAATTTAGATTATTACTATCTGTGTGCAACCTGTACTCATCTGACGAAGCCTGAGGTTACGAAAATTACAGGCGATTTAGTTGATAATTCCGAGATTACGATTGAATGGACTGCAAGCGAAAGTGATAAGCTGGCTAACTATTGGCTTGATGTATTTGACCCTGACGGACTAAATGTAGTTGATGTAAGTACTGGGAAAATAAACAGTTATACATTTACTCCTGTTAAAACCGGTACATATACCATTAAAACCTACGCCGCTCCTATCGGAAATAAGGATGGTAGCGGAAGCGTAGGAGCAGAAACAACAATCGAGATTGGCTGTAATCATAACTACAGTACAGAGATTGTGAATCCGACATACGATAATGAGGGCTACACTCTTCATACCTGTACAAAGTGCGGTGATAGTTATATAAGCGATTACACCGCCAAGCTCACACTTTCAAAGGTAACAAACTTTAAAGTAAAATCATTAACCAGCACCAATGTAACTTTACAGTGGAACAAGAACACGAGTGCAAGCGGTTATGAGATAGAGCAGTACAAGGGCGGTAAGTGGGTGAATGTTGCAAAGATAACAGGCAACGCAACAACTTCATATACCGTCAAGGGATTAGCGGCAGGAACAGCAGGATACAAGTTCCGTATGAGAGCGGTCAAGGACGGTGCTTACAGCGATTATACGTCAGTATTGACTGTAAATACCAATCCTTACGGTGTTGGCGGATTCAAATGCTCGTCAAAGACAAGTACATCTGTTACATTGAAGTGGAACAAGGGTACAACAGCAAGCGGTTATCAGTTACAGCAGTACAAGAACGGTAAGTGGGTAACTATTTACACCGGTACTAAGGCTACCGATACAAGCTACACTGTAAAGAATCTCAAGGCAGGTACTGCCGGCTACAGATTCAGAATCAGAGCGTACAAGACCTACGGAAATACTAAGCAGTACGGCTCGTGGAGTAGTGAGGTAAAGGTAAACACCAATCCTTACGGAGTAAGCGGATTCAAATGCTCGTCAAAGACAAGTACATCTGTTACGTTGAAATGGAACAAGGGCACGACAGCAAGCGGTTATCAGTTACAGCAGTACAAGAACGGTAAGTGGGTAACTATCTACACCGGTACTAAGGCTACCAACACAAGCTACACTGTAAAGAAGCTCAAGGCAGGTACAGCCGGCTACAGATTCAGAATCAGAGCTTACAAGACTTACGGAAATACTAAGCAGTACGGCTCATGGAGCAGTGAGGTAAAGGTAAATACCAATCCTTACGGAGTAAGCGGATTCAAGGCTAAATCCACAGCCAAGAATTCAATAACGCTCGGCTGGAACAAGGGTACGACCGCAAGCGGTTACCAGTTACAGCAGTACAAGGGCGGTAAGTGGGTGACTGTTTATACAGGCACAAAGGCTACTTCTACAAGCTATACGGTCAAGAGACTGAAGGCAAATACAAGCTATAAGTTCAGAATAAGAGCGTACAAGACTTACGGAAATACTAAGCAGTACGGCTCGTGGAGCAAGGTGCTTACGGTTAAGACGAAGAGGTAAGCGGTTAAACTGAATATAAAAACGGGCATCGGCATTTTACCGATGTCCGTTTTTCTGTTTATTGCCTGTCAAATCTTATGTCAAACCACTTTAGCCGGTATTCTGTCTGCAAGAGATATGCGAAAATCTGTGGTTGTGCTTTCGGGCAGAAAACCGCACAATTACCGAAGATGAGCTTTACAATAACGAAAAAGGCAATGAGGGTTCAAGATGAATTGCATAATTTACCCATCTGGGTAATGTCATTTTGCCGAATGCGGTGTAAAATATAATAAAGAGCAGTGGGCTTATATGAACTTTGAAAATTATAATGAGGAGGTAAAGGATTATGAAAATAAAATTCAAACGCATTACAGCTTTGTTTGCGGCACTTGCTATTATGATAACCGCACTGCCGCTGACAATCATACCTATCAGTGCCGCAGGCACCGATGGCGAAAGCACAGAGTATTCAAGTGACGGATACCTTATCGTCCGTAGTTACCGGCAGCTGAGATTGGCGTACAACGGCAGTGAGGAGTCTAAGATAAGGCTTGGCGCAGATATTGACTGCGACCCTGAGGAATATAAACCTAACTATCTGACGAGATTGTGTCCGCCTATAGAAAGTGACAAGACGCTGGACCTTGCCGGTTATACACTTAAAAAGACAGGTAACAGTATTGACTCGCAGGATCATCTGTTGAGCGTCCAATACAGTAAGCTGACCATTGAGGATTCGGTGGGAACGGGTAAGATGTATTTCTATGCCAAGGATGTAGCCCAGAATCTGCTTTTGGCTGAGAACAGAAGTACGATCGTTATAAACGGAGGTACATTCTGCTACACGGGTACCAATGCGATGTATTGTGAAATGATCAAGCTGAGTGCATCGGATCTTGTAATCAACGACGGTTATTTTGACGCACAGATCGGTACTCCGATAAAGCTGGATAACGGTTTTGCCGGCGGAGGTCCCGGAACGCTTAATTCTACTGCTCTGATAAATGGAGGTACTATAGTAACTACCTCCAGTATAGCGCTCTCCTCGATAGACGGTTGTGCTTATTACGCATCGCTGGTTATGACGGGCGGAACCATCACAAACAAGAGCAAGGGCAGAGTGACCGATAAAACGGGAACGATAATTTCCGATCCGTATTTTGTCCGTGTTACAAGTGACGAGGCGTTACAGAAAAAGTATTACAACATAACGCTCCTGGGCGGAACAATGCCGCTTAGCCCAAATGATATAGAGGTATATTATCCTACCGAGAAGGCGGTACTTACTTCTAAAGCAGGTACAATCACAAATTCTGCAGAAAAGGTAGAGTACACGACTCTGCTTACCGCACCGCAGGCCGGCATTGACGAAAAGAAGGCTATGGCCGCAAGAGGCGCAGACGAAATCTGCAGGCTGAAGACAGACAGAAATAATTATGTGCTGAGCAATAACAAGCGCACACGTTTTACCGTCAACAGCAACAGCGTAGGCGAAATCAAACTGCTGAGTAAGGCTCCCAATCCGTTCGGCACGGGCGATCCGATAAAAACGGTAGATTGGTATGTATCCAAGAATTTCGGCTCGTTCACAGGAATTCCCGAAGCTATAAACGATCTGTCGTATACGCCGCCGGAGGTTACGGAAAAATGCACAATGCTGTATAAGGCTGTTATAAATTACGGCAATGTGCTGAGAATCAACGAGATAATAATAATTGATTATGACTTTGAAGCCGTAACGGGAATCAAGGCGGTCGTGTCAGGTTTTCACGGTGGATCGAAGTTAAGCGACGTCAGCGTTGCGTCGGGTGAACCCGAAAAATACAGTCTGACGATAAACAATATCCGTGATGTTTACGGAAACAATATAGTAAACGATTTTCAGCTGTGCAAAGGCTTCAAATACAACATATTTATAAAAGTAAAGCTGAACAGCGGATACGTTGCAGCGTATACAACCAACACAGTAAAGATGCGCAGGTTTGAGGATCCCGCAAATGAATGGCAAGCGGCAGACCATATTTACATCGGCCTTAACGAGATTGCATTTAAGAGTGTTCTTGTTTGCGATGAAGGAATCAGGACGGTCGGGGTCGAAATCAGCAACTTCCTGCCTTACAGAAAGGTAAACGATCTGCAACTTACTTCGTCGGAACCTGATAAATATTCGGTAACTCTTGTTACGCCGCTTTTAAACACATGGGAATATAACGAAGAGGTTTACGGCGATGACGAACTTATAGTAGATAACTGTTATGTAGTTGAATTCAAGGTAACACCTAAGTCGGGATATGCGCTTTCTCCCGGTTATATATTCCGATGCAGGCTTGATACTTACAGAGAAGGATCCTGGCTGACATCAGAAGACAAGGAACTGTTCACGGTTTCCAATGACGGAACGGTAGTGATTAACAGCCTGAGGGTGCCGTTTGAAGAATATGATCAGAATATATATGTACAGATAACGCCTCCGAAGGCAGGAGGAACTCCGGCAAAGAGTTTCATCTCACATAATCTTCCTGAGCATATGAGCCTTATAAATATTGAGTGGTATGACGATGAAGAGTGGAAAACACCGACCGTATTTGAGGAAGGCAAAGTATACTGGTGCTATATATACATCAATGCCGACTGCTATGAGTATAATCTCAAAAAAGCAAAATTCTATCTGAACGGATATCAGGTCAAACAGGATTACAGTTACAATTCAAAATACAAATACTACTATATTCTCGGATACAAGAGATTTGTGGTAGTCGATAAGCTGGATAAGCCGACAGGATTTACGGCATCATCTGTTACTTCGTCTGAAATTTCGCTGAAATGGAACAAAAATACCATAGCGGAAGGCTATGTGCTTGAAAAGAAAGACGGAACTAAATGGGTACCGATAAAGTCAACCGCAAACACCTCGGATACAAGTCACAAGGTAAGTGGGCTCAAGGCAGGCACTGCGTATTCGTTCAGATTAAAAAACTACATAGAAGGCTTATCAAGTGAATATGCCACTCTTAACGTTAACACAAGACCGTATACCACAACGGGAATGAAGTGTGGCAGTAAGACCGACGTGAGTGTAACCTTACAGTGGGATAAGAATACCAGTGCATCGGGCTATGAGCTTCAGAAGTATGACGGCTCGAAGTGGGTGGCGATAAAGACGTTCACTAGCAATGAAAATACGAGCTTCGATGTAACGGGTCTTAAAGCAAGCACAATATTCAAGTTCAGACTCGTAGCGTACAAGAATTACGGCAGTGCCAAGGAATACAGTGCGTTCACCTATCTTAATGCCAACACAAGACCGTACGCCACAACGGGAATGAAGTGCAGCAGTAAGACCGACGTGAGTGTAAACTTACAGTGGAACAAGAACACATCTGCTAACGGTTATGTGCTTGAAAGATATAACGGCAAGAAGTGGATTACTGTAAAGACATTCACAAGCAATGCAAATACGAGCTTCAATGTAACGGGTCTTAAGGCAAGCACAACCTTCAAGTTCAGACTCAGAGCGTACAAGAATTTCGGTAGTGCCAAGGAATACAGTGCGTTCACCTATCTTAATGTCAATACAAGACCGTATACTACAACGGGAATGAAGTGCAGCAGTAAGACCAACGTTAGTGTAAACTTACAGTGGAACAAGAACACATCTGCTAACGGTTATGTGCTTGATAAGTATGACGGTTCGAAGTGGGTGACGATAAAGACATTCACAAGCAATGCAAATACAAGCTTCAATGTAAAGGGTCTTAAGGCAAGCACAACATTCAAGTTCAGACTCAGAGCGTACAAGAATTTCGGCAGCACCAAAGAATACAGTGCGTTCACCTATCTTGATGTCAATACAAGACCGTATACCACAACGGGTTTCAAGATGAAGTCGGCAAAGAAGAACACTATAACGCTTAAGTGGAACAAGAATATCTCCGCAAGCGGCTATTGTATTGAAAAGTGGAACGGATCGAAATGGGTACAGATCAAGAGATACACTTCAAACGCAAACGTAACCTACACGGCAACCGGACTGAAGGCAAATACAGCTTATAAGTTCAGAATCCGTGCATATAAGACGATAGGCAAAGTAAATGAGTACAGCGCTTATTCTGCAGTCGTTACGGCGAGAACAAAGAAGTAAAGCAAAGTTAAGTTGAGTATGGAGGCATCGGCGAAAGCCGATGCCTCAGTCTATAGAAATCTTTTTTTGCTCTGAGGGCAAAAATAAGGCAGAAGCATCGGATGATTGAATACAGGTACGGAAAGTGCGAATAATACCGACAAACACGATTGGTTAATATGCACAAAAACGTGTAGAATTTTTATCGCAAATTCTATCTTAAAAATTTCAAAAAAAGCTTGTATTCCGCATCGTAATGCTGTATAATAATTCTTGCGCGTGAAAGCGTACTGCAATGATATGCTGTGATGTCTGAGGTTGCGGCTATGCCGGTAATTCAGACGGAGTATGTCCAGTGAATGGGCGAAAACGGCTTTGCAAAGCGGTTTTCGGTGCTTTATATAAGTTTGGGATCGTTCTCCCGTCAAGACGGGAAGGGTTAGCAATAAGGTTGATACCCCCGTGGGAAAAGATCCTGTTTTATATGAGAGCATACGAAACACCCGGCACGGTATGTTTTATAAATACCGCAAACCGTATCTTTCCCCCGAAAATCTTATGAAAGGGAGAAACAAGAATGGCAGTTAAGGAAAAAGTGAGAATCAAGCTCAAGGGCTACGAGCACGCAACAGTTGATGCAGCTGCTGCAAAGATCGTTGAAACAGCCAAGCGTACAGGTTCAAGAGTTGCAGGTCCTATTCCGCTTCCCACAAACAAGGAAGTAATAACGATCCTGAGAGCCGTACACAAGTACAAGGACAGCCGTGAGCAGTTTGAAATGAGAACTCACAAGCGTCTTATCGACGTAATCCGCCCCACCAACAAGACAGTTGAAGCTCTGCAGAGCCTCGAACTTCCCGCAGGTGTGGAAATGACTATGGAAGCGTAAGCCATAGCGAGTTATGTTGGCGTAGAGCCAACCAATAACCTTCGGCACCGGAAACCCGAAACAATATCGGTGTCGGTGGTCAAGTCGGGAAACCGACCAATAACCTAAACAGGAGGATTTAAACCATGACTAAGGGTTTAATCGGAAAGAAAATCGGAATGACTCAGATTTTCGACGAAGCAGGAAAAGTAGTTCCTGTTACCGTTATCGAAGCAGGTCCTTGCGTTGTAACACAGCTCAAGACAGCTGAGAATGACGGCTATGAAGCAGTTCAGCTTGGTTTCGGCGATTTATCACCGAAGCACGTAAACAAGCCCATGACAGGTCACTTCAAGAAGAATGACCTCCCCTTCAAGAGAACTCTCAAGGAGTTCAGATTAGACGACATCAGCAACGTAAACGTTGGCGACGTTCTGAAGGCTGACGTATTTGCAGCAGGCGACGTTATCGACGTAAGCGGCGTTAGCAAGGGTAAGGGCTTCCAGGGCGCTATCAAGCGTCACAACCAGCACAGACTGAAGGAAACTCACGGTACAGGTCCTGTTGTTAGACAGGCAGGTTCTATGGGCGCTTGCTCATCTCCCTCGAGAATATTCAAGGGCAAGGGCATGGCAGGTCACATGGGTGCTGAGAACGTAACAGTTCAGAATCTCGTTATCGTTAAGATCGATGCAGAAAACAATCTTATCGCAATCAAGGGTGCTATTCCCGGTCCTAAGGGCGGAGTTGTGTGCATTACCGATGCGGTTAAGAAAGCGTAAGGAGGAGGATCATCATGGCAAAAATATCAGTATATGATATGACAGGAGCTGTTGTGTCCGACCTTGAGCTTAATGACAACATTTTCGGTATTGAGCCGAACACAGTTGTTATGCACGCAGCAGTGGTAAATTACCTGGCAAATCAGCGTCAGGGTACACAGTCAACGCTTACAAGAACAGAAGTAAGCGGCGGCGGTAAAAAGCCTTGGCGTCAGAAGGGCACAGGTCACGCAAGACAGGGTTCTACCAGAGCTCCCCAGTGGACACACGGCGGTGTTGCTTTAGGCCCCAAGCCCAGAAGCTACACATACTCTTTAAATAAAAAGGTAAAGAGACTTGCATTAAAGTCTGCACTTTCAGCTAAGGTGCAGGACGGCAGCATGATAGTTGTTGATTCTATCACAGCTGACGAATTCAAGACAAAGACAATCGTTAATATGTTAAAGGCTCTCAGCGCTGACAAGGCACTCATCGTTCTCAACAGCGTTGACGAAAAGGTTATCAAGAGCGCCGCTAATATTCCCGGCGTAAAGACAACTCAGGCCAACACTCTTAACGTATACGACATCTTAAAGTACAACAAGTTCATCGTTGTTAAGGATGCCGTTGCTACTATCGAGGAGGTGTACGCATAATGGCAAAGCTTGCTTATGACATCATTTTAAAGCCCATCATCACAGAGAAGAGCATGGAAATGCTTACTCAGGGCAAGTACACTTTCAAGGTTGCTAAGGACTCCAACAAGATCGAGATAGCTAAGGCTGTCGAGGCTCTCTTCCCCGGTGTTAAGGTTGCTAAGGTAAACACAGTAAACTGCCGTGGCGTAATGAAGAGAATGGGCAGAAACGAAGGTTACACACCGGCTTGGAAGAAAGCTGTTGTAACTCTCGCTGAAGGCTCTAAGACAATCGAGTTCTTCGACGGAATGATATAAAGGAGTGATATAAATGGCTATTAAGACTTATAAACCTGTCACCCCCGGTCGCAGAGGTATGACTGTTACCGACTACAGCGTTCTGTCAAAGGTTGAGCCCGAGAGAAGCCTGCTTGAGTCACTCAAGAAGAACTCCGGCCGTAACAGCTACGGTAGAATCACTGTAAGACACAAGGGCGGCGCACAGAGAAGAAAATATCGTGTAATCGACTTTAAGAGAAACAAGCTCGGTATGGACGCTGAGGTTATGACTCTTGAGTACGACCCCAACCGTTCAGCATTCATCGCACTGGTTCAGTACGAGGACGGCGAGAAGAGATACATCATCGCTCCCGACGGTCTGAACGTAGGCGACAAGGTAAGAAGCGGTTCCGACGCTGACATCAAGCCCGGTAACGCACTTGCACTTGCTGACATCCCCGTAGGTACGGTTATTCACAATATAGAGCTTTATCCCGGCAAGGGCGGTCAGCTCGTTCGTTCCGCAGGTAACATGGCACAGCTCATGGCTAAGGAAAACGGCTACGCTCTGTTAAGACTTCCCAGCGGTGAGTTAAGAAACGTATCCGATAATTGCATGGCTACTATCGGTGTTGTATCAAACCTCGACCACGAGAACGTTAACTACGGTAAGGCAGGACGTGTTCGTCACATGGGCGTAAGACCTACAGTAAGAGGTTCTGTAATGAACCCGAACGACCACCCCCACGGCGGTGGTGAAGGTAAGTCACCCGTTGGTCGTCCCGGCCCTGTAACTCCCTGGGGCAAGCCCGCTCTCGGTTATAAGACCAGAAAGATCGGTAAGAGCACAGACAAGTTCATCGTTAAGAGAAGAAACAGCAAGTAATAACTACTACAAGTCGTTGTTAATAAGTGCGGCGTTTGCGGCATAGCAGTAAAGAATCCGCCGCATATTAACTTGCAATCCACTTGAAAGGAAATTATACAATGAGCAGAAGTATCAAGAAGGGACCTTATGTGCAGGAAGCGCTCATGAAGAGAGTGCTCGCTATGAACGAAGCAGGCGAGAAGAAAGTTCTCAAGACCTGGAGCCGTTCAAGCACAATATTCCCTGATTTCGTCGGACATACATTTGCTGTACACGACGGCAGAAAGCACGTTCCCGTATATGTGACTGAAGACATGGTAGGTCACAAGCTGGGCGAATTCGCTCCTACAAGAACCTACAAGGGTCATGCAGGAAGCAAAACAAGTAAGTAAGGAGGAGACATCAATGGAGGCAAGAGCAGAACTCAGACAGGTTCGCATATCTCCCCGCAAGGTTGGCGTTGTTCTTGATCTTATCAGAAACAAGCCCTGCGACATGGCTATGGCGATCCTCAAGCACACACCCAAGTCAGCGAGCGAGCCTTTACAGAAGCTCCTCAAGTCAGCAATGGCAAACGCAGAGAACAATCACTCAATGGATCTTTCCAAGTGCTATGTTTCAAGCTGCCACGTTGGCGCCGGCGTTACTTTAAAGAGAATCAGACCTAAGGATCACGGAAGAGCACATCGTATTCTCAAGAGAACTTCCAACATCGTTCTGGTTGTAAAAGAAGCTGAATAAGGAGGAGTACAATGGGACAGAAAGTTAATCCGCACGGTCTCAGAGTCGGAGTTATCAAAGATTGGGATTCCCGTTGGTTTGCCGGCAAGGCAACTTTTGGCGATACACTCGTTGAAGACTACAAAATCCGTGACTATATCATGAACAAGAGAATGCTCACAAGAGCAAACGGCGAAAAGTCCGACCAGCAGCTTTCAAGAGCGGCAGGTATTGCTCAGGTTGAGATCGAGCGTTCATCAGACAACAAGATCAAGATTCACATTCTTACCGCAAAGCCCGGTATGCTTATCGGTGCTAAGGGCGCAGAGATTGAAAAGCTCCGTGCAGAGATCTCAAAGATCGCAGGCGGCAAGGACGTTAACTTAAATATCGTTGAGGTTAAGAACCCCGATATGAATGCTAAGCTCGTAGCAGAGAACATCGCAATGCAGTTAGAGCAGCGTGTATCTTTCAGAAGAGCTATGAAGAGCTGCATCGGCAGAACAATGAAGTCAGGTGCAAAGGGTATCAAGACAATGGTAAGCGGCCGTCTTGGCGGTGCTGAAATCGCAAGAAGCGAGAATTACCACGAAGGCACGATCCCCTTACAGACATTAAGAGCAGACATTGATTACGGCGTTGCAAGAGCTAACACAACTTACGGCGTTATCGGTGTTAAGGTCTGGATCTACAAGGGCGAAGTTCTCAAGGGCGAGATTCCTGCACAGAGAACAACAGAAAAGCCCCGTCGCAGAAACAACGACAACAGATCACGCAGACCCAGAGTTGAGAAAAAAGAGGGAGGTAACGACTAATGCTGCTTCCGAAGAGAGTAAAGTACAGAAGAGTACAGAGAGGTCGTATGACCGGTAAAGCAACACGTGGTAATGTAGTCAGCCACGGCGAATACGGTTTACAGGCACTTGAGTCCGCTTGGATCACATCAAACCAGATCGAAGCTGCCCGTATTGCTATGACACGTTACATCAAGCGTGGCGGTCAGGTATGGATAAAGATATTCCCCGACAAGCCCATCACAGAGAAGCCTGCCGAGACCCGAATGGGTTCTGGTAAGGGTTCACCTGAGTACTGGGTAGCCGTTGTTAAGCCCGGCCGTGTAATGTTCGAGATCGCAGGCGTTCCCGAAGAAACTGCAAGAGAAGCTATGCGTCTTGCTATGCACAAGCTCCCCATCAAGTGCAAGTTCGTAACTAAGGAAACAGGAGGTGAGCAGTAATGAAGGTTAAAGAAATCAGAGAGTTATCTGAAATGGAGCTCGACAAGAAGCTCGTAGAGCTTAAGCAGGAATTATTCAACCTCCGTTTCCAGCTCGCCGTTAACAAGCTCGACAATCCTACGAGAATCGGCGCTGTTAAGAAGGAAATAGCAATTGTCAAGACAGTTCAGCGTGAGCGTGAGCTGGCAGCTGACAACAAGTAAGAGAGAGGAGGACTTTACTTTGAGCGAAAGAAATTTAAGAAAGACCAGAGTAGGTATGGTTGTAAGCGATAAGATGGACAAGACTATCGTAGTAGCAATCAAGGACAATGTCCGCCACCCCCTCTACAAGAAGATCATTAAGCGTACAATCAAGCTTAAGGCGCATGACGAGAACAACTCCTGCGGAATCGGCGACAAGGTTGAGATTATGGAGACCAGACCCCTTTCCAAGGATAAGAGATGGCGTTTAGTAAACATCATCGAAAAGGCTAAGTAATTTATTACTTTAAATTTATCGGAAGGAGAATTAATCCATGATTCAGATGCAGACACGCATGAAGGTTGCGGATAACACGGGCGCTAAAGAGCTTATGTGCATCAGAGTACTCGGCGGTACACGCAGAAAGTACGCTAACATCGGTGACGTAGTAGTTGCTTCCGTAAAGAAAGCAAGCCCCGGCGGAACTGTTAAGAAGGGCGATGTTGTCAAGGCAGTAATCGTTCGTTCAGCAACAGGCATCAGACGTGATGACGGAACATACATCCGTTTTGATGAAAACGCAGCCGTTATAATAAAGGAAGATAAGAACCCCAGAGGTACACGTATTTTTGGGCCCGTAGCCAGAGAGCTGCGTGACAAGGACTACATGAAGATCCTTTCACTTGCTCCCGAAGTATTATAATCCGGAGGTCGTAAATGAACACATTACACATCAAGACAGGCGATAACGTTCAGATCATGTCCGGCAAAGACAAGGGCAAGCAGGGCAAGGTACTTGAAGTATCTCCCAAGGAAAAGAAGGTTATCGTTGAAGGCAGAAACCTCGTAACAAAGCACGTTAAGCCCAGAAGACAGGGCGAACAGGGCGGTCTTGTAAAGGCAGAAGCTCCTATCTATGCGTGCAAGGTAATGCCTGTATGCCCCAAGTGCAACAAGCCTACAAGAGTAGGTCACAAGGTTGAGGGCGACAAGAAGGTAAGAGTTTGCAAGCACTGCGGCGCTGAGCTTTAATCAGACGCCCCGAATTACGACAGAGAGGTCGGATAAAGTAACTTCCGGCTGCTGTCGCTAAAGGAGAAATAAACGATATGACAAGAATGAAAGCATATTATAAGGAAACAGTTGCTCCTGCTCTTTTCAAGAAGTTCGGTTACAAAAGCACAATGCAGGTTCCCAAGCTCGACAAGATCATAATCAATGTCGGCTGCGGTGAAGCAAAGGAAAACGCTAAGGTAGTAGACGCTATCATGAGCGACCTTATGCAGATCACAGGTCAGAAGCCCATTGTATGCCGTGCTAAGAAGTCAGTAGCTAACTTCAAGCTCAGAGAAGGAATGGTAATCGGTGTCAAGGTAACACTGAGAGATGATAGAATGTACGAGTTCCTCGACAGATTCTTCAACGTAGCTCTCCCCCGTGTACGTGACTTCAGAGGTATCAACCCCAATTCGTTCGACGGCAGAGGCAACTATTCCACAGGTATCAAGGAACAGCTGATATTCCCTGAAATCGAGTATGATAAGATCGATAAGGTTCGTGGTATGGATATCAACTTCGTAACCACAGCCAAGACTGACGAAGAAGCAAGAGAGCTGCTCTCACTTATGGGCGCTCCGTTCGCTAAGTAAGACAGAGAAAGGAAACTATCAACTATGGCAAAGAAGTCAATGATTGCTAAACAGCAGCGTCCTGCAAAGTTTTCTACACGTTCTTACAATAGATGCAAGATCTGCGGCAGACCTCACGCTTATATGCGTAAGTTCGGCATCTGCAGAATCTGCTTCAGAGAGCTTGCTTATAAAGGACAGATCCCCGGCGTAAAGAAATCCAGCTGGTAATTCAAGAACAAATTTTCAAGGAGGAAGTAAGTAATGCAGATCACCGATACTATCGCAGATATGCTGACAAGAATTCGTAATGCTAACTCTGCAAAGCATCCTACAGTAGACGTGCCCGCTTCAAACATGAAGAAGCAGATCGCACAGATACTTGTAGATGAGGGTTACATTAAGAGTTTCAGAGTGATAGATGACGACAAGCAGGGCGTTATCAGAATCACCTTAAAGTATACTGAGAACAAGTCGCAGGTCATTACAGGTTTACGCCGTGTAAGCAAGCCCGGACTTAGAATCTACTCAAACAGCAAGGATATGCCCAAGGTTATGAAGGGCTTAGGAATTGCAATCGTGTCAACCTCTAAGGGTATCATGACAGACAGAGAAGCACGCAAGAACAACGTTGGCGGCGAAGTACTCGCTTTCGTTTGGTAATTAAGGAGGAGCAGATATGTCAAGAATAGGTAAACATCCTATAGCTGTTCCTGCCGGCGTCGAAGTTAAAGTAGACGGTTCTACAGTTACAGTAAAGGGTCCTAAGGGCACACTCACAAAGGAGTTTAAGCCCTCTATGTCAATCGTGGTTGACGGCGGTTTTGTTACCGTTACACGTCCTGACGACGAAAAGGAAAACCGTGCACTTCACGGTCTTACAAGAACACTTATCCACAACATGATCGAAGGCGTTACAAACGGCTTCAAGAAGGAGCTTGACGTAAACGGTGTCGGTTACCGTGTACAGAAGCAGGGTAAGGATCTTATAATGAACCTCGGTTACTCACATCAGGTAATCGTATCAGATACAGAAGACATCAAGATAGAGTCTCCCGCACCTAACAAGATCATTATCACAGGTATTGATAAGCAGAAGGTTGGTCAGTTTGCAGCTGAAGTAAGAGGCAAGCGTCCTCCCGAGCCTTATAAGGGCAAGGGTATCAAGTATACCGACGAAACGATCCGCCGCAAGGAAGGTAAAGCAGGTAAGGGTAAGAAATAAACCGCAAGGGGTGAATAAATAATGGTTAAAGTAATAGACAGCAAGAAGAGCAGAATCAAGCGTCGCAAGCGTATCCGTGCTAAGATCAGCGGTACTGCAGCTTGCCCCCGTCTCAGCGTTTTCCGTTCTGCTAAGCACATTTACGCTCAGATCATTGATGATGAAGCAGGCAAAACCCTTTGCAGTGCATCTACAATGGAGAAGAGCTTTGAAGGCTTCGGCGGCAACGCAGAGGCAGCTAAGAAGGTTGGTCTTGCTCTTGCAGAAAAGGCAAAGGCAGCAGGTATCAGCGATGTAGTATTTGACCGTTCAGGTTATGTATACCACGGCAGAGTTGCTGCACTCGCAGATGGCGCTCGTGAAGGCGGACTCAACTTCTAATCAGTAAGGCAAGGGTTTACTGAAACCCGCAATAAAAACAGGAGGACAAGAATTTGGCACTTTTAGATGCAAGCAATTATGAGCTTTCCGAAAAGGTTGTTGCTCTGAACCGTGTATCCAAGACTGTTAAGGGCGGACGTATCATGAAGTTTTCCGCACTGGTTGTTGTTGGTGACGGCAACGGTGTCGTAGGCTTTGGCATGGGTAAGTCGAACGAAGTTCCCGACGCTATCCGTAAGGGCCTTGAGGACGCTAAGAAGAACCTCGTTAAGATCTCATTAAAGGGTACAACGATCCCTCATGAAATAGTAGGAAAATTCGGCGCAGGCGCTGTTCTTATGAAGCCCGCTCCCGAAGGTACCGGCGTTATCGCAGGCGGTCCCGTTCGTGCTGTCGTAGAAATGGCAGGTATCAAGAACATTCGTACTAAGTCACTTCGTTCTAACAACCCCTGCAACGTAGTAAGAGCTACAATGGCAGGTCTTACAGCTCTCAGAGATGCACAGCAGGTAGCTGAGCTCAGAGGCAAGTCTGTAAAAGAGATCTTAGGTTAAGCTTTTACTTTGCAGAAAGGACGGAAACCGAAATGGCTTTAAAAATCAAGCTGGTTAAATCACTGGTTGGACGTAAGGACAGCCACATCGCAACAGCAGCCTCTCTCGGACTTCGCAAGATCGGCGCAGAGACAGTTCAGCCCGACAATGCAGCAACAAGAGGCAAGATAAAAGAAATTTCTTATTTAGTTGAGGTTACTGAGGAATAATTCCTTACACCTTACGAAGGTTAAATAAGCACATTAACAAATAGGAGGTGTAACAATTGAAGCTACACGAATTATACCCTGCAGCAGGTGCAACAAAGGAAGTTAAGCGTATCGGACGTGGACACGGTTCAGGTCACGGTAAGACAGCCGGTAAAGGTCACAAGGGCCAGTGGGCACGTTCAGGTGGCGGTGTAAGACCCGGATTTGAAGGTGGTCAGACATCACTCGCAAGACGTATGCCTAAGAGAGGCTTTAACAACATCTTTGCTACAGAATACACTGTTGTAAACGTAGCCGACCTCGAAGCTCGCTTTGAGAACGGTGCTGTTATCGATACAGACGCTCTGATCGATGCAGGTCTTGTAACTAAGGTTCTTGACGGCGTTAAGGTACTTGGCAACGGCGAGGTTACAAAGAGCTTTACAGTTAAGGCTGCTAAGTTCTCTGAATCAGCTAAGGCTAAGATCGAAAGTGCCGGCGGAAAGGCTGAGGTAGAGTAATGTTTCAAGTCTTTAGAAACGCGTGGGCTGACCCCGCACTTCGCAAAAAGATTTTATACACATTGCTCATAATAGTTATATTCCGCTTTGGCGCGGCAATCTTCGTTCCCTTCCTTGAGCCCTCAACTATCAAACAGATGATGGGCGAAGGAACGATACTTAATTATCTCGACGTTATGACGGGTGGATCGCTCAGCAACGGTACGCTGTTTGCTATGTCGATCACACCGTACATCAACGCCTCCATTATAGTTCAGCTGCTCACAGTTGCGATCCCTGCACTGGAGCGTCTGAGCAAGGAAGGCGAAGAGGGACGTAAGAAGATAAACAAGATCACGAAGTATGTAGCTTTGGGCATTGGATTATTCCAGGCGATTGCATTCTACATCGGACTTCGCAACACCGTAAACGAAACAACACACAAGAGTGCTGTTCTCTATACGGAAGGCTTTGACGGAGTGCTCGCGGCGATCACAATCGTAGCGTGCTTTGTAGCAGGTGCTTCGCTTATCATATGGCTGGGTGATCAGATCACTCAGAAGGGTATCGGCAACGGTATTTCGATGATACTGTTTGCAGGTATCATATCAAGAGTTCCTGATATGATAATCAACCTTATCAATCAGATCTCGGTTGCTCCGCAGAACTGGTTCTTCGTTCCGCTGGTTCTCGTTATTTATGTTTTAATGATTGCGTTTGTAATCCTTATGACAAATGCAGAAAGACGTATTCCCGTCCAGTATGCTAAGAGAGTAGTCGGCAGAAAGATGTACGGCGGTCAGACAAACCACATTCCGATAAAGGTTGCAATGGCAGGCGTTATGCCTATCATATTTGCAATGTCTATCATGTCGCTGCCCGCAACAATCGGTTACTTCTTCGGTGTAACAGCAACATCGGGCCACGGATTCTGGAGCAGCTTTATTGGTCTGTTCAGCACGAACAACGTGGTTTATGCAATAATTTACTTCTTCCTTATCATCGGCTTCAACTACTTCTATATTGCAATGCAGTATAATCCTGTACAGATAGCCAATGACCTTAAGAAGAACAACGGTGCTATCCCCGGTTATCGTCCGGGCAAGCCCACATCGGATTTCATCCACAACTCACTTTCAAAGGTTACTCTGGTAGGCGCAATATTCCTTGGTATCATCGCAATATTCCCTATTATATTCCAGAACCTCACAGGCATTACAGGTCTTTCACTCGGTGGTACGACAATACTCATCGTTGTAGGCGTTGCTCTTGAAACAGTCCGTGCACTCGAAAGCCAGATGATGATGCGTCATCACAAGGGCTTCCTCGAATAAGAGAAAGGAATTTATATGAATCTTATTTTCTTAGGCGCACCCGGCGCAGGTAAAGGAACACAGGCAGAAGTAGTCTGCGAAAAGCTTGGTATACCCGCTATATCAACTGGTAATATGCTCAGAGAAGCTGTAAAGAACGGCACACCTGCCGGTCTTGCAGCAAAAGAGTGTATGGACAGAGGCGATCTCGTTCCCGATGAAGTTGTTATCGGCATCTTAAAGGACAGAATCGCACAGGATGATGCGAAGAACGGTTTTATTCTTGACGGTTTCCCGAGAACAGTTGCTCAGGCTGAAGCTCTTGACGCTATGGGCGTTCAGATCGATAAGGTTATTGAGATCTCTGTTCCCGATGAGAAGATCATCTCAAGACTTTCAGGCAGAAGAGTCTGCGAAGGTTGCGGCGCTTCATACCATGTAGACTTCAAGCCTACAAAGGTAGAGGGCAAGTGCAATCTCTGCGGCGCTAACGTTGTTCAGCGTATCGACGACAAGCCCGAAACAGTAATCGCAAGACTCAAAACCTACTATGAAAAGACTGCCCCTCTCAAGGATTACTACATGAGAAAGGGTAAGCTTATAACCGTACAGGGTCAGGAAGAGATCGCTGAGACTTCTAAGCTCACTCTTGCGGCAGTTGAGGCAAAGTAATGATTCAGGTTAAATCGGCAAAAGAAATTGAAATAATGAAGAAGGCCAATCAGATAGCGGCTGACGCTCTTATCGTTGCGGGCAATGCAATAAAGCCCGGAATGAGCACATGGGAGCTCGACAAGATCATTCATGATTTTATCGTATCAAAGGGCGCTATCCCTTCATCGCTCGGTTACGGCGGATTTACAGGAAGCGCCTGCATTTCGCTAAACTCCGAGCTGATACACGGCATTCCTTCAAAAAAGAAAATCATCAGAGAGGGTGACATCGTTTCTGTTGATGTCACTGCTGAGATTGACGGTTACAACGGTGATAATGCTTATACCTTTAAGGTAGGCAAGGTTCCCGAAAGAGCCGAAAAGCTTCTTGAGGTTACTGAAGCTGCTTTGTACGAGGGTATAAAGATGGCACTTCCCGGTAACAGAATCGGCGACATTTCAAATGCCGTGCAGACTTATTGTGAATCACGAGGCTACTATGTAGTAAGAAAGTTCATCGGTCACGGAATCGGACACGATATGCACGAGGATCCCGAAGTTCCTAATTTCGGTAAGCCCGGCAGAGGTCCGAGGCTTGTACCGGGAATGGCAATCTGCATTGAGCCTATGATAAATGAAACTACAGCTGAAATTCGTATACTGCCGGACAAATGGACGGTAGTTGAGGCGAACGGCAATTACAGTGCCCACTTTGAGCACACAATCGCAATAACTAACGGTGAGCCGATCATTCTCACGGAAAGCTCACTTCACCACCCGAAGAAATAACGGAGGGCGTATGAACAATACGGTTATTGCAGCCGGTATGGTTGTAAAAAGTATGGCAGGTCATGACAGCGGCAGCTATTATGCGGTCATACGGGTCGAAAACGGTTTTGCGTATATTGCAGACGGCAAGCTGCGCAAGGTTGAATCGCCCAAAAAGAAAAATCCGCTTCATTTACAGAAGACACTGACTACTGTAGAGCTTGCGGATATCACAAACAAAAAACTAAGATCTGCATTGGCGGTGCTGAACCGCAAGGCAGACAACATCGCCGAGGAGAGTGACAAGCTTGTCTAAAGAAGATGTAATCGAGGTAAGCGGCAAGATAATTGAGGCGCTTCCTAACGCAACGTTTCAGGTCGAACTTGAAAACGGACATAAGATACTGGCTCATGTAAGCGGCAAGCTGCGAATGAACTTTATTCGTATCTTACCCGGTGATAAGGTAACAGTCGAAATGTCACCGTATGACCTGACTAAAGGCAGAATTACCTGGAGAGCCAAGTAATTCTGTATAAACGAATACGAGCAAACGCTCGTCTGTAACAATTACAGGAAGGATGATATTAAGATGAAAGTTAGACCTTCAGTAAAGCCTATGTGCGATAAGTGCAAGGTAATCAAGCGCAAGGGCAAGGTTATGGTAATCTGCCAGGAACCTAAGCACAAGCAGAGACAGGGTTAAGCCCGAATTTAACAGGAGGAAAAAGATATGGCAAGAATTGCTGGTATCGACCTGCCGAAGGAAAAGCGTGTTGAGATCGGTCTCACATACGTTTACGGAATCGGCAGAAAGACAGCTAACGACATTCTGGCAAAGGCCGGTGTAAACCCCGACACCAGAGTCAAGGATCTTACCGATGATGACGAAGCTAAGATCCGTGATGCTATAGAGCAGCTCGGCGTAGCTGTAGAAGGTGACCTCAGAAGAGAAGTAGCCCTCAACATCAAGCGTCTGGTTGAAATCAACTGCTTCAGAGGCACACGTCACCGTAAGGGTCTTCCCGTTCGTGGTCAGAGAACAAAGACCAACGCTAGAACAAGAAAAGGTCCTAAGAAGACCATCGCTAATAAGAAGAAGTAATCTTTACGGAAAGGTGGTAAAACAATGGCAAAGGCAACCGCTACTAAGAAGCCTGTAGTACGCAGACGTCGTGAGCGCAAGAACATTGAAAACGGTTCAGCTCATATCCAGTCTACGTTCAATAATACGATAGTTACTATCACAGATCTTCAGGGCAACACATTATCATGGGCATCTGCCGGTGAAATGGGTTTCAGAGGCTCAAGAAAGTCAACTCCTTTCGCAGCTCAGACAGCCGCTGAAACAGCAGCTAAGGCAGCTATGGAACACGGTCTGAAGACTGTAGAAGTTTACGTTAAGGGTCCCGGATCCGGACGTGAAGCAGCTATCCGTGCATTACAGGCAGCAGGTCTTGAGGTTAGACTTATCAAGGATGTAACTCCTATTCCTCACAATGGATGCCGTCCTCCCAAGAGAAGACGTGTATAATCATAAACTGAGTGTAGTTTACTCGGTGTCGCGGAAGGTATAATCCTTCAGAAACGATATTTATTTAAAAAACGGAGGTACTGACAAATGGCAGTAGACAGACAGCCGGTCTTAAAGAGATGTAAGGCATTAGGCATATCCCCTATGGTACTGGGATACAGCAAGGAAACAAATCGTCACGCAAACGCTAACAACAGAAAGAAAGTTTCTGAGTATGGAATGCAGCTTAAGGAAAAGCAGAAGCTGAAGTTCATCTACGGCGTTCTCGAAAAGCAGTTCTATCACTACTACGAGATGGCAGTTAAGATGGAAGGCGTTGCAGGTGAAAACCTCATCAAGATTCTTGAATCAAGACTTGACAACGTTGTATTCAGAATGGGTATGGCTATCACAAGAAGAGAAGCAAGACAGTTAGTAACACACGGTCACTTCACAGTAAACGGCAAGAAGGTTGATGTTCCTTCTTACAGAATCAAGCCCGGCGATGTTGTTGCAGTCAGCGAAACAAGCAAGAAGAGCCCTAAGTTCGCTCAGATCATCGAACAGACAAACGGCAGAATCGTACCGTTATGGCTGGACGTAAATAAAGAGGCTATGACAGCCAAGGTTACTCGTGAATTCAACAGAGATGAGCTTGACTATGAAATAGCTGAGCACCTGATCATCGAGTTATATTCAAAATAATCTCGTCGAGCAGTATTGCGAAAACTCTTCATACTGTGGATATCACGGTATGTATCGGTTATTTTTAATTTACAATTCCGCACTGAGATATGTGCGGAGGGCAATGCCCGCCAAATCGTAATTTAAAATTAACCGGGCGGTTCCCCCGCAAAAGGGGGATACAGCCCGTTCGTACATCGTTAACCCGATGAAACATCTGACAAACTTGTGGGAGGGTAAACCAAATGCTTGAAAAAATCGAAAAGCCTGTGATCGAGACCGTTAAGTTAAAACCCGATGGAACCTATGGTATGTTTACACTTGAGCCTCTGGAATGTGGTTACGGCAACACACTTGGCAACAGCCTGCGTCGTGTTCTGCTCTCTTCACTTCCCGGCGTTGCGGTAACGTCAGTCAAGATTGACGGCGTTCAGCACGAGTTTTCGACTATCCCCGGTGTTAAAGAGGATGTAACGGAAATTATCCTCAACATCAAGGGTCTCATTGCAAAAATGTATGGCGAATGCCCGAAAACAGTTTATATTGAAGCTGAGGGCGAGTGCGATGTTACTGCCGGCGACATAAAGACCGACAGTGAGATTGAAATCCTCGACCCCGGTATGCATATAGCTACCCTCGGCCCCGGAGCTAAGCTCTATATGGAGATTACTCTTGACAAGGGCAGAGGATATGTGTCTGCTGAAAAGAACAAGCAGCAGCTTCAGCCGGTAATCGGCATAATTGCTGTCGACAGCATTTATACACCTGTTTTAAAGGTGAATTATACAGTTGAGAACACCCGTGTAGGACAGCGTACCGACTATGACAAGCTCATACTTGAGGTATGGACAGACGGTACAATTTCTGCAAAAGAGGCAGTCTCATACGCCGCTAAGCTTCTGGTAGATCATCTTCAGCCGTTCGTTGAGCTGTCTGATGAAGCTATACAGCCTGAGCTTATGGCAGACAAGAGCGAGTCGGGCAAGGATAAGCTCCTCGAAATGACTATCGATGACCTTGACCTTTCCGTACGTTCATTCAACTGCTTAAAGCGTGCAAACATCAACACCGTTGACGATCTTATCAACAAGTCGCAGGGTGATATGATGAAGGTTAGAAACTTAGGCAAGAAGTCGTTTGAGGAAGTCAGAGCAAAGCTCCAGTCTTTAGGCTTTGACCTTGCAAGCGACGATGACAACAATTGACAAGTGACTTTCAATTTGTCTGAAAGGAGAAATATCCATGGCAGGTTCAAGAAAACTGGGAAGAACCAGTGATCACAGAAAGGCTATGCTCAGAGGTATGGTAACACTGCTTCTTGAAAAGGGCAAGATTGTTACTACAGTTGCAAGAGCTAAGGAAGTTCGCAGTGCAGCTGAAAAGATGATCACTCTCGGCAAGGCCGGCACACTGCATACAAAGCGTCAGGTTTACAGCTACATCACTAAGGAAGACGTAGCTAAGAAACTGTTTGATGATATAGCACCCAAGTACGCTGACAAGAACGGCGGTTACACACGCATCATCAAGATCGGCCCCAGAAGAGGCGACGCAGCAGAGATGGCTGTTATCGAATTAGTTTAATTTGATATAATTAAATAGCTTACGCCCACCGAAAGGTGGGCGTTGTTGTTTATACGCCATTGATATGATTCAGTATAATAGAAAAAGAAGTTCACGCAGTTTCACATTTAAGAAAAGATAATTTCTAAGCATAATCCGGTATGCAAAGGTGCGTTATCAACAAATTTTGCTTGAAATAGAGTGGATTTTATGTTAAAATAAAATAAGTATGTTATAAGCTACTTGATAGCAGAAAAGAGGTACAATTTGGATACATTTGGTGAACAGCTTGTCAAAAAGGCAACTACCGGCGCAGACTGGGCAAAGAGAATAGGACTTACTGTCCTGGGACTTATCGTTGCAACAGCTCTTATGTGGCTTTCGTTCTTTACAGGATTTATGGTGCTGACGCTTATTTCGGTGGGCGCGCTTTTCGGTCTTGTATGGTTGCTGACCGGTATGAGCTATGAGTATGAGTATATACTTACGAACGATGACCTTGACATTGACAAGATCACGGGAAAAAGAAAAAGAAAGCGCCTTATCACACTCAAGATGAATACGGTTGAAGAGTTTGGTGTATATGACGGCACTAACGGAACAAATGCAGACGCTACGGTCATTGCTTCTGACGGAACTAATGTAAACGCATATTATCTTATAGCAAAGCATAAGACCCACGGCAAAACGATGCTCATTTTTTCGCCGGACAAGAGAATGACAGAAATGATACTTGAAACACTGCCCTATAAGATAAAGCAGGAAGCAAAACAGCGTATTGAAACAACAAATCAGAGTGAAGAATGATCGCAGACCTATTCAGAGGATATTTGACAACGATGTTCAATAAAAAGCACAAAATCAGAACGGCACTCTTATGTGTGCTTACTTTAGCGGTAGTTGCGGCAGGCGCAGGTTGCGGAAGTGTTGACCTGACAATGGACGGCAGGAGCAGTAATGCACAAGGCAGCGCACAGACGGCGGTAAGTGTTGTAAAGCCAGTACAGACAACGGCAGAAACAACAACGGCAGTGACAACGACAACAGTTGCAACAACTGCGGTACCTGAACCCGAGCCGGTCTATGGCGATAATTTTGTAGGCAGTCGCGCGGCGATATGTTATGACCTTACGGAAGAGAAAATAATATATTCCAAGAATGCCGATGAGCTTGTTTACCCGGCAAGCACAACAAAGCTTCTTACTGCGCTGACAGCTATTGAATATACTTCACCCGAGTACATATATTATGTCGGAAGCGAACTTGAATTTGTTGCCGAGGATTCAAGTATGTCGTGGATCTCGCAGGGTTCAAGCCTTTGCAGAAATGCTATACTTACTGCTATGCTGGCACCGTCGGGAAATGATGCGGCATATACAATAGCTGTCAATGTTGCAAGAAAAGTATATGGCAGTGATATCAGTGACAGAGAGGCAGTGGACTATTTTGCGGTGCTGATGAATGATTATGCTAAAAAGCTCGGCGCAGAAAATACACATTTTACAGTGCCTGACGGATATCATGATGATAATCATTATACAACGGCATCGGATATGCTGAAATTTGCGATTGCTGCGACAAAGAGCAGTACAATATGTGATATTACTTGTCAGCCGCTTGCGATAGTATATGATGAAGAGGGCGGAGTACACAGCTGGGACAACGGCAACAAGCTCCTTACCGATACAACAATTCCGTATGAAGTATACGGCTTCAAGACAGGGTTTACCGATGAAGCGGGCTTCTGCTTTATAGGGTATGCGGGTATGGACGGTAAGAAAATCATCACGCTGACCTATGGCGGAGATGTTGAATACCGCTTTGCCGATACCAAGAAGCTGATGGATCTCGGCTTTGATATGTATGACGAAAACTATGACTACTACAGTGTAGCCGAATAAGCAAGGAAGATAAAGATGAAGATATTATCTATAGAAAGCTCCTGTGACGAAACAGCGGCGGCAATAACCGAGGACGGAAGAAAAGTAATTTCGTCGGTTATAGCCACTCAGATAGACGAACACAAGCTGTACGGCGGAGTAGTACCCGAAATTGCTTCACGCAGACATTGCGAGAATATAACCGGAGTATGTGCCGAGGCTCTTGAAAAGGCGGATATGACGCTTGACGAGATCGACGCAATAGCGGTCACGAACGCACCCGGGCTTATAGGCGCACTGCTTGTCGGGGTGAACTTTGCAAAGGGGCTTGCGCTTGCAAAAAACAAGCCGCTTATCGCTGTGCATCATATCAAGGGGCATATAGCGGCAAACTACATAACGCACCCTGAACTTGAGCCGCCGTATCTGTGTCTTGTGGTTTCGGGCGGACACAGCCATATAGTAAAGGTAAACAGCTATACGGAGCTTGAAACGGTAGGTAAGACGACCGATGATGCGGCAGGTGAGGCATTCGACAAAGCCGCAAGAGCAATGGGATTTCAGTATCCGGGCGGAGTGCATATCGACAGAGCGGCAAAACAGGGCGACGCAAAGAAGTATAAGCTGCCAAGACCTGCAACCAAAAATCCGTATGATTTCAGCTTTTCCGGACTTAAAACCGCTGTTATCAACCTTATACACAACAACGAACAAAAGGGCATTGAAACGCATGTAAATTCGCTTGCCGCCAGCTTTCAGGACACTATAACGTCTATACTTGCGGAAAAATTCATGGCGGCGGCTGATGAGCTTGGTTACACAAAGCTCGCACTTGCAGGCGGTGTAGCGGCAAACTCTATGCTCCGTGACAAGCTGTCGGAAATGGCGAGTGCCTGCGGCAAGCAGTTCTATATGCCTGATATTTCGCTATGCGGCGATAATGCGGCTATGATAGGCTGTCAGGGATATTATGAGTATCTGGCAGGAAATACGGCTGATATGTCGCTGAATGCGTATGCTACAAAGAAGCTGCATATGCTGTAAAATATAGATTTATATAAACAAAAAGCAATCCGCCGTCAACGGTTAATTCCGTGACGGCGGATAATTTGATATTAAAACGGATTTTCCGATCATATAGCGTCAAGATTCAATGTCCAGCTGTTTATCTTATATGTTCCGTTATCGAGCAGATATTCTATCTTCGCGCTGCGGTGAGCCTCGTACAAGTCGAGATAAGGCACTGTTGCGGTAAAGCCTGTATCGGTAATATCGGAAATGACGCAGGCTGTAGTATCCCATATATTCTTTCCGTCGGAAACAGCGTCGGTATTTTTGTACAGCTTGCCGTTTATATCCTTGTAGAATGCGGTTTCGTCCGCAAGGTTCTTATAGAACGTACTGTCAAGATATTCTTTTGTGAAATACTTCTCGGTATCGGCTTTAAGCGAGGCTAGAGTATCATAAACGCTTTCTGTGGGAGAGTAGCAAAAGCCGTTATCATCAGTTACCGATGCGGAATTATCTACAGGCAGGCTGCAACGGTTATAGATAGCGTAAAACTTGTCCGCTATTGGCATATTCAGCTTTACGGTTTCTTTGGCGGCTTCTTCGGTCAGTGCGGTTGTTTTATCCTCAGACGATACCGCAGAACTGCTCTCATGCTGTGATACGGCAGACGGTGTATTCTCGGTCGCACAGGCAGTAAACAGGACGGCTGTAACGGCTAAGGCGATGAGTGCTATCTTCTTTTTCATATTTTCCTCCGTGTCAGTTGAATATGTAGTATTTGCCGATTTCGTTATAAGTACGCATAAAACGTGAGCTTCCCGAGTAACCTTCGTTTATAAGTATCTTTTCAATTGCGGGGTCGAATATATACGTTGTGCCTTTTATATCAATCTCTGCCCAGCTATGATCGCTTGCCCCTCCGGCGGGATTTGTGTGATACCCATATATCATACGGGTGTCAAAGCCAAGCGAACGTGTCATATATTTGAATGCAGAGGTAAAATCATAACACACACCATACTTGTTATCAATTATAAAGCAGGCGTAAAGCTGTTCGGTATACTGCTTTTTGCTTTGAGGTATAAGCAGAGTTCTTTCTATATAGCTCGATTGCATAAGATAATCGTATACAGCTTTCAGCTTTTGTTTGTCGCTCATATTCTTTGTGATTATCTTGTTGAGTATCGGCTGTATTTTTTCGTCAAGCGGTTCATATCCCGATGAGATATATTTGCCTTTCTTTATCGGGGTCTGCTTATTTGCCGTTGTAACTGCCGCAGGGACGGTCGTTTCGGGCGGCAGTGTTGTGGCAGTCGTTGTCCGGATAACTGTTTTTTCGCTGCTGAGGTAATCGCAGTGAATAAATCTGCCGTTTTCCAGCTTATAATAATCAGTGTCGGTTATCGCTACTACCTTTACCTTATCGTTTATCATATATAAATCGGCGGTCGGAGCTCCGAGATATGCCTTTGTCCTGCTGTATACCGATGTATTGAGGTACATTTCTGCGGATTTTTTTGTTTCTTTCCATTTCGGCTCTGCCGTTGTGGCAGGAGTTGAAGCAGCGGTTGTCAAAACAGCGGTTGTTTCTTTTGCTTTTGTTGTTGTGACGGCGGTTGTAACGCTGACGGTGGTAGGAAGCGTGCTTTCCTCATATATTGTACTGCTTGTTGTGGCGGCTGAGGAGGTAAAGCCGGTTCCGCTTTGGTTGCCGTCAACATAAGCTACTCCCTCGGCTGAGCAGGCTGTGACGGAAAGAATGACCGACACGGCAAGAATAATCGCCGCTTTTTCATTTGTTGATCTTTTCATTTTACCCTCTTGTTTTATCTGCGTATTATGAGATATTGTACTTGTATTTTAACACAAGGGCTTCGATTAGTCAACGGTATGTGTTACAAAAATCAACGGTTTGAAATCCGATATATGCTACACTTTAGATAAATGAACTGTTTATTTTATGTTTTCAGATTGTTTATATTAATTACGGAGGCTCGGATGGTTAAATTCGGAGAAAGAGTAAAGCAGTTAAGACTAAGTGCAGGCATGACGCAGGAACAGCTGGCTGAAAGAATATGGGTGACAAAAGCGGCAATAAGCAATTATGAATTGTCGGAGCGTAACCCTTCTCCCGAAACGATAATCAAAATAGCCGGAGTATTCGGTGTTACGACAGACTATCTGTTGGGGCTTGAGGATAAGAGAAGCCGTACACTTGATATAAGCGGACTTTGCGAGGAGGATATACGCTTTTTGCAGTCTGCGGCGGCTCTGCTGAAAAAGAAAAACGCAGTGAAAAAATCTGTTGCAGAACATTGACAGCCGCTGTATTACGATGTATAATATCTATATTGTACATTAAACAGATAGAAACGGTAGACTTAAAGGAGCGACTTATGGCAATAAGCATAACCGAAGCATCGGAGCTTAAAAGGGCGGTACTTGACAATTTCGGCGTAACGCTGCATTTCCACGATGGCTGCGGAGGACAGTATTTCACGCTGGACGAGAGAAACGATGAGATAAAGCGTTTTATTGAGAGCTACTTCGATAAAAAGGGAATGACCGTTACATTTATAGCAAGGGGAACACAGTTCTCTGTAGGAGGTAACAATGCTTGACCGGTTTTCAAGAACACAGCTCGTTTTCGGTAAAGAGGCAATGGACAGGCTGAAAGGCTCTCGTGTTGCGGTATTCGGCGTAGGCGGAGTAGGCGGTTATACTGTTGAGGCGCTTGCACGCTCGGGAGTGGGAGCGATTGATATTATAGACAATGATAAGGTGTGTCTTACCAATATAAACCGTCAGATAATAGCTACAACAAAGACGGTCGGTAAGTACAAGGTCGATGTCGCAAAGGAGCGAATCGAGGAAATAAATCCCGACTGCAAGGTGACAGCCTTCAGAACCTTCTATATGCCCGAAACGGCGGATCAGTTTGATTTTACTCAGTACGACTATGTAGTTGACGCAATAGATACGGTTACGGGAAAAATAGCACTTATTGAAAATGCAAAGAAGGCAGGAACGCCGATTATAAGCTCTATGGGAGCGGGAAACAAGGTCGATCCTACGGCATTTGAGGTCGCGGACATATATAAGACCTCCGTGTGTCCTCTTGCAAGGGTAATGCGCTATGAGCTTAAACGCAGGGGAATAAAGAAGCTCAAGGTGGTATACTCAAAGGAAAAGCCGATACCGCCCATTGCCGACGAAGATCCGAACGGTGAAAACGGTTGTCTTTCTAAGGCGGATAAGGTGGCAGGAAAAAGACAGGTGCCGGGAAGTACCGCCTTTGTACCGTCTGTGGCAGGGCTTATTATCGCCGGGGAAGTTATAAAGGATATTACGCAGTTTAAGGGAAGAGAATAAGAAAAATTAAGAGCCTCCTGTACGGCATGGTGCAGGAGGCTATGTTTATTGATAAAGTTTATGAATATAACAGAAAAACCGCTTGATTTGATAATCAAGCGGTTTTTAACTGGTCTGAGTGACAGGATTTGAACCTGCGGCCTCTACCACCCCAAGGTAGCGCGCTACCAATCTGCGCCACACCCAGATAACAGTAAACATTATACACGGTTTTCGGGTATTTGTCAAGGGTTTTTTTGAATTTTTTTGTGAAAAACGCAAAAATAATTCTGATGATCATCGGAAACCGTTTTGTTATGCGGTTTTGAGGGTGTGGTCGATGTGGAGGACGGTTATATATATAAAATCGTGGGTAACTATATAATAAGAGGGAGTTTTGAGAAAAAGTTATGTTTGCTATTGCGAACCGGTTCAAACTGTGGTACAATATATAATGTGTCGGTATGTGCAGCAATTAAGCTGTGGATCTGTCGGCACAAGGAACGTTAAAAATCCGATGAAAAGGACGGTTACTTATAATGACAAACTACGAAACTTACGAAAGCCCTTTTTGTACAAGATATGCAAGCGAGGAAATGCAGTTTACATTCTCGGCACAGAAGAAGTTTTCGACATTCCGCAGATTGTGGGTAGCACTTGCAAGAGCGGAAATGAAGCTCGGACTTGAGCAGGTAACACAGGAAAAGGTGGACGAGCTTGAGGCGCATATTGATGATATTGACTTTGCTTATGCGGCTGAAGAGGAGAAGAAGCTCCGCCACGATGTTATGGCGCACGTTCATACATACGGAAAGTGCTGTCCGAAGGCCGAGGGTATAATCCATTTAGGCGCTACAAGCTGTTATGTAGGCGATAACACCGATGTTATCGTGATGCGTGACGCTATGAAGATAGTACACAGAAAGCTCGTAAATGTTCTTGCAAACTTTGCTTCTTTCGCCGACAAGTACAAGGATATGCCCTGTCTTGCATATACACATTTACAACCTGCACAGCTGACTACAGTCGGCAAGCGTGCTACACTGTGGATGAACGAACTTCTGATGGATCTTGAGGATCTTGAATATCAGATGGGTAATCTTAAGCTGCTCGGTCAGAAGGGTACTACGGGTACACAGGCGAGCTTTATGGAGCTGTTCCACGGCGATGAAGAGAAGATAGAAAAGCTTGAACAGATGATAGCTGAGGAGATGGGCTTTAAGGAGTGCGTTCCCGTAAGCGGTCAGACATATTCAAGAAAGGTAGACAGCAGAATAGTTAATGTACTGGGCGGTATCGCACAGAGCTGTTCAAAGTTCTCGAATGACCTGCGTATCCTTGCAAACTTCAAGGAGATGGAAGAACCTTTCGAGAAGAATCAGATCGGTTCTTCGGCTATGCCTTATAAGAGAAACCCGATGAGAGCGGAGAGAATTACATCGCTTTCAAGATATGTAATAATAGATACTCTTAACCCCGCATTCACGGCAGGTACACAGTGGTTCGAGAGAACGCTTGACGACAGCGCTAACAAGCGTATATCGGTAGCAGAGGCTTTCCTTGCAACAGACGCTATACTGAACATTATGCTGAATATCACAAACGGACTGGTCGTATATCCCAAGGTCATCCGTGCAAGAGTAATGAAGGAGCTTCCTTTCATGGCAACGGAGAATATTATGATGGACGCTGTTATGAAGGGCGGAAACAGACAGGAGCTTCACGAGAAGATAAGACTGCACAGCATTGCCGCAGGTAAGGTGATCAAGGAGGAAGGCGGAGAAAACGACCTCGTTGACAGAATTGCGGCAGATCCCGACTTTATGACAACAAAGGAAGAAATCGAGGCAAAGCTTATCCCTGAAAACTATACCGGCAGAAGCGCAAGCCAGGTAACAGCTTTTCTTAACAAATGTATCAAGCCTGTTCTTGAAAAGAACAAGGAAGTTCTCGGAGAAAAGGCTGAGCTTTCAGTATAATTGTCAGATCGGAAAATAGCGAAATTTACAAAATTCCTTGACTAATCGAAATCATTATAGTATAATACTATAATGTATAAATTAACAGGATGTGCTTAGGCACAGAAACGGAGTGAAACATTTGAAAAGAGTGGCAAAGCCTGTGTTCTTTATAGTGCTGGCGGTTATACTGGCATTTACAGGCATAGTATTTTTCGGTGTTCATACCCAGTACGGCGATTTCACGACCACTATTATAAGAGGCGTAAGTGATATTCGTTGGGGTATTGATATCAGAGGCGGTGTTGACGTTACATTTACGTCACCGGCAGATTATGATGCGACCGATGAAGAGGTCGATGCGGCAAAGTCAATCGTTGAAACAAGACTTGTTGCAAACAACATAACAGACTATGAGGTTTATGTTGATTATAACAACGATAAGATAATTGTGCGTTTCCCGTGGCAGGCTGAAGACGACAGCTTTGATCCCGAGGCCGCTGTAAAGGAGCTTGGCGCTACCGCACTGCTCACATTCAGAGAGGGCTCGGAAAAATCGCTTTCAGACGGTCAGACATACGAGGATCTGCCCCTTATCATTTCCGGCTCGGACGTTGAAAAGGCTTCTGCCGTATATCAGCTCAAGAGCGGAAACAGCAAGGAATACGAGTACATGGTATCCTTAAAGCTGAAGGACAGCGGCAAGGAAAAGTTCGCAGAGGCTACAAAGAAGCTTTCTTCAACTTCTCCCAAGGGATACATTTCAACCTACATGGACGACGAGTGCATTTCAACAGCTACCGTAAATGAGGAAATCAGCGGCGGCGAGGCTACTATCAGCGGTAACTTCACAGCTGATGAGGCGAAGGAGCTTGCTGACCAGATAAACGGCGGTGCGCTTCCTTTCAAGCTTGAAACATCAAGCTTCAGCACTATATCACCTACACTCGGTACAGGTGCCCGTGACGCTATGGCAATCGCCGGCGTTATCGCATTTGCACTTATAATGATATTCATGATATCACTGTACAGACTTCCCGGTGTTGTAGCCGTTATCGGTCTTATCGGACAGGTAGCAGGTACGTTCTGTGCTATAACCGGATTCTTCCCGTTCTCAAACAGCTTTACGCTGACAATACCCGGTATCGCAGGTATCATTCTTGCGGTAGGTATGGGCGTTGACGCAAACGTTATCACGGGCGAGCGTATAAAGGAAGAAATAAACAGCGGCAAGACGATAGATACAGCGATAGCTACAGGCTATAAGAGAGCGTTCAGTGCGGTATTTGACGGTAATATTACGATGATCATCGTTGCTATAATACTTATGGGTGCTTTCGGTACTCCCGACAGCCTTGCGTCTACTATACTGAAGCCGGTATTCTTCATGTTCGGCGCTTCAACTGAGGGTACTATCTACTCATTCGGTTATACTCTGATGGTCGGCGTAATACTGAACTTCCTGTTCGGTATACTTGCGACAAGACTTATGACAATGTCGCTTTCCAGATTCAAGATATTCAGAAATCCTGCGCTTTACGGCGGAAAATCTGCCAAGAAGCGTGCCGCTGAAAAGGCAGCGGCTACGGAAGGCGGTGCTTCAAAATGAACAATAAAAAAGTAATAGACTTCATCGGTAACAGAAAAATTCTCTTTATTATACCGATAGTAATTGTGGTAATTACAATTATTTTCAACTGCATTTTCGGCGTACAGATGGCTATCGAGTTCAAGGGTGGTACAATGCTGACATACAGCTATACCGGAGAGATAGATACGAACGCTGTAAAACAGGTGGTTGAAAGCGAAAACTACGGTGCTGTTACAGTAACTACAGGTTCCTCGATGAACAGCTCGCTTGAAGTCGTTGAGATTTCATTCTCATCGTCCGAAGGTCTTACAGCCGACAAGCAGACAGCTTTATCCGATAAGCTTCAGCAATCATTCAAGGATAACAGCCTTACGCTTGTAAACAGCCAGGACGTTAACCCTACATCGGGTACTGAGTTCTTCTTAAAGTGCCTTGTTGCGGTACTGTTCTCGTTTGTACTGCTCGTTATCTATATTGCGTTCAGATTCAAGAAAATCGGCGGTCTTTCGGCAGGTGTGTTTGCGCTTGTTGCGCTGGTTCACGACTGCTTCATGGTTTATGCGGTGTTCGTGTTCTGCCGTTTCCCGATTGACGCAAACTTTATGGCGGTTGTTCTTACCGTACTCGGTAACTCTATCAACAATACAATCGTTGTATATGACCGTATCAGAGAGAACCGTAACCTTTACGGCAATTCACTCTCGCTTAAAGAGCTTGTTAATATGAGTATCACTCAGTCGATAACACGTTCTGTAAACACAACAGTTACAACTGCTTTTGCAGTTCTCGCAATCTGCGTTGTATGTGCTATCTGCGGTGTAACCTCAATAATGACATTTGCTATTCCTATGATGGCAGGTCTTATCTGCGGCACTTATTCTTCGCTGTGTATCTCAGGTCCTCTGTGGGTACTCTGGCAGGAAAAGCACGGCAAGAACTATACGAATGCCGGAAAGAGCGAGAGCAAGAAGGATACAAAGAATCTTGCATCCAATACAGCAGTAGACGCAAAGAAGCTTATGGTATAATTACCTGTGGCTTGTAAATTCAATTGATATTAAAAGCCGCACAGTACATTTGTTCTTTGCGGCTTTTGAATTTAGATTTGATATTCTGTTAAAAACACCAAATGGGAGAGAAATATATATTCCCGGAGGACATTTTGAAAAGAGATATTACCAAAAAAATCATAACACATTTAAGTGCAGTCATGCACAGCCCCAAGCTGTGGCTTACGCTTGTAATACCGCCGATTGCAGTTGTAATAATAGGATTGGCGGTGTTTGCAGGCAGTGGTTTATATCCGTTCGGCGACAAGACGCTGGCATGGTGTGATATGCATCAGCAGGTACTTCCGCTTTTACTGGATTTCAAGGATATACTTGAAGGCAACGGGGATTTTCTGTTCAACTGGCAGAACGCCGGCGGAATGAATTTCCTTGGCGTATTCCTGTTTTTTATATCCAGCCCGTTTTCATTTCTTGTAGTGTTTGTGGACAAAGCGGATATGATGGTCTTTATGAACATTATGACGCTTATGAAACTGGCGGTATGTGCAGTTACGGCAAATGCATATTTCCGTACCTGTCACAAAAAACTTGATGTTGCTTATTCCGCACTGTTCAGCGTTATGTACGCATTCAGCGGATATTCGATGCTGTTCTATCAGAATACGGTATGGCTTGATGTAATGTACTTCTTTCCGCTTCTGCTTATCGCATTCAATTCGCTGATAAAACATAAGCGCATCGGTGGACTTATTTTCTGTCTTGTAGGAATGCTGGTACTCAACTACTACCTCAGTTTTATGGTAGTGCTTTTTACGATACTGTTTTTCGGAGTTTATATATTCTTTAACAGGAAAAAGGGAAGCACCGGAGGAATTGCTTCACGGTTTGTTATCGGATGTGCTATAGCGGCGCTGATATCTGCGGTTATATGGCTTCCGAGCTTTGTTCAGTATCTTTCGTCAGCGAGAGGTGCCAATGTAATTAAGGGCTTGTTTGAATCGCCTGTATTCGCAGGTATATTCACGAATCTACCGCTCATATTCTGCACAGGATTTTCCGTTGCGGCTTTTATCGTATATTTTTTACGCAGAAAAAGCAAGAACAGCAGATTTTATGCTGTTATGGCATTTCTTATGCTGTTGCCGATAGTTTTTGAGCCTGTAAACAAGATGTGGCACACCGGCGATTATATGGCATTCCCAATGAGATACGGTTATATGACAACACTTATGATGCTGACATTTGCGGCAGTCAAGCTTTCACACGCAAAGTCGGAAGATTATGCGCAAAAAAGCAAAAAAGGATACTTATATGGTATACTTGCTGCAAGTGTTGCGTTTTTCGGCTTTACAATATGGTATTATTGCAATTTCAAACACAGACTCGACTCATATGTATCGACCTTGTGGGGAAGCGGAGAATCGTTCTGTCTGCTGATTATTGTTTTCTGCGTATTTACAGCGCTGTATGTTGTTACGATGGCGTTCGGCGTTTTCAGAAAACTGACGTTCAGATCGGTTGCATTGGTGCTTTCGGTCATAGTTGTTGCAGAGTGTGTATTCAATGCCAATGTGTATATAGGTGCGGCGGCATACACGCCGGTGAAGTATAACAATGCGATTGAGCTTGAGGGAAAGATCCCGCAGGATGATGATTTCTACAGGGTCAAACTTTCTCAGTGGCCTAAGAAATATTTTGACGCAAATCTGATAGGTGGGCTCGGATATCCTACTATAGCACACTATACTTCACTTACTTCCGAACATTATATGTATGCCATGAAGCGGCTCGGCTATTCATCGTACTGGATGGAGGTAACAGGAAACGGCGGCACTGCGCTGACTGATTCGATAATGAACATAAAGTATTATGTGGAAAAGTTCAGCGCAAGAGAGCCGGTTATATATCGCGACAGAAATTATTCCATATACGAGAGCGATTACTATCTGCCGCTCGGTATTGTGACAAACAGCGATCTGTCGCAGTGTGAGGAGCTTCCTGCTGCCGAACGCATGGTTATACAGGAGTATTTTGCGGGCAACCTGCTGAATACAGATAATGATCTGCTGTTCACGAAATACGAGCATACCGGTGAGAAGAATGTAAGATATACTAACCGCGACGGAATGTATTATTTCACGCCAAAAAGTAAAGCGCGGACTGCAACGCTCAGCTACAAACTGAAAATTTCAGATAAGCAGTCGCTTTATTTCGACTGTTTTGACCTGGTATCAAGAAATATTTCGGAGCATATAAACGGCTCATTTGCAATATATGTAAACGGCATAAAGCTTGATCTGTCTTTTCCGAATCAGGACAGTAATGGCTTGTTGTACCTCGGAACTTTTGAGAACGAAAGTGTAAGCATTGATGTAGATGTCAACAAAAGCGCATACTGTTCCAGCTTCGGCATATTCGGACTCTCGCAGGATAAGCTTGAAAAGGCTATCAACACAACGAAAACCGCTGATCTCAAGGTTGACGGAAGAAAAATAAACGGCACAGTGGAAGATGCAAAGGACGGACAGTGGCTGTTCCTTTCAGTTCCGTATGACGGCGGTTTTTCGGCAACTGTAAACGGACATAAGGCTGAGATTTATCGCTGCATGACGGGATTTATGGCATTAAAGCTTGAAGAGGGTCATAATGATATAGCGCTCAGTTTCCTGCCGAAGGGACTTAAAGAAGGCGTTATACTGACATCCGGTGGACTTGTTGTACTGGCGCTGTACATTATTTTCCGGAAAAAGATCGCAATTATGTGCGACAGAGTTGACGGTGTATGCAGAATAGGAGTATATGCGCTTCTTTGCGGCGTACTGCTGATAGTTTATATACTGCCGTTTGTTATTTCGGTGATCGGCAATGTATATTCATTTATAAATCAATAATATGAAAGGAAGTTACGGAAATGGATGTCGGTGTATCAACGGCGTGCCTTTACCCGCTGGAAACTGAAAAAGCGCTCTATGAACTTGCCGAGCGCGGAATAAAGAATGTTGAGATATTCATAAACTCGGTTGATGAGCTTGAAGGGCAAGTGCTTGTGGAGCTCAGAAGAATAATCGGTGAATACGGAATAAGTGTAAAGTCAATGCATCCGTTTTCTTCTCCGATGGAAACACTTTTCCTGTTTGGAGATTATCCGAGAAGAATCGAATATCTGTTGGATATCTATAAGAGATACTTTGAAGTTATGGCGGAGCTTGGCGCAAAAGTGTTTGTTCTGCACGGTGCAATGCTGAGTTCAAAAGTCCCGGATGAGAGATATATGGAGCGCTATCTGAGATTATATCGCACTGCAAAGGAATTCGGTGTAACGGTAGCGCAGGAAAATATATGCTATTGTAAAAGCAGCAGCGTAAAGTTTATCGAGGAAATGATCGCAAAACTCGGCGATGAAGTCAGGTTTGTGGTAGATCTTAAGCAGGCAAGGAGAAGCAATGTTGATCCGTTCAGACTGCTTGATATAATAGGTGATAAAGTTGTGCATCTGCACGTCAGCGACGGCGACGCAAGCTGTGACTGTCTGCCTATCGGAAAAGGTAGTTTCAATTTTACTTATCTGTTCAGGGAACTTGATAAAATAAAGTATGACAATGCAATGATAGTGGAGCTGTATCGTGAAAATTATAAGAGCTACGATGAGCTGGCACTGTGCGTAAACAATATGCAGAAACTGTGCAATAAATACAAAACGGGTGTGTAATCGCAAAAAGGCTTGAAATAGGTCGGAAAATGTGTTAAAATACATAGAAACTAAGAAAAAGAGCGAAAGCGAGGAAGTTGTATGAAGTGCCCTGAGTGCGGATATGAGGACAGTAAGGTAATTGACAGCAGGCCTGCAGATAATAAAATTCGCAGACGACGTGAATGTCTGTCGTGCAAATGTCGCTTTACTACATATGAGATGGTTGAAACAATACCGCTTATGGTTGTAAAGAAAGACAATACTATAGAACCGTTTGACCGCGATAAGCTGATAAACAGACTGGCAAGGGCTACTGTTAAACGTCCGGTACAGATAGAAGATCTCGAAAAGATGGTAGAAGATATAGTGCAGGAACTGAAAAACCAGTTCAGACGTGAGGTGACTTCCGATGAAATCGGAGAACTTGTTTTACGCAGACTGAAAGATATAGATAAAGTTGCTTATATAAGGTTTGCATCGGTGTACCGTGATTTTAATGATATCGACAGTTTTGTTAGGATTATATCCGAACTGAATGATGAAAAGTAATTTATTTAATGCCATCTGCGCCGGCAGATGGCATTAAATTTAAAGCAAAAACTTATGGCTGAAACTTTCAACAATGTTGTCAACAGCTGTTGATAACTAGATGTTGTGGCACAAAAACTGCATATTGTGGTCGTTAACATTTTGCACAATAGAAGAATATGATGCACTAAAACCATTTGTGCAAAATTAAAGTGAAAAATCTGTTGACAAAGCGCGAAAAGCGTGATATAATAGACAAGCACTCAAACGAGAGGGCACGAAAACAGAGGGTACTTG
>UQBC01000018.1 GCA_900539195.1 uncultured Oscillospiraceae bacterium
ATTCTATATTTGTACTGCTGTCAAATACATCGCTGTATACTACCGTATCGTCCGCAGTTTTTACCGCCGGAGAAAGTGACCTGCCGATTTTGTCTGCAAGCGGCTTCATCGTTATATTCAGTTCATCGCCGGTTACGGCTATTCCCGCCGTAAGCGTTGCAGGGAGTATGACCTCAACATCATTCCCCTCGTTTACATATGCGCTTCCGCGTCTTACAGCATTGTTCGACTTGTCGGCAACATCTCCGTTTTCATCGATATACTTTACATTCTCCCCGAACAGATACAGCGACCTTGTGCCGTCCTCCTTTTCAAGGACAATTTCGCTCAGCGACTGCTCCTCACTGTTAAGCCTCGCCACATATCCGTCAGCTATTATCGTTTCTGCGTCAAGACTGTCCGGCAGATTTTCTTCACTGACAGCAGTTTTTGCTATCTGCTCTTCGGCTTGTTTGCTATCCGCCTCGCTTTCTTGCACTTCCGCATTGACGGAATCTGCAACAGCTCCGCCATCAGCCGTGCTTGCCTGTTCTGCCTGAGCATAAGCGCTTACCGCACCGTTCACAGTCAGTGCAAGCGCTATCACCGCCGACAGCACATTTCTTTTTTTCATACTCTTTCCTTTCTGCTTAAAAGCAATATATTTTCAGATAGCAAAATCGTTTCTGATTTTACTATCTATAATATGAACGTTTGAAACGCAAAAACCTTGCATCATTTTTCGACTTTTCTTCCGTTTTCTCTGTGTTGCACAAATTTTGGCTTACAAATTGTGTATAATGACGCTGTATAAATTCACTTATATCTCATTTAATTCCAATTAGCTAAAATATCTCCATCACTGCAACCCTCGCGAAAGAACGCTTTTCGCACCCACGCCGACAACCCTCAGTCACAGTACCGAAAACTTGGCTTTATATCAGCTCTATCCCTCGCCCCGCACTATCTCATTTAAAAATTCCGCCGCAGGCGCTCAACAATTATTCATTATTCATTATTCATTATTCATTATTCATCATCATTAGCCCCCTCCGTTCCGTTTTTGATTGCAATTTATCTTATCGCAAACAAAACCGGCTTAATATCAAAATTGTTGCTATTTTTACACAAATGTTGTATAATATTCACAACACACAAAAATCAAGCGAGGAACGAATAATATGGCGGCAAAATCTACAAAATTCACAGACAAACAAGAAATCGGTACAGAAACTCCCGATAGTGGTACAAATTATACCACGGTTTCAACCAACGGTACAGATGAAAATACAGAACCGGAAAAGCTCCTTTATGTACAACAGGCACAGGATTTTTTTCATGAGCCTGTCGAAAATGAAAATACTGTCTTTGCGCTTGTAGCCGCAGGCGAGGTAGAAAAGATACTTGAAAACAAGCTGAAATACAATGCTGAACCCGACAGCGGAAAAGGTCAGCTTTCAGACGATCCGCTCCGCAACCAGATATACCATTTTGTTGTATGTGCCGCAGTAGTCGCCCGCACCTGCCTTGCCGCAGGTATGTCAGAGGAAACCGCATACACCTTAAGTGACGTGTATATCCGCCGCGCAGACAAGTGCACCACCGTAAAACAGGTCATGGAACTGAACGATGAAATGATAATGGATTATGCAGTCCGTATGCGCAGATTACGGCGCGCAAAACGGCTTTCCGTGCCGGTCCGAGAGGCTATCAGGATGATAACGGAGAACGCCGGAAAGCGCCTTACCGCAAAGCATATCGCCGAAGCCATCGGCTATGACCGCTCCCATCTGCACCGTCTGTTCAAGGCAGAAATCGGTATGGGGATCCACGAGTATATCAGCGCCGTGCGTATAAACGCCGCCAAAGGAATGCTTAAAGACGGCAACCATAGTATAGCCGACATCGCTTCACTGCTCGGTTTTTCATCGCAGAGCCATTTCTGCCGTGCGTTCAGCGAGGCTGTCGGCGTGACCCCGAAGGATTATAAGGACGGCAAACTCCCCTGATACTATTTATATATAATTTACACGTTAATACTTGAACTTGACAGCCGGATGTGATATACTTATTTTATTATTGCGTTAAAGCAAAAGAACGAAAGAAGAGGAAAAGCTATGGCAAAAAAAAGAATAGCCGTGCTGTTCGGCGGTGCGTCCGCTGACCATGCCGCTTCACTGCACACCGCATACAGCGTGCTCAGCGCTATGCCAAAAGAAGTAGAGCCGCTTGCAATCGGTATCACAAGAGCGGGCAGATGGCTTTTTTATCCCGGTAGCTATGAAAATATAAAAGACGGTAGCTGGGAGCAGGACAGCGATTGCTGTTCGTGCGTAATTAGCCCCGATATGACGAACAAGGGCGTTATAAAGATAATCTCTGACGGCGAAAGCACGATTCACCGTATAGATGCCGTATTCCCAGTACTTCACGGAAAATACGGTGAGGACGGCAGAGTGCAGGGTCTGTGCAAGCTTGCGGGACTGCCTATTATCGGCAACGATTTTGCGGCGGCGGCACTGTGCAATGACAGGCGCATAATGGATCTGGTACTGTCTGACAGCGGAATAAAGGTAATTAATAATGTCACGCTTCACCGCAGTGAAATGAATGATATGCCGGCGGCGATCAGGAAAATTACCGATAAGCTGAAATTTCCTATATACACCGCACCGACAAGCTGTTCAACATCTGTAGGCGCTTGCAGAGCGGAAAATGAAAAAGAACTCGAAGAAGCTATAAAAGCAAGCTTTTCACACCACCCGTATATCATAGCCGAGAGTGCCGTTAAAGGCAGAGAGCTTACCTGTGCCGTGCTCGGTGCAAGGCATCACGACGAGCGGGTAGCGATAGGCGAGCTTGTAAGAACTGACAACAGCGTTGACAAATTCTCCGAATATATAGCGTCGACATCAGAGCTTAAAGTTCCTGCCAGACTGGACGGTCTTACACAGAACAAGATAAAGCAGACCGCAAGAGCAGCATATGACGCACTTTCCTGCAAATGTTTCGCAAGAGTTGATATGGTGCTTGGCGATGACGGCGAGGTTTATGTAAGACGTGTAAGAGGAATACCAGGTCTTGACAGACAGAGTATATTCACACGGCTTGTAACCGAAAGCGCATACAGCTACGAGGAAATGCTGAAACTGCTCATCGGCGCTGTAGTTGACCTCGATTGAGGCTTTGAAAGGAACAACGGATAATAAATGAAAAAGAACGTATGTATTACGATAAAAAGTACGCAGACTGTCGACCAGGATAAGGATTCGACAGAGCTGTTCACTTTCGGTGCAATGGAGCAGACAGAAAACGGCTTTCGTCTGTACTATGACGAAAGCGAAGCCACAGGCTTTGAGGGAAGCTCCGTAACGCTTGAAGTAACCGACGATATGGTGACTATGACAAGAAGCGGAAAGGCAATAAGCTCACTGTTTATCGAGCGGGGAAAGAAGCACCACTGCCATTACGGCACGGAATTCGGTGACTTTATGATAGGCGTATGCACTGATGAAATAAGAAACGAGCTTGAAGAAACGGGTGGAGAAATATATCTTAAATATACGCTCGACATCAATTCAAGCTATATGTCGGAAAATGAAATGTTTATAAACGTCAAGGAGTGTAACTGATGAACAATATGATAGAGCTTGCTAAACAGCAGGTAAAGGAAACGGTAATGAACGCACTGGGCAGACTTGTTGCCGAGGGCAAGATAGAGGCAGTACCCCTGCCGGCTTTCAATGTTGAGCGTCCTGCAGACGTATCACACGGAGATTTCTCCTGCAATGCCGCAATGGCAAGTGCAAAGGCTCTCAGAAACAATCCGAGAGCAATAGGTCAGATGATAGCCGATGCCGCAGTGCTTGACGGCACCGTATTTGAAAAGATTGAGGTTGCTGGACCGGGCTTTCTGAATTTCTTTATAAGCCCCTTATGGTTCAACGAAACTGTCGGCGAGGTTATTTCAAGCGGCAGCGACTACGGTAAGACCGAGCTTGGCAATGGTAAGAGAGTGCTTGTTGAATTCGTATCGGCAAACCCCACAGGTCCTATGCACATCGGTAACGCAAGAGGCGGCGCACTCGGCGACAGCTTATCTTCCGTACTGCAGTTTGCAGGCTATGAGGTAGAGCGTGAATTCTATGTAAACGACGCAGGAAACCAGATAGAAAAGTTCGGCAAATCGCTGTCTATAAGATATATGCAGATAGCGGATGGCAACAAGGCTGATGTTATCGCATCATACGGCGACGAGGATGTATGCCGCAAGATATTTGAAGATGAAGAAAACTTCCCTATGCCTGAGGACGTTTACAAGGGTGTTGACATAATAGAACACGCATATAATTTCTATAAGATAAACGGCGACAAGTTTGTAAACGCAGATGAGGAAAGCCGCAAGTCTGCACTGGTAGAATATGCTCTGCCGCTCAATATAGACGGTCTTGAGAGAGATTTAAAGAAATACCGTATCGTATACGACACATGGTTCAGAGAAAGCTCACTTCATAAAAACGGTGCGGTAAAGCAGATAGTTGATATGCTGACAGAAAAGGGTCAGACATACGAAAAGGACGGTGCAATCTGGTTCAAGGCATCCGATTTCGGCGACGATCAGGACAGAGTTCTTGTCCGTGCAAACGGCATTCCTACCTACTTTGTACCCGATATTGCATATCACTACAACAAGCTTGTTACAAGAGGCTTTGACAAGGCAATCGATATTCTCGGTGCAGACCACCACGGATACATCGCAAGAATGAAAGCCGCCCTGACAGCGCTCGGCGTTGACGCAAGCAAGCTTGATATTGTTATAATGCAGATGGTAATGTTGGTCAGAAACGGTGAAACGGTAAAGCTGTCAAAGCGTTCAGGCAAGGCTATAACGCTTTCGACACTTCTTGACGAAGTACCGATAGATGCGGCAAGATTCTTCTTCAATTTAAGAGATCCCAACACTCACCTTGAATTTGACCTTGAGCTTGCCATTGAGGAAAGCTCAAACAACCCCGTGTTCTACGTTCAGTACGCTCACGCAAGAATATGCAGCATTCTGCGCCGTATGGAAGAAGAAGGCACAGGCTACAGAAACATTCCCGTATCGGAGCTTAACTTCAATCACCCCGCAGAGCTTGCGCTTATACGTCATATTGCGGCTCTGCCGAACTGCATAAACGAAGCGGCAAAGGACTATAATCCCTCTAAGATAACGAAATATCTGTGCGACCTTGCACAGCTTTTCCACAAGTTCTATGACAACTGCAAAATAAAGGGCGAGGAGGAGAACACTCTCCAATCAAGACTTTCACTCTGCGTTGCTACAAAGACAGTATTCAAGAATCTGCTCGATCTGCTTAAGGTCGATGCACCCGAAAAAATGTAACTTCAGAAAGGAATCAATATGGACAGCAATCCCGTCAGTCAGGATATACCTATACGATTGCCGATACTGCTTGACGGCGGTACCGGCACAGGACTCGAAGAATACGGCTACGACCACAGTATGTCAACAGCTCAGTTTGTCTGTGCCAACCCTGAGGCTCTGATTGAGCTTCAGCAGGGTTTTATTGACGCAGGCTCACAGATACTATACACCGCAACACACGGCGCAAACCGTGAAAATCTAAAGGCGTTCGGTGTAGAGGATAAAACAGAAGAGCTTAATGCCGCCGCCGCAAAGATAACCTATGACAGCTTTCACGAAAAGGCGCTCATTGCAGGCTGTCTGTCGTCAACGGGACTTTACATAGAGCCTTACGGCGACTACACGTTTACCGAGATAATGTCGGTCTACAGACAGCAGGTTAAAGCTTTATCGCCCTACTGCGATATGTTTGTAATTGAAACAGTGCCGGCACTCTGGAATATGAGAGCCGCCGTGCTTGCCTGCAAAAAGGAAAACAAGCCGATAATAGCAACAATGAAGGTTGACGAGGACGGAGAAACGGCAATAGGCACAAATGTACTGTGTACTCTTCTTGTACTTCAGGAAATGGGTATATCTGCTTTCGGTCTTAACTGCACTTCAGCGGATCTGTGTCCCGACATCATAGAAGAAATTGCGCCATATGCAAAAGTTCCGCTTATAGTAAAGCCAAGTGCCGTATACGAAACTGACGGCGAAAAGCAGAAAATCTCTCCGGAAGAGTTTGCTTTTGCAGTAAAGAAATCGGTCATAAACGGTGCAGAGATTGTTGGCGGCTGTTGCGGTACGGGAAAAGAACACCTTTGTGAGCTTCGTAAAATGCTGGATACGCTCGACGCTTCCGAGATCAAGTCTGTTGAAAAACAGGATACCTCTCTTGCTCTGGCAACGGAAAACCAGATGTTCTTCTTAGACCCCGAAACAACGGAATTTTCACCGGCAGTAGAATGCGGTCCATATATGGAGGACGACATTGCGCAGATGTGCAGTGAAAACTACGATGTCCTGACAGTAAGCATCAACTCTCCCGACGACGCTATTGATTTTGGCAGAAATATGCACATGGCAACACTTCCCGTTGCGTTTTTATCGGATGACGAGATATCGCTCAAGATGGCGCTTATGCTGTATCAGGGCAGAGCGATAATAGACAAGAAATCACTTATAGAGCCTGAAAAGCTTGAGGCTATGGCTGAAAAATACGGTGCTGTGCTGTATTAAACAGCCGATATATTCTTCATCACGGAAGGAATTTTAGGAATGTACAAAACGGAAATGCAATACTACCGCAAAGCGTTCTTTATGGCGATGATAATGGGTGTGATACTTTTCATGCCGTTTGTCATTATTGACGGCGGATATTTCATCTATTACGGCGACTACAACGCTCAGCAGATACCTTTCTACACACTTTGCAACCAGGCTATCAAAAACGGAAGCTTTATGTGGAACTGGCAGACTGACCTTGGTGCGAACTTCATAGGTTCGTACTCGTTCTATACACTCGGAAGCCCGTTCTTCTGGCTTACAATGCCGTTCCCCGCAGAGTTTGCAAAGTATCTTATGGCACCGCTCATGATACTGAAATTATCATGCTGTTCGCTGTTTGCGTTTGCATATATAAGACGCTTTGTAAGAAAACCGAAATCGGCGCTTATTGGTGGTCTTTTATACGCATTTTCAGGCTTCTCAATGTACAATGTGTTCTTCAACCATTTCCACGAGGCTATGGTTGTATTCCCTCTTATGCTAATTGCGCTTGAAGAAGCTGTTGTAAACAAGAGAAGAGTGTTCTTCGCACTGACAGTAGCGCTGAACGCATTTGTAAACTACTTCTTCTTCATAGGAGAATGCGTATTCCTCGTTATATACTTCCTTTGCAGGATAACCGACCCGAAATTCAAGGTAACATTAAAAACGTTCCTTGCACTGGCATTTGAATCAGTTATCGGTGTTGCGCTTGCGGGAGCAATGTTCATACCTGCGATAATAACCTGTATAGATACCCCGAGATCCGGCAATACCCTAAACGGCTGGAATCTGGTATTCCATAATCCGACGCAGAGATACGGCATAATATTACAGAGCCTGTTCTTCCCTGCCGATATTCCGGCAAGACAGAATTTCTTCCCCGATTCATCAGCAAGATGGGCAAGCGTTGCCGCTTATCTGCCGCTATTCTCAATGTCGGGTGTAATTTCATTTATCAAATTCAAGAAAAAGCACTGGGCAAAGTGGCTTATGCCGATATGTCTGTTGTTTGCGCTTATACCGGTACTTAACTCAAGCTTTGTACTTTTCAACACAAACTTCTATACACGCTGGTTCTATATGCCGATACTCGTTGCGTGTTTTATGACTTCATATGCACTCGAAAACAACGAGATCGATATGAAATACGGTCTGAAGTGGTGTGGATTTGCCGTAGCGCTTATATCTATGGTAGGCATACTCCCGTCTGAAGTGTCGAAGGACATAGTCGATATCGGCACGGGAGATACGACAACAACAAAGGTGACCGAGCTTTTCAAATTGCCTAACGAGAAGCTGCCTTTCTGGATTTCTGTCGCTCTTGCAATAGTCGCAATTTTAGTATGCTTCCTCCTTGTAAGAAACAAAGCGAAGATCAGAACAAATAAATTTCTGCACAAAGCCTATTGCTTCACTATGGTTGCGTGCCTTTGCTTCTCGTACTACACGCTTATCTACGGCAGGGCGATAGGACCCAAGGTGGGCGATTACAACAATATTGTAAACGCTACGATAGAGCTTGACGATGACAGCTTCTACAGGGTAGAAACATACGGCGTTACTAACAACGCCAATATGCTGTGGGGAATGTACGGTTTCCGCAGCTTCCACAGTATTCTGCCCGGTTGTGCATTTGAATACTATGACGGTATGGGATTCAGCCGCTCGGTAAATACCGATCCTGATGGCACATATTATGCCATGAGGTCGATAAACTCCACAAAGTATCTTATAGTTCAAAGCTATAAGCTTGATTACAGCGACACGGTAACACTGCTTGAAAATCTCAAGAACTTTGAGAAGATAGACGAGCAGGACGGATTTACGATATTCAAAAACAACGCTTATATTCCGATAGGCTATTCAAACAGCTTCTATATAACAGACGATGAGTATGAAAAGGTTGCCAAGAGCAACCGTGACAATATGCTTGCGCGTGCGGTGGTGCTTACCGATGAGCAGATTGAAAAGTATGGAGATATGCTGACAGAACTTGACCCTGACAGATACTCTGACTTCAATTACGATACTTTCAAATCTGATGCCGAAGAGCTTTCCAAGACAGCTGTTGATACATTCACTCCCGTTGCAAACGGATTTACCGCAACCTCTTCGTTCACGGAGGACAGATTTGTTATATTCACGGTTCCGTGGGAAAGCGGCTGGAGCGCTACAATAAACGGACAGCCCGCCGAGATAGAAAAGGTGAACCGCGGAGTTATGGGTATAAAAGTCCCCGCAGGTCAGTGCGATATTGAGTTCAGTTATGTTACACCGGGACTTAAGATCGGCGTTGTCTGCACGGTAGGCGCAGCAATAATTCTGATAATCTACTACATTGTGCTGAAAAAGGTATTCAGATACAAGCCAAATCCGAACATTCACCTGTACGGCGAACAGCAACTGACTACCGTCATCAACCACAACGCATATATCAGAACGATAACAAGGTCTGTTGATGAGCAGCTTGATAAGCTTGATAAGAAGGCAGAACTGCCGGAAGAGGATAAATCTACAAACAGCGAAAGTGTTACAGCATCTGATGAAGATAAAGAATACGATGAAGAAAATGATAATGATAAGGCGGAATAAACCGCAGAAAAGAGGATCTTATGCATCTGTTTGAAAAGACTATTGACAGTGTAGTAAAGTACGAAGGCAAGATACTTACCGTTTGCTCTGACAAGGCTGAACTTGAAAACGGCGCAATCGTATCACGCGATGTGATCCGTCATAACGGCGGTGTCGGCGTTGTTCCGATTACTGACGATGGCAATGTACTGTTTGTAAGACAGTTCAGATACCCGTTCCAGAAAGTCCTTATGGAGATTCCCGCAGGAAAGCTCAACGCAGGTGAGGATCATGCAGAAGCCGGCAGGAGAGAGTTACAGGAAGAAACAGGCTGCACCTGCAAGGAGTTCAGATATATGGGATATATGATCCCCACACCGGCTTATTGCCAGGAGATAACACATATGTACCTTGCAACAGGACTTGAGGGCGGAAAACAGAACCTTGACGATGATGAATTTCTTGAGGTAGTTAAGATACCGCTTGACAAGGCTGTCGAAATGGTTATGAACGGCGAAATAGAGGACGGCAAGACACAGCTTGCATTACTCAAAGCCAAGATGATATTAGGCTGATTTTCGGCATAAAATATAACAATGTAAGACTGAAAGGATCGGGAGTACAATGGAAGATTTCCTCACAGGAAAGAAACACGTTCATTTTATCGGTATAGGCGGAAGCGGTATGTATCCGCTGGCGCAGATACTTCACAGCAAGGGCTTTTATCTTACAGGCTCGGACAATAACGAAACCGAAACGCTTAAAGCGGTACGCAATATGGGAATACCCGTATATATGGGACAAAGAGCCGAAAATATAGAGGGCGCCGACCTTATAGTATACACTGCGGCTATTATGAGCGATAATCCTGAGCTTATCGCCGCAAAGGCAAGCGGTGTAAAGACTGTAGAACGCTGTGAGCTTCTGGGACTTGTTACAAGCTGGTACAACAAGGCTGTATGCGTATCGGGTACACACGGTAAGACAACAACGTCTTCTATGCTGACCCATATGTATCTTGCGCAGAATGTCGATCTGTCTACCGTTATCGGTGGCAAGCTGAAAGCTATAGGCGGAAGCGGAAGAGCGGGCTCAAGCGATGTTATGGTATGCGAGGCGTGCGAATTTTCAAATACATTCCTGCACTTGTTCCCGAATATTTCTATAATACTGAACATTGACGCAGACCACCTTGATTTCTTCAAGACGATGGATAATCTCAGAGCGTCATTCACGAAGTTCTGCGACAATACGACCGACATTCTTGTCGTAAACGGCGATGATGAAAATACGATGAGAGCGGTTAAGGCATCGGGCTTTGACAAGCAGATTATCACATTCGGAAAGACCGACAAGAACAGATATTACCCGGAAAATATCAAGCGTATATCCGATTTTCAGACCGACTTTGACCTTATGGAAAACGGTAAGAAGATTGAACGTATTTCAATACACGTTCCCGGTGCGCATAATGTTCTCAATGCGGTTGCCGCCTGCGCCGCCGCACTTGCTACGGGAGTTACCCCCGAAAACATCAATAAAGGACTCAGCACATTCTGGGGTGCGGGAAGAAGATTTGAACGTCTTGCGACTATCGGAGGCATAACCGTTGTTGACGATTACGCTCATCATCCAGCCGAAGTAGCCGCAACGTTAAAGACGGCAAAGGCTATGCAGGATTTCAAGCGTGTATGGGCTGTACATCAGCCGTTCACCTATTCGAGAACATACACACTCATGGACGACTTTGCAAGCGCGCTTGAAATAGCTGACAGGGTCGTGCTTACAGAGATAATGGGCAGCCGTGAAAAGAACACATACAACGTCTACTCTGCCGACCTTGCGGCTAAGATTCCCGGCTGCAAGTGGTTCCCCACCTTTGAAGAAGTTGCACAGTATGTTGCCGATAACGCAGAAAGCGGAGATATGATAATCACGCTCGGCTGCGGCGATGTGTATAAGGTCGCATTCAGGATTGAGGAAATGCTGAAGGAGAAGTACGGGGAATAAAATTACTGTATAAGAAAATAACCGCTGGTTTTAAAAACTCAGGCGGTTATTTTTTGTCATTATTTTCATATTTCATGATATCTTCGACTTTACAGTCGAGTATATAGCAAAGGTCGTCTATCAGCTGTGTGGTAACTCCCATATTATGCCGCAGTCTGTTTATTGTACTGCTGCTTATATTGTATTTATTGATAAGCGCATAGGTTGATATCCCCCGCTTTTTCATTGTGTCCCAAAGTGGCGTATATACTATCATAACGGTTTCTCCGATTAGACTCAGAATAAATGTTCATTTAATATTATAAATTATGTTCAACTACTTGAACATTGTCGAATTTTCGACTATAATATTATATGATTCTTATTCTGACAATAAACGGAGGCAAAACATGGTTTGCACAATTGTATCTGATAAACTTGAAGTGAACTTCATTTATAAAAAACATACACAGGATATCAAGAAAAAAATTACTGAGATGGTATGGAAAATGTATTGTAAAGGTTATGATACATTTCAAGTCAATTGTGAATACGGCATTCCTTTATGGACAGCAGAAATAATCACTGCGCTAAAAATGTATAACGCTATATTTCTTGATATTTTTGTACCGTATGAAGAGCAATGCAAAGATTGGTCCGAAGATAAACGCAACAGATATTATGAGTGCCACAAAAATGCCGATTCTGTTGCGATTGTAAATACGCATTACAGCAAAGAATGCTATAAAATAACGGAAGAGATTATGATAAGCAAAAGTGATATTGTTATATCATTCGGTTTCTCTGAGAATATACAGTATTATTCGGACTTTTATAATATACCTCTCATAAATTTGGATTAAACAAAAAAGCAGTACCGAAACCGATACTGCTTTTATTATATTTTCGTTGATTACTTTGCACTTATTGTCATCTTATATCTTGCGAACTTTTTGCCCTCAAGTATCTGAATACCCTTCTTATTTTCAAAAACTCCGCTCTCATCATCATAATCGTCACTGCCGCACCAGGGTTCTATGCAGATAAAGCCTGCGTGCTTTCCTGCCGGCGTCCACAGTCCGAGCGTTTCAAAACCCTCAAAGGCTATGCTTGCAAGAGTTTTTTTACCCTCAACGAGCTTCACGGCTCTTGACTTGATATTATCAAAGTATACGACATCATTATCAAACATATCATAGGATAACGGGAGCTTTGACGCACCGTCAAGACGCTCAATTCTTTCCCGGCTTTTGAACAGTCTTGTATCAAGATCCATAACGGGAGTTGACGCTTTTTCACGCTTTTCAAAAACAAGAGTGCAGTTATCAAGGTTATCACAAGCAATTGCCGGGTGAGCACCAATACAGAACGGTATACTGTCATAGTTCGGATTGAAAACGCTGTAGCTGATCTCTATCCTGTCATCAAACAGATTATATTGCAAAGCAAGGTCAACGCTGTACGGATAACCGTTTTTTACGGGATTGTACTTGTATTGAAGTACGAGCGAGTTGCCGCTTTTCCTGACTGCTGAAAAAGTGTTGTCACGGGCAAAGCCGTGCTTAGTTAGTGATACTTCCCTGCCGCCTATAATCGTCTTGTTGTTTCTTACATTACCTATTGCAGGAAAAAGCACGGGAGATGTCTTGCCCCAGTAGGCAGGATCGCCGCACCACATTATTTCTCTGCCGTCAATAACAAGTGATTTCAGTTCTGCACCTTCCGATGCAATTACTGCTGTTGAACGTCCGGTTTTAAGCTCTGTTGTCATATGCTACCTCGCACAATTACTTCTCATAAGCTGTAAGCTTATCATTTTCTATAGTAAGATTTGGATTATTGAACTGCCAGTTCTTTATAAATTCCGGTATCTTCTTTGTTGTACCCTTGAAATCCGGCAACTCGCTGAGTGTAATCACCTTATCGCTTGAATAAACGCCTTTAAGGAACTCTTCGCTCATACGCTCTGTATTGACTGAGGGTGTTCCTCCAAGCTTCGTTATAATCGCACCGGAACCGCTTGCGGCGCAAACGAACTCCTTACACCAAGGCAGATAATAAAGCCATGTCACTGTGCTGTCAGACGCAAATACAGCTTCAGGATCGGGTATATATCCAACCTCAGAAAGCGCTGTCATCTTGCTTGTATCTGTTATCTTTGCAAGGTCCTTGTATTTCAGTTTCTGCTCTGTATGGTCTACCTTTTCGGGATATACATCTGTACCGCTGATATCATATGTATTTGCATTTACCATTGTCAGCTTTGACTGACCGTTCCATACCCAGATAAGGTTAGTGAGCTTGTGGTAGTTTTCAAGACGGTCATATACCATATACCAGAGCTTTTGATATAGCTGCTTCTTGTAAGTATCCTTATCTTTCACACCCCACCAGAACCAGCTTCCGCTTGCCTCGTGGAGAGGTCTCCATATAACGGGAACACCTGCTGTTTCAAGACGCTGTAAGTAGAGCGCCACGGTATCAATATCCTCAATGATTACTTTATATTCCTTTGTACCCGGTGTTACTGCGTTTTCAAGGCTGAAGTTTCTGATTTCATCGCTGTAGAATGCTCTTCCCTTTACTGAGTCATCATCAATATCAACAGGAACTTTCCAGTGCCAGCAGAATGAAACTATACCGTTCTGTTCATTGTGCCACTTGATAGCTTCTTCTATCTGCGTATAGTCGGGTTCATCCGTGCCCTGTGCATAAAGAAAATCAAAACCCATAATTGCAGGCAAGTCGCCGGTAGTATTGTAATACATTATGTTTTCAAACTGATTTGCATCCGAATACTGCTGTCCTGCAAGCATCTGCTTTCCGTAAACGCTCTTTAAATAATTGAAAAGCTCAAGCGTTTCCTCGTTTGTATTCTCGGAAACAGGCTTTGAACCATCGGGTGTCTTTGCCTCAAGCTTCTTGATAAGCGCATCTACATCTGTTTCATATTTTAACGCAACTTCCATATCTATCTTTCCGTTTTCGTCAACGGCAATAGGATTTGAGCGGAGCTTCTGTTCGTTATCTGCGTTGCCTGACGTTGTGCCGTCTGAGGAAGACGACGCGTTGCCGCTGTCGGTATTTCCTGATGTGTCACCGCTGTTGCAGGCTGTCATAGACAAAATCAGCGATACGGCAATAACTGCCGCAAGTATTCTTTTCATTGGTAAGATCCTTTCGTTTTACTTAAATTTAATCTTATACGTTTCGGAATTTAGTCCGATTAAATTAATTATATCAAATCGACAAAAAAATTTCAATAGTTTTATAAAACAATGTTCACTTTGAAATCAATAGTAAAATTTCTGATAAAAATATTGACCGTTTGCCGCAGATATGGTAATATAAATATGTATATAATTTACGGTGGTTTTTGCGCTTGGTGCATACTGCCACTTAACTTTTAACAAGGCGAGGTATATTTAACCGTATGGAAATACAACTGCTTATAATTATCATAGTAATGATAGCCTGTTCGGCGTTCTTTTCCGCCAGTGAAACCGCACTTACGGGTGCTAACCGCATAAGGCTCAAAAGCATGGCTGAAAACGGCTCTAAAGGCGCTAAAATGGCGCTTAAACTGCTTGACAGATACGATAAGGTTATCACAACAATACTTATTGGCAACAACATAGTAAACATAACCGCATCTTCACTCGGTACTATACTTGCGACAGCAATAGTAGGTCCTGACAATGCGGCGCTCGTATCGACAGTGGTACTGACGCTTGTGATACTCGCATTCGGCGAGGTAATGCCGAAAAGCCTTGCGAAAGACCACTCGGAAGGACTTACGGTCGCAACGAGCGGAATAATCACATTCCTTACATTCATATTCACTCCCCTGTCGGCTTTATTTATACTGCTTAAAAAGCTCGCAAACAAGCTGTTCGGCAACAAGAAGGAGGTTACCGTAACAGAACAGGAGCTTATGGCTATAATAGATGAAATCGAGGATGAGGGCGTACTTGAAGAACAGGAGCGTGACCTTGTGAAGTCTGCTCTTGAATTCGACGAAACGGTAGTTGACGAGATAATCACTCACCGTGTAGACGTCATTGCGGTCGATGTAAACGAAGATATTGAAACGGTAAAGGAAACCTTCATCAACGAGGAATATTCAAGACTTCCCATTTACGAAGGCTCTATCGACCATATAATCGGCTTTGTGAGCCAGAAGGACTTTTTCAAGAAATATCTTACCAAAAAGGATGACGAAACGTTCTTACTGCGTGATATAATGCAGGAGATTCACTATGTTCCTCATCTGATGAAGATAAGCGATATAATGAAGCAGATGCAGAAGGACAAGGTACATATGGCTGTCGTACTCGACCAGTACGGCGGAACGCTCGGTATAGTTACTCTTGAAGACATACTTGAACAGCTTGTCGGTGAAATATGGGACGAAAACGACGAGATAATCGCCCCTGTCACATTCGTATCGGAAAACGAGTTCAACGTCAACGGCGATGTATCGCTGACCGCTTTCAAGCGTTACTGGCATAACCGCACGGGAGATAGTCCGAAAATCGACGGTAACGCAAAAACCGTCGGCGGCTGGGTGCTTGAGCTTTTCGGTAAGATCCCGGAAACAAACGAAAGCGTTACAACAGACGATTTCAGGATAACGGTTCTTAAAGTCAGCGAACGCAGAATAGTAAAGGTGCGTCTTACTGTAATTCCCAAATCCGAAAATAAGGAATAATATGCGTGTACTGTTTATAGTCTGCGCCGTACTGGGTACGGTCGGGATATGCGGACTGCTTATAATGCTGTTGTTTTTCAGGCTTAAGATCAATCTCGGTTTCAGGTTGCCAAAAGGCAAAACGATACCTATTGAGCAGTTCATACCGCAGGGAATATACGGCTATATGGTATTTATGGCGGTATTCGGCTATTTCGGACTTTTGCTGTTACCGCTGTCGATTCCGTGGTACTTTATCCTGCCTGCCGATATAGCAATGTCACTTATTGTGAACTTTATCGGAACACACTTTCTCTCACCTGCCGTAAAACGCTTTGTAAACGGCAAAGCGCCGAAACCCGATGATCTTACGGGATATGAGGCTGTCGCACTTGAAAATATAGCAGGGAGCAGCTACGGAAAGGTTCGAGTGAAATATAACGGGCTGAATTACCGCTTTGACGCGATATCAGTGTACCATACCGATATAGAAGCAGGAGAAAAGGTCGATATAGTTACAGGCGAGGACGAATTGCTCTTTGTCCAGAAAAAGGACGAAATATACAAAGTTCTTGACGAAGAAAAAACGCCCGTGACAAAATCGGAAGGTGATAATCCGTCAGCGCCGAAAAGGCAGAACGACAGCTTTGTAAGAACAGGCAAAACAGATACAGATGAAACAAAGAAGGAAGAATAATAAATGTTTTCAAAGGAGATAACAACTACTGCGGAGGACTACCGCACATTAGTAAAATTTACCGAATACTCGCTCAAAAAGTCGAATAACATTCTGTTTATCGCTATGGCGGTACTTGCGGTGGCATCGCTCGTTATCGGGCTTGCGGGAATAATCCCGCTGTATATTTCGGCGGCTGTATGCCTTATTTGCGTTGCGGTAATTCTCACCGATATTCTTCTTATATCAAAGAAAGCAAAGGACGGCATAAAGTACGGCAAGGTGGTGCTTAACGCAAAGCGCACTTTCAGTTACGATACGGCATCGGTAAGAGTATTCGGCGGAAGGACCGCTACCGATATCAATGCACAGTGGAACACTATTTTCAAGATATATGAGATCGAAAATTGTTTTATCATATATTTCAGATATGACCTTGCGTTCTGTCTGCCGAAAAATCAACTGACACCACAGGACATAATGAATGTAAGAAACTATTTCACAAAGAAAATGGACGGCAGGTTCATTAAAAAGTGCAAATAAATAAACAGGAGAACAGTAATATGTTAAAGAAACTCAAAAAGCAGGTACTTGACGCAAATCTTTTACTTCCGAAATACGGACTGGTTACATTCACATGGGGCAATGTATCCGGCATTGACCGCGAAAGAGGTCTTGTAGTAATAAAGCCGTCCGGCGTTGAATATGACGGTATGACGGTAGACGATCTTGTAGTTTTAACTCTTGACGGCGAGCAGGTTGAAGGTGATTTAAGACCGTCAAGCGACACGCCGACGCATCTTGAGCTTTACAAAGCTTTCCCCGATATCGGCGGTATAGTGCACACCCATTCACAGTGGAGCACTACATTCGCACAGAGCGGACTGGATATACCCGCACTCGGCACAACGCACGGCGACTATTTCTACGGTGCTATACCCTGCACCGACAAGATGACGCCCGAAGCTATCGGCGGCGAATACGAAAAGGAAACAGGAACGATAATCATTGATACATTCAAAAAGCGTAACATCGACCCGAATGCCGTACCCGCCGTAAACGTACACTCTCACGGACCTTTTGCATGGGGCAAGGACGCAATCGACGCTGTACACAATGCGGTCGTGCTTGAAAATGTCGCAAAGATGGCAATGTTCAATCTTCTGCTTGACAGGAATATCGAGCCTATGCAGCAGGAGCTTCTTGATAAGCATTATCTGAGAAAGCACGGCGCTAACGCTTACTACGGACAGAAATAACGGTTTCGGTGGAATAATATGAATATTTACTGCTTATCAGAGGGCGAGCTTTACCACATTGAAAACGGCAAGGAACTGCGTGTTCCCTGCGAACGTGTTGAAAGCTACCGTGACGCAGTGCGGAAGATGAAAGCCCGTGATGAATGGAAAACCACCGGCAAAGGTGCAAAGTTTATGGGGGTTGAACCCAAGGAATACGGCGAAGAAGAAATGCACAATATGCTAAGAGGCATAGGTGCGTGCGGGGACAGGCTGATATATTCTACTTTTGCCGACAATGTAGGCGGTATGTACTTCAAGGACGGCAAGGGAGAAACCTATATTTTCGCAAACCGTGAAGAAATAATCAGCGATATTGATTGTAGCGGTGGAAAATGCGTTGTCAGCGCAGGAAACGGTCATTATGAAAATCATATTGCGCTTGTAAACACGGACAACGGCAGTTTTGAACAGCTTACCGAGGGGTTTACAAGCGAAACTCACCCGTTTATTTCACGTCGTAACAATGATATACTCTATTATACGGCAATGGGCTTTGCGACTGACAGAAGCGGAAACGTTGCAGAAAAAAGCCCGTGTACGATATGTCTTTTCGATACACGGAGCGGAACAATAGACGAATTTATCGCAGAGGACGGATTCGACTGCATAAAACCGCAGGACGATGTTGACGGGAACATATACTACATACGCAGAAAATACGTTCCGGCAAAGCAGAAAAGCAATCTGCTTGTTGATATACTGATGTTCCCTGTCAGGATAATAAAGGCTATAGGCGGATTTTTAAGCGTGTTTTCAATGGCATTCGGCGGAGAACCTTTGCGTACCGGCGGTAAAAATCCCGCAAAGAGTAAAACCGCAGACGAGCGTGAAGCGTTTATCGAGGGAAATATGATAAAGGCTGAAAAACAGCTGAGCGGTAACGCAGACGACGGTATAATCCCATCGGACTGGGAGCTTGTAAAGCGTGATAAAAGCGGTAACATAACCGTTTTAAAAAAGCGGATAATGGATTACAGACTGCTTTCAAACGGAGATATTCTCTATTCAAACGGAAGCCGCATAGGAATGCTGTCGGGCGATAAGAACACCGTTCTATGCAAGATAAAGTACGCAAACTCGATAACGGTAACCGAATAAGATACAAAAAGCCGCCGTGCAGATAGCACGGCGGCTCTCGTTATCAAGAATCACAGATTACTTAACGATATACTTGTCAAGCTCAGCCATAAGCTCATCGCAATCATCACTGTGAACACGGAGCTCAAGAGGCTTAGAAAGATCAAGGCTGAAAATACCCATGATCGACTTTGCGTCGATTGCATATCTGCCGCTTACGATATCAACATCGTAGTTGCACTTTGTAACTGTAGTTACGAAATTCTTAACGTCTTCAATAGTATTGATTCTGATATTAGCTGTTTTCATACAAAAAACCTACCTTTCATATTTCAGGTCTTATTTCGGCTTTCCTGTCCGATTGATTTCATTTTACCAAAATATAAGGCGATTGTCAATTGCTTTTAATTGAATTTACTTAATTTTTTCAATCGGAGAGATAACCGTTAGCCTGTTTTCCCGTTTCCGCCTTATCACTGTAAGTGCTTATCGCTCCTTACAGCTATATAATAACACATTTGACGATACATTCAAGAGTATTATTGTCAAAAAATCGCCACAGCTTGCAAAATTCGTAATAATAAAGTATAATTAGGCTATCAGGAGTTTACTTTTGGTGAAACTTACCACAATATTGTACGGATGTGATATTATCAGATACACTATACAGACCTTCGGATGCAAGGTCAACCAATATGAAAGCGCTTCGGTAGCAAAGGCTATGGAAGAACACGGATATGAAAAGACAGATGATATCTTCACTGCGGATATTATTATTATAAACAGCTGTTCGGTAACGGAAAACAGCGACAAGAAAGCCAAACAGCTGATAAATAAGATAAAAAGCCGCGACCCTATGAAGATAGTCGTGCTTACGGGCTGTTTTCCGCAGGCTTTTCCCGAAACGGCGGCAAAACTGGCGGCTGATATCGTAACAGGTACGGAGCATAAAGACAGTCTGGCGGATATGATAGACGTCTTTACCGGCAACAAGATAAAGCAGGTAGCAGTACCGCCTAGACCAGTAAAAAAACAATACGAAAAACAGAAAAATGCTGATATGGGCAAGACAAGAGCTTTTATCAAAATCGAGGACGGCTGTGACAGATTCTGCAGTTACTGCATAATACCTACCGCAAGAGGCTCTGTACGGTCACGTTCATTGCAGGATATAACCGAGGAAGTAAGGTTTCAGGTATCGTGCGGTCATAAAGAAATGGTGCTTGTGGGTATCAACCTTTCCTGCTACGGTCAGGATATCGGGCTGAGGCTTGCGGATGCAATAGAGGCGGTATGCTCGATAAACGGTGTGGAACGTGTACGTTTGTCATCGCTTGAGCCGGAGCTGCTGACAGATGAGGATATAGCAAGAATGGCGGCGCAGAAAAAGCTCTGTCCGCATTTTCACCTATCGCTCCAGTCCGGAAGCAGTGCTACATTGAAGCGTATGAACAGGCACTATACACCCGATGAATACTATGATATAGTCCTGAGGCTGCGAAAAGCGTTTCCGGACTGCGCTATAACCACCGATATTATGGTAGGGTTTGCCGGGGAAACCGACGAAGAATTCCAAGAATCCTGCGAATTTGCCCGTAAAGTAGGTTTTGCGGCAATGCACGTTTTTACCTACTCGATAAGAGAGGGTACTGCGGCGGCAAGACGCACAGACCACGTTGCGCATGATATTGCGGCAAAGCGTTATCACGTTATGAGCGCTCTTGCAAAGGAGCTTAAGGAAGAATATTTCCGCTCAAATATCGGAAAGACGGAAAAGGTGCTTATCCAGCGCAGGGAAAGCGAAGAATACGCAAACGGCCTTACTCCGCAGTACGTTCCCGTACGCATATACGGCAGTGACGCTGACAGGCAGGATATAATTACTGTACAAATTACAGGAGCATCGGGCAGTGATTTTTGTGTCGGCAAAGAAATAAAATGCTTGTAATCGTGCGGATATTGTAGTATAATTAAAAGGTATTGATAGTTTCGTGCCTATGGCACGCTTACAATAAAACGACGGAGGAAGTTTATGTCAGTTTATCGCATTTATGTGGAAAAGAAGCCGCAGTTTGCCGTTGAGGGAAAAGCTGTTCTCTCAGACCTTAAAACCGCACTTCAGATCAAGGGTATTGAAGATGTCCGTATCGTAAACCGTTACGATGCAGAGGGTATCACAAAGGAGAACTTTGAAAAGGCTACTCCCACTGTATTCTCAGAACCGCCTGTTGACGATGTTTACTATTCACTGCCTGAGATTAAGGCAGATGAAAAGATGTTTGCAACCGAGTTTTTACCCGGTCAGTTCGATCAGAGAGCAGACTCAGCCGCTCAGTGTATACAGATGCTGTGTCAGGGCGAGCGTCCCACAGTTAAATACGCAAAGCTGTATATCCTTAAGGGCGATATTTCAGATGAGGATTTCACTAAGATAAAGCACTATCTCATAAATGCCGTAGAAGCAAGAGAATGCGGCTTTGAGCAGTATGAAACGCTTGATGTAAAGTATGATATTCCGAAGGATGTAGCCGTGCTTGACGGATTTATCGGTCTTTCCGAAGACGAGCTTGCCGAGTTTATCAAGAAGTACGCACTTGCTATGGATCTTGGCGATATAAAGTTCTGTCAGGAATATTTCAAGAAGGAGCAGAGAGATCCTACCCTTACCGAAATCAGAATGATAGATACATACTGGTCGGATCACTGCCGTCACACAACATTCGGAACGATAATCGACAATGCGAAGATTGACGCTCCCTATATTGCCGAAACTTATAAGGAATACAAGCTCGACAAGGAGGAGCTTGGCAGAAGCGCAAAGCCTGTCTGCCTTATGGATATTGCGACCGCCGCAGTAAGAAAGCTGAAAAAAGACGGTCTTCTCCCCGACCTTGACGAGAGTGAAGAAATAAATGCCTGCTCCGTAAAAATAACCGTTGACGTTGACGGCAAGGACGAGCAGTGGCTTCTTATGTTCAAGAATGAAACACATAACCACCCCACTGAGATCGAACCTTTCGGTGGTGCGGCAACCTGCCTCGGCGGTGCTATAAGAGATCCGCTTTCGGGTCGTTCTTACGTTTATCAGGCTATGCGTGTAACGGGCGCTTCGGATCCCCTGCTCCCTGTTGACAAGACGATTCCCGGCAAGCTCCCTCCGAGAAAGATAACAACAACAGCCGCACAGGGCTATTCGTCATACGGTAACCAGATTGGTCTTGCAACAGGTCACGTTGCTGAAATCTACGACCCCGGATATATGGCTAAGCGTATGGAGATAGGCGCTGTAATCGGTGCCGCTCCTGCTGAGAACGTTGTCCGTGAACGTCCCGTTCCCGGTGACATAATCATCCTGCTCGGCGGTAGAACAGGCCGTGACGGCTGCGGCGGTGCTACAGGCTCATCAAAGTCGCACAGCGTTGAATCACTCGAAACCTGCGGTGCTGAGGTTCAGAAGGGTAACGCTCCCGAAGAAAGAAAGCTCCAGAGATTATTCCGTGACAAGAACGCAACAAAGCTGATAAAGCGTTGCAACGACTTTGGCGCAGGCGGTGTTTCCGTAGCTATAGGCGAGCTTGCTGACGGTCTTGAAATCGACCTCAACGCAGTTCCCAAGAAGTATGACGGTCTTGACGGAACAGAGCTTGCTATCTCAGAGTCACAGGAAAGAATGGCAGTTGTAGTTGACAAGAACGATGTTGACAAGTTCATTGCTCTTGCAGGTAAGGAAAACCTTGAGGCTACTCCAGTTGCGGTAGTCACCGAAAATCCCAGACTCAAGATGAACTGGAACGGCAAAACTATCTGCGACATTTCAAGAGAATTCTTAAATTCAAACGGTGCCGAAAAGCACACGGATATACACGTTCCCGCTCCCACGGTAAGCTATTCTACAGGCAGACACAACACTAAGGAAGAATGGGAAAAGCTCGTTACAGACCTTAACGTATGCTCACAGAAGGGTCTTGTACAGCGCTTTGACTCAACAATCGGCGCAGGTACTGTTCTTATGCCTTATTCGGGCAAGACACAGCAGACACCCGTACAGGCTATGGCGGCAAAGCTCCCCGTACTTTCGGGCAACACAAAGACAGCTTCCATAATGGCATGGGGCTTCGATCCTTTCGTAAGCCGTCAGTCGCCCTATCACGCAGCCGCTCTTGCAGTAGTCGAGAGTATGGCAAAGGTAGTTGCCGCAGGCGGTAAGAGCGAAAAGTGCTGGCTTACATTCCAGGAATATTTTGAACGTACACAGGGCGATCCTGAGCGTTGGGGCAAGCCTTTTGCCGCACTTCTCGGCGCATATAAGGCTCAGATCGCACTCTCAAGCGGTGCTATAGGCGGCAAGGACTCAATGTCGGGTACTTTTGAACATATAGATGTTCCGCCCACGCTCGTTTCTTTCGCAGTTTCAACTGCAAAGTCAGACAAGATAATTTCCGCTGAATTCAAACTCCCCTGCAGCGATATTTACTATATTGCACCTGCATACGATGAAAACGGTATGCCCGACTTTGACAGCGTCAAGAAGGTATTTGCAACAGTAGAAAAGGCAATTGCCGACGGCACTGCCCTGTCCGTATGGACTTTAGCTCACGGCGGTATTGCAGAAGGTATCTTCAAGATGTCGCTCGGTAACAGAATCGGTGCAAAGCTTAAAGCTATGGACGATGAAAAGCTGTTCGGTCTGCACTACGGTGCATTCATCATTGAGGCTAAGGGCGCAATAGAGGGCGCAGAGCTTATCGGTGAAACGGTGAGCGACTACACGATTACGGCAGGCGATGTCAAGCTCGACATTGCAGATCTTGAAAAGAAGTATGACGCTGTTCTTGAACCTATCTTCAAGAATTCGCTCCCCGAAATGCTGAGGCCCGTATCGGTTGCTTACGACAAGGGTTGCGACTTACTTATCAACAAGGCTCCCGGCACTATTGCAAAGCCTAAGGTACTTATCCCCGTATTCCCCGGTACTAACTGCGAATACGATATGGCTGCCGCATTCAACAGATACGGCGGTGAAGCTGAAATATTCGTTATCAGAAACCTTTCTGCAAAGAATATGGAAGACAGCGTAAACGAATTTGCAAAACGAATCGAAAACAGCCAGATGATAGCTGTTCCCGGCGGTTTCTCAGGCGGTGACGAACCCGAAGGCTCGGCTAAGTTCATCAACGCATTCTTCCGCAATCCTAAGATTAAGGATGCCGTAGAGAATATGCTCTATGCCCGTGACGGTCTGATGATAGGTATATGCAACGGCTTCCAGGCTCTTATCAAGCTCGGTCTTGTACCTTTCGGCAAGATAGTTCCTCTGTCAAGCGAAAGCCCCACGCTTACATATAACACTATAGGCAGACACCAGTCACAGCTTGCACTCACAAAGATTTGCACCAACAAGTCACCGTGGCTTATGCACTGCAAGGTGGGTGAGGTTTACAACATACCGATTTCGCACGGAGAAGGACGCTTTGTAGCAAGCGACGAGGTTATCGCAAAACTTATCGAAAACGGTCAGGTTGCAACTCAGTATGTTGACCTTAACGGTGAGCCTACAATGGATCTTGCTTACAATCCCAACAGCTCAATGTGCGCTATCGAGGGTATCATCTCTCCCGATGGTCGTGTACTCGGTAAGATGGGTCACACAGAGCGTATCAGCTCTGACACCTGCGTGAATGTCGACGGCAACAAGGAACAGCTTCTGTTCAAGGGTGGCGTTGACTACTTCAAGCTTTAATAACAGCAAACACATATAGCAGCACCCTGCAAGACAAAAGTTTTGCAGGGTGCTGTTGTATACAAAACAGGGCAGATAAAAATCTGCCCTGTTTCAATATTATTTACTTGTTCTTCTTACTTTTGATTTTAAGCGTTATCGGGGCAACACCGCCTGCAACAAACGCAACTGCAATCCAAAGTGCAAGCGAATCGCTACCTGTTTCCGGGCTGTCCTTACCGCCGAACTCACGCGGGAATTTGGCATAATCGCACGAGATACATTCGTAATGACCTATGCCAGGTTCTGTACCGTTCGGTTCTTTATCAACCACCCATCTGAATTCGTGGTCGGCAACATCCGTCTTATTGCCGTCTTCATCAATATGCCAGTGCTGTTCTTCATCACTGTGCCATTTATCGTGATCACCGGGATTTACCGGTTCATCCGGTAACAGATCCAGTTCGTTTTCCTCAACAACACCGCAGACAAAGCAATATCTTTTTTCCAGACCGTTTTCAGACGATGTGGAAGCTTTCACGGTTTCCCATTCAGACCAGTCATGACCGTTTGCGGGAATCGGTTGTACTTCTTTTTTCTCATCGCACTTAGTGCAGTGAATTGACTTAGAACCTTCTTCTGTACAGGTCGGCTCTTTATCTGTCGTTGTCTTCGTATCCCAGACATGATCAGCAGTTATTACTGTTTCCTCTTCAAATCCGCAGTTTATACAACTATGCTTCTTACTGCCGTCTTCTGTGCAGGTTGCTTCTTTTATCGTTTTCCATTCGCCGTAAATATGATCGGCAAGCGGAATTACCGTTGAATCCTTTGTAGCGTCACATCTTGAGCAGTGTACGGATTTTGAACCTTCCTCAACGCAAGTAGGCTCTTTGTCTATTGTGTAATCATCTTCCCACAAATGTGCATCAGGATTTATATCGGTATCGGCATACTCGGTATAACTGCATACTGTGCAAGCTCTTGTTCTCTGTCCCTTGCCGGTGCAGGTAGCATCGACATTGTCAGACCACTCTGTAAAGGTGTGACCTGTTGCGTCAATTACGGTAACATCCTTTACCACATCACACTGTGAACAGTGTATTGATTTTGAGCCACTCTGTGTACAGCTTGGAGCTATATCGACTGTAAAATCATCTTCCCACAGATGTTCCTGAGGAGGTATGTTGCGGAAATCGGTAAAACCGCACTTCGAGCAAACACGCTGTTCAACTCCACCTGCTGTGCAGTCGGCAAAGCTGAATACTGTCCACTCGCCGAAAGAATGACCCGTTTCGGAAATTTCGGTAACGTCCTTTATCTCATCACATTTTGAGCAATGTATTGATTTCGAGCCCTTTTCTGTGCAGGTCGGCTTCTTGTCAACTGTAAAATCACTTTCCCATATGTGACCTGTCATAGGTATTTCGCGGAATTCTTCATAGTCGCACACAGAACATATATGCTTTTCGTTGCCCGATGTCAGGCAAGAAGCAGAAATGATGCTTATCCACTCCCCGAATGTGTGACCGTTCGGAGCGCCGCTTTCAAATACAAGCGTTGTGTCATCCGTGTGCGCTCCGCATTCGCACGAATAGAAATACTTTGCAGGATTTACACAATCCGCAGGAAATGCAAACGTATCCTCGTTTACGGTCTTGACATCAAATGTATGATTTTCTTTATTGATTTTTGTCTGACAGTTCTTACAAAGATTATAGTGTCCGGTAAGATCGGAATAATGCAGTTTACCGTCACTCTCGTGTTCAACCTTATAAGTCAGCGTGAAACGTGCCAGAGCCTTATCCTGAGTGCCTGCCGATGCATCCGCATAAGCGGTTCTGTCTGTTATAACGATGAAATCTTCGGTATAAGTTCCTGCGGCTAAATTGCTGTCGGGCTTAACTGTGAATGTTGCCGTTGCGCCCTTTGCAAGCTTTGAAGAGCCGTCATCGTCAGTACCCCATTCATTGCCGTTTGAATAGGATACTGTAAACAAAGAAGTATCAGTTATGGCACCGCTTGCTTTATTAAGGTCGGATTCCTTTACTACTCTGTACTTTGCTATAGAACCGCCCTCTGTGACTTTCACCTTGAGCGATACTGCCTTTGTCGGGTTGCCGTTATCAAAATCTGTACCGATGTCGACAGTTGACACAGGATTGTTTTCGCTGTCTGTTACAGATATTTCAACATCTTTAAGACTTGCGTCTGCGGTTACGATAAGGTTGCGGTCAACCGAAAGTGCGATGAACTCACCTGTCGTGCTGTCAAACGTGTACATATTGTCAGGTATCGCATTACCGTCAATATCTGTTACCTTAACGCCTGAGAAACGGTATTCATCGGGATCGTTCAGAGCAAACGTAAACCTTGAAGAAACTCCTCTCATAGCAAAGACATTTCCGTCCGATACGGTTGTTTCATTCGTATTATTTGCCTTTACGCAATAGGGCATTACATTTACGCACGGCTCGCTGTCATCTATTATTTCGCCGTCACCGCTGCGGACAATATTAAGTCTGTTTGATTCCGATACGATTGTGTCAGGGCCGGCAACATCGATTAAAGTATTTCCGTGCGACAGCTTAATTTTATAGCCGGTTTCCGCAATGCACTTACCGCCTGCATAATCCAGCGTATATCCGGTACCGTAAGCAGGTGTGAACCTGCAGATAACGCCGCCGTTCGTCTTTGTTATCTGTGCCGCACTGTCAGCTTTTGTGATACTGCCGTTTGTGAGTATCGTACCGTTATCGACAGACAGAGTACCTGCTACGGAAATGTCGCCGTAGGTTTCAATAACAGTGCCGTCGGTCACCTTCGCCGTTCCGTGACCGATTATATCGAGCTTTGCATTTTCGTAACCGTTCACAGGCAGAAGCTTAAAATCGCCCGAAGTATCGTCTGCATCGGAATCATCAAGCTTATTGACATTGAGAATACCGTTTACGGCAAATATTCCGCTTACCGATGTTCCGTTATTTCCCTGCTTGCCTTTATAATTATCACGTTCTGCATCGGGTGCGTACGTATTTACGCCCGCATCTCCACCTCTGCCGGCTGTAACGTTAAGTCTGCCGCCATTAAGATACACCTTTGTATTATCGGTTATAGCCGAACCGCCGTTACCGCCATTACCGCCGTTGCCAAAGAAACTGTTGGCAGTATAATAGCCGCCGTTACCGCCGTTACCGCCACTGCCGCCGATCACATTGATCTGTCCTCCGGAAATAACTAAGCTACCGCAATCAACAGCACTGCTACCGTTATCGCCGCTTTTGCCCGTTCCCGTTTCGCCCATGCTTTCAGTCCCGCCGGCCTGACCGTCCTGACCGTCTATACCTCTGATTGTCATTATTCCGCCGCCGTTTTCGGTTTCACTATAAAAGGTTATTGTTGCATCTGTGCCGGCAATACCGTTCCATACAAATACCTCTGCACCGTTCTTGAGTATGACATTTACATTTCCTTTGAGATCTACAGGATTTGTTGTTGTACCGATACCAATGTTACCGTCAGCCACATACCACGTTTCTTTGCCGGCAATGCCCCATGCGGTATCGGAAGAAGCTATCTTTGTATAATCAGTTACCGTTCCGCTTATAACAGTGCCGTCTGCAGACAGTCCGTAATAACTCACCGCTTCAACGGCAATTGCGTTTATCGCCATAAAGGACAGCGAGCCGACTGCAAGCACGGCAGATGTTGCTATGCCGGCTATGATTCTGGTTGAAAATGTTCTTTTCATTTGTCTCTCCTTACCCGGGAAATTTCAAGTAATGATATACGTTACTTATCTATCTTACAATTTTAACATTCCGTAAAGAGAATTTCAACAAATATGGCACGAACGGTCAAAAAATGGCGGCGAATGGTATAATTATCTTCGCCGCCTGACTATAATGAATGATTACTTATCAAAACCGAGCAATTTCTTCGTTCCTGCTTTTTCAAGTGCAACTGTCAGAAGCACACCTGCTATAAGCCCTACAGCGCCCTGTATTGCGTTTCCGAAAATGCCTGCCGCCGCTGTTGCTACGTTGCCGTAAAGTATAATAGCATAAACGAAATAGCCTGCCACCATAATTATTTCTGCCACAGTGCCGCCGATTACCTTGCCGACAAGCGACCTGAAATAAGAGCCGTTCATAAAGCACTTTGCAATGTAGAATGCCGCTACTGCCATAAGTGCCTTGATTATCAGCGTTGCAGGCGCATAATAAGCATAACCTGTAAGCAGATCCGCCATCGCAGAGCCTATGCCTGCCGCCGCAACTCCCCACGGCGAGCCGATAAGCCATACCGATGTAAGCACCATTACATCACCGAGATTTACATAGCCCTTTGTAAGCGGCATAGGTATCTGTACCACCATTGTCGCAACACAGGTAAGTGCGGCAAGCACAGCCGCCGTAACCATTAATGTGAGATTTTTTGTCTTTACCATTTCTTTTATCTTCTTTCTTTTGTATTTGGCTTATTTGCCTTTTTTCATATCATTAGCGGAGTAAACGACCTCCGCATAGATAGCCGCAATAATTCTGTACAGCTCGACCGGTATCGTTTCACCGCTGTTGAGCATTACAAGAAGCGCCGCCGTGCTGTCGTCACGGTAAACGGGAACGCCGTTCTCGTCTGCGATATTTATAATCTTCTTCGCAAGCTCGCCAAGTCCGGACGCTACCACGACCGGAGCATAGTTAAGGTCGGGATTGTACTTAAGCGCCGCCGCAGCCTGCTTTCCTAAATTACGCTTGGACATTAAGACCCTTCCTCCTATCAATTATTTTTGGGAAAACCTCTGTCAGCACATGAGGCTTTCTCAGCACCGCAGTTTCAAATTTTGCGGGCTTATAGCCGATATTCCTTATTATAAGGTCGATCTTATCGGTCAGCTTTTTTATCTTGAAGCCGAACTTTTCGGGATAAAGAAGCGACAGATTGATGTTTTCACCCAGTGCGTACATATCGACCTCAAAACGTCCTATAGATTCAACGTCAAAGGTCAGGAACAAGTGATAATTCTTCTGTCCGACAGGCGTGTTGTTGGGGTTGTTCTCATCGTTATCGACCCACAGCTCGCCGAATGCCTTTGTATCCTCAATCTGCAACGGCAGGATATAGTGTGCAAGAGGCGTGAATACACCCGGTGCATTGAGAAGGCTTTGCAGAAGATTTGACGCATTGAAATCGTCCAGTGACTGAATAGCCTCGTGATTTATATTCTTACCGATAAAATCGGTCAGCTTATCAAGAGTAGACGGTGCGGAAGGGATATTGCTCGAAGGCGGCAGTTCCTTACGCTGTGCCATCTCGTTTACTATATTTGTGAAAAACTCAAAAAGCGTGTCACGCTGAGGTATATCCGGCATTTCACGGAGAATCTCATTGAGGTAGTCAACAAGTGCCGCCATATCCTTGATTCCCTGAAAATCACGATGTACGGTCGGAATAATCTGTCGGCTGTCAGTACCTGTCAGCATTGCCATTATTATATTCTTAAGTGTCTGCAATCCGGATTGTTTTCCTTCGTCAAACGGAGATATCAGAAATTCCAGCTTATCCCTGGATAAATCTAGCTCTGCAAGATAGCTTTCATCGGATAAATGTGACTTAATGAACAATGGCAGAGTTAATTTTTCAGCTTTATTGTCAAAAATGCTTAAATAGTCTTGATTTTCTGACTGATTTAGTGTATTATTATAACTATCAGGAATATCCGACATCTCGCTGAGCTGTTTTTTGCTGAAGATCTTTTTAAGAAGATTTCCAAATGCGACGGACAGCTCACGGCGCATATCATCGGACGGTATATATGCAAGGAGGTTTGCAAAGCTCTCCTTGAGCATACCGTTGTTGGTGTTGTAGCGTGAAAGATTATGTATTATGAGCGGAATGAACGTCTGTGTTCTTTCATCGTTCAGAAGACTTGCGGAAACGTCCTTCAGCAGTGCGAGGGTTTCACTCTTGAGCGGCTCGAACATATCAGCCGCACTACTGCTCTTCCACTGTGATGACAGGTTTGCAAGCTTACGGGAAAGCGATTCATTTGGTGAAAAATATTCGGACAGGAATTTGAGATTCGCACCAAGCGCATTAAGTATCTCCTGCTTGTTTGATGAATAGTTGAGCGCTTTGAGTAACTGACCGATACTTTCTTTTATATCGGGGCTTGTGGTTGTCTTAAGGATACCGTGGAGCAGCTTGTAAAACTCATCACCGCTGAACATTGTGTTCTGCTTTTCCTGGTTCTGGATCTCACGCACCAGCTTTTCGGGAGCAAGATAAAAGCTCTTGATAAGCTCGTTCATATCGTCGTAAAGCTCTGTGTAACCGTTGATCATCGTCTGCTCGAGCAGATCCGAGCTTAACAGGTTCTTGAGCGTTTCGACCGCCATAGTGGGATCTTTTATCTGAACAGTAAGCGGAGCAAGGTTCTTTCTGCCCATCATCATTGCGGCGGCAGAATCGTTATCCTGCGCAGTAGATGTTTTGATAGGCTGAGCAAGCTCGACCATATCAAACGGTTCTATATTACCGTCATACTGGCGGTTTGTGAATGAATAGCTCTTGTTGTTGGAAACGGGAGCCGTTATCTGCGGAATGTTGGGCATATATATTTCCTTTCAGATGCACGTTCTGTAACTGCATCGCACTTGCTTGACAATAAGTTTAGCACATTTTTTTTAATTTATCAATATCAATCTTACGATTGCAAAATAAAAAAATTAGGGAAAGGCGGTTTTGTATATGGCAAAGGTTGAACCCGGCATGGAATCCATGCTCGAAATGTACATATTTGAAACCAATACGTTGCTTGAACAGCTCGATGAAATTCTTCTCAGAACGGAGGACGCAAATGTGTTCTCACAGGAGGATATCAACGAGATATTCAGAATAATGCACACAATCAAAGGCTCCTCCGCAATGATGGGATTTGAAAATCTCCAGCATCTTGCGCACAAGGGCGAGGATATGTTCTTTGTAATAAGGGAAAAGCCAGAAATTGCGAAGAACGCTCATTTTGTATATGAGTTGATATTTGAAGTATCCGACCTTTACAAGGCTGAAATCGAATATATCCAGAATTCGGGGGATGACGACTATACGCCTACAGACTTCTCGGAAACGTTCAAAAAGCTCGAAGACGCAACGGAAAGATTAAAGGCAATGGAAAACGGTGCCGCTCCTTCGGAAAGCGCTCCTTCGGAAAGCGCTCCTGCGGCAAAGCAGGAAGCATCTGCCGCTCCTGCAGGAAGCAACGTTGAGGGAAGCATGACCGTCCGTGTATTCTTCGAGGACGGCTGTAAGATGGAGAACCTCCGTGCTTTCCTTCTGCTGACAAAGATAAAGGATGTTGCCGAAGTTATCAGCTGTACTCCTCCCGATGTTGAATCCAATGCGGATACGGCAAAGGATATTGTCGAGAACGGTTTCCTTGTGACCTTCAAGGGCTTTGACGGCGACAATGATACGGTAATTAAAGCTATAGAAGGTGCAGTCAACGTTGAGTCTTACGAAATAATAGACACACCGTCTGCGGCACCTGCCGAAGAAAAGCCTGCCCCCGCACCGGTTAAAGAGGCTGCCCCCGTTGCCGCCCCTGCAAAGACGGAAGAAAAGCCGCAGGCTCAGCCTGCTCCTGCAAAGCCTGCTCCTGCAAAGCCTGCTCCTGCAAAGCCTGCCGCAAAGAGTGCGGTCACAAAGGCTCAGGAGGACATTAAAAAGGCTAACGGCGGTCAGAAGCATAGCCTTATCAGCGTAAACCTGTCAAAGCTCGACACACTGCATGATATTGTCGGTGAAATCATAACGACCGAGTCAATGGTAATAGCAAACCCGGATCTTGAGGGACTTGAACTCGAAAGCTTCTCAAAGGCGGCAAGACAGCTCAGAAAGCTGACAGACGAGCTTCAAGATACTGTTATGTCTATAAGAATGGTACCTCTTGCAGGCGTATTCCAGAAGATGGGCAGAATTGTCCGTGATATGAAGATAAAGCTCAACAAGGAAGCAGAGCTTGTTCTTGAAGGTGAAACAACCGAGGTTGACAAGAGCATAGTAGATAACCTGAACGATCCTCTTATGCACCTTGTAAGAAACTGTATGGATCACGGCATAGAGGACGATATAAATGTCCGCATTGCCGAGGGTAAGCCCGAAAAGGGTACTGTAAAGCTGTCTGCAAAGCACTCGGCAGGTGAAGTTATCATCACCGTTTCAGATGACGGTGCAGGCATCAACTGCGAAAAGGTTCTTGAAAAGGCAAAGGAAAGCGGACTTCTTACAAAGCCCGAAAGCGAATATACAACGAAGGAAATCCAGAACATGATTCTCCTGCCCGGCTTCTCGACCAATGATACGGTTACGGAATACAGCGGCAGAGGCGTAGGTATGGACGTTGTACGCAGTAATATCGAACAGTGTGGCGGTACACTTACCGTTGAAAGCGAAGAGGGCAAGGGTTCAAGCTTTATAATCAGAATACCGCTCACACTTGCGATAGTTGAGGGTATGAAGCTGAAAGTCGGTTCTACGATATTCACAGTGCCGATCTCATCTATCAAGGAAAGCCTTATGGTTGCAAACAATCAGCTTCTGCATGATACAAAGCAGGGCGAGATGATAATGATAAGAGGCGTATGCTATCCTATCCTCCGTCTGCATGAAAAGTTCAATATGCCTACAGAGGTCACAAAGCTTGAGGACGGCATCCTGCTTCTTGTCGATGTCGGCGGAAAGAATGTCTGCCTGTTTGCGGATAAGCTGATAGGCGAACAGCCAGTAGTTGTAAAACCATTCCCGAAGTATCTCAGTCAGTACAATATAAAGGCTGAAGGTCTTTCAGGCTGTACGGTAATGGGCGATGGCACAATATCGCTTATAATCGATGTCAACAATCTTATCGGCTAAGGAAACGGAGGCTTTACTTTGTCAGAGAATTATAATGATAAATTACAGGAACTTCTGAATACTCAGAAAGCTATGGAGGATGCAAAGAAAGATCCTCAGAATACGGTGATCACGAAAGTTCTGACTTTCTATATAGATGATCAGGTTTACGGTATTGAGATACCCGACGTGATTGAGATAATCGAAGTACCGCCGATAACGGCAGTACCCGGCGTACCGTCTTATATAAAAGGCATTATAAATGTCCGCAGTAAGATAGTACCTGTTGTCAACATAAGAAGCAGATTCGGCAAGGAAGAAATTGCTTTCAACGACCGCACCTGCATAATAATCGTTTCAACAGGCGATGTGTCTGTCGGACTTATCGTTGACAGCGTTGCTGACGTTATCCCCGTAACGGAACAGCATATATCAAAGACACCGGACCTTACCGGTGTAAACTCGAACAAATTCATAAAGTCGATACTTGAAATGAACGACGGCATAAAGCTTGTTCTTGACGTTTCAAAGCTCATCGACGAACACGCAAGTGAAGAAAACAAGTAAGGCAGGTGAGCCGTAATGCTTAAAATAACCGACAGTGAATTCAACCGTCTTGTATCTTTTATGAGAGAGCGCTACGGCATAAACCTTTCTCGTAAGCGCACGCTTATCGAGGGCAGGCTCAGCAATATGCTGTATGAACGCGGCTTTAAGAATTATGATGAATATCTTGACTGCTGTATGAATGACCGGAGCGGTAAAGAGCTTGACGGACTGCTAATAAAGCTGACCACAAATCACACTTATTTCATGCGTGAGCCCGAACACTTCACATATCTTACCGATACCGTCCTGCCTTTTATTAAGCAGGAAAACGCAAAGACAAAAACGATGAGGATATGGAGCGCAGGTTGTTCAAGCGGTGAAGAGGCATATACGACCGCTATGCACATAAGCGAATTTCTCGGTAAGGAAAAATCCTCATGGGACACAAGAATACTTGCAACGGATATCTCTCTGCGCACTCTTGCCGGGGCACAGAACGGCGTTTATCTTGAAAGCGGACTTACGGATTTGCCACCCGGCTGGTTAGAAAAATACTTTGACAGGATAGACGGTGAGAAATGCAAGGTAAAACCCGAACTTCGCCGTGAAGTTATCTTCCGCACATTCAATCTTATGGAGCCTATCCCTTTTAAAAAAGCTCCGTTTGATCTGATATTCTGCCGAAACGTAATGATATATTTTGAAATGGAAACCAAGCTTGCATTGGTGAAACGTTTTTATGATGTATTAAGACCGGGTGGATATCTGTTCATTGGTCATGCCGAAAGCATACCGAGAGATACTACGAATTATGAATATATAAAACCTGCTATTTACCGCAAGCCGCTTAAATAACGGCTATGTGTAAAACAGCGGTAATACACCGCAATCGGAGGTGAGGTATTGCCTCTTCGCATAATTATAACAGGAAGCAGCACAGCAATAAGCCAAGTGACTAAATCAATACTGGATCGCAGCATGAAAGACTGCACCACTGAAATTACCGATTTCAGAAAGCTTTCTCTTTCGGCAAAGCAGGCTTACGGTGACTGTGCTGTAATAAACGATTTGATGGCTGATGTGTATTTTCGCCTGCCGTCCGCACTGAACGGAATACCCACCATCCTTATAACGAACAATGAAAGAATACTGAAAGACCCGAAACGTTTCGGACTTTTCAGCGCAATGAAAAATGCAAGCGGCGGCGCTGTTGGTCTGGCGGCTTTTGAAAAAGAACTGCACTCCTTAATAGACAGTGCTGTATCGGTACAACATCCGCATTCGGCACCGGAAAAGCCGCACTTTGAAAAGATCATGCAATCCCCTGACGGCAGTGACCCCGACAAGCTTTTTTCAAAAAAAACGGTTCACAAAAATGTCAGTACCGTTATACACAATGTCTGTCGCACCGGCAGACCGGAGCTTATCGCTATCGGGGCAAGCACAGGCGGCACTGACGCAATAATAGAAGTTGTACAGGAATTACCTGCCGATACTCCGCCGGTCGTTATAGTACAGCATATGCCGGTCGGGTTTACAAAGATGTATGCCGACAGGCTCGACAGAATATGTAAAATGAGTGCAAAGGAAGCCGAGAACGGCGACAGGCTGAAACAGGGTCTTATCATACTGGGACACGGTTCGGAACAGCTTGAGGTACATAAGGATACTCTCGGCTACTATGTAACCTCAAAACCCGGAGAAAAAGTATCCGGACACTGCCCTTCTGTTGACGTTTTATTCAGCTCGGTGGCAAAAGCCGCCGGTAAAGGCGCAATAGGAGTAATACTCACCGGAATGGGACGTGACGGTGCGACCGGTCTAGGAGAAATGAAAAACAGCGGCGCATATACAATAGGACAGGACAAAGAATCCTGTGTTGTGTATGGAATGCCGTGCGTAGCTTTTGAAGAGGGCGCAGTCATAAAACAGGCTCCGCTCTCCGAAATAAAGAATATTATTATCGGAATGTTATAATTCCGAGGCAAGGAGAAAAATGGCAATAACAAAGAAAACCTTTTCGGTTGTTGCGGCATTTATTACAGTACTTGCAGCTGCAATACTTATGGTATGTGCAACACCGAGTGCCTCTGCTGCTGCGGTAACAGGCAAAACAGCAAAACAAATCACAACCCAGATGGGTACAGGCTGGAATCTCGGCAACACACTTGATGCAACAGGAGGAGGAAACAGCCTGAACAGCGAAACATCGTGGGGCAACCCGAAAACAACAAAGGCGATGATAGACGCTGTAAAGAAGCAGGGCTTCAACACGGTAAGAATACCTGTATCGTGGGGCAACCACACGACCGGCAACAACTTCACCATCGACTCTAAGTGGCTTGCAAGAGTAAAAGAAGTTGTAGACTACTGCATTGATAACGATATGTACGTTATCCTGAACATTCACCACGACACATCCAAACAATACTACTACCCTTCATCTACATATAAAACACAGTCGGTGAAATTCGTAAAATCAATATGGACGCAGGTTGCAAAGTATTTCAAGGACTACGACCAGCATCTTGTATTTGAAACGCTCAACGAGCCAAGACTTGTCGGCACAGGCGATGAATGGTCGTTTCCTGTAAATAATCCCAGCAGTGAGGTTCGTGATTCGATAAGTGTAATAAACACACTCAATCAGACAGCGGTCGATGCTATCCGTGCGGCCGGCGGTAAAAATACCGACAGATGTATAATGGTTCCGGGATACGATGCCTCTATAGACGGCTGTACAACATCAACATTCAAATTGCCGAATGATTCTACGCCCGATCGTCTTATCGTATCGATACACGCATATACACCTTATAATTTTGCTCTTAATGCAAACGGCACAGCTGAATTTAAGGATGATATGAAAAATGAAGTAGATTATCTGTACAACACAATAAAATCGCATTTTATTGATAAAGGTATCCCTGCAATAATCGGCGAAACCAGTGCATCGAACAAGAACGGGAACTCAGCTGAAAGAGTGAAATGGGCTAAGTATTATTTTGGCAAATCCAAAACCTACGGCGTTCCCTGCGTACTCTGGGACAATAACGTTTATAACGGAAACGACAAGGGCGAATGCCACGGTCATCTCAACAGAAAGACGCTCGGCTGGTATGATAAGAATTTTGTAGATGCAGTTATCAATCCCTCGGGATCGCTGTCAGCTGTAAGCGGATTCAAGGTAAAGGGTCAGACTTCAACATCTGTGACACTGCAGTGGAACAAAAACACAACAGCAGGCGGTTATATAATCGAACAGCAGATAAACAGCACCTGGAAACAGATTGCCAATATCAAAAATAACACCACGACCACTTACACAGTAAAGGGACTAAAAGCAGGAACGGCAAACTATAAGTTCCGCATGAAAGCGTACAAAGGCACAGCAACAAGCAGTTACACCTCAGTTGCTTCTACCAATACCAACCCTTACGGTGTAGGCGGTTTCAAGGTAAAGAGCCAGTCATCGACCGCTATTACACTGACATGGAACAAAGGCACAACAGCTTCAGGCTATGTAATAGAAAGATATGAAGGCGGTAAGTGGGTACACGTTGCAAGAATAAAAAATGCCTCAACTACAAGCTATACTGTACGTTCACTCAAAGCAGGAACAAGCTATCAGTTCAAGATAAGAGCATTCAAATCATACCCTGACAAGAATCAGTACGGCACATGGAGCACTCCGCTTAAAGCCAATACCAACCCTTACGGTGTAGGCGGTTTCAAGGTAAAGAGCCAGTCATCGACCGCTATTACACTGACATGGAACAAAGGCACAACAGCTTCAGGCTATGTAATAGAAAGATATGAAGGCGGTAAGTGGGTACACGTTGCAAGAATAAAAAATGCCTCAACTACAAGCTATACTGTACGTTCACTCAAAGCAGGAACAAGCTATCAGTTCAAAATAAGAGCTTTCAAATCTTATCCCGAAAAAAATCAGTATGGCACATGGAGTAAAACACTTACTGCAACAACAAAGAAATAAACACAAAATCACCTCCGAATTTTCGGGGGTGATGATTTTATATAAAGAAATAACCCTTGTAAAATACAAGGGTCAGTTTATTTTCTAAGCAACTTCTTATAAATAAATCCTGTAACACAACCGGGAATAATAAACAACGCTATCTGACCTGCACAGGGGATAAGAAAATCTATAAAACTTGAGAAGCCCATCTTTCTTATCTTTTTTCGTACCGCAATAAAGCTTCTGGTATTACGCCAGTTACGTCTGCGGTTTAAATTTCCGGATGTTACCCTGTAACGTACAAGCACTTCCGGAATGTTAGCCGCTACTGCACCGCCTATCAGCATACGAACCATAAAATCGTAATCTTCGCAACGCTCAAGCTCTTCGCTGTATCCGCCTATCGACAACGCAAGCGACTTTTTATATACAAGCGTCTGATTGTTGAAAGGTGCACGGCGTTTTGCAAACTTTCTGATTTTATCATTCTCGGCAGGCGGTTTTCTTATTGCAATATCCTCACCTGTGTTGCTGTCGAATTCCTGAATATAACTGCCGAGTATTGACACCTCGGGGTGATTTGCAAGATATGTCATCTGCTTTACTGCTCTGTCCTCAAGGCAAATATCATCCGAGTCCATCTTCATTATATATTCATTTTTGCAAAGTGCAAGTCCTGTATTAGCACATTTTGCGGTGCCACCGTGACTTTCAAGGCGGTGAACCTTCAACCTGCCGGAAAACTTTTCACTGTATCCGGCAATTACTTTATCAAGTGCTTTATTCAATGCGCCGTCACAGACAAGTACGATCTCATCTGCCGGATAAGTCTGAATATAAAGGCTTTCAAGGCTCTGCGCAAAAAAATCCGCATTTTCACCGCTGTATACAGACATAAGGACGCTGTACGGCTGTAATTCTGTTTTCTCTTCCATACAATCGCCTCCTTGAATTCTTTCTGTATGTTGTAATCACTTACAATGATTTTATCATACAGTAAAGTAAAAGTCAATTGTTGACCGTATTTTTTATCAGGTTTTCTTCGTATTGTCATATTATCAGTCAAAATATAGTGCATTACGGTAATTTATCTGACCTGTAAACGGATCATATACTACGCCCTCACAATTTTTGGTACTTATGAAATATTCGGTAACATACGCCACCGGTATAAAACGTCCGTCTGTTATAAGCTGTTTTTCAGCCTTTACGCAAAGCTCGTATTCTTCCTTTGAATCTTTTGCCGCAGCTGCCTGCTGAATTAAAGCGGAATATGCGTCGTCCATAGCGCTGTACTTGTAACCGCCGGAGGTGAACATACCGAGATAGGCCTCCGGGCGGTTGTATTCTCCGTTTATTCTTGTAAGCGCAAGCGTATAATCTCCGCCTGAGATTTTCTCTTCATATTCGCTCTCACTCACATATGATATACTGCAATAGAAGCCAAGCTTTGCCTGCCATTGTTGCAAGATCCCGCTGAGCGATTCGCCTATCTCCTCGTCACGGTTCTGTACAGCAAGAATGTTTACACTGTGAAGGTCAGCTTTATCAATGTTTTCGCAGGCACTCTGATAAGAAGAATAAGCCTTGACTTCATCGGGCTTTACTGTAGTCCTGCTTCCAGCCGTATCGCGATAACTTCCGAATGAATTTTTAACCGACGGCGCTACAATTCCGTCAGCTGCCGAATAGCCGAACGGAAGGCTGAGCGACGACTTATCCGACGCAAAAAGCAACGCATATCTCAGCTTATCGCTCTTGAAAATTGATTTTTCGGTATTCATCATAATGCCATATACGGCGGTTGAATATTCATCATAAATATAGTCGTTCCCGAGATAATCCTTTGCAATGCTTCCCGAAAGGACTATACTCTGGGAAGTGCCGTCTGTAAAATCAGTCATATGATTGTCTTCTACAAAGAAATTAAGACCGAGCGGAGTTACCTCATCGTGTTTATCGTACTTGTCGCTGTAGCGCAATACCATATTATTGTTGTTTTTACTCCATGCGTCATAGTACCACGTCTTTACATAAAAAGGTCCGTTTGACGGAGTCCTCTCTGCGTCAAGCCCGTACTTTCCCTGTGCCGCCGTGAAATATTCCTTGTTGCACGGCATTGCCGCAGGCATTGTAAGCAGCATTTCAAATGACGGTTCGGTGTATTCAAGCTCTATTGTAAGTCCGAACTTTCCGTCAGCCTTTACCCCGAGCTGTGAAACATCGGTTATATCGCCGTTGTTTATTTTCTGCGCATTTTTTATGCAGAAATATTCAGACGCTTTAGGCGCTCTGGTTTCAGGCATAAAAAGGCGCTGAAAACCGAAAACAAAATCATCTGCTGTCACCTGCTTGTCAAAACCGTTTACATCGGTCCAATATCTGTCCTGCTTTAATTTAAAAGTGTATGTAAGTCCGTCATCGGAAACTGTATAGCTTTCAGTCATAGCCTTTTCCGCATTGCCGTCAGCGCCTGCTCTGAACAAGCCTTCAAACACACAGCCTATTATAAGGTATGATTCCCTGTCGGACGCATACTGCGGGTCAAGACTTCCGGGATTTGACGATATATCATAACCGAAAACATATCCCTTGCCATCGTCCTCTTTGCAAGAGGTAAAAAAAGCACAGCATAAGCACAGCAAAAACGCAGAAATGCGAATTGTCGTTCTTTTCTTCATCACAACTCCTTAATTACAACATTACCCGTTTCCAGCGATTTCTTACAATCAATTATTCTCTGATTGCGGCTTCCTTTGAAATGCAGTTCAAGGCTTCTCTGGGCGAGTATGAATTTTCCGTCGACCAGTATGTCTACTACCGACAGCAGATTTTTAACATCCTCGTCCGTCTTTGACTTTTCAACAAGCTGTTCAAAGGTAAAGCCTGTATACGACATTATATCAAGCTTTGTGTTCTCTTTTATCTTCTTCGCAAGGTCATACAAGGGCGCCGGCTGACAGAACGGTTCTCCGCCTGAAAAAGTAACACCTTTGAGCAGAGGATTATCAACAATATGCTTATATATCTTATCCGTGTCGGCAAGTCTGCCGCCGCCAAAATCATGAGTTTCGGGGTTATGACAGCCCTCGCAGTGATGAGGACAGCCCTGTGTAAATATAGTATATCTTATTCCCGGTCCGTCTACTATAGACTCGCTGACCGTGCCTGCTATTCTGATTAGCATTATATCACTTTCCTTTTTGCATTATCCTATTCATTATAGCCTTATTTGGGCGAAAAAGCAATAGATTGTAAACGTTTCGCAAATTTTTCACATAAAAACAAAGTGAGCAAATACAAAATTGCCCACTTTTATTTCAAAATTTCAGATATTGATTACGCAACTTTTGAATAGTCGATAACAGAAATATCCTGTAAAAGACTTTTTGCCGCTTCTACCAGTTTTTCGAGCTGTTCGGCAACTTCATCTGTGTAAAATATCTCTCCGCATTGTTCACATTCCTCGCAAGGTACATTTTTAATTATTATTACCGAATTACTGTAATTGACAACATGAGTTGTAAAGCTGTTTTTTATCATTTTGCACTTGCATAACTTACACATAATATAAGACTTTCACGCCGATTCGCCTTTACCCTGCTTCTCTCTGCACTCACTGCATATACCCTTTATGCTTATCTCGTACTCGGTAACATCAAAGTCATACTTTGTGCGTATCTTATCGTTAAGACACATCATTTCACCAAGCTCAACATCAAAGACCTTTTCACAGCAGCTGCATATCATATGAAAATGCGGATCTGTCCTGCCGTCAAAACGCACGCTTCCGTAAGAGCTGCATATCTTCTTGAGTATGCCGTGGTCGGCAAGCTGATTGAGATTACGGTAAACTGTACCGAGGCTTATTTTAGGGTAACTGCGTCTTGCAATATCATATACCTGCTCTGCTGTCGGGTGGACGGGATTTGATACAACGATATTCATTATGCAATTTCTCTGTTGAGAATAATTCATACTGTCCTCCTGTCAGGTATAACTCTCGTTATCCGTGACCCAATGACGAACTCTCAGAGGAATACCAAGTCCCTCTGCAAGCTCCTTGCACTGCTCAATCTGCTCAGGCTTTATTATATCAACCACGGTAAACATAACCTCAGGCACAATAGTTTTTACCGTTGCGGCAAAATTAAGCATAGAATTGAATGACGGAAGCCCGAACTTAGGACGTGATACTTCAAGATAGCTCTCAGGGTCGGGAGCGTTAAGGCTTATGGAAATACAATCTATTATATATCTCATCTTGTATGAATCAAATGCAGGGTTGATAAAATCAACAAGTCCGTTTGTGTTGATACGGATTTTCATATCGGTAGTCTGCTTTACATACTTTGCGACCTCAAGCAGAACATCGGCACGCTCCATAGGTTCGCCGTAACCGCAGAAAACAAGCTCGTGAAGTCCTGTCTTATCAAAATCGTCAAACGCCTTGATAATTTCTTCATAGCTAGGCTCGTACTCAAGCCACAGGCTGTCATTATCCGCAACGCTGTCGCCGTTCTTTCTTATGCAGAAAACGCAGGAACACGGACATCTGTTTGTTATATTAGCATAAAGCTTACCTTCAAACTCATAGAATATCGTCATATTACACCTCCGTGGATAAACTGATAATCTTTCTCACATTAGTATAACATAACGCTGAAAATTAGTCAATAGCTAAATCGGCATTTTAATGCGAAAAATCGCCACCCGCAAAAAAATTATATCCTGTCATATATTTCATTTGCTTTTAAAGAAGTAAATGACAAAGGGAAGTATACTCCGGAAGTCCGGCTCTCCTTCATTGTTATCAATACACGGTTACAGCAGTTGTAATAGGCACTGTCGCTATCTTTCAGACGCTCTACATAAGGAGCGGCTCCTTCCGACAGCATAGCAAGGCTTCCTGTATCTGTTTCAGCAATTTCACCGCTGAGATAGCTTTCGACATTGTACTGTGCTATTCTTGCGTCAGGGTCGCAAAAGCACAGCGCACCGAACATTACGGTAAAGGATATGAAAAGAGTTGCCACTGTTTTCATACCGGGGAATATCTCGTGCAATATCATCACAAGGAAAACTATGCCGAGAAGTATCATAAACCACGATGTATAGAATCTAAGCCCGGTAAGCCCATACTCGCCGATATACATTATCATCTTTGACATTGCACTGCATATAAGCAGTATAGTGATCAGGCTGAAAACCGCCGAATATATTCTTACGGCAACGGGCTTTTTGCCGTTTTCGTTTCTCTTTGCAAGAACACCGGCAAGAAATATCACCATAAGGTCAAGCACTGCCACTCCGCACAGCTCGAAAAAGCCTTGTCTTGCATATCCGCTGTAGCTGTAGCCGTCGGGAAGAACTCCGCCGAATGCACTCAGATAGTACGGCAGCTGGCAGGCGAAGAACAGAAGATAGATAAGTATAAGCGGCGTCAGCGCAGAACATATTGCGACAGCAGGCACCTTTGCCGCTCTCCCTGTATCGCCTGTCATTTTACGCTTTCTGCCTTTCGCACCGCTCATTGCTCCGAACAGCAGGAACGACAGCGGTAAGCTTACCGCAAGAATTATAACGTTAGTGAAAAAGTTGTCGAAAAATCCGCCTGTTATACCTGATAATAATCTTCCGAAATTATCATCGGCGCTTGAAAGTGCCGTACACGCTATAATCACGGCAGGAATTGAGCAAAGCACTCCAAGCAGAATATATAACGCTGTTTTGCTTTTTTCTCCTTTTTTCTTATTTGCAAAAGGAACAGCCACGCACTTTGGTGCTGCAGAAAAGTTTGCAAACGGCACTGCGAATACAGCCTCGCATATTTCCCTTAAGAATCCGTCCGAAAACAGCGGTTTTGAAGTTATAAAGCTGTAAGCAAAGTAACAGAGCAGTATTGCGGCATACACCCACGACAAAAATCTTACAAGCCCTGTCGATGAAAACACAGGAACGGCACAGAACAGCATCACACAGCCGAAAATCGCCCATTGTGAAGCGGTCGGCTTTTTGCCGATATATATTACTGCCATAACCGCAAGGGTCGCCACTATAACGTGATACCAGCCCGACGCTATAACCTCTGCGAACGGGAATATTTCGCCCTCGGTAAAGAACAGCTTCAGTGTTATAAAGCCGATTATAACGGTCATCACAGCAAATATGAAGTCACGGATGCCGTATACTTTCTTTGCTTCGGGCGGACCTTGCAGCTGCCTTTGAGGCTGTACGAACTGCCCGTCTGCTCTGCCGTATACGTTTACCGGCGGAACATTACCGCACTGCTCCGGGTTTTCCGCATAATTATAGTATTCATTCATCTTCTCCACCGCCTTTATAGCACAGAATATCTCCGGGCTGACACTGCAGCACCTCGCATATCTTTTCAAGCGTTGAAAATCTTATTGCCTTTGCCTTGCCCGTTTTCAGCACCGACAAATTTGCAGGCGTTATGCCTATTGCGGCGGCAAGCTCGTTTGATGAGATTTTCCGCTTTGCCATCATTACATCAAGATTTATTTCAATTGCCATATCAGTACCTCACAGCTCAGATAGTAAAGTCGTTCTCTTCCTTTAATATGATTGCCTGTTCAAAGACGTTCTTTATAACACGCAGTATCAGTCCGAAAAATGCCGCCGCTATAACCACAAGCCACGCAAACGGTCTTATAAAGCTGAAATAGATGAAGATTACACTTACGGCAAAACAGCAATACGATATAAGCCGTAATATTTTCACGTTGGCGGGTGTGAATACCTTGTCGTGCCTTATGTTTGACAGCAGACGGTCAAGTGCTGTAACTATCACAAGTGCTGCTGCCGCCGCAAGGTAAAGCGTGATTATCGTAGGCAGATAGACCGACATTCCAAACAGCGCAAATATGCGGTTATCATAGACCCGAACAATTAAAGGGGCAAATATACAGCATACGATTATCAGTACGAATACCGCCTTTACAAGTATTGAAGTTATCATTACGGAATAATTTTGTTTTTTCATAATACCGCCCTTTCCTGACGCTTTTATCATTTTTATTGCCTGTATTTTATCACACAGATTTCCGTTTGTCAATAGTTTTTTATCGCTTTTCGATAAAAAACTATTGTTTATCGAAAAAAAGCAGGTGCTTTGCACCTGCCTGTAATTAACTTTAATCATGTATCAGTCACTTTTTTCTGCTTTTATATCCATCTTGAGCATCAGTATTCCGGTATACGCATCATCTTTTTCTATTGTTGTAAAATTGCCCGAATATATTCCCGCAATATCATGCAGAATCTGTTGACCGTATCCGTGCAGAGATGAATTATCATCTCTCGGTACTTCAACTCCGGATATATTATTTTTTACGGTAATATAGACATTTGTTCTGTCGTTGACAGCTTTTACCGTTATTATCTTCTTGTCTTTATGTTCATCATCAAAGCCTATCTCTGCCCTTATCGCATTGTCAAGAAGATTTGCAAATACACTGCAAAGATGGTTCTGAGTTATATTGTGAGTATCTTCAAGCGATATATGTGTATCCAATGTAATGCCGTACTTTTCCGCTTCGGACTTTTTTTCTGTAATTACCGCATTTATGATGGGTATGCTGCAATATTCATACTCTTTGGTTGCTCTCATACTGCTTTCCAGTTCGCCGAGCAATTCATCCGCCTGTTCTGTATGCCCGAGTTTGACAAGACTTCTTATCGCCGCAAGCTGATTATTTATATCATGACGTATCTTTGCAACTTCATAGCGTTTTTCCTCAATCTCCCTGAAATGCTGTTCTTCCAGCTCACGGGCATATTTCAGTGAGCTGAGCTCCTGTTCAAGCAAAGCCTTCTTTTCTATATCCGATATAAAATACATATAAATCGCATCGGCAATCAGAAATGTCAGGAAAGCAATCGTCAGCATAATAGTGGAATTACTGCGCAAAACCGGGTGCTGAGGCACGTCCTGATTTCCTGCGTGATCTGCAACTATACATATCATTGCAAAAATCTGTGCTAACGGGAAAAGTATGAGCGTAGGGTTAAGTTTTGCGGAAACAGTACGGTTGACTATCTTGTTCCATAAAACAGAATACAGATACTTAAGCGGAATGCACATAACCGTGAAAATAAGCGAAGCTATCATACGGTCGAACGTGTAAATATCCTCTGAAGTCTGAAAATCATTCATATTCATAACAACCATAATGCCAAGCAACAGCATATCTATACAGACATTTATCATCATATCGAACGCACAGAATATAAATGCTTTGACCGTATTTGCTTCCGACATAAGCCTTAGCACAGCAAAGGTTACAAAAAACAGCACCGCCGTCTTAAGCGGTATATAAAACCCTAAAAATATCTGCGGAACAAGTATGACAACTGAAATCACCGCCAGTACCACAACAAATTTTGCACGGGATACCCTGACCCTGAAGCACAGTGAATACGCCCAACCCGTAACCACCATCTGTACTATTGATACAGCCATTATTACCCAGGCATATATATTATCAAGGTTTCTTAACAATGTATATCTCTCCCCACTATATTCTTTACAGCTCCGTTGCTTCGACTTCCTGCAATTTGAGTACAATTGTACCTGTATACTCATCACCTTTATGCGATACCATAAAACTGCCCGAATAGATTTCCGCTATATCACGCAGGATCTGCTGACCGTATCCATGCGTAGCCGTATCGAGTTTCAACGCCGTATGTTTCTTTAACACATAATTTTTAACGGTTATATAGATATTCAGTCTGTCACGCACTGCGGTAACGGTTATGACCTTTTTATCCGACTGACTGTCTTCAAAGCCTTTTTCGGCACTGATAGCGTTATCAAGAAGATTTGCAAATACACTGCATATATGATTGCGTGTAATATTCTGTGTATCATCAATAGATATCGCTGTATCTATGCGTATTCCGTATTTCTGCGCTTCGGCGCATTTCTCGGTAACTATCGCATTGACAACCGGTATCGAACAATAACTGTATTCCTTTGTTTGCGCCATTCTGTCCTCAAGCTCGTTTATTATATCGCGCGCTTCGCTGAATTCGCCGTCCGATATCAGCTGCTTTATCGCATAAAGCTGATTATTTATATCGTGACGTATCTTCGCAACCTCAAGGCGTTTCTCTTCCACTTCGCAAAAATGCTGTTCTTCAAGCTCATAGGCATATTTCAGCGAATTAAGCTCATTTTCAATAAGACGTTTTTTCTCAATTACAGAAACTATATATGTATATACAACGTCAGACGCTATAAAAACAATAAACGCCGCCGCCAAAAGGAGGGACGGGTCAATTCCGTTCATTTGTCTTAGCAGCGGAGAGCGTTCGATTACAAGACCGACAACCATAATTATCTGTGACAGCGGAAAAATCAAAAGTCCGGGATTAAGCCGCCCGTTGCCATCATAGTGTTTGTTCACCCTTGCGTTCCACACCGATGAATAAAGATATTCAATCGGCATGATCAAAACATCCATAATCACCGTTGCAAGCAGCCGCATAAAATCATATCTGTCACCGCCGAGCAGGAACTCTCCGCCTGACACAGCACCGAAAAACCGGTAGCAGAGCAATTACAGCAGAAGCATCATAACTACATCTATTGCATAGTACAGCAACATTTTCAGTATTGAATTTTCCGACATCAACCACATTGCTATGAAGTACAAAGCAAAATAAATCAACGTTTTGCCGGGAATGGTCACTCCGAACATAGTCTGCGGTACCAGGAAAGCCAGAGATATGCAATCGATTATCAGCCAGCATTGCCACATCCGTACTTTAAGTCTGAAGCACCGTGAATAAGCCCACGACGAATACATAAGCTGAGGCAATGCCGCCAAAAGATACAGCCACGCATATATATTATCGGGCGACGGTCCGTACTCTTCCATTTTTCACACTACCTCTTCTGTATTTATATAATCATTTTTCTGAAAGAAAACGTGTATATTCCGCAAGGAATTCGTGTCTTTTCGCACGCGACACCGGTATAAGCGGATACCCGTCAATAATTATATCATCGCCGTTATAACCGCTGATTTTTCGCATATTGACGCAGAAGCTCTTATGACAACGTATAAACCCGGCAGGAGGTTTGGCAAATTCATTATCAAGCTTTCCTGTGCAGATGTATGTTTCTTCTGCTGTGACATATTTAAGATTGTGTCCTTCCGATTCGACATATATCACATCGTCCGTGCGTATGGCTTTGAAACTGTTCTTGGAGGTACGGAGCATTATGGTTGTTCTGCTACGTTCCAAAAATTCTTCCGACTTTTCAAGAACCCTCACGAGTGCATTGCGTGTAACGGGCTTCATAAGAAATCCCGCAACGTTATCCTTTTTCAGAAAAACATCCTGTATGTATTTTTCTGTATATGCAGTGACCATTATTATCTGTGTGAGCGGAGATTTTCTGACTATATCGTCAATATAATCAAGTCCGTTTCCGTCTTCACCGAATTCTATGTCAAGAAGCAGAACATCATATACTTCATCTGATTTAAGGTATTCATCCGGAGTTTTCATGATACTACAGACGTGCCCGGATAATACATCCTTGAAATTATCTTTAAAATCTCTGAGATATTTTTCATTGTCATCTATATAGCAAATCCTCATAATATACACCTCAGTGTGTATTATAACATTTGAATGTAATTATTGCAAATAAAAAACTGTTATTTCTGTTGGAATTGTTATATTCGTAAACATATTTACAGAACCCATTCGATAATAGTTTATCAATATACTGAGTAATCAAGCCGATTATAGGCACCGATAATATTATCACGGTGATTTTGCTCCTGAAATAAGTAAAAATAAACTGCTGTTTAAAAATGAATAAATTCTGTATATAAATGTATTGAAGCTTTCTCTTTTTTGCCGGATATAAAAATAAAGGACACTCGAAAAATCGAATGTCCTTTACACCGGTGCGGGAAATGGGACTTGAACCCACACGCCAATACTGACTGGGGCACCTGGGGCTTGCCTTTGTCAACCTGCGAAACAAGTTCCGCTTCCGCAAAATCAAAGATTTCACGCTGCGGAACAAGTTCCGCTTCCACAAAATCAAAGATTTCGTGCGATTCCAGCGTG
>UQBC01000019.1 GCA_900539195.1 uncultured Oscillospiraceae bacterium
TGCAAATAAGGGGTGCTGTAATAAAGCAGTACCCTTTTTATTTTGCGGCTGTAAGCCGTCGCAAGTTCTGCCTTTGCGGCAATGTGCCGCACCAAATTCGCCGTTCTGACTGTTTCCGATTATCTCAGGTTACGGTATCGGCGGATATTAACGTTATGAATATACAGCTGAGGGTACTGTGAAAAAATCACAGTACCCTTTGTTTTTGTATCGGAATGGCAATTACTCTTTCTTTGCGTCCACCATAGAAGCAAGATGTGCCGCCATCAATTTTGCTGTTTCTCCGCTGAGCAGGTCGGAACTTTTTGTATTGCCGGTAAGATGTATTATATCCTTGCGCTCTCTGCCCTTTTTAGGTTCGGGAAGAGAGTTGAAGAAGTCCTCCGACGACACTTCAACATACTTATCATAATTATCGATATATGAGCGGGCTGTGCCGATTATCTTTGAATATCCCGCATCGCCCGAATTCTTGACCTCGGTGAAGAACTGATTTATCCTTTCATCGTGTACCTTTGCAAGGCAGGACGCAACATAGGTATACGTTGCGGAAAGCTCGGGATTTCTCATAACGTTGAGTGCAAAGTCGATAAAATCATCCTTGCTGTGGTAACGCAGATAGTTGCATGCAGCGGTAACGCTGTTATAATAGTTCTCCGAAATTATGACCTTGCCGTCAAGTTCGGTCTGACCTGTAAGCAATGCGTCAAGCATCGGCTTTGTGAGCTCGTCAACACCCTGTGCACACGCTACCATATCCGAATCGGGATAGCGCTCAGAGAAAGCGTCAAGCTGTTTTGGCAGGCGCTTTTGTCCCGATTTCGGCACTACACCGAGTTTCTGCTTGATAGTGTCATAAGTATCAGGTGTAACGTATTTTCTTGATGTAAGCCCGATGCGCAGCTGTTCTTTTGTCAGCGATTCAAACGGAACACGGAAAGAAGCGGAAGAAAACCCTATCGACTTCTTTTCACCGTTCTCATCGGTTATCTTCCAGATTTCCCTCAGCGGCTGTATCTGTACCGTATAGAACGGTTTGCCCTCTATTGCCGCCGCACAAGCCGCATAGTGTCCTTTCAGCAATACCGAATAAAGTCCGGAAAAATGCAGTGAAATACCGAACAGATCGCCGTTTCTCAGTCCCTCGACAGAAGCTTTTTTGATAAGCGACGGGTCATATGCCGATGGCCTTTCAGTCGGTATAAGAAACGGTGCACTGTACGCCTTATCGCCTATTACCCTTATGTTTCTGCCGCTGTTTCTCAGTTGCTTTGACACGCCGTAACCCGACCAGAAGAACATACTCTCTCCTGCTGTCGGATAGGTTTCAACGTATGTGACGGCATAAAGTCCGTCAGGAAGCAGACGCATAAACTGCTCAAGCGCATACTCCGGTGAACCGCCAGCCGCAAGCTTGGCGTATGCACCTTCAATGCTCTCGGAGATTATCGAGCCGCCCGATGCGCTTCCGTACTCGCTGATAACTTTGTCTGCGTCATCATCGTCCATACCGCCGCTTATAACTATCACCGGAGCGTCATGGGAATACAGGCAATACTTATCATACTCGGAATTCATACGGCATATACCTATCTTGGCAAAACCGTCCTTTACCGAAAAAACCAGCACCTCGCTGTCATCAATATTGATATGCTCACACACTACCTGAGGTATCTTTTCACTCATATTGTTACCTTTGCCCCTTTCGCTTACTTATCCTGCGTTCCGAGCGCAAGGTATTGTTCTATCTTGTCAAGTGCATCGCCGTCAAAAAGTGCTTTCGGTATCCATACAAGCGGAACTTTTCTTCTCGTCACGATGAACATAGAAGATGTTTCCACATAGTTGTCATTCATTCCGAAGCGGATTATTTCATGGGGACTGTATACGCCGTCTTCCGCCGCAGATATTCCTGCCGGGCATATCGCAAACGTGACAGTTTCGTCGCTGTCGGTACAGCTCTTTATCATTGCCGAATATTTCAGCTTAGTCACCGTCACCATTATAAGATACGCTATAACCACTGCACCCACGGCACAGAAGAACGTTCCCATTGCGAGATACCACCAGGTATCCTCGGCAAAGCCTATAAGCATCTGGAACAGCACCGCTGCAAGCACACCTGCCACAAGCGCTATGCACCACAGGAATTTGCCTACCTTGCCTATGACAAGCGACAGCAATGACGAACGTATTTCTTTCGGGTTGTACTCGCCCTTTGCAAATACAGCCGAATCGGGTATATCATAATTTGAGAAGAACCGTTTATCGGGGAGTATCTCTACAGGCGTGTCACATTCGGTATCACTGCCGGATATTTCGGAAAGTATTATTGTTTTTGCCGCCGTAAACTGCGAACGTCCCGAAAATGCACGGTCTGGTATATGATATGTCTGCTTCCCTGCAGTTATTGTTATATTTCCCTTATCTATCCTGACCGATGCAACATCACTCCACTCATATACATCAGGGTGTGCATCGCCCGGATATATTACAGAAAATGTATCGGATATTATATAAGTAGTCCCGTTACTGTCAGTCATCACCTGACCGCACAGATGTTCAAACGCCATTTTAAGCCTCTTTTCCGCCCGTGTAAAGCAAAACGCTTCCAGGGCACAAATACTCTGTTTATTTATCGGCAGAAAAATACTTAATTTTAAGCTTTACAGCATTTTTTTACAGTCTGTTATCAACACATAATACGACAATCATTCCGAAGCACGGAAATTTAGTGAAAATAAACTGAAAACCGCCGTCAAGGCAACTATTTATATGCAAAGAAATCTTGACTTTTATTTATAAAGCGGTTATAATTATTGATAAGCACGAAAATTTAACGTGCGGCTTTGCTATATGAAAATATGGCATTTTACTAACAGCAAAAAAGGGGTAGGTCGATAGATGGCGTCAGAAAAAATGACGGTTGCAAGAGCTATGGTAAAGGCTCTCGAAGCGGAAGGTATAACTACTGTATTCGGTTATCCGGGTGCGGCTATATGTCCGTTTTACGACGAGCTTATAAGCTCGGATATACGCCATGTGCTTGTACGCCACGAGGTAAACGGCGGACACGCCGCAAGCGGTTATGCCCGTATGACCGGAAAGCCTGCCGTTGCTATAGCAACATCGGGACCGGGTGCGACTAACCTTATCACGGCGATCGCTACCGCCCATATGGACAGCATACCTATGGTGCTTATCACAGGACAGGTAAGCTGTGAACAGATAGGACGTGACGTTTTCCAGGAGGCAGATATAACAGGTGCGGCTGAGCCTTTCGTAAAGCACAGCTATCTTGTCAAAGACCCTGCGGAAATGCCGGTCATCTTCAAAAACGCATTTTACATCGCAGGCTCCGGCAGACCGGGACCTGTGCTTATAGATATGCCTTTTGACGTTCAGAAGGCAGTAATAGATTTTGAATATCCGGAAACGGTGGATATCCGCTCGTACAAGCCCAGTATTCAGGGAAACAAGCTTCAGATAAAGCGTGCCGTTGCCGCCATAGAAAAGAGTAAAAAGCCTCTTATCTGTGCGGGCGGAGGTATCTTTACCGCAGGTGCGGTAAATCTGCTGAGAGAGTTCATGCAGGTGACGGATATACCAGTTGTCAATACGATGATGGGTATGAGCAGTGTTCCTGCGGACAATCCTTTGTTCTACGGAATGATAGGTATGCACGGCGTAAAGAGTGCGAACTACGCTATCAACAACTGCGACCTGCTGATACTTCTCGGTGCGAGAGTAGGCGACAGAGCGGTCACCGCAATAAGCAGACTTGAGGGCGCAACGGTAATACACATTGATGTTGACCCTGCGGAAATAGGCAAGAACCTTGCCGCAACGATACCCGTTGTAGGCGATGTAAAGATTATACTCGAGCAGCTGCTTGAATGTGTGAAGAATTACGATCATTATGACTGGAAACAGGAACTGAGTGAGATCAGGAAAACGCAGGACAAGCCGATTGAAGAAGAACCGGAGGGTTGTGTAAATCCCAAGGCATTTATACGGCTTCTCGGACAGAAGCTCCCCGACAATTCAGTTGTAAGCGCCGATGTTGGGCAGAATCAGATATGGACCGTCAACAATATCGGTCTTAAAAACGGAAGATTCATAACATCGGGCGGTATGGGAACAATGGGCTATTCCGTTCCTGCCGCTCTCGGTGCAAAAGCGGCACGCCCGGACAGCGAGGTTGTCGCAATATGCGGCGACGGTAGCTTCCAGATGCAGTTTATGGAACTTGCAACGATGATACAGCATAACATTGCGGTAAAGGTAATCGTTATGACCAACAATCGTCTGGGTATGGTAAGAGAGCTTCAGACAAACGGTTACGACAACAGACTGACAGCGGTATTCCTTGACGGCAGTCCCGACTTCATAAAGCTTGCAGACAGCTACGGCATACCTGCAAAAAGAATTACCGATATAGCCGATGCGGACAAGGCGATTGACGAGATGCTCTCGTCAGAGGGCTGTTATCTGCTTGAAGTCAGAGTAGCCGAAAATGAAAAGACTATACTGTAAAGGGTGAGCCTATGAAGCATACTATATCAATACTTGTAGAAAACCACGCAGGCGTTCTCGCAAGAGTTGCGGGACTTTTCGCAAGACGAGGTTTCAATATAGACAGCCTTGCGGTAGGTATTACAGAGGACGAGAAAATCTCCCGTATCACAATTATCGCAGACGGAACGGCATATACCTTGGAGCAGATTGAAAAACAGCTCAACAAGCTGATTGACGTTATAAAAGTACGTCATCTGCCTGCGGAGGAGCTTTTATCAAGAGAGCTTGTACTTATAAAGGTAGCCTGCCAGCCGTCACAGAGGGCTGAGCTTATCTCGCTCGCCGAGATAGCAAAGGCAAAAATTTCCGATATAACGGTAAATACGATGACGCTTGAATTATCCGACAGCGTTCCCCGTATAAAAACGTTCGAGGAGCTTTTACGTCCGTACGGAATAAAGGAAACCGTCCGTACAGGCTCTATAGCAATGCAAAAAGGCGGGGCTTCTATGAAGCTGTAAAAGCCACGCTTTAATATACGGAGGCAAAACTCCGAAAACAAATTTAAAGGAGATCTTTAAAATGGCAAAACTTTATCATCAGGAAGACTGCAACCTTTCTCTGCTTGACGGCAAGACAGTTGCAATAATCGGTTACGGCAGCCAGGGACACGCTCACGCTCTTAACTTAAAGGACAGCGGCGTTAAGGTAATCATCGGTCTTTACAACGGCTCAAAGTCATGGGCTAAGGCTGAGGCTGCAGGTTTTGAAGTATACACAGCGGCAGAGGCAGCAGCTAAGGCTGACATCATCATGATTCTTATCAACGATGAAAGACAGGCTGACCTTTACAAGCAGAGCATCGAGCCTAACCTTACAGCAGGCAAGACACTTGCATTTGCTCACGGCTTCAACATCCACTTTGGTCAGATCGTACCTCCCAAAGACGTTGACGTTATCATGGTTGCTCCTAAGGGACCGGGTCACACAGTACGTTCAGAGTACACAATCGGCAGAGGCGTTCCCTGCTTAGTTGCAGTTCACCAGGACGCTACAGGCAGAGCGCTTGACACAGGCCTTGCTTATGCCGCAGGTATCGGTGGTTCAAGAGCCGGCGTACTTATGACAACATTCAAGATGGAAACAGAAACAGACCTCTTCGGCGAGCAGTGCGTTCTCTGCGGCGGTGTTACAGCCTTAATGAAGGCAGGCTTTGAAACTCTTGTTGAAGCAGGCTACGATCCTCAGAACGCTTACTTTGAGTGCATCCACGAGATGAAGCTCATCGTTGACCTTATCTACAAGGGCGGTTTCCAGATGATGAGATATTCTATCTCAGATACAGCCGAGTTCGGTGACTACGAGGTTGGTAAGAGACTTATCACAGACGAAACAAAGAAGGAAATGAAGAAGGTTCTCGGCGAAATCCAGGACGGTACATTCGCTCGCAACTGGATCATGGAGAACAAGATGGGTCGTTCACACTTCAATGCCGTAAGACGTATCGAAAGCGAACAGCAGCTTGAGCAGGTTGGTAAGGAAATCCGTAAGCTGTATGCATGGAATGATGATGCAGGCAAGTCTATGGATGAAATTGCAGACGCTAAGTTCAGCAAGTAATCCTACTGTTTTTCAAAAAAGGATATTACAACACGACCGCCGTACAGAGATGTACGGCGGTTTTTATTTACAGCCGGCTACTACTTGCAAATTTCCGACGGATATAGTATAATAATGTATTGACATTTGCAATACAAAACAGCATAATATGGGTAGTGAGCAACAGAAATGTTTAGACTTATTTATATAGAACAAAAGGAAAGGACAGACGAACATGAAAAATCAACATATAACAATACCGGCACTTGCGCTCCGTGGACTTGTAATATTCCCGGAAATGATACTGCACTTTGACGTAGCAAGAGAACGCTCGATAAGCGCCGTTGAGGAAGCAATAGAAAACAACGATAGAAAGATATTCCTTGTAACACAGATCAATGAGGACGTTGACGAGGTTGCGGCGGATAATCTTTACAAAACAGGTGTAGTTGCCGAAATAAGACAGACGCTGAATACACCCGACGGCGCAAGACGTGTGCTTGTACAGGGACTTTATACCGCAAAGCTCTGCGGTATCACGCAGGAAGAGCCATATCTCATCGCTGATATAACTCCTTTGCCTAAACTCAGCGATACGCTTACATCAGCTGAGAAGACAGCATTTGTGCGTTCAATCAACACTGAATTCAAGCAGTACAGCGAAATGTCTCCCAGAATGCCTATCGAACTGTACCGTGGTATAATCGGAGAAAAGGATCTGTCAAGACTTATCGATCTTATCGTTTTCAACGTATATTTACGAGTTGAAGACAAGCAGGCTCTTCTATCCTGCCTGTCATTGCGCAAGCGTGCCGAACTGCTTGTAAAGTTCCTTGCAAAAGAGGTTGACATTGTACGTCTTGAACAGGATATCAACGAGGAAGTCAAGGAAGCGCTTGACAAGAACCAGCGTGAATTCTATCTGCGTGAACAGATGAGAGCTATCTCACGTCAGCTCGGCGAATTGGACGATCCGCAATCTGAAGCGTTTGAATATATGGACAGGATTGAAGAGTGCGGTTTTGACGAGGATACCGAAGAAAAGCTGATAAAAGAGTGCGAAAAGCTGATGCACCTTTCTCCCGGCTCACAGGAGGCGGCTGTTGTCAGAACATATCTCGACACAGTGCTTGATATGCCGTGGAACGTGTACACACACGGAAAGACTGACATTGCAAAGGCTGAAAAACAGCTCGACCGTGACCATTACGGCATGAAGAAGGTAAAAGAGCGTATACTTGAAATAGTTGCACTCAATCAGTGGAAGGACGCAGACAAGAAAGGTCAGATAATCTGCCTTGTCGGTCCTCCCGGAGTAGGTAAGACTTCTGTCGCTAAATCAATTGCGACTGCTCTCGGCAGAAAATATGCAAGAGTTTCGCTCGGCGGTGTGCGTGACGAGGCTGATATAAGAGGTCACAGAAAGACATACATAGGTGCGATGCCCGGTAGAATTGTCAATGCGTTAAAGCAGGCAAAGTCAATGAACCCCGTTATCCTGTTCGATGAGATAGACAAGATGGGTAATGACTATAAGGGCGACCCTGCAAGCGCTATGCTTGAGGTTCTTGACAGTGAGCAGAACGTAGCGTTCAGGGATCACTATCTTGAAATACCGATAGATTTAAGCGAGGTACTGTTCATTACAACCGCAAACACGCTTGATACTATCCCCGCTCCCCTGCTCGACAGAATGGACGTTATCGAGCTTGGCAGCTATACAAGAGAAGAAAAGTTCCATATCGCAAAGGAGCATCTTGTTCCGAAACAGCTTAAAAAGCACGGCATAAAGCCGCAGGTTCGTTTTGCAAATGATGCGATATACTCGATAATCGACTTTTACACCAAAGAGGCAGGCGTAAGAAAGCTGGAAAGAAACATAGCTAAAATCTGCCGTATGACGCTTAAAAAGCTCGCATCGGGCGAGGCTGAGAAAATCAATATCAAGGCTAAGGATATTGAAGGCTATCTCGGTGCAAGAAAATATACGGGCGAAACTATTTCAAAGCAGGATGAAATCGGCGCTGTGAACGGTCTTGCGTGGACTTCTGTCGGCGGTACTCTTTTACCGCTTGAGGTGCTTGTAATGGAGGGTACGGGCAAGATTGAGCTTACAGGCTCACTGGGCGATGTAATGAAGGAATCCGCAAAGATTGCAGTCAGCCTTACACGCTCGCTCTCCCGCAAGTATGAGATCGACCCCGATTTCTATAAGAACAAGGACATTCATATTCACGCTCCCGAAGGTGCTGTTCCCAAGGACGGACCTTCTGCGGGCGTTACTATGACAACCGCTCTGGTATCCGCTCTGTCGGGTATCCCTGTACGCAGAGATGTTGCGATGACAGGCGAAATAACGCTTCGTGGCAAGGTGCTTCCGATAGGCGGTCTGCGTGAAAAGACTATGGCGGCATATTCCGCCGGTATCAAGACGGTGGTCATACCCGATGAGAACAAGGCTGATATGAAGGAGCTTGATGACGTTATACTGAGCAATATGAGCTTTGTACTTGCGGAAAACATTGACACGGTGCTTAACACAGCACTTGTAAAGCCTAATGTTACCGCCGCAAAGAAAAGCAATGAAAAGCTCCCGTCAGCAAAGCCCCGTGCTTCAAGAAAGCCGGGCAAGAATGCCGTAAAGGAAATATAATATGAATTTTAACAAGGCAGAATTTTATACGTCCTACGGGCTTTTCAGCCAGATTCCGAAATCGGAAAAAGCCGAGATCGCCTTTTCGGGCAGGAGCAACGTAGGAAAATCCTCCCTTATAAACAAGATACTGAACAGAAAGTCCCTTGCCCGTGTAAGCTCAATGCCGGGCAAGACGGTAACTATCAACTTCTATTCGGTTGACAATATCTATTTTGCGGATCTGCCCGGCTATGGCTACGCTAAGGTATCAAAATCCGAAAAACAGCGCTGGGCAGGGCTTGTCGAGGGCTATCTTGCTGATGACAGAAACCTGACGCTCGTGTTCCAGCTCGTTGATTTCAGACATCCTCCCACAGCGGACGATGTAATGATGATAAACTTCCTTATCGACAACGGGATACCGTTTGTTGTTGTGCTGACGAAAGCCGATAAGCTGTCAAAGAAGGAACGTGCCGCACGCAGAGAATCGCTTATGAATGAGATACCCTGTGCCGAGGACATTCATATGATAGAATTTTCTGCTATGAACGGCGAGGGCGTAGAAGAAATCCGTGAAATAATCGAGGACATCGAGCAGGAATCGCTTGCGGAAGAAGCCGAAACAGGCGACAGCCAATGACGGACATATATTCGCTGACTTATGAACAAGCGGAGGAACTGCTGACCGAAAACGGATTCAGAGCTACTCAGTGCGCCAACATTTTCCGTGACATATATAAGCGCAGAGCGGCAGATTTCGACGAAATGACGCTTACATCAGCCGATATAAAAGCGCTTTTATCCGACAAATATTTCTTCGGAAAGTTAAAAATCGACGAAATATTACAATCTGTAGATACTTCTAAGTATCTTTTTGAGTTATCTGACGGGTGCAGGGTCGAAACGGTGCTGATGCGACAGAAGTTCGGCAACAGTATCTGTATCTCAACGCAGAGCGGATGCAATATGGGCTGCAAATTCTGTTGCAGCGGAAGGCTCAGAAAACAGCGTGACCTTACCGCCGGCGAAATGGTAAGCCAGATACTCGCTGTCGAAAAACATCAGAATATAACGATCAGTAATATAACCGTGATGGGTATAGGCGAGCCGTTTGACAACTATGACGCACTTTGCGATTTTCTCGATATAGTAACTGTTCCGGGTGGAATCGAAACAGGAACAAAGCATATTACCGTATCGACCTGTGGACTGTGCGACAAGATGAAATTATTTGCAGAGCGAAAAGAGCCGTGTAATCTTGCGGTAAGCCTGCACGCACCGGATGACGAGATAAGAAACAGGCTTATGCCGGTAAACCGCAGGTATAGTATCTCACAAGTCATAGAATCGGCAAAATACTATGTCGAACGTACAAACCGCAAGGTTCTGCTTGAATATATACTGCTTGACGGCATAAACGACAGCAGAGAGAACGCACGTCAGTTAGCGGCACTTATCGGAAATGCACGGCTGTTTGTAAATCTTATACCGTACAATCCGTCCCCCGACAGCGAGTTTAAAAGGAGCAGTGAGGAAAACATCACGGCATTTTATGACGAGTTAAAAAAGAACAGGATAAACGTTACCCGAAGAAAAGAATTCGGCACAGAGCTATCCGCCGCCTGCGGACAGCTCAGAAGTGACAGAATATCAGGCGACCACAAGGATATCTAAGAGGAATAACAAACAATGAAATTTTTCTGTGAGCTTAAAAAGATAGTAGACGACTCATACGATATAGAAATCGGCAGAGGTCTTTCCGACACGCTGATAAGCGATATAAATAACGGACTTTGCGGCAGAATAATGAAGTTTGCCGTTGTGACCGACAGCATTGTCGAGCCGCTTTATGCGAAAGGGATATACGAAAAACTCATTTCGGCGGGCTACAGTGCCGATATGTTTGTGATACCCGAAGGAGAAAAGTCAAAAACCAGAGCGATGAAAGAGTATGTCGAGGACTCTATGCTTGAAAAGGGCTATCGCCGTGACTGCTGTGTAATTGCGGTCGGAGGCGGTGTTGTAAGCGACCTTGCAGGCTTTGTTGCAGGCACATTTGGCAGAGGCGTACCTTTTATCAATTATGCCACTACTCTTCTCGCCGCCGCAGACGCATCGGTAGGCGGAAAGACTGCGGTTGACACTCCCCTTGCGACCAACCTTATCGGCCTTTTCAACCAGCCCGAAAAGGTATATCTTGATATTGAAACGTGGAAAACACTGCCGGAAAGACAGCTTTCAAGCGGACTTGCCGAAACAATAAAACACGCCTGCCTTGCAGACGGCGAAATGTTCGATTATCTTGAAAAGAACATTGAAAAGATACTTGTGAATGATAAGGACGCCTGCGAATATATAGCGGAGCATAACTGCGCCGTGAAGTATAAAGTTGTAATGAAGGACGAGCGTGAATCGGGACTGCGTGAGGTGCTTAACCTCGGTCACACTGTCGGCAGAGCGATAGAAACCGTCAGCGACTACAAACTGCTGCACGGCGAGGCTGTATCAATAGGGCTTATCGCACAGGCAAAGCTCGGTGAGAAGTACGGTTATATTTCTCCCGAAAATGTCAGCCGTGTAATAAAGCTGTGTGAACGTGCAAAGCTCCCCGTTGCGATTCCCGATTACATTGACAAAGCCGCACTTGTCAGAAAGCTGTATACGGATAAGAAGGTTCGTGACGGCAAGCTGAGAATGGTATTCCAGAAGGAAATCGGCGATGTTATGTGCTTTGGCGATAATGATTACGCTAAGCAGATCACCGAGCCTGAGATTGCGGAAGTTATAGACGAAATGTGAAAAAAGCCTGCACAGATTGAAATGTGCAGGCTTTGATTTTAACTTTTTGTACTAATTTTTAATATATAATTTTATATTATTTTGATAATTAACGTTGACTTTTTAATTTTTTATGTTACAATTTAGAAGACCGTGCAGAACGACATATCCCAGTGACGATGGAAGATTGGAGCAAACGCCCGGATTTATTCCTGATGGCGGATGACAGAGAAGTTTTGCAGGATGCCGGAAAAATCACAGCGGAGATTGCCAAGTCCAAAGCTGAAACAGAATTTGAGAAGTATCGTGTTATTCAAGACAGATTGTTCATGGCGGACTATGACAGGTATCTGCTTGAATTAGAGGAAAAGGCGAAGAAGTAATAAAAAAGCAAATGTAAAAGCATTTTGACACGTATTTTCTGCGATGTCAAAGCCGTTTGGTAGACTACAAGCGGTGGTTATCCTATAATAAAAGTGCAAGGGAGGTGTCATGGCATGGAGCATGATATTGGAAGTAAAATCAAGGCAGCCAGACTTGAAAAGAAGCTGACACAGGAACAGGTTGCCGAAATATTGGGAGTGAGTCGTCAGACCATCTCAAATTGGGAAAATGAAAAATCCTATCCGGATATCATAAGTGTCATTAAAATGAGCGATTGCTACGAAGTCTCTCTTGACTATTTATTGAAGGGAGAGCAAAAAATGAAGACCTATTATGATTATCTCGAAGAAAGTACAAATGTTGTAAAAAGCAACGCTAACAGAAACAAAATTATTACCATCCTATCTTATATGCTTGTATGGGCGATTGCCATGATTGTGTTCTGGTTCTTTACAAGCGGAAGTGATGCTATGGGTTATAGTTTGATGTTCCTTTGGATTATTCTTCCTGTAACTACATTCGTTGTGTCCATTGTTATCGGCAAAAATGACTTTTGGAAAAAAGGAAAATGGGCATTCACCCTTTTCTTCGGAGTGATGTATATGCTGGCTGAATACGGAACATTTAAAATGGCAAACAACATTGCTTTTGACAAGCTGAATGCACCGGATTGGGGAATGATTGTAGCCGGTGCAATAATTTCTGCAATCGGTATGCTCTTAGGTTCGTTGTGTAACAAGAAGCGTAACAAGCAGAAGAATCAGGATATTTAATGTAGGGCGAATATGAACAAGTTTAGAACAGTTGTATCTATTTTGTGCGGAGTTGCAGGATTGTTCCTTGGAGCCTCGCTTAACAATGCTATTGGTGGATGTATCCTTGGCGTTTTGATTTCTGCGTTACCCCAAGATCAAAAAAGGAAATTGCCGAATATCTCAGAATGGCATCTGTGTCATATTGTATAAAACGTTATGTAGACCCTCTGGTCGATGACGGTATACTCGCCTTAGCAGAACCGAAATCCAAACGGAGCCACACGCAGAAATATTTTACTGTGAAATAAATTGTATAAAACACAAGCCTGCACGGAACGATTTTTGTTCGTGCAGGCTTTAACATTCATTTCAATACGGCTTTTTAAGCAAGGTTTCCTTAAGCGAGCAATACTTATCCGCCCAGCATACCAGCCACGCTTCCTTGCTTCTAGGAAGTCTGGTCAATGTCAGCGGCCACATATGATTAATTATTATCCCACGCTCTTTTACCGTCAGAGGAAATGTGTTCCTTGCGTTGCGCTCAGCGGTCACGGGATGTGAAAATCCGTGCAGCCCGTCCCTTGTGAATGCACCCTTGTGCCAGTCATATAGGAAAAAATCGTGCAGAAGCGCGCCATTTACAAGCGCCTCGATATTTATCTTCAGCTTAAGCCTCTTTGCATACATATAAGCATACAGGCAGACCATAAGGCAATGCTCATAGGTGGAAACATCGCCGTGCTGAACATACTGTTTCATCTGCTGTACCTTTTCGTTTGCAAGAATCTTTCTTGCTGTCTTTATAAATCTGCGGTCATCGTCTGTAAGTACGAACGTATTCTTATCAGTCATCATTCTCATCATCGCCGTTATACTCGGCAGAATCCTCTTCTTTTTTTTCACCGGTTCTTGCTTTTATGCCCGGAATGCGTGACGCAATCACATCAAAGCGCATAATATGAGAGCTTATGTTGCTTATGCTGAATGTGCTTCTCAGCTTATCGACATCAATCTGCTTTCTTGCCGTGCCGAGAAAATCTATCGCCATAATCAGAGATATGACCGTACCTGCAATACATATAAACCGATACGGCAGATTGTTAAGCACATACAATGTAATGTCCGAAACAACATACGTCACGAACAATCCCATTACTCCCCAGAAAAGCGAGGACACCAACGATATTCTGTTTTTATAAGTTATCCTGAACATACTGTAATCCCAGAACTGCTTACCGAACATGGTTTCCATAAGCCAGCCCGTGAAGTATTCAAGCGCCGTGCAGGCAATAAGAGCCACAAAGAAAACCTGAAATCCGTTATCTCTGAACGGATGACAGATAAACAGAAGAAGCAGTCCGCCGACACCGTATATAGGAATATAGGGACCTCTGAGAAAGCCTCTGTTTATCGGCCGTCTATGATACAGCGACTCGATAGTCGATTCCTGCACCCAGCCTGCCATACAATATATACAGAACGTAAATAGCCAATATTCAATTCCGAAATGTTCCATATTATTCTCCGATTTATGATCAATATTATGATGCTGTTCTGTTTAAAATTCTGTCTTGGGATATTGCATTTTCCGCCACAATATCCTATACTCCGATTTTATTATATAATATCTGTTAATTAAAGTCAATTAAATAAGTTGCCGTTTGCCGAAGTGAATAAATTTTTTGTGAAAAATGTCGAATACGGATAATCCTCAGTAGCAAAAATCAGTAAAGTTAACATTCAGTTAATAAACGAAACCCCGACCTTTCAAAAGTCGGGGTTTTACGTTCAATTCAGACGTGCATCAGTCGATCTCAACCATAACCTTCTGGTTGTATCTTACTGCTCCTGCACGCATAATGGTACGGATAGCCTTAGCTATTCTTCCCTGCTTGCCTATTACACGTCCCATATCATCGGGAGCAACGTGCAGATGATAAACAACAGTTCCGTCCTCTTTAGGCTCGTCAACTGTTACCCGGATGGCGGACTTGTCATCTACAAGGTCTTCCACCATAGCGATAAGCAATTTTTCCATTTTATTTTCCTTTCAGAAACAGCGATTACTTTTCAGCAGCAATCTTAAGGAGCTTCTTAACTGTATCTGTGGGCTGAGCGCCGTTAGCGAGCCACTTGTCAGCCTTTTCCTTGTCGATAGATACAACAGAGGGTTCCTTTGTAGGATCGTAGTAACCGATTTCCTCAATGAAACGTCCGTCTCTGGGGTAACGTGAATCTGCAACTACAACTCTGTAGAAAGGAGCCTTCTTAGCGCCCATACGTCTTAATCTGATCTTTACCATTTTGTTCACCTCATAAAAAATTTAAAGTTTTAGTTTTTATAATCAAAGTGTATTGTCAAACACCATGAATTACCTGTATTTACATAGCAAACTTACATCGGGAAGCCGCCCATGCCGTTCATTCCTCCCATGCCGCCCATGGGGAACTTCGGGAATTTACGCTTTTTACCACCCTTAAGTCCCATCTGCTTCATCATCTTCTGCATACCGTCAAACTGTTTGAGAAGCTGATTTACATCTTCGACCTTTGTACCGCTGCCTGCCGCAATTCTGCGCTTACGCTTGGCATCGATAATTGAGGGCTTTTCGCGCTCTTTTTTTGTCATTGAAGAAATTATAGCCTTAGTGCGGTACATTCTGCGCTCGTCTATATCCTCTTCCTTGACCTTTCCCGCAACACCGGGAATCATCTTTATAAGAGATGAGATGCTGCCCATCTTCTCAATCTGTTCAAACTGTGCGTACAGATCGTTCATATCGAACTTGTTTTCCTGCAGACGCTTTGCAAGCTTTTGCGTTTCCTTCTCGTCTACCGTGACCTTCGCCTTTTCGATGAGTGAAAGTACATCACCCATACCGAGTATTCTGTCAGCCATACGGTTGGGATGGAACTGCTCAAGGTCGTCTGTCTTCTCACCGACACCTGCAAACTTTATCGGCTTGCCTGTAACCGAGAGAACGGACAGAGCCGCACCGCCTCGTGTATCGCCGTCCAGCTTTGTAAGGATAACGCCTGTAATGTCAAGCATATCGTTGAACGATTTTGCAACGTTTACAGCGTCCTGACCTGTCATAGAGTCAACAACGAGCAATATCTCATTCGGCTGAACCTCAGCCTTTATATCCTTAAGCTCGTTCATCAGGTCTTCATCTATATGCAGACGGCCTGCGGTATCAAGGATAACAACATCAAAACCGTTGTCCTTTGCGTATTTTATCGACTCTCTCGCTATCTTCACGGGATTTGTCTGTCCCATCTCAAATACATGAGCGTCAACCGAAGCACCGACTACCTTCAACTGATCGATAGCGGCAGGACGGTAAATATCGCAGGCAACTAAAAGCGGTCTTCTGTTCTGCTTTTTAAGATACTTTGCAAGCTTTGCGGTATGAGTAGTTTTACCTGCACCCTGCAAACCGCACATCATAATAACGCACGGAGGCTTAGAGGGAAAATCAATCCTTGCCGTATCAGTACCCATAAGCTGTATCAGCTCATCATGTACTATATCTATTACCTGCTGTGCGGGAGTAAGGCTGTTCATTACCTCACTGCCTACAGCACGTTCACTTACCTTTGCAACGAAGTCCTTTACTACAGGGAAGCTGACATCCGCTTCAAGCAATGCCATCTTGACCTCACGCATAGCTTCCTTTACATCTTTTTCATTCAGCTTACCGTGATTTTTCAGCTTGCTGAATACTTTTCCGAGCTTGTCCGAAAGTCCTTCAAATGCCATCAGCCAACCTCCTCTTTATATCGCATTCTTTATATCTTCTATAATAGATTTCATTTTCTCTTTTTCATCGGCACTGCCGACATTCTCATCCGTAAGAGCTGTCAGCTTGTCGCATAAATCACAGACATTGCGGTACTTTTGCGCAAATCCGAGCGTTTCCTCAAGCTGAGTGAGATATTCTTCCGCTGTGCGTATGCACTTGTGAACGCCCTGTCTTGTGATACCCATATTCTCGGCAATCTCGGAAAGTGACAGATCCTCGTCATAGTAAAGGCTGAGCGTATCATATTGCTTTTCGGTAAGCATACTGCCGTAGGTATCGAGCAGTATTGCGTTTTCGATATTCTTTGACATTTTGCCGCTCCTTTGTCCGTCCGTATTTCCGTTAACAGTCATACAGATTTACCCACGCTCCGATTTTCTTGCGTCCTTCGTATGCTCCTTTGTTCGTCCGTATTCACGGTAACAGTCATACAGACTTAAGCGATTCACTGCCGGCTTACAAGCCGTAAATCCCGCAAACCTTTTTGTTGTGCCGTTTCAAGCGGTGTAATGCTGTTTTGGTTTACAGCCACCTGATATATTATACACAAAGAGAGCCGCTTTGTCAAGTAAAATCTGAAAATTTCTTATAAATACTTGACTGCAAACCGATTTAGCGGTAATATATACTCATAACCGACAAGGAGCGATCATTATGATAATAACAACTCTTACCTGTATGTGCGTCGACATATTCGACAATACGATAATGCCCGGAGGCGAATCGCTTAATTTCGCCGCAACAATATCACGGCTTACAGATGCGAAGGTCTATATAATCGGCGCTGTTGGAAATGACAGCTACGGTAAAACCGTCCTTGACAGCATAAAAGATTTCAACATCGACAAAACCCATATCAGAACAGAAAACGGAGATACCGCCTCGAACCGCACCTACCTTACCCCCGACGGCGACCGTTATTATAAAGACGATTCGTGGAACGGCGGAGTGTTCTCAAGCTTTGCCCTGTCTGCGTCTGACAGGGAATTATTGCATTCGTCGGATATGGTGCATACCACCTTTTCCGGACCGAATTTCAACGATGTAATAGACTGCTGCCGTGAAAAGCGTTTTCCGCTGAGCGTTGATTTTGATATTTGCAGGGATTTTGACACGATAGAAAAATACCTTGACTGCATATCGCTTTTGTTTATAAGCGGAGATGAACCTACGCTTGAAAAAGCGAAACAGCTTTCCTCAAAATATCCCAATACGGTCTTTATCGTAACGCTCGGAGAAAACGGAAGCACCGCCTTTTCAAAAGGCACGGCTTATCATTGTGCCGCCGCTGAGGTATCCGAAGTAACAGATACCACCGGTTGCGGCGACAGCTATCAGGCAGGCTTTATAGCAAGCTATCTTGCTGACGGGAACATAGAAACGGCTATGAGTAAAGGCTCGCAGACAGCCGCACAAACGCTTTCGTTCATCGGAGGATTCAGATATTGAAACACGGCGGAAAAGCAAAAGCTTTTCCGCCGTCATTATTTTATATGCTGACTTCGACCGATACGCACCTTCCGCCGTACAGCTTCTCGCTTAGCTGTGTCGGCTGTGTGAAGCCGGCGTAAAGCGTATATCTGCCGCTTATTACCGCTCTTACGCCGTTATCGTCAACTGTTTCAAACGCACTTTCGGGAATATTGACGTTTATCGTCCTGATTTCCCCGTCAAACAGTGAAACACGCTCAAATGCGCAAAGGCTGTGATTTTTCACTCCGTTTTCGCTCTTTATATAGACCTGCAGAACGTCCTCCGCACTTCTGCTTCCCGTATTGGTAACATTAACGGTCAGCGTATTGTCCTTGTACGAAATATCGCCGCATTCAAAGTGCGAATAGGTAAGTCCGTAGCCGAAAGGATAAAGCACGTTGCTTTCATCGTCACAGAAGCGATATGTCCTGTTCTTCATTGAATAGTCGGTGAAATCGGGTAACATATCCGCCGATTTGTAGAAAGTGACCGGGAGCTTGCCAGACGGTGAAACCTCCCCGAAAAGTATCTCTGCAAGCGCCTTTCCGCCGTACTGACCCGGATACCACGCATTTATAAGGGCGTTTCCCTCGCATTCGGTATTCACACTGCTTCCTGCCGCAAGAACTATTATAAGCGGCTTTCCCGTGCCTTTCAGCTTCTGCAGAAGCACTCGCTGAACCTCAGGCAATCTGAGATCCGGCTTATCCCCCGATGCAAACTCATTTCCTGTGTCGCCCTCCTCGCCCTCAAGAGTAGCGTCAAGTCCCACACATACAACAGTGACATCCGCCGCCTCGCACGCCGCAACCGCCTCGGCATATCTGTCGCCTGGCAGTGCAAGACCCTGCGTTCTGTCACGGAAAAGCTGACAGCCCTCCGCATAATATACCCTGCCGTCAAATGCGTCCTGTATTCCCTCAAGGAACGTAACGCTTCTGTCGGGCGTACCGTTATAGTTTCCGAGCAATGCCGCACGGCTGTCCGCATTCGGTCCTATTACGGCTATCGAGCTTATCCTGCTTTTGTCAAGCGGAAGTATGCCGTCATTATGCAAAAGCACCATTGATTTCTCCGCCGCTTCAAGCGATAACGCTTTATTGCCGTCACAGGCGATAATATCAAACGGCAGGTCATCAAACTCGTTATCGTCAAGCTGTCCGAGCCTTATTCTTGTCCGTAATGCGTGAATGCAGGCAGTGCGTATATCCTGCTTTGTTATAAGCCCTTCTTCAAGCGCCGCCAGAATATGCAGATATGTGTTTCCGCAGTTAACGTCACAACCTGCCTTCAGTGCCATTGCCGCAGACTGCGGTGCTGTATCGGTGATTTTGTGTGTAGTATGAAAATCCCTTATCGCCCAGCAATCCGACACAAAATAACCGTCGAAGCCCCATTCACGCAGTTTTCCCATCAGCTTTTCAGATGCGCACGCAGGCTCGCCGTTCACCCTGTTATATGCGCCCATAACACCTTCGACCCTGCCCTCTTTTACAAGCGCCTTGAATGCAGGCAGATAGGTTTCTTCCATGTCCTTTTCACTTGCCTTGGCATCAAACTCGTGGCGGAGCGACTCCGGACCGCTGTGTACCGCAAAATGCTTTGCGCAGGCGGCGGCTCTGAGGTATTCTTCTTCTCCCTGTATGCCCTTTACGAAGTTCACACCGAGCCTTGAAGTCAGGTACGGATCCTCGCCGTAGGTTTCATGCCCTCTGCCCCAGCGTGGGTCACGGAATATGTTTATATTCGGCGCCCATAATGTAAGGCCTTTATATATGTCGGTATCGCCGTGTTTTGCGGCGCTGTTGTACATTGCCCTTGCTTCTGTGGAAATCACCTCACCGACACGATACATCATATCCTTGTCGAAAGCCGCCGCAAGTGCGATAGCCTGCGGAAAAACCGTAGCCGTTCCTGCCCTTGCCACGCCGTGAAGCCCCTCGTTCCACCAGTTATAAGACGGAAGTCCTGCCTTTTCTATGGCAGGTGCGTCATATTTCAGCTGCTGTGCCTGTTCCTCCGTACTCAGCGTATCGGCAAGTGCCGCCGCTCTCTCGTAAGCCGATAATTGTTTATCCTTATATCTTTCCATAAATTGCTCCTTGAAATCCGGTCTGCCGTACTGTTAAGTTGATTTTATCATATTTTGCGGCAAGTTTCAAGATGAAAAGGTACAAAAAACGGACAGCCTTCCGACTGTCCGCATTATCCACATTATCATATTACATTATCGCCTTACTGCTTATCATCCTTCGACTTTCTGTTACTGATAACCGAGCCTACAATAATTCCTCCTACAAGGACTGCCGCACCTGCTGTGCTTAACACTATCCAGCCGGGGAATGCGTTGCTTTCCGCTGTCTGCCCTGCAATAAGTCCGTTCTGTGCCATTTCTGCTCTTGCATTACTGCCGTTGTCAACGGGCGATTGAGCGGACGCATAAATGCTTACCGTGATTAATGTAGTTGCAAGTGCAGCTATTGTCGTGATTGTTTTTAATAGTTTTGTCATAATTTTCAGTCCTTTCATAGTTTTACGTTTGATTGATGTAGTGTAAGGTGTATTTTCTTTCCTGATTTTAGTATATCACATAAAAACTGCAAGTCAATATTTATGACAAAACTGTAACTATTTTGTTACCGGTTTGTAACCTTTTTTGGCTGTTCGGCAAGCGCATCAACTGCCGAAGATTTACCTGCGACGAATGAGGGCTTTCATTATACAGAAAAGCGGCTGACAGCCCTAAAAGGCATCAGCCGCATAACAGATATAATTGTATAACCCGTATATACATTATTAATCAAGCAATACAGTTAAATCATAACCGAAGCATATCAGACACACCGCTATATACAAAATCGGATTTGAAATAATGACAATTAACCGTTCTAAACCCGTTCTGCACTTTCGCAGAAAATAAAATGTTGATAAAATAACGAACAAGAAAATAGCACACCATGCATAATAGATAGAATCCAACAGTTCGTTCAGAAGACAAGCAATAAAGATAAAAACTAAAGAAATTGCCGACACGATAGCCCTGTCTTTAAGATAAAAGCTTGTATCGGTTTTGGTAATCAGCGTAATTACTATCGGAAGAAATCCGCCAAGTAAAGCGCTGAACAAACAGCCTAGCCTTAAAGCGTTTAATTCTTTGCCAATAGAAAAAATGACAAAAGAAGTTCCGAATATCAGACATATTAATATCGGGAAAAACAAAGAACCGATAATCTTTCTGCTTGTAAAATTATGTTTCATGAAGTCTCCTATACCGGAACACTACAGTTTAGTTTTGTTTTTTGCAGACTAATCTTGTTAATTTCGCCAGAGCGAAAGACGGCAATTGTACAACAAGCATTTCTAATACTATAATTACCGCATCGGTATAAACATCGGGATTAAAAAATTGGGAACTTCCACTATGGAGATAGTACAATAAATACACCCCCTCGTTTTCAAATATCAAGACAAACAGAAATGTAATAACCGCACCGCAGAATATTACGTATACGGGCAAATCAAAACAAAGAACCGCCAGATACGTTATAAGTATTACCGCAACGAATGAGCAAGCTATTTGGATGTCTTGGATGTCACCAAAATTGCCGTTCATAACGTCCATAAAATGAATAAGTATATGCATCAGCAACACCAATACTTGCATCCCGATACCTAAACTTATGTTTTTTGCAATCTTCATTTGATCCTCCTGTCTGTCGAGGTTGAATCAGATAGTATATCATCTGTAAGATATGTTCTTTTTTCCTGATTTCAATATATCATGCAAAAAAAGGTAAGTCAATATTTATGACAAAACTGTAACTGTTTTGTTACCGGTTTGTAACCTTTAGAATCATTCCGAAAGTGTGTATGTATCAAGAATAAAGCTTCCGCTTGCAACGTTGACATTAACATTTGCTTCGGCATTTCCGTATGAAATACTGCCGCTTCCAGTAAGTTTTTCATTTCTTCCGTCAAGACCTATTTTTATCGAACCCGAAGCAACGCTGTATGCTACCCGTGCCCCTGTGTCCTTTGGTACGGAGATATGCGCTTTTCCACTTGCTACTTTTGCATCTATGCCTGTAATCTTTTCTGAACAGCCAAGCGTAAGCGAACCCGATGTAACATTAGTGTACAGTTCACCGCCGCCTGCATTCAGTGAAGTGATTTTACCGGAGGTAAGACTGTATTTGCTCTTTTCGCTTATGAATCCGTCAAGTGTAATCTTACCGCTGAGTACCGATACATTTACATTTGTGTGTTTATGAGTTCTTGAAGATATATCAGCCAATCCCGATGATACATTAATATCAAAATTTTCTGTGGCAACACTTGAATTTATCTTACCGCTGTATAACTGAATTTTTGTACTTTTTTCAGTATGCGGCATATCTCCCGACAGCGAGCCTGAAGCTACCGTTACATCTGCATTTTCAAGCGTACCGTTATCTCTGTAGCTTTCGGGAAAAGATATTTCTATCTTTGTCGGAACGCTTGCAAGTGTAAAGAGTGAGAAGAATGAAAATCCTGATTTTTCTTTAATGTTAAGCGTACCGTCAGTGATATTACATTCTATTTTCTTGTTTTTATCCACCGTAACATAGCTTACCTTTACCTCGTTACCGCTGTTGTATGAAATATTTGCATTTGCACTGAGTACGCTTATATCAAGTCCTGAAAAGGCATCTGTAAAAGTAAACTCCTGCTTTTCTGAATTTTTGTCGATTATGTTATTCATATACTTCTCTCCTTCAAGCAATGTCGGCAATGCCGTAACTGCACAGCCCAAAATTCCTAATGCCAGCAAAGCGGCTGATATTATCAGTATTATCTTTTTCATCAGAAACCTGCCTTTCTGCCTGCAAACGTTCTTACATGAAGTCTTGCTACCGCTTTTATCGCACCTGCAAAACCTTTTATAACGTTTGGCGTGAACGCCGCCATAATTCCGCCGAGTCCAAGGATAACCATTCCTGCAAATACATTGAACATTCCGCCGAACAGAAGTGCCGTAACACTGTCAGAAACAAACGGCAGCATAACGGAAATGATACTTACCACACCGGAAACAATAAAAGCAAACGCTACCGCAATATAAACTATAACAAGTGATGCCAACGTAGGCAATGCCCAGTCAAGTACAAACAGATCAAGCAGTATAACGCCTGTTATCATTCCGCCGCTGATCTTGCCTGTATTGCTGTCAACACGATTTACCCCGGCAGTGATATTCTTCACGTTGCTATTACTGCTTTGTACATTTTCCGAATTCTCCCCGACATACTCCTTTACTATCTCAATGGGATCTCCGAGCTTTGCGCATATCTCGCTTTCGGTTTCGCCGTTTTCCTCTCCCTCCGAGAAATGACGTTCAAAATCCTCTGCCATTTCTCCGAACGATAATGAATATTTCTCAGCCTGTGATTTCAGAGCCGCCATAAACTCTGCTTTAGTGTTGTAAGTCATAATTCGATTCCTTTCTTCAATCAATACCGAGTATCTTATTGACGGACTTATAGAAATCCGACCATTCGCTTATCTGTACCGACAGCTTCTTTCTGCCGGTGTCGGTCAGCGAATAATACTTTCTTGAAGGACCCTCGCTTGATTCTACAAGATAGGAGGTGATGCACCCCTCGTCTTTAAGCCGTTTCATAAGCGGATAAATTGTTCCCTCTGTGATATGGATGCTCTCCGAAATTGCATTTACAAGCTCATAACCGTAGCAATCACGGTCTGACAGCAGAGCCAGTACGCACAGTTCCAGCGTTCCTCTTTTAAGTTGTGGATTCATACACCGCTCCTTTCTGTTTCGTTGTACTAAGTATAACACAATGTACCTTGCATTGCAAGGTAGCAAGCGTTAAATTATAGCCGAAATTATCGGCGGGATTTTGTGTATTCTGTACATAAGTATAAAACCGCCGTGCGAAACACGGCGGTTCATAGTTTATTTGATTGTTTCTGATTACTTGATAACTCTTACAGAAATCACAGCTTCTCCTGCTCTTATCTTATCGGCTACGCTGTCTGCATTGCCCTTAACGTCAAGAACCGTATAAGCATAGTCCTTCTTTGACTTGCTCTCCATGTTCTCAATGTTCATACCTGCCTCTGTGATGCAGGTCGTAATCTTTGCGATAAGGCCTTCAACATTCTTGTGGATAACGCAAATCTTAGCGTCACCTGTCATTGACATTGAAACGTTGGGGAGGTTTACGCTGTTTACAATGTTGCCGTTCTCAAGATAATCCTTGATTTCGTTTGCAGCCATAACAGCGCAGTTATCTTCACTTTCGGGAGTGGAAGCTCCGAGGTGAGGGAGTGCAACAACACCGTCAACACCGAGTATCTTGTCGCCGGGGAAGTCGGTAACATAAGCCGCCATACCGCCGTTTGCGAGAGCTTCAACAACTGCGTCCTCGTTAACAAGACCGCCTCTTGCAAAGTTCATAATGCGGACGTTCTTCTTCATTGTCTTGATAACGTCTGCGTTTATCATATCCTTTGTTTCGGGAGTAAGCGGAACGTGTACTGTGATATAGTCGCAGGTTTCGAAAATTTCCTTGTTGCTCTTTACATACTTAACCTTGTTTGAAAGGTTGAGAGCGCCCTGTACAGAAAGGAACGGGTCTGCACCTATAACTTCCATACCCAGCTCAGCGGCTGCGTTTGCAACTAATGCGCCGATTGCGCCAAGACCTATGACACCGAGCTTCTTGCCCTTTATCTCAGGGCCTACGAACTGGCTCTTGCCTTTTTCAACAAGCTTGCCTACTTCGTCGCCCTTGCCCTTTAAGGTCTTTGCCCAGTCGATAGCGGCTGTGACCTTACGGCTGCTGATGAGCAGACCGAGTATTACAAGCTCCTTTACTGCGTTTGCGTTTGCACCGGGAGTATTGAATACTACGATACCCTTTTCACTGCACTTGTCAACGGGAATATTGTTTACGCCTGCACCTGCTCTTGCGATAGCGAGTAAATCATCGCCAAGCTCCATTTCGTGCATAGAAGCGGAACGAACGAGTATTGCCTGCGGATTATCTATATCGTCGCCTACAGTGTACTTGCTTCTGTCAAGAAGGTCTGTACCGCAAGCGGCAATCTTATTTAATGTCTTTACGTTGTACATTGGTATATCCTCCTGTACCTATACGGTTATAATCAAGCGTTTTCGGCTTCAAACTTCTTCATGAACTCAACGAGCTTTTCAACACCCTCGATAGGCATAGCGTTGTAGATAGAAGCTCTCATACCGCCTACGGTTCTGTGACCCTTGAGGTTTACAAAGCCTGCTGCTGTAGCTTCCTTTACGAACTTTGCGTCAAGCTCCTCGTTGCCTGTTACGAAAGGTACGTTCATCAGCGAACGATCCTTCTTCTCTACCGTACCCTTGAACAGCTTGGACTGATCGAGGAAATCGTAAAGGATCTTTGCCTTCTTCTCATTGTGAGCCTTCATAGCCTCAAGGCCGCCCATCTTCTTTATCCACTTGAATACCTTGCCGCAGATATAGATACCGTAGCAGGGAGGTGTATTGTAAAGAGAATCGGCATCAGCCTGCGTCTTCCACTTGAGCATTGTGGGAGTTGCGGGGTTAACGTCATCTCTGATGAGGTCTTCACGAATTATAGCGATAACAACACCGGCAGGACCAACGTTCTTCTGAACGCCGCCGTAGATAACGCCGTACTTTGTTACGTCTACAGGCTCTGATAAGAAGCAGGAAGATACATCGGCTACAAGATCCTTACCCTTTGTGTTGGGTAACTGCCAGAACTTTGTGCCGTAGATAGTATTGTTTTCGCAGATGTAAACATAGTCTGCATCTTCGGGAATATCAAGATCCGAGCAATCGGGGATATAAGAGAATGTCTTATCTGCCGATGATGCAACAGCTACAGCCTCGCCGTACTTCTGTGCCTCCTGATATGCCTTCTTAGCCCACTGGCCTGTGATTATGTAAGCAGCCTTGCCGTTCTTCATAAGGTTCATGGGAACTGCGGAGAACTGCTGTGACGCACCGCCCTGTAAGAACAGTACCTTGTAGTTGTCGGGGATATTCATAAGGTCACGGATATCCTTTTCTGCTTCCTTTATAATTGCATCATATGCCTTTGAGCGGTGGGACATCTCCATAACGGACATACCCGTTCCTTTGTAGTCAAGCATTTCATCTGCTGCTTCTTTAAGTACCTCTTCGGGAAGTACCGCAGGACCTGCGCTAAAGTTGTAAACTCTCATTACCAAAAGCCTCCATGTTATATTACGGTGAATTACCGTGTTTCCGAATTCCGCTATGGCGAATTTCGCCTGCGTACTATATTATTATACTATCTAATTTGGGTATTGTCAATGACTTTTGCAATTCGGGCGGTGTTTTTTCGTCAAAAATGCCGAGTGAGTAAGGAAAAGCGGCGGAACTATCCGCCGCCATGCCATATTATCTTTCAGAGATTTCGGACACGATTATGTCCGCATTACAGCTCTGAGCCGTAATTTTTTATGAAATCGTGATAGAAAACTATTCCTCGTTCAAGCGATTCTACGCTGAGATTTTCGTTAATTGCGTGTGCGCTGTTAAGCTGTGCGCCCGTCATCATAAGCGGAACGAATCTCAGTACACAGTCGCATATCTTCGTATAGTGACGTGAGTCGGTGCCTGCAAGCATTATATAAGGTATTCTCGGGATATCGCCGAAGGTTTCCTTTATCCTCTTGTTGACATACTTATACGCATAGCAGTTCATATCTGCAACGGGCGGAACGTCAAAGCCTGCCAGCATTTCCATAGAAATGCCGAGCTTGTGGCACAGCTTTCCGAGCTTTTTATACGACTGAGGTAAAGGCTCGTGCACCATAAAGCGACAGTTTGCGGTAACGCTTGCTTTTTCGGGAATCACGTTTGCACCCTTGCTTCCCTCTGCCATAGTGAAAATGCAGGTGGTCTTTACGACCGCTCCAGCAGGACCGCCTATCCTGTGCATTATGTACGGTGCTATCGGGGCGAAAAGCCACAGATTTCCGTACAGCAGGCGGTGTCTGAAGTGGTGCATATACGGCGCCATAGCGTGATACTGCACTCTTGCGGGGTGGGTTATCCTTTTCTTGAACGGGTTTCTGTGTTCGATTATATACATCAGCTTTGACAGCTTTGCAAACGGATTATTGTTGAACGGAACGCTTGCGTGACCGCCCCTGCTCCTTGCGGTGAACTTTATGTTGGCTCTGCCCTTTTCGAGTATGCCTATCATAGCGTTGTGGGCTACCATTCTGCCCTTGACGCTGTCCTCGTATGACATTATAGAGCCGCCCTCGTCCATAACCAAATCGAAATGTATGCCCTTTTCATAAAGATATTCGACCGTCTTTACTGCGCCGTCACCGGTTATTTCCTCATTGTTGGAGCTTCCGACATAGACATCGCACACGGGGGTGAAGCCCTCTTTTATAAGCTCCTCTATGCTTTCGAGTATGGCGCATAATGCGCCCTTAGTATCGACCGTACCTCTGCCCCATATCTTGCCCTCGGCTATCTTACCAGAAAAAGCGTCGTACTTCCACTTTTCGCTGTCGGCGGGAACAACGTCCTGATGCGACATAAGGCATATCGGGTTGCGGTTCTTATCCTTGCCTCTCCATATAAACAGCAACGCTCCGTCAATATCGACACGCTCGCATACCCTGTGGATATTCGGGTACTGCTGTTCGAGCAGGTCGTGGAATTTATAAATCTCGGTGTTGTCGTTTCTGCCACGGATACTTACGGTAGGTACTTGTATTATTTTTGACAGATGTTCTGCGTGGGTGTCGCAGTCGATACCGTCCTTATACGGATCGAACGGCTTATCGTCCGCAAATTCTTTCTTCATAAATACGGCACGGAGTACCGCAATAAGAAACAGTACGGCATATACCGCAAGCAATCCGAGTAAAACATACAGTACAATCAATAAAGGGTTCACAGTGAAAATTCCTCAAATTATTTATTACGATAGCTGTTGCTGTAAGAACTGTAACAGTTATCGCTCTTTAATTGTACCATATTCACAAAAATTATGCAAGTATCTGCTTATTTTTTTACAGCGCCGAATATACAGTTTACAATCCCTATAAGAACACCGCCTATCGGATAACCTATCCAGCACAATTCCCAGTTATTAAAACAAAATCCCATTATAAAAAGCACAATAGTCGCCGCAAGCATTATACCGCCGGATATAGCCGACATAAGTCTGTCCGCGAACGGCTTGTCGGGGTTATTTTCCTTGTTGTACTCTTCAATATCATACTTTGCATACTGCATACCGCCGTATATAAACATAGGCGCGGCAACGGTAACACATAAAAGCAGAACCGCCGCGCACAGCGCATCAAAGCTTTCCTCGGTCATAACATCAGGTACAACCTTGTCGACAAAGCTCTGCATTACCATCAATGCAATTACGCCGAACAGTACAAGCACCGTACCGCCGGCGATAAAAGCGGGCAATTTATTTCTGAATGCCTTTATCTGCTCTACGCTGTAAAACGGCTTGATATTGGGATTTTCCTTGACATAGTTGTCGTGTCGTATGCCGCTTACTATAAATATCGCCGTGCCAACTGTCACAAACAGCATGAATATCGCCGCAGCTATGGTTTCATCAAGTCCCAGAACTACCGTAAAAAGCAGTGTTGTAACACCTGCAAGCACAGTTGCGGTACCAAGACAGATAGCCCTTGTAAAGCTGTTCATTTCCTTATCATATCCTGCGGCATCTTCCGTAAAGTTTTCTTCAGCACTGCCCTTGATCAGTTCGTCAAGCGTACAGCCAAAGTAATCACTCAGCGTGATAAGCTTATCCGTTTCGGGAAACGCAGTGTCAGATTCCCATTTTGACACAGTCTGACGTGACACGTTCATAAACTCTGCCAGATCCTCCTGCGTCATATTTTTTTGCTTTCTGTAAAACTGAATATTTGTTCCTAAGCTCATATATACATATCCTTTCCGACACCTTTTCTGTCTGTCGTCATATTAGCATAATCAGCGTATAAGGTCTATAAACTTCATGTTGCTTTTGAATATTTTCATGTAAATTTGCGGTTGCGTTGGCTTCGCAGAGCCGTTTTCAGCTTGTTTCACTTTGCGCTCAAGATACAGCAAACGGCAGAAAGCATACACCCTCTGCCGTAAGATTATTTTGTAAATTTTAAGCAATCAGTCTATCGGGTCGCCTTTAAGCTCTTCTTCGGTAAGCTTGATTGTTGACTTGTCGGGGGCTTCGACATTCATAAACTTTCCGACAAATGTGGATAGAATAAGTCCTGCGATTATCGGAAGATAGAACGTTAAGAATCTCCATATAAATGTTGAGATACCGACATATTTCGTGCCGTCCGAGCCGATGAATATATTGCTGAAGAACAGCGTATAGCTTCCCTCTGCCGCACCGAGCGCACCCGGCAGGGGCATAAATCCCGAAATCATCAGAACGAATGCCTGACAGGAAATAATCGTCAGATAATCCGTACCCGAAAGTCCGAAGCCGAGATAAATGACATACGAGATTGAGAAGTAAGCCGTGAGCTGAATTACATTATAAATGATAAGTCTTATGATAAGCCACGGTTTTTTCTTAATGAACACGAAATTATCATGATATTCGTCTACAATTTCTTCTACGGATCTGATTTTCTTTATCTTGTCTTCCTCGCTCTTTATAAAACGGAACTTGAAAATGTGTATCTTTGCAAGCAGTTTTACAGCCCATACAGCCATCTTCTTTACGGGCTTCTTGAAAAACGCCAGCATAAAAAGCAGTATTATTACGATAGTATTTATGATAAATCCAAGAATTACAAGCGCCATAAGCGGTGCGTAGTCGGTAGAAAAATTATTGAAACGGGCTATAAGCACCACGGCGGAATAGCCTGTCAGCACAAACTGATACATTATGAATTTGCTCAGCAGAGATGTCATTGCGTGTGACATAGGAACGCCGAACTTCGTGAAGTAATACACCTGCATAGGCTGACCGCCCGTTGACGACGGAGTGATACAGTTGAAATACTGACCGAGCAGTGTCGTCATAAATGTTCTGCTGAACTTTGCCTTAGGGTATGTAGCCCTCAGCGCCGCATGAACGCCGAGCGCCTCCAGCAGCCAGTATACTATCATAAGACCCATCGCTATTAACAGGAATCCGACATTTATCTTCTGAATTGAATTGACAAGATTATCAAATCCGTCCACAAAATACACATAGAAGATCATGAATACGAATGCAATTGCGCAAATAATAAGATTCAGCTTATTCGATTTTTTCTTTTTCATTAAGCCTCCCGGATTTGAATAAAGACATTTTTCAGTCTTTACACATATAACCCAATTTTACAATAACATTATAATTATATCTCATAATGCAGTTTTTGTCAACGAGAAAAAGGTCGATATATGCCGTATAAGCCGCAAGGCCGCTCAAACCGCAGAAAATCGGGTATTTAAAGAGTTTTTGCCGTAACGGGTCGATTTTTATCATTACTTTAAGTAATGACGCTATTCAATATATAAATATCGAAAACGCTTGAATTTTTTCTGCCAATCTGCTATACTTATGTGTGACGATCTGAAGCGTCTGTATTTTTACAGATGCTCCCATATATAACGAAAGGAAAGGTTTTTTCAATGTATAAAATACTCAAAAGACGTCAGCTCAACGAAAACGTTGTACTGATGGAGGTAGACGCTCCCTTCATTGCGAAGAAGGCGTTGGCAGGTCAGTTCATCATTCTGCGTGTTGACGAAAAGGGCGAGAGAATACCTCTTACCATTTCAGACTATGACAGAGAAAAGGGTACTATTACCATCATATTCCAGATAGTAGGTCAGACTACTATGCTTTTATCACAGCTCAAGGAGGGCGATGCACTGCTCGACTTTGTAGGTCCTCTCGGCAAGGCGACAGACTTTGAGGGCGCAAAGAAGGTATGTGTTATCGGCGGCGGCGTAGGTAACGCTATCGCTTATCCTTCTGCAAAGCAGTTATTCAACGAGGGTGTTGAGGTCGATGTTATCGCCGGCTTCAGAAACAAGGATATAGTTATCCTTGAGGACGAATTCAAGAAGGCAAGCACAAACTTCTATATCACGACAGATGACGGCTCATACGGCGAAAAGGGCTTTGTTACAAACAAGCTCCAGAGCCTTATTGACGCAGGCAACAAGTACGATCTCGTTGTTGCTATAGGTCCTGTGCCTATGATGAAGTTTGTCTGTGAGGTTACCCGTCCTTACGGCATTAAGACGCTTGTATCACTCAATCCTATTATGATCGACGGTACAGGTATGTGCGGCGGCTGCCGTGTAAATGTCGGCGGAAAAATCAAGTTTGCGTGTGTTGACGGTCCTGACTTTGACGGTCATTTAGTAAACTTTGACGAGCTGATGAAGCGTAACTCGACATACAAGGAAAAAGAAGCTCACGACAGAGAACACTGCAGACTTTACAAGGCTGAGCAGTAAGGAAAGGACGATAAGAAAATGCCTAATATGTCATTAACTAAGGTTCCTATGCCCGAACAGGACCCTAACGTAAGAAACAAGAACTTCCTCGAAGTTGCAATGGGATATACAGAAGAAATGGCAATGGAAGAAGCATCACGTTGCCTTAACTGTAAGAACAAGCCCTGCGTAAGCGGTTGCCCCGTTAACGTAAGAATACCTGAATTTGTAGCGAAGGTTGCAGAGGGCAAGTTTGAAGAAGCGTATGAGATAATCACAAGCACAAACAGCCTCCCCGCAATCAGCGGCCGTGTTTGTCCTCAGGAAAATCAGTGCGAGGGCAAGTGCGTAAGAGGTATCAAGGGCGAGAGCGTTTCGATCGGTCGTCTTGAGCGTTTCTGTGCAGACTATCACATGAAGCACAGCGATGCAAAGGCTGTTAAGCCCCAGTCGAACGGCAAGAAGGTTGCAGTTGTAGGCGCAGGCCCTTCAGGTCTTACCTGTGCAGGCGACCTTGCAAAGAAGGGTTACGAAGTAACAGTATTTGAAGCATTCCATACAGCAGGCGGTGTTCTGGTTTACGGTATCCCCGAATTCAGACTTCCCAAGGCTATAGTTAAGAAGGAAGTAGAAAATCTTCAGGATCTCGGCGTTGAAGTAAAGACAAACATGGTCATCGGTCGTGTTCTGTCTGTTGACGAGCTGTTCGAGATGGGCTACAAGGCTATCTTCATCGGCTCGGGTGCAGGTCTTCCCTCATTCATGGGTATCGAGGGCGAGGATCTCATCGGTGTTTACTCAGCTAACGAGTACCTCACAAGAACAAATCTTATGAAGGCTTATCTTGAAGATTATGATACGCCTATCATCAAGAGCAAGTCGGTAGCGGTTGTCGGCGGCGGTAACGTTGCTATGGACGCCGCAAGATGCGCAAAGCGTCTTGGCGCTGAAAATGTATACATTGTATACCGTAGAGGCATGGAAGAAATGCCTGCCCGTAAGGAAGAAGTACATCACGCTATGGAAGAGGGCATCATCTTCAAGAACCTCAACAACCCTGTCAAGATACTCGGTGATGAGAACGGCAGAGTAAGAGCTATGGAGTGCATTGAGATGGAACTCGGCGAGCCTGACGCAAGCGGCAGACGTAAGCCTATCGCTAAGGAAGGAAGCAACTTTGAGCTTCCCGTTGACACGGTCATCATGTCAATCGGTACATCTCCCAACCCCCTTATCAGAAGCACAACTCCCGGTCTTGACACCAACAAGAGAGGCTGTCTTGTTGTTAACGAAGACACAATGCAGACGACTCGTGAGGGTGTTTATGCCGGCGGTGACGCAGTTACAGGTGCGGCTACGGTAATACTCGCTATGGGTGCAGGTAAGCAGGCGGCTCAGAGCATTGATGAATATCTGAGCAAGAACTGAGCGACATAAAATTAAATGCAGAAAAGGCTGACGTGATTATGCGTCAGCCTTTATTTATATCAAGTACAACTACTGTTTAAATCATACGATATTAACTTATAACTCTTATTTGCGTCACAGTACCGCAAATAATTTGCAGGATAACAAATTGTGCATATTAAAGCCGTTGAAATGCACATTTCCCCCATTTGCAGGCATAAATTTGAGCTTACATTTCCGCTTTTATTTAAGTTGATAGCTTAAATAAACTTAATGAATCTACTTAATTTTACATCTTTTTGATTAATTATTCACATATATTCCCCATTTCGTTTGTGCAATTTTGCTAAAACAAAGCATAATAAACTGTAGAAATAGTGAATTGAAATTTAATTTGATTTCGGTTATAATATAAATATCTTGATGTAAACGAATACACCAAGAACAACTTAAAGGAGGACTAAAATGAAACTCTCAAAGAGAATACTCGCTTGTGCGGTTACAGCGGCTATGGCAACATCTATGCTTTCTGCCTGCAACGGTTCAAGCACAACAAGCGGTTCGGCTGACAGCGGTAATGCTTCAGGCAATACAAGCTCAACGGCAAACAGCAGTACTTCAGGTACGGACAATAATTCAACGGACAATTCTTCTGCAAGCAACAACGGCGGCAGTGTTGTAGAAGCACCTTCAAACGGTACTACACTAAAGTGGCTCGGCTACTATGATCTTAACACAGATGACAAGGAAATCGTAGATAAGTTTGCAGATGAGGGCTATACTGTAGAATATATTTCAACAAGCTCGAACGAATACTTCACAAAGCTCGCTCAGCTCGTTGCTTCATCAGACTCTCCCGATATGGTACGTTACGAGTGGCAGTCATACCCCCACGGTGTAGCAAACAACCTTTATACATCACTTGATGATTATGTTGACTTTGACAGCGATACATGGTCAGGTATGAAGGATATGATTGAAAACTTCAACTACGGCGGCAAGCACTACTATCTGCCTTACCGTGTAAATCCCGGCGTTGTACTTATATACAACCAGACTGCTCTTGACGACGAAGGTATCAAGACAGACCCGCTGGAGCTTTACAAGGAAGGCAAGTGGACATGGACAGCATGGAAGGATATAATGACCGAATGGTGCAACATCGGTGATAAGTATTACGGTGTAATGCCCACAGGCTTCGTTGCAATGCCTTTCATAGTTTCGACAGGTACAACGCTTATCGATGTTGACGGTCCTAACAAGCAGATCATCAACAACATGAAGGACGCTAACGTTCAGAGATGTCAGGACTTCCTCGCAGACCTTGCTAAACAGGGCATGGTAAATGCGGAATATGCAGATCCCAGCACCTGCCTTTCAGATACAAAGACACTGTTCGCAGAGTTCGGTCTTGACTGGGGCTGGACATCAGCTCAGGCTGCAGCTAAGGATCAGGATATCAGATTCGTTCCGATCCCCAGAGATGATCAGGCAGACGCATATTACATGAATACAGATACATTCGGCTACCTCGTACCCGCAGGCGCAAAGAACATAAAGGCAGCTCTCAAGTATATGGAAATCTGCCGTCTTAATGAAATTGATCCCGAGAAAATAGCTACAGCCAAGGCAGAAGCTACCGCTGAAAAGCTCTATTATCCCAAATGCCCCGAATGCGGCGTTTCAACGGCAGACAAGACTATAGAAAAATGCCCCAGCTGTGGTGCTGCACGAAGAGTAAACAAGACGCACTCGGCAATGTCTGAAGATCTGTATCAGATCTATTCAGATCTTAAGGACACAACAACCGACAAGTTCACATTCCTCTTTGACGACTGCTTCGGTTTCTCGACAGACCTTACAACAATGCTCCAGCAGGGTGACAGCGAAGGCGCAGGCTGCGTCCTCGGCGGACCTTTCAAGTTGGGTGAATCCTACACAAGTCTCCGTGATTCTTACTTCGGAACTGTAGAATCATACCTTGAACCTTACAGAGCTTTAATGCAGCAGAACTGAGTTAATAACAGTTTTATAAACGAACAACAGCAAAAGGCACCGGGCGACCGGTGCCTTTGTTTTGTAACTTTCACTAAAGCTACAAGCTGAAACAGGAGGCACAACCTCCCGTTTTAATTATCTTACTTCTTCTTTATAACCGTTCCCTGTCTTGTTTCCTCGACGGTGTAGCCCATTGCGGTTATCTTATCTCTAAGCTCATCGGCAAGTGCGAAGTTCTTATCCTTTCGTGCCTGCTTTCTCTGCTCGGCAAGCTCAAGAATTTCGGCAGGAAGCTCCTCGGCTGTATCGGCAGGCTTCTCGTTTACCGCCTTTGCCTTTTCGATAAGCGATAGTGAAAGCACCTTGTCAAAGTCGGCGATAAGCGCCAGCTTTGTTGCGGGTGTTGTGTCAGCCTTTAATACGTCATACAGCGCAGTGATTGCAAGCGATGTGTTTATATCGTTGTCCATAGCGGCGGTGAAGCCCTCACGGAGCTTATCGTAAGCCGCCTTGTCAACCTCGCCCTGCTCCGCCTTTAAAAGCTGTGCTATCTTAGCAACCAGCTTTTCGTATGCGCCCTTTGCGTTGTCAAGATTCTCATAAGAGAATACGAGCGACTTTCTGTAGTGCGACAGCAGGCAGAAGAAACGGTATATCACGGGGTCGTAGCCCTTGCTCTCAAGCAGGGATACCGTAAGGAATTCACCCTTCGACTTGCTCATCTTGCCGCTGTTTGTATTAAGGTGGTGAACGTGGAACCAGTAGTTGCACCACTTATGACCGAGATAAGCCTCGCTCTGTGCTATCTCATTTGTGTGGTGGGGGAATGCGTTGTCAATGCCGCCGCAGTGAATGTCAAGATATTCACCGAGATGCTTCATACTTATGCAGCTGCACTCGATATGCCAGCCGGGGTAGCCTACTCCCCACGGGCTGTCCCACTTGAGTTCCTGATCGTCAAACTTTGACTTTGTGAACCACAGAACAAAGTCTGCCTTATTTCTCTTGTTGCCGTCCTCCTCAACGCCTTCACGGACACCAACTGCAAGATCCTCCTCCTTGAAATCGTTGAAAACATAATACTTTTCAAGTTTGGAGGTATCAAAATAGATATTTCCGCCTGCTTCGTAAGCGTAGCCCTTTTCGATAAGGGAAGAAATTACCTTGATGAAATCTGCGATACAATGCGTTGCAGGCTCTACAACGTCGGGACGCTTGATGTTCAGCTTCTTGCAGTCCTCGAAGAAAGCGTCTGTGTAGTACTTTGCTATCTCCATAACTGTCTTATGCTCACGCTTTGCACCCTTCAGCATCTTGTCATCGCCCGTGTCGCCGTCGCTTGTCAGATGTCCTACATCGGTAATGTTCATTACACGCTTTACATCATAGCCGACATAGCGCAGGTACTTTTCAAGCACATCCTCCATAATGTAGCTGCGCAGATTTCCTATGTGTGCAAAGTGGTACACGGTAGGTCCGCAGGTGTACATATTTACCTTGCCCTCGACATTCGGCACGAATTCTTCCTTTTTGTGTGACAGTGAATTATATAACTGCATTTTCTTATCCTCGCTTTTAATTAATATTGTTTTCTTTAAGTTCTTCTCTGAGCAGATCTATCTCGCTCTGCATTGTTTCAAGCCTGCTCTGCAAGGCACATATCTGCTGTGCCACAGGGTCGGGAATGTGTATCTGGTCAAGGTCGCAGGCATTTACCCTCTGACCGTCACGGCGGACTATCCTTGCAGGAACGCCGACCGCAGTTGAGTTAGGCGGTACCTCCGACAGCACAACGGCATTTGCGGCTATCTTTGCGTTATCGCCCACCTTGAAAGGACCGAGAACCCTTGCTCCCGAGCCTACCATTACATTGTTGCCGAGCGTCGGGTGACGCTTACCGGTATCTTTACCGGTACCGCCGAGCGTTACGTTCTGATAAAGCGTGCAGTAGTCACCTATCTCGGTAGTTTCGCCTATTACAACGCCGCTTCCGTGGTCGATGAACAAGCCCTTTCCTATCGTTGCGCCGGGGTGTATCTCTATGCCCGTTTTTCGCAAAGCACGCTGTGATATCCACCTTGCAATGAAATAATGCTTTTTAAGGTACCATTTATGCGCCCTGCGGTATGCCCTTACAGCCTTGAAGCTGGGATACAGGAAAAACACTTCGAGATCGCTCTTTACGGCAGGATCTCGTTCTCTGACCGATTTTATATCCGCTTTAATTTTATCGAACATATGTTTCCTACCCTTCTCCGAAAAAAAAAGCCTCCGTCTGCTTTGCAGACGAAGGCGGTTTATACCACGGTTCCACTTCGCTTCGGAGCTTACACTCCCTTTATGTCTTTAACGCAGACAAGACGAACAGAGATACTTGAAATTTTCCCTCTGCCGACCCAGATAAAAAAATCCGTACAGCCGCACTTCGCCGTAAATCCGTCTGCCGTCTTTCACCTGACACAGCTCTCTGTAAGACTTCATTTTCCGGGTACTCTTGCCATACACGGTCTTTGCACTTATGTTTTACTATATGCTTAGTGTATCATAAATGCAACGCTGTGTCAAGCGAAAAATCAAATATGCCGTTACTCTGAAATATTCTTTGCAACAGGCAGTCTTACGCAGACAAGCGTTCCCTTGCCAAGCTCGCTGTCAAGCGTCACCGTACCGCCGTAGCAGTTGACGATATGCTTTACTATGGAAAGACCCAGACCGGTACTGCCCTCTTTGGTGCTTCTGCCCTTATCCACTCTGTAGAAACGCTCAAATACACGGTTAAGCGACTCCTTAGGGATGCCTATGCCGTTATCCCTAACATAGATACAGCCTATCTCACCCACATCGTGAAGCGTTACCTCAACCCTGCCGCCGTCCTTGTTGTACTTTATGGCGTTGCTGACTATGTTTTCGACAAGCTCATATATGTGCTTGTATGCGGCACGGACGGTAAAGCTGTCGCCTGACAGTTCTATCGTGACATTTCTGGCAGAAGCCGCAGGCTCCAGACATTCCTTTACCGCTGAGCATATCTCAGACAGCTTACAGTCGGTCACTTCCTCGGCTGTCGTCTTGTTTTCAAGCGAGGATATTTCAAGGATATCGCTGATTATGGTTGACATTCTCTTTGCCTCGGTAAGAATTTTTCCGATGTAATAATCCTTCTTATCCTTAGGCACAAGTCCGTTTTCAAGAAGCTCGGCAAATCCCGAAATTGCCGTGAGAGGCGTTTTCAGCTCGTGGCCGGCATTTGCAAAGAAGTCGGCTTTGAGCTGTTCGGACATACGCTTGTCGGTAACGTCACGGATAACCATAAGTCCGCCGTGCATTGCATCTATTCCGCTTTTGGATACGGGGAATACCTGCACGAGCAAGATCCTGCCGTCAACGGTGCTTTCTATAGTTACCGTTCTGTCCTCATTTGCCGCTTTTTCCGCTCCGCTGATTATCTCGGGCTTTCTTGCAAGCTCGGGTACGGTCGAAGCACCGCTTTCCTCTGAAGCACCGAGCAGTTTAAGACCGGCACGGTTGATTGATATGACGGACAGATCGTTATCGTAAAGAATTACACCGTCCTGCAAGCTTTCAAGTATGAAACGTTCCTTTTCACGCTCGTTTTCAAGCGTCTTCATATTATCCTGTATGCTTTTACGCATAAAATTGAACATGGTGACAAATTCGTCAAGCTCTGGGTACTTGTGTGACGGTATCTCCTCAAGCTCCGCAGAGATTTTTTCGTCACCGACATATTTCATACCGCTCATAGCCTTTGATATGCTGTTTATCGGCTTCATTATCTGGCGGGCAACGCTGCTTACCGCTATAAGCCCCGCTATTATGCCTATTGCGGCGGCTATCAGCATAGGTGCTATGAACATTGACGCAAAATCCATATAGCTGTTTATATTGTAGCTTATTCTGATTATATCGTCGTCCTTAACCTTCATAGCGGCATAGATCTGATTTTTGCCGAGCGTCTTTGAATATCTTACGGCTACTCCGCTTCCTGTAAGCTCTGCCTGCTTTATCTCCTCACGGGTGCTGTGGTTATCGTCCGGCTCACCGTCGATATAGGTATCTACAAATACAGTTCCGTCCTTATTGATAAAGCTCACTCTGGCGTTGCCGACAAGTGAACTTAATCTGTTCGCAAGGTCATAGTCGTGGTCGGCTTCGTCCTCATATATCACACGGATAAGTCCGAGAGAAGTCAGCATATCGCTTTTTCTGACGTTCTGCTCCGTGCTTGAAAGAAGTGCGGTAGCAGATACAACGCACACCGACATAACTATCGCAATTACTATAAGAAAACGTACTATAAGCGCTTTTTTCATCTGTACGTCCTCCTGTTATTCTCCTATAAATCTGTAGCCTACTCCTCTTACCGTTTTGATAAGATGAGCGTTCTCGGCATCATCGCTGAGTTTTTTTCTGAGCGTTCCTATGTGCATATCGAGCGTTCTTGTTTCACCGACAAAATCTATGCCCCACACTTTCGTGAGAAGCTCCTCACGGCTGACTACTCTCGCCCTGTTCTTAATAAGATACAAAAGAAGCTCGTATTCCTTCAGCGTAAGCTCTATCGGTCTGCCGTCACGGCTCACCTCTCTGAGAGATGTGTTTACCGTTATGCCGCCTGCCGCAATCTTATCGGAAGCACTATCTGATGAACCTCTGCCTGCACGTCTTAACAGTGCCTTTATTCTTGCGGCAAGTTCCATAATGCCGAACGGCTTTGTGAGATAATCGTCTGCGCCGTTTTCAAGCCCGAACACCTTGTCTATCTCGGCTGATTTTGCTGTCAGCATAAGTATCGGCGTATTCTTTGTCTGCTCGTTTTCACGAAGAATCTTCACCGCCTGCACACCGTCCATACCCGGCAGCATTATATCGAACAGGAATATATCCGGCACCTGCTTTTCGGTTGCGGCAAGGCAATCCTCCGCACTGACAAAGCTCTCCACCTCGTATGAATAAGCCGAAAGAGCGACCGTCACAAGCTCTCTTATACTGTCATCGTCCTCAGTTATATAGATACGTTCAGCCATTGTATCAGCCTCCAAAGTTTATATAATACGGGTATTCTTGTATTCTCCCGTCTTGAAGAACTCCACCCACTCGCAGATATTTACCGCATGGTCGGCTATTCTTTCAAGATATTTTACTATCATAAGGGCGTCAACCGCAACATCACCGCTGCAATGCTCGCTCTTTATAAGCTCTACTATACGGTTTCTTATAGAAACGAACAGCTCGTCTACCTCATCGTCAGCCTTTATCGTTTCATTCGCAAGTTCCATATCGGTTGTTACGAATGAATCTATAGAGTGTGAAACCATTATTATTACCTTTTCGCTCATAGTCTGTATCTCTTTTACTATGTGCATAATAGCGGATACGTCTGCGGTAAGGCTGATCTCCGCAATATCTGCGGCATTGTCGGCTATACGCTCCATATCAGTCACCATTTTGAGCGCCGCAGAAACCTTACGGAGATCTCTTGCGACAGGCTGTTCACGAAGTATTATGGACAGGCACTGGCTCTCGATGTTCTTTTCTTCCTCATCTACCGCTCTGTCGCCGTCTACTACCTTTTTTGCAAGAACAGCATCGCTGTCACGCAGTGCTGTGATAGCTGAAGCTATCGCCTCCTCTATCATTCCGCCCATACGGATAAGGTCGTTATTCAGCTTTCCGAGCTTATGTTCAAATGTTTCTCTCATTTCTGTTTGCCCTTTCTAATATAATATCACACATAACGTATAAAATCAACCGAAACGTCCTGTGATATAATCTTCTGTTCGCTTATCCTTAGGACGTGAGAACAGTTCTTCTGTCGGTGCGTACTCGACCATTTCTCCTACAAGGAAGAAGGCTGTGTAATCCGAAATTCTCGTTGCCTGCTGCATATTGTGAGTTACAATAGCTACCGTGTACTTTTCCTTGAGCGTGTTCATAAGCTCCTCGATTTTAAGCGTTGATACAGGGTCGAGCGCCGATGTAGGTTCGTCCATAAGAATGACCTCAGGCTGAACGGCGATAGCTCTTGCGATACAGATTCTCTGCTGCTGACCGCCCGAAAGACTGAGTGCGGATTTATGAAGTCTGTCCTTTACCTCGTCAAAAACAGCCGCACCGATAAGGCTCTCCTCGACTATCCTGTCAAGCTTTGCCTTGCTCTTTATACCGTGTACTCTCGGTCCGTATGCTATGTTATCGTAAATGCTCATCGGGAAGGGGTTGGGCTTCTGGAACACCATTCCTATCCTGCGGCGCAGTACGTTTGTGTCAACGCCGTCAGCGTAGATGTCCTCGCCGTCAAGCAGGAACTGACCTGTTATCTTACAATCCGGTACCAGATCGTTCATACGGTTAAGGCTTTTCAGATATGTAGATTTGCCGCAGCCCGAAGGACCGATGAAGGCGGTTATCTTATTTGTCTTTATATCAAGGTTTATGTCCTTCAGCGCATGGTTTTCACCGTAATATAGATTCACATTTCTTGTACAGAGCTTCACATCGCTCTGAGGTACGATTATATCTGACATTGTTTATCCTCTTTTCTTGATTTACGGATTTATACCGAACGTTTCTTTCTTATTCTGTAAGCGACTAGCTTTGCGCATATATTGATTATAAGCACTGTTACAAGCAGTACAAGCGCTGTAGAGAATGCGTACTTCATTTCGGCACCGCCACGCTGTGCGTACTGGTAAAGCTGAACCGTGAGCGAGCCGCCCTGATTCATTACTTTGCCGAAAATATCGCCGAGCGAATTTATACCTACCTCTGCCGCAATACCTGCTGTGAAGATAAGTGCCGCAGACTCGCCTACTATTCTGCCTATGGACAGGATTACTGAGGTCAGTATACCGTCTATACAGCTGGGAAGAACAACGGTCCTTATAGTATGCCACTTAGGTGCGCCAAGTCCGACAGCACCCTCTCTGTAGCCCATAGGAACGGTCTTTATCGCCTCCTGCGTGGTGCGGATTATGGTGGGCAGTACCATTATTGACAATGTCAGCGCACCTGTAAGCAGTGAGTAGTTTACCTTGAAGATATTGTAGAAGAACACGCTGCCGAAAAGTCCGTATATGATCGAGGGGATACCTGCAAGCGTTTCGGTAGTGAATTCGATTATTCTTGTAAGTCTGCCTTGCTTTGCGTATTCGGTAAGATATATTGCCGCACCTACGCCGACAGGCGTTGCGATGATAAGCGTAATCACTACAAGATAAAGCGTATTGATTATATTGCCGAGTACGCCGTAGTTTTCATAAGGATATGAGAACGCCGGAGTTGTAAGGAAGTTCAGGCTCATTCCATCTGTGCCTTTTACGGCTATGTATATAATCATACCGAGCGTCAGCGCAACGACTATGCCGGACGAAAGAAAAATCAGAGCCTTCAGCACTATGTCGCTTACTCTTCTGCGCTTTTTAGTAAGAGAATTTGCAACTGCTTTTGCCATAATCTATCACGCCTTTCCTGCAGCCTTTGCCGCTTTTTCCTTTTTGCCGCCCTTTTTGAGAATACCGTTGAGTATCAGATTTATTATCATAATGAACACGAACAGTACAAGTCCTATCGCAAAGAGCGCCTCTCTGTGAAGTCCGCTCGAATACGGGAATTCGGCAACTATACCTGTTGTGAGGAATTTCACCGATGAGAACAGCTCCGGCATATTTGCGCTGTTGCCTGCAACAAGGATGATAGCCATAGCCTCACCTATCGCTCTGCCGACACCGAGAACGACACCGGACGCAATACCCGACTTTGCGGCGGGGATAACTACCTTGAAGATAGTCTGTATCTTGGTAGCTCCCAGTCCGTAGCTTGCCTCTCTGTATTCGGAAGGAACGGCGGATATTGCGTTCTCCGAAATGTTTATGATAGTGGGGAGTATCATTATGGCAAGTACGATTATTGCACTTGCAAGGTTTGCGCCGCCTGTGAACTGATGTTCGGGATCATTTGCATAAATGACCTCCTCCAGTGCGTACATAAGCGGCTTTACAAGATTTGCGCCGAGCAAACCGTATATAACCGACGGGATACCCGCAAGAAGCTCGACCGCAGGCTTTACTACGTTCTTCATAGCCTTAGGTGCAAGCTCGGACATGAACACCGCTGTGAGAAGTCCTATCGGAACACCGATCACTATTGCACCGAGAGTACCGAATACCGACGTGAGAATCAGCGGGAGGATACCGAACTGTTCTTTTTTTGCGTACCATGTGTCGCCGAACAGAAAATCAGTGATTCCGATTTTTCCTATGGCGGGAGCACCCGATATTATCATATAAATTGTTATCATCAGGACGCATGCTACCGCTGTGATCCCACACACGGTAAATATGTACTTCATTACACGCTCTGTAACGTTTGTGAATCCCGATTTTTTACTTCTTATAGCAGATCTCTGCTTTCCGACCGAGCTTACCGCAACTGCTGCGCCGCTTGTCTTTTCCAAGTAAACCATCCTTTCAGGGCTATACATACTTATACAGCAAATTCCGGTAACGGATTGCTACCGGAAAAGTGCTTACTGTATAAGAATTATCGACTTGTTTTTTACTTTACGGGAACTGCACCCTGTGCAAGTACGAGTGCCTGACCTTCTTCTGAGAGAATGAAGTCAAGGTAAGCCTTAACAAGCTTGTTATCGGAACCCTTGAGTGTTGCGCAGATGAAAGGTCTTTGTACCTCGTAAGCGCCGCTCTTTACGTTTTCTTCTGTAGCTTCAATGCCGCCGACCTTAAGCGCTTTTACTGTTTCGTCAACGTTTGCAAGTGAAGCGTAACCGATAGCACCGTCTGTTGTTGCAACTGCGTTGATAACTGAACCTGTAGATTCAAGCTCCTGTGCGTACTTCGGTTCCTTGTCGCCCATTACGATAGATTCGAAACCGTCTCTTGTACCTGAACCGTCCTCACGGCCGATAACTACGATAGCCTTGTCATCTCCGCCAAGCTCCTTCCAGTTTGTAATCTCGCCGGAATATACCTTTGCGAGATCCTCAAGTGAGATGTCTTCGAGCTTGTTTACGGGGTTTACTACGAGAGCGATACCGTCAAGTCCTACTACTGTAGCGTCAAGCTTTTCAGCTTCTTCATCCTTGAGCTTTCTTGACGAGTTACCGATGTCGCACTTGCCCTCTGAGGCTTCCTGGATACCTGTACCCGAACCTGTGAGGTTTAAGTTAACTGTTACGCCCTTGTTCTTTTCCATAAATGCGCCGTTAACAGCCTTGATTACCTTTTCCATTGATGTAGAGCCGTTCATTGACAGTGTGCCGCTGAGCTCTTCTGTAGCTGATGCTTCGCTTGCAGATGTGCCTGCCGCAGATGAATCTGTGCCTGCTACGCTGCTTGTTGCAGTTTGGGAACAGCCTGTTGCTGCAGCAACTATTGCTACGCCTGCGATAAGTGATATTAACTTCTTGTTCATGTTGTTTCCTTTCTTAAGGGTCATACCCCTCGGAGTTTTCCTGATACTCCATAATGTTTATGTACATTTTTTATCTGCCGTTCGGTTTCCCTCCCGACTACATTTCATATTATAGTCGCAACGGGCTTTACATTAAAGCAAGGAATGGTATAAAGTCGGTAAAGTTTTTGTAAAGTCGCATATTCCGCATAGCAAAGCCAAACTATACAGCGACTTTACATTTGATTTTTAACGCTTTACAGTTTTCAGCCGTCACTCTGAATAGCTTTATATCTTGATTTGACGGTTAATTTATGGTAGAATAATATCAAAAGTTACACGAAAGAAGGTATAATATGCCACACTCATCGGGCGGAGGCTCTCACGGGGGCGGAAGCCACCACTCCTCATCGCACAGCTCGTCACACCGTTCATCATCGGGAGGCGGCTCAAGCAGAATAAGAACCAGCCGTACATACTTCCCCGGTGCAAGAAGATTCGTCTACTACAGAAACGGCGTTCCGAACTACGTCTACTCGGATACCGATTTATCAAAAGGTCCGAGCAAGCTGAGATTTTTAATGCTCATATTCTATGTACCGTTTGTTCTGGCGGCGTTCTTGATGATATCTACGTCTTTCGGCATACCCGAAAAGCTGAAGGTTGATTATAACTCGCAGATAGTTATACAGGACGACGCTAACGTACTCGGAGATACAACAAAGCTCAGTTACGCACTTGAGGATTTCTTCAACACAACGGGTATTTCTCCTGCGGTAATGACTGTGTACAACTCCGACTGGGAGGATAACTATACCGACCTTGAGAAGTACGCTTATGAGCTTTATGTAAACCGGTTCTATGACGAAAAGCACTGGCTGATAGTGTATTCTCAGCCGAAAGATCCCGATGATGAATTCAACAACTGGTACTGGGAGGGTATGCAGGGTGATGATACCGACAGTATCATTACTTCATCCGTAGCATACGATTTTACAAACGATCTGCACAAGAGGCTGCTTGTCGAGGGAACAAAGGTAAATGACGCTATCACTGACAGCTTCAACGCACTTACTCCTACCGTAATGAAGTTCAGATTTGAGGGCGAAACCTTCGGAATAGGACTGTTTATGCTCCTGTTCGTCTGCATACACGCATTCTTTATGGTATTCTTCCGACCTAACGCAAATAAATACAAGGGAGCAAAGGAAGTGCCTCTTGACGGCTACTATGCTCCTCCTCAGCAGACTGCACCGCAGCCGCAATCTGTCGTAATGAAGCAGGCATCCTGCGAATACTGCGGAGGCGTTTATACCGTAGGCAGCTGCAACGCCTGCCCTCACTGCGGCGCACCTATTCAGCCGCAGGATTACACTGTTCCTGTGCATAACGGCACAAGTACCACAGGCACAAACACGCATTAACAATCATTGAGGTATAATATGAACGGCTCAAGGATAACCGATTCACCGATAGGCGCTGTACTGCTGATAATCGGCTCAGTCATAGCGGTCATGGCGCTTGTCTGTGTCATCATTCAGCTTTACAAAAATCATATTTCAGAAAGAAGTATGTGTCGTGAAATTTACGGTACAGATAAGCCTGCCAAGCATAAAAGTGTGCCGAAAAAATTAAAGGCTCTCGAAGAACGTTTTCGGGAGCTTGATATTCCGCCGGTTTATTCGTTCACGGGTAATTGCTGCTGCGAACATTTCACGATAACGGCGAAACGTGAATTTATATTTTATGTATGCTGTCACACGGTTGGCGGCGAAACGCTTGACAAAAAGCTGTTTTTAAATTCCGAAAAAGCAAGGCGGTACATTTTCCGTGAGGTTATGGATATAGTTCTGAACAGCTACGGCGAAGAAGGGTATTCTGTATACGCTTCAAAGCTCACCGCTGAAGAAAAAGCAATGCTCGGTATATAATCCGCAGGACTCAAGCCGCATATAACGCAAAAATCCCCTCCGCAAAAGCGGAGGGGATAGTTTTATGCTTTGTCGGTCAATCAGACACTGCTGTGCTTCTTAACGTAGTCTACAACCTCGTCAACAGTTGTGAATGCCATACTTACGCAGGTATCAGCGCAACCGTAGTAGATAGCGATTCTGCCTGTATCAGCGTCGCAGAGTGCTGCGCAGGGGAATGTAACGTTCTGAACGTCGCCTACGCACTCATAATACTCTTTGGGGTTGAGAAGGTACTCAGCGCAACGATACTTAACCTTCCAAGGCTTGTCGATGTCGAGAATAGCAGCTGAGAAGCTGTATACATAGCCGTTGCAGCTCTGGAGAACGCCGTGGTAGAATACCAGCCAGCCTTCGCTTGTCTCTATCGGGATAGGACCTGCACCGATCTTGAGTGATTCCCAGCCCTTCAGAGGAGCCATAACGTGTCTGTGTTCGCCCCAGTACTTCATATCGGGCGACTGTGAAAGGTACATATCGCCGAAAGGTGTGTGACCGCTGTCTGAAGGACGGCTGAACATAACGTACTTGCCGTTTATCTTACGGGGGAACAGAACACCGTTTCTGTTAAAGGGAAGGAATGCATTCTCGCACTGGTGGAACTCCTTGAAGTCCTTTGTCCAGCCCACACCGATTGTAGGCTTCCAGCCGTATGCGTTGCACCATGTAATCCAGAATCTGTCCTCGATCCATACGCATCTGGGGTCGTAGCCGTACTGCCAGGGGTTAGCTTCTGCAGTTTCGGGATCGTCGTTTATCCATTCAACCTTTTCTTCGTTGATGTTCCAGTGTACGCCGTCCTCAGAGAAGCCTGCGTGGATAGCCATATTTCTTTCCTTGTCGTCAACACGGAAAACACCTGCGAACTTGCCCTTTTCGCTCTCGAAAGGAACAACTGCGCTGTTGAAGATAGAGTTGCTGGTAGGAAGAAGGTCACGGGGGATTATGGGGTTGTTGTCTGCACGCCAGATAACATCCTTACAGCCTGCGGGACGATCCTGCCAAGGGATGTTCGGTAATGATGTACCGTTGATAACTTTTACGTTCATACTTGATTCTCCTTGATAATGTCATATTTCCGTTAAGAAGCGTTAATCGCTCTTTGTATTAAGTCTGTCTCTTATACACATCTCCGAGCCCACGAGACGTAGAGGAATCTC
>UQBC01000020.1 GCA_900539195.1 uncultured Oscillospiraceae bacterium
CTGGCGGTCTATCTCTTGTTTTCGGTTGCTTGCTTCCTTACCGTACATGAGCATTTGCTCAGGGCTTTGATTATGTCGGTATAATTACTTAACCATTGAAGCAACTTCTGCTGCAAAGTCGTCTTCCTTCTTCTGAATTCCTTCGCCCTTTTCAAAACGAACAAATTCAACAACCTTGATGTTCTTGCCAACAGATGCGATGAACTTAGCAACTGTAAGGTTAGGATCCTTAACATAAGGCTGATCGAGTAAGCAGATTTCTTCTGCAAACTTTCTCATTCTGCCGTCAACAATCTTCTCAAGAACGTTCTGGGGCTTAGGCTTAGCAGACTGCTCATTTTCGTTCTGAACGAGCTTAAGCTGTACTTCCTTCTCAGCTTCGATAACAGAAGCGGGAACATCATCCTGTGAAACGAACTGAGGAGCACTTGCTGTAATCTGCAGAAGAAGATCCTTAGCGCATGCCTTTACTGCTTCGTCGTTTACATCGTCAGCTTCGATCTTGATCATAGAACCGATGATCGAACCACCGCCGTTGTGAGTGTAAGCGAAGAGGTCGCCTGTCATTCTCTTGAAACGACGAATCTGGATGTTTTCGCCGATTGTAGCAATTCTCTCTGTGAGGATATCGCCAATCTTCTCTGTCTGACCTGCGGGAACAACTTCCTTAAGAGCGTCAACGTCAGCAACATCGTTCTCGATGATTGTGTTAGCAACGAGCTCAACGAACTCGATAAATCTGTCTGTCTTAGCGGCGAAGTCTGTTTCAACGTTGATCTCAACTACAACGCCGACCTTCTTAGCCTCGTCAATCTTTGTATATACAAGACCCTCTGCAGCGATTCTGCCTGACTTCTTAGCAGCCTTTGCAAGACCCTTTTCACGAAGATTCTTGATAGCGGCATCTACATCGCCGTTTGTTTCTTCAAGCGCTCTCTTGCAGTCCATCATACCGCAGTTTGTGAGCTCTTTTAACTGCTTTACTGCCTGTGCTGAAATAGCCATTGTAATTCTCCTTTATATTTATATTCGATTTAGATTATTCTTCTGTAGCTTCTGCTTCAGCCTCTGCAACTTCTTCTGTTACATCAGCCTGACCCTGTCTTGCTTCGATGATAGCGTCAGCCATAGCGCCTGCAATAAGCTTAACTGCACGGATAGCGTCATCGTTACCGGGGATTACATAGTCGATCTCATCGGGATCGCAGTTTGTATCTACGATAGCTACTACGGGGATACCGAGCTTCTTTGCTTCTGATACTGCAATCTTTTCCTTGCGGGGATCTACAACGAACAGAGCGCTGGGGAGCTTCTTCATGTTCTTGATACCGCCGAGGAACTTTTCGAGCTTTTCGATCTCGAGGTTGAGCTTAACAACTTCCTTCTTGGGAAGAAGATCGAATGTACCGTCATTCTCCATTGTGTGAAGCTGTTCAAGTCTCTTGATTCTCTTCTCGATGGTCTTGAAGTTTGTCATCATACCGCCGAGCCATCTTGCGTTTACATAGTGAGCGTTTGCTCTGAGTGCTTCTTCCTTGATTGAATCAGCAGCCTGCTTTTTTGTGCCTACGAACAGAACTTCGCCGCCGTTGGCTGCAACCTCGTGAATGAAGTTGTAAGCTTCGTCAAGCTTCTTTACTGTCTTCTGGAGATCGATAATATAGATACCGTTTCTCTCTGTGAAAATGTAGGGTGCCATTTTGGGGTTCCATCTTCTTGTCTGGTGACCGAAGTGAACGCCTGCTTCTAAGAGCTGCTTCATTGATACTACTGCCATGGTAGTGTCCTCCTTGATTTTTGGTTTTTTCCTCCGCTATGCTGACACGTTCAAGCTCGTGAGCACCGCAGAACGCTATACATAACGTGTGGATTTGCTGTTCAACAGTCTTTTTTCATTCAACAGCCTTTTTATTATAACATAAAAATAAGTCGGTGTCAAGACCGACACGGCGGTACGCCGTCTTTTGCCTTTTGGCAAAAGTTTTTATGTTAAAATGTTCTCGGACAGGCGGTGTGCCGCCAACCGTGCTTTTGCACGGTAAAATCCGCTATCGGCGGATTTTTTGTCCGAGGTTATTATAGCATAATAGGAGCTTCAAATCAATATTCGTATAGAAAATTTTTATTGTGCTATTTAAACAAATTTTTGAGCAAACCGCCTTTTCGTTTTGGCTGATGCGGAAAATCGCATCCTACAAGTATCGTATCCTCTCCGATTATCTCAATATCAGACCAGTTGATGAATATATCTTCTTCCCTGCCGAAAAGACCGAAGCAACGGCTTTTGCCGTAAACAATGATACGGCAGATCTTTGCCGAGCAGGAGTCGATCTCAACATCATCGACAAAGCCTATACGGCAGCCCGATTTTATGCTGATAACTTCTTTACATCTTATATCGCTGAAATGGCACATCATAACGCATCACCGCCTTGTTTCCGGTATGTTTTATGATATGCCGCAAAGTTTATTCATATACCTTTATGATATAGACAAATATAACGCCGACAGTGCGGCGTTACAGATTATTCACTTATTGCTTTTGCGGGTATATGCTTTTTGATAGCCTCAAAGCTTTCATCGCTGATAACATGTTCGATACGGCAGGCGTCTTCAACTGCTGTCTTCTCGTCTACTCCAAGTGCCGTAAGCCATTTTGTAAGGAGCGTATGACGCTCATACATTTTATTTGCTATTTCACTGCCCTTTTCAGTAAGCTCAATGTAGCCCTTCGAGTCAACGGTAACATATCCGTTCATACGCAGGTTTTTCATAGCAACGCTGATACTGGGCTTTGAATAATCAAAATAATTTACTATATCTATTGACCTTACATTGCCAAGCTGATTTCTTAATATTAGTACGGATTCGAGGTAGTCCTCTGCCGATTCGTGTATCTGCATAACGAATTCCTTTCCTGCCTTTTGCAAGCATTAACATATTTTTATAAGTATAACACGTTTTCCGGGGATTTTCAAGTATCAACGTTCAACTTTTACAGCAAATATTTCAACGTAAATTCACCGTAACGATGAGCTTATTTAAGACAATCCGATGAAAAACAGCTGAAAATACACTTAAAACAGACTGCACTTTACTAAATGACAACAATAAAGCAAATTTGCAAGTTTATTTTTGTGAATTTTCACCTTGACAAACTTGCAAAACCGTGTTAATATAAGCGAGTAAAGATAAATGTGTATGTTCAAAAGCATACAAATCAGTACAAGGAGAGATTTAAAATGAAGAATTTTAAAAGAGTTCTTGCAATGGCAACTGCCGCAACAATGGCAGTTACAGCATTTGCAGGTTGTTCATCAAACAATGCAACCAGCGGTGAAGTAGGCGGATCTACAAGCGTAGCCGATGGTGAAAAGACTATCGTTATCGGCGGCAGCGGTCCTCTTACAGGTGATGCTGCACAGTACGGCGTCGGCGTTAAGAACGCTATCCAGCTTGCAGTTGACGAAGTAAACGCTGCAGGTGGTGTAAACGGCAACAAGCTGAAGCTCGTATTTGAAGACGATGAGGCTGACTCGGGCGATAAGGCAGTTAATGCTTACAACACACTGAAGGATCAGGGTATGCAGATATTACTCGGCACAGTTACAACAGGTTCATGCCTTGCTGTAGTTGACAAGTCAAAGCAGGATAACATATTCCAGTTCACACCCTCTGCATCTGCACAGGACGTTATCGCTAACGACAACTGCTTCCAGATCTGCTTTACAGATCCTAACCAGGGTAAAGCATCTGCTGACTATATAGCAGACAACAAGGTTGCTACAAAGATCGGCGTTATCTACGACAGTTCAGACGCTTATTCTTCCGGTATCTACAACGCGTTCAAGACTGAGGCCGCTGCAAAGGGTCTTGAGCTTGTTTCCGAACAGTCATTCACAAAGGACAGCAAGACAGACTTCTCTGCTCAGATAGCTGACTGCAAGAACAAGGGCGCAGAGCTTGTGTTCCTTCCCATCTACTATCAGCAGGCTTCACTTATCCTCACACAGAGCAAGAACGCAGGCTTCGCACCCAAGTTCTTCGGTTGTGACGGTCTTGACGGTCTTACATCTATCAAGAACTTCGATACTTCACTTGCAGAAGGCGTTATGCTCTTAACACCTTTCGCAGCAGATTCAAAGGATCAGGCTACACAGGACTTCGTTAAGGCTTATAAGGCAGCTTTCAACGACGAAACTCCCAACCAGTTCGCAGCAGACGCTTATGACGGCGTAAAGATTCTTGCCAAGCTCATCGAAAGCCAGAAAATCACAGGCGATATGAGCGCATCAGACATCTGCGAAAAGCTCAAGACAGGTATCACAGCAGCTGATTTCAGCTATGACGGTCTTACAGGTACAGGCATGAAGTGGAATGCCAACGGCGAAGTTTCAAAGTCACCTAAGGCTGTTGTTATCAAGGACGGCAACTACGCTGCTCTTGACAACTGATAACCGGTATACAACATAAATCAGTTTAAGACCCGACAGGCTACGGCTTGTCGGGTTTTGAATTTTATGCAAAAAAATGTTGCAAACGGCTATGCCGTGTGATATAATAAATAGTATTAGAACTTCACTAAGGAAGGATGTTATAAATGGGTTTTCTCAATAACCTCATAAACGGCATAAGCCTTGGCAGCATATATGCCGTAATCGCACTCGGCTATACGCTGGTATACGGCATAGCCAAAATGCTTAACTTTGCTCACGGCGATGTAATCATGGTCGGCGGATATGTAATTTTCTATTCGATGACCTCTTTCAGTATCAATCCGTACCTTTCTGTACTTATTGCGGTTATCGTATGTACCGTACTTGGTATCGTGATTGAAAAGGTTGCGTACAAGCCCTTAAGACAGGCGACCTCGCTGTCTGTACTTATCACTGCAATAGGCGTAAGCTATTTCCTTCAGAATTCAGCGTTACTCCTGTTCGGTGAAAAGCCTGTTAACTTCACCTCGGTAGTAAATGTTCCGAGCATATCGCTCTTTGACGGACAGGTGGTCATCACAGGTGAAGCGATAGTCGCTATCGTCGTTTCGATACTTATCGTTATCGGTCTTTCGCTCTTCATAAACAAGACGAAAAGCGGCCGTGCGATGCTTGCGGTATCGGAAGATAAGGATGCGGCACAGCTTATGGGCATAAACATAAACAGAACCATCTCACTTACTTTTGCCATCGGTTCGGGACTTGCGGCGATTGCCGGCGCACTTCTCTGCTCGGCTTATCCGACGCTTCAGAACACAACAGGTGCAATGCCCGGTATCAAGGCTTTCGTTGCGGCGGTATTCGGCGGTATCGGTTCGGTACCAGGAGCTATGATCGGCGGTATCCTGATCGGTGTTATCGAAATACTCGGCAGAGCATACATTTCACCTCAGCTCTCCGACGCTATCGTTTTTGCAGTGCTTATTCTCGTTCTTATCATAAAGCCTACGGGAATACTTGGCAAGAAGGTAAGAGAAAAAGTATAATTACAGAAGGGATTGGTTTTTGTGAATAATAAAACAGCCTTGGCAAAAACGAAAATGCTGAAGCCACAGACGAAAAAGAGCTTCACGACATATATCATGGTTACGGTTGTCTTTGTCATTATGATGATACTTTCATCGACAGGCAACGTTTCAAGTCAGATAGACGGACTTTTAGTTCCGCTTTGCGTATACTCGATACTTGCAGTATCGCTCAACCTCACGGTAGGTATACTCGGTGAACTTAGCTTAGGACAGGCAGGCTTTATGTGCGTAGGTGCCTATGCCAGCGCACTGTTCTCTATAGCTACAAAAGAAACGATACTTGTCGAATGGGTGCGTTTTCCGCTCGCTATACTTGTCGGCGGTATCTTCGCCGCTATATTCGGCATACTGATAGGAATTCCCGTATTAAGACTCAACGGCGACTATCTTGCTATCGTAACGCTTGCATTTGGCGAAATAATCAAGAATGTATTTGCGGCGCTCTATGTCGGCGTTGACAGCAAGGGTCTTCATATTGCGCTCAATCAGGCTGATATGAATCTTGAAGCAGACGGCACCGAAATAATAAGAGGAGCGCTCGGTGTAAAGGGCGTGCCGAATGATTCTTCATTCGTTGTTGGCTTCATCCTGCTTCTGATAACTCTCATCATCTCTTATAACTACATCAACTCAAGAACAGGCAGAGCGGTAAAGGCTATCCGTGACAACTCAATAGCCGCAGAATCCGTAGGCCTTAACATAACGAAGTACAAGCTGATAACATTTGCACTCACTGCATTCCTTGCAGGTATAGCAGGCGCTCTGTACTCTCACAACTACGCAACATTACAGGCATCAAAGTTCGACTACAACCTGTCGATACTGATTCTGGTATTCGTTGTTCTCGGCGGTATCGGTAATATCAGAGGCAGTGTTATTGCAGCAATCATCTTAACGCTTATCCCCGAGCTTCTCAGAAGCATCAACAGCTACAGAATGCTCATCTACTCAATCGTTCTTATCGTTATGATGATACTCACATCAAACGAAAAGGCAAGAACATTTATCGTAACGAATTTCGGAAAGCTCAAAGGTATGGTGCTGAAGATTTTCAAACGTAAAGACACGGCTGAAAAGGAGGTCAAGTAATTATGGCACTTCTTGAAGTAAAGAATTTAGGAATATCATTCGGCGGTCTGAGAGCTGTTGACGAATTCAATGTTTCAATCGAAAAGGGCGAGCTTTACGGACTTATCGGTCCTAACGGCGCAGGTAAGACTACCGTGTTCAATATGCTGACAGGAGTATACAAGCCCTCTAAGGGTGTTATCACTCTTGACGGTGAAAACATAACAGGAAAATCTACAAGAGATATAAACCGTGCAGGTATCGCCCGTACATTCCAGAATATAAGACTGTTCAAGGAAATGAGCGTACTTGATAACGTTAAGGTCGGACTTCACAACCACTACAAGTACAGCACTGCAGAGGGTGTGTTCAGACTTCCCCGTTTCTTCTCGACCGAAAAGGAAATGGACAAGAAGGCAATGGAGCTGCTCCACGTTTTTGAGCTTGACGATAAAGCTGATTTCTTAGCGTCAAACCTGCCCTACGGCGACCAGAGAAAGCTCGAAATAGCAAGAGCGCTTGCCACAGAGCCTAAGCTGTTACTGCTTGACGAGCCTGCCGCAGGTATGAACCCTAACGAAACGGTAGAGCTTATGAATACGATTCGTTTTGTAAGAGATAACTTTGATATGACCGTTCTTCTTATCGAGCATGATATGACGCTTGTATCGGGTATATGCGAAAAGCTGTCTGTACTTAACTTCGGTCAGCTTTTATGTCAGGGTAACACTTCCGACGTTCTTAACAATCCGGAAGTTATCACGGCATATCTCGGAGAATAAGGGGGACTGCAAAATGGCAATGCTTGAGATCAAGGATCTTTATGTAAATTACGGAATGATAGCCGCCCTCAAGGGCATATCATTTGAAGTAAACGAGGGCGAGGTTATCGCACTTATCGGCGCAAACGGCGCAGGTAAGACCACCACGCTCCACACAATAACGGGACTTCTCCACGCTAAGAGCGGCTCTATTACATTCAACGGTGTTGAGCTTACCAAAACACCCGCTCACAAGATAGTTGAAATGGGCATAGCTCACGTTCCGGAGGGCAGACGTATATTCCAGAACCTCACTGTTCTTGATAACCTTAAGCTCGGCGCTTTCACACGCAAGGATAAGGAAAATATAAGCAAGGATATTGAGATGGTATATGAGCGTTTCCCTCGTCTTGCAGAAAGAAAAACTCAGATAGCAGGTACTCTTTCGGGCGGCGAACAGCAGATGCTTGCTATGGGCAGAGCGCTGATGTCGAAGCCGAAGATTATCGTAATGGACGAGCCTTCGATGGGTCTTTCACCTATCTTTGTAAGCAATATTTTCGATATAATCCAGACTATAAGAGAAACAGGAACCACTGTTCTGCTGGTTGAACAGAACGCTAAAAAAGCACTTTCGATTGCAGACAGGGCTTATGTTCTTGAAACAGGTAAGATTTCGCTTTCAGGCAAGGCGTCCGATCTTATCAATGACGCTTCGGTAAAGAAGGCTTATCTCGGAGAATAAGGAGGAGCTTATGGGACGTATTATTACAATCGCAAGAGGAATGGGAAGCGGCGGCAAGACTATAGGAAAAATGCTTGCCAAGGAGCTTGACATTCCGTACTATGATAAAGAGATAATCAGAATGGCAAGTGATGAAAGCGGCATCAACGAGAAGCTTTTCGGCAGAGTTGACGAGAAGATAAAGAATACTATCTTCAACCGCGAGGAAATCTATGACGGTGAACTTTTAGAGCCTGACCATAAGGATTTCACCTCTGACCGTAATCTGTTCAATTATACTGCAAAGATAATAACCGATATTGCCGACAGCGGAAAATCTGCAGTGATAGTAGGCAGATGTGCGGACTTTGTGTTAAAGGGTCGCAAGGATGTTGTAAAGCTGTTCATCTATTCCGATACCGAAACCGCCATCAAGAATGTATACGACAGATACGGGCTTGACGGCAAGGACGCTATGAAGCTTATCGAAAAGAAAGACAAGGAACGCAGCGAGTATTACCGCCACTATACCGGCCGTGACTGGACAGACGCAAGAAATTATAACCTCTGCCTTGATACAACCAGTATGAGCTATGATAAGTGCGTTGAGATAGTAAAGGCTTATATGGCTGTGCTTGACAAGTAAGCATGGACAATGTACTGCAACTTTTACAGACGGTTATAGTTATCTGCATTGTACTTTCAGCTTTGTTGCTTATTTCTCTCGGTATATTCTATAAAGGCAGAAAAAAACATATATGGGTGATATTCAAACGGATAACAAAGCACGGAGGACTTAATTCCAACCGTTCAAAATGGACATACAGCAACAATTATACTGTTGACTGCAAATATCCCGACAGTGAAAAGCTGCACACATTCAGATGTGAAAAAACTGTCTTTGATTTATTGAATGAAGGCAAAAGCTACTGTGTGAGAGTAAAACTCAGACAGATAATAAAAATCTATAAGAAGTAAAGCAGGCTGTTGCGTTTTCGCAACAGCCTCATTATTTTTATCTTTTTCTTGCATATCCCCTTTCGCTGTGATACAATAATCATAGGACGAAAGGAAAAGGACTATGAGCAATATTACATACGAATATATAAGGCGCAACAAGGACATAAGGACATATATAAGCAGTGCGGACGATGCACTGAGCAGTATCGGATATACCGAACATTCGCTCGCCCACGTTGAGCGTGCGGCAGACACGGCATATATGATACTAAGCACTCTCGGCTACCCCGAAAGAGATTGTGAGCTTGCGCAGATAGCGGCATATATGCACGATATAGGAAATGTGGTAAACCGCAACGACCACGCACACAGCGGTGCGATAATGGCATTCAGACTGCTTGACAAGCTCGGAATGCCTGCAAGTGAAATCGCACTTATAATTTCCGCTATCGGAAATCACGATGAAAGCACGGCAAGCCCTGTCAATGCGGTTGCGGCGGCGCTTATAATAGCGGACAAGTCCGATGTAAGACGTTCAAGAGTACGTCCTGCCGAGCAGGAAAAGCAAAGTCACGGTGAAGCGTTATCCGATATTCACGACAGAGTAAATTATGCCGTTGAAAAGTCGGAAGTATATTTTTCAAAAGACAAGAAAAATCTTATACTTGACCTTACTATCGACCTTTCGATAAGCTCGGTGATGGAATATTTCGAGATTTTTCTGACACGAATGGCTCTGTGCCGAAAAGCCGCAGAAGCACTTGGTGTCAAATTCAGCGTAGTTATAAACAAAAACAGGATTCTTTAAGGAGTAGATATGGCATACGATAATTCAAATGTAAAACCGCCGATAATCGATCTGCTTTATCCGAGCGAGGAACAGCGCAGAGCCTGCCTCAAACGAAAGGCGCAGATAGAACAGCTGCCGACCGAATTTGAGAAAGATTTAATGTTAGCGCAACTGTCGGAACAGCTGACCCCGCACAATCAGTACAAGATGACAGCGATACTCGGTGAGCTGTGCGACGATATTTCGGTAGCTGAATACAGGCTTGACATAATAGACGATCTGCTTGCGGATTCCGCACTTACCGCCACTTTGCGTAAGGTCGTTGACAAGATGCTCGTAAACGACAGGACAAATATATATAAGCTGACAACACCAGACAGCTTTACTGTGCTTGACACTGCCCTTACAGCCTTTGAATCATATTGCGAATGTATGGAGATACTGCATAAGCTGTATGAAGAAAAGTCATCGGGCATCAGATCCGCCGGTCTTAAAAAGCTGTTTGATTTCTTTGAGGGTCATTACAACAGCAAGCATTATAAGAAGCTGAAAGCCGAGTCGGAGGAACTGCGAAGTGCTATGACCGGCAAGATCCGCAGTGCTACTATCGGCATAAACTTTGATGAAAACCTTGTTCCGATCTCAATGGGTCTTGTCGGCTTTTCCGATAAGATGTACGAGGACAGCGGAACTGTGATAGACAGAATTCTGAGCTTCGGCTCAAAAAACAACGATCATAAAGTTATGCGTGACCTGCACGAGCGTTTTGACGATCCGCAATCGGCAAAGCGTGAGGAGATAGTGAACAATCTTGACAGGGCATTGTTTGCCGAGCTTGATAAGGTAACAAAGAAATACGTTAATTCGATTGACGATATACTTAATGAATACCGTGCGATAGGCTTTGAGGATATGTACGCCATAGAGTATCAGCTTGACTTTTACAGCGGTGCGGTCATGATGATTGAAAATGTACGCTCAAAGGGTCTTGAAATGTGCCGTCCGACGCTTCTCCCCGAAAGCCAGAGAAAAGCAGATATAAAAGGTCTTTTCGACCCGATATATTTCAAGGAGGCTAACGTCTGGAATTTATCCAACAAGCCGCAAAAGCAGGTCATAACAAACGATATAACATTTGACGAAAACGCAGGCTTCTATCTGCTTACAGGAGCGAACAACGGCGGTAAGACCACATTTGTCCGTGCGGTCGGAATATGTCAGGTAATGGCTCAGGCAGGACTATATGTTCCTGCAAGCAGCTGTGAAATATCGCTTGCAGACTGTGTATACACACATTTCCCAAAGGAAGAACAGGTAGGTATAGACGCTAGCCGTTTCACTACCGAGGTAAAGGAATTCAAGGCGATAAGCGACTGTATAACAAATCACAGCCTGCTTTTAATGAACGAATCGATACAAAGCACCACACCGCAGGAGTGTACCGACATAGCCGCTCAGCTTATGCGTATTTTCTGCATTATCGGTGTAAGGGGCATATTTGCGACCCACCTAACCCCGCTTGCAAAGGCGGCGCTTGAGCTTAATTCCGACCCTAAGCTAAACACAAAAGCCGAAAGCATAACAGTAACCGTTGACGAAGCCACAGGCGAACGCAGATATAAAATAAAGAAAGGTCTGCCGGGAGCTAACAGCTACGCTTCAACGATATTTGAAAAATACGGGCTTGATATAAAAGCACTTGAAAAGAAAGCCGAAAAAATGAATCATTGACGCAAAAAGCGTGTGTGGCAAGCCACACACGCTTTTGTTATTATATAGGGAAAATTAAAGCGTAGAACCGAAGTCGCTTACCAGTATCTGACCGTTGATAGGCTTTGCCTCGTCAGAAGCCATAAACAGGATAATGCCTGCAACCTGCTCTGCCGTGCATGAGCCAACTCTTAAATCATTGTGCTTTGACATTGCTGTAATCATATCAACGTCAAGGTCATTTGAAGCGTTTGCTGTCATAGGGGTGAGAATATTTCCCGGGCAAACAGCATTGCAACGGATATGTTTGTCTGCATAGCGCATTGCTGTGTGCTTTGTGATGCCGACAATAGCCGCCTTTGACGCAACATAAGCCGCACCGCCGCAGCCCATTACACCCGCAACTGATGCAACGTTTACGATAGATGCCCATTCCTTCATGTATTTCAGAGCGGCACGCATACAATACATAGTGCCCTTTTCATTTGTATTTATGATTCTGTCAAGATCATCGTCATTGAAACGGTCGATAGGCTTCAGTCCGCTTTCGAGAACGCCTGCGTTATTTACAAGAATATCAATCCTGCCGAACGCTTCTACAGCCTTATCCATAAGGTTTTCACAAGCCGCCTTGTCGGAAATGTCAGTAGGAACTGCAAGAACTGTGCCGCCCTCAGCCTTTATCTTGTCGGCAACCGCATTAAGAGGTTCGATACGACGAGCAGATATAACTACCGTTGCGCCCTCCTTTGCAAATGCAAGCGCTGTTGCCTCGCCGACACCGGAGTTTGCACCTGTGATTACAGCTACTTTTCCTTTTAAACGATCCATATTATTATCCTCCTGAAATTTATGTATTTGCTTATTGCAGTAAGCAATTATACTACTATTTTAACAAAAAATCAAGAGTTTTGTTATAAATTTCAGAAAATTTGCACAGCAACATTTAAAATTGTTTCTATCCACAAATATTATTTCAGAAAAATAAGCGTCTGTCCGTCATTAGCAAGCACAGGCTGTATATAGTCTATTCTCGGCGATTTAAACTCCCTGCGCACCATCTGCTGAAGTACGTTTCCGTTATTGCAGCCGTGCGTCACACGAAGCTCCACACTGCCCTGCGGTGCATTTCTTATTGTCATGACCAGATTGTTTCGTGCCTCGTCCTTTGTCATTCCATGAAGATCTACTGTAATTATCCGCATATTTTTTCCTTTCAAAAAGGGCAATGATAGTTAAATCACTGCCCTTTCGTTTTAATTATTCGGCACTGCTGTTTTTAGCTTCTGCCATATCATTTTTCAGCTCATCAAGAATAGATTTATCCGACTTAAGACCGTCTACCGTGTATTCACCGTTTGCCGCAGAAATGAGAGCGTCCTTAACAAGCGGAAATCTCCATTCAAGATTGCGCCTGTCAAACAGTCCGAACAGCTCGCCGCTACCGGTGAATGCACCGTTGTCCCACCATACACACGGAACACCGATCGTATTCATCTTTGTAACATAATACTTAGCCCACTCTGCACGATATTTGTCATTATCCTTGCTTCTGGCACCGAACTCTCCGATAATGACAGCCTGACCTTTGTCTGTAAACAGTGTTTTCAGAAGGTCTGCGAGATTATCAATGTCGGTTGTAAATCCGCCCTTGCAGGCGATCCACTTGTTTGCTTTCTTTGAATCGGCAAGAGCAAAATTATAAGGTATATAAGCATGAACCGAAACTATCAGCTTATCATCGTTTTCCGGGATTTTAAGCGCCTTAAGTGCAACCTCGCTTGACGATGCAGCATATCCGGGTATCATAAGATGACGGAGCTTGTTGTTGCCGCCAAGACTGCGGATAGTAGATACAAAGTCTGCGTCCAGCTTGTTTACAACTTCTCTTGTAGCGTCACTGCCGCCTGTCCATTCCTCGCCAGAGCCGATAACACGGGGTTCGTTAAGTCCCTCAAAGATAAGATGTTCGTCATAGTTTTCAAAATAGTTGCCTATCTGCGTCCATACTTTTTTAAGCCTGTCGCTTGCCGCCTCATAGTTATCCTCTGTGGGATAGTGCCATGTTTCGTGATGTATGTTGAGGATAACATACATATCGTTTTCCATTCCGTAGTCAACTACTTCCTTTACACGGGCTAGCCACTCATCGCTTATCTTATAATCGGGAGCGTCACCTGTGCTCCAGTCCCACGTTGTGGGAACACGCAAAACATTGAAGCCTGCTTTCTTGATCTCGTCGATCATTTCCTTTGTAGTATCGGGGTTGCCCCACGATTTTTCAATCGCTCCCGGATCCTGTCCCCTGTTGCTTTCGTTTCCTGCGTCAAGCGTGTTGCCAAGGCTCCAGCCTATCTTCATATCCTTTACAAGCTCAACCGAACTTATATCCTTGATTTCTCCCTGATGAGCCGTTGACGAGCTGTTGCTCGTATTGTCTGCGGATTGCGTTCCTGATGTATTGCTGTCGCTGCATCCGCTTATTACAAGTGAACCAAGCAGCATTGTACACGATAATACTCCTGCTGCCGCCTTTTTTAATGAAAACATAATAACACTCCTTATGATAACTTGTCAGTTGTATGAAACTGCTTTAAATTGCCTATCTTTTCGTTGCGCTCGCTGAGCACTTCTTCGACCTCAGACCATTCAAGTCCTCTGTCAGCGCAAAGCACCATAACGTGATATAAAAGATCGTTTATTTCGTTTTTAAGCTCGTCATTGTCTGCGTTCTTTGCGGCGATGATTGTTTCTGCGGCTTCCTCGCCTACCTTCTTGCATATCTTGTCTACGCCCTTGTCAAAAAGATAGCAGGTGTATGACTTTTCAGGTGCGTTTCCTGCGTCATACTGTGCCTTTCTTGCCTTTATCACTTCAAAAATTTCTTCATAAACTGTCATTTTCATACCTCATCATTTTTGTATATTTCTTTAAAGAAGCAGGTGTAGCTTCCTGTGTGGCAGGCAGGACCTGCAGGTTTTACTCTCACAAGCAGTGTATCATCGTCGCAGTCTGCGTGAATGTCGATTACCTTCTGCAAATTGCCCGATGTAGTGCCCTTGTTCCAGAGTTCCTGTCTTGAACGGCTCCAGAACCATGTATAGCCGGTTTCAAGCGTCAGCTTAAGGCTCTCCTTGTTCATATATGCGAGCATAAGCACTGCCCCCGTGTCAATGTCGGTGACAATTGCAGGTATAAGCTCGGCTTTCTTGAAATATTTATCAAGATCCATCTGATTTCTCCTTTGATAGTAATAATCTTATTATAATACCGATTGAGGTAAAAAGCAATAGTAAACAGAAAAAACGGAAGGTTATAAGCCTCCCGGAATTACTTTTAATCTACACGGCGGACAGGTATATTGTTTTCTTCAAGATGTTCCTTTACCTGCGATACCGTAAGTTCTTTATAATGGAACAGCGATGCCGCCAGTGCCGCAGACGCTTTTGTCTTTTGGAATACCTCCGAGAAATGATCAAGCGTACCACAACCGCCGCTTGCGATAACAGGTATCTTTACCACATCGCATACAGCATTCAGAAGTTCTATATCAAAGCCTGTTTTCATACCGTCTGTATCCATAGACGTGAGCAGTATTTCGCCTGCACCGAGTTCTTCGGCTTTCTTTGCCCACTCGATAGCGTCTATGTTCATATCTATCCTGCCGCCGTTTACAACTACCGTCCAGCTGTCGCCCTTTTTCTTAGCGTCAATTGCCACTACCACGCACTGACTGCCGAATATCTCGGCGGCATCGTGGATAAGCTGAGGATTTCTTACAGCCGCAGAGTTCACCGATACCTTGTCCGCACCGCTTCTGAGCAACTCTCTGAAATCGTCAACGCTTGAAATTCCTCCGCCGACTGTCAGCGGAACGAATACACGCTGTGCCGTGCGGCGCACCACGTCAACCATAGTGCCTCTGCCCTCGTGCGTAGCGGTTATATCAAGGAAGCATATCTCATCTGCACCCTGTGCGTTGTACTCCTCGGCACATTCAACAGGGTCGCCGACTTCCTTTATTCCTACAAAGTTGATTCCCTTTACCACCTTGCCGTCACGAACGTCAAGGCAGGGTATAATTCTTTTTGCGAGCATATATGTTCCTTTCTTTTTCAGCTCTTTTTATTGCGGAAATACCCGAAACCAAGACAGCAAACGGGTAAAAAGTATGCACACCATACCAAAAGCAGAACCGTGCCTGTCAGCGTATCGCCGTCACCGCCGTTAAACAGCGGAAACATCGGCACTAAAAAACATGATGGAAAAAATATTCCATGTATTTTCAGCATAAGCGAGAGTGTTTTACCGTGCTTTTCTGTTTTATTAACAAGAAAGCCGGCGAAGAATGTTGACAATGCCATAAAGCCGTATCCGAGCAGATCATAATTGAAGAAAAGGCTTCCCGTATGACCGTAATCGATGATTGATAATATCTTTTCGTCAAGCCGGGGCGAAAGATTTACAGTTGTGCACTCGGCAAAGTAAACCAAAAATATCAGCGTAACATATATCGCCGCACATACAAGACTTACATTACCGCAAGCACGCTTTTCATTATCTTTGTTTGACCCTGAAACAGCGCACATAAAAAGCATAAATCCCAGTGCTATAAACATACTTGCAAAACACGATAAAAACAAAGTGTTTACAAATATCCCTACTATCATACTGACCGCAAAGCACAGCACCGAAACTGAGCATACCGCCGAGCCTATAATACCGACAACACGGTTAGTCATTTGTTGCCTCATAAAGCGCCTGCTTTAAATCAAGCGTTCCCTGATACAGCGATTTTCCGCATATCGTACCGTAAAGTCCGAGCTTTCTACAGGTGATAATGTCATCTATCGTATGCACGCCGCCGCTTGCTATGATATTCGCACTGCAAGCTTTGTTTATTTTGTCAAGCTGAACGGCATTCACGCCGGAAAGCGTTCCGTCCTTTGAAATATCTGTAAAGATAATGTACTTTACACCCTCGTCCGACATACGCTTTGCAAGCTCGGTGAAGTAAACGTCCGAGGTTTCAAGCCAGCCCTCAGTCGCAACATAGCCGTTCTTAGCGTCTATTCCTACCGCTATCCTGTCGCCGTATTCCTTTACAGCGTCCTTTACAAGCTTAGGATTTTTGACAGCCGCAGAGCCGATTATAACTCTTGACACACCGCCCGAAAGGTACATTTCAACGGTATCAAGGTTTCTTATGCCTCCGCCGACCTCTACTTTAAGTCTTGTATTTTTCGCTACATCAAGGAATATCTCCTTGTTTGCGGTGCTTGCGTCCTTTGCTCCGTCAAGATCGACCATATGTATCCACTGCGAGCCCGCCTGTTCAAAGCTCCTCGCTGTATCCATATAGCTTTCCGCTACCTTGTGTGCTGTGCCGTAATCGCCTTTTACAAGACGCACACAGTTGCCGTCCTTTATATCAATTGCAGGTAGAATTATCATTCGCCTTCGTTTTCCTTTCCTTGCTCTGCGGGGTCGCAGACAACAGTTTTATCTGCGTACAGCTCAACCTTTCCGCACTTTGTGCAGACATAAGCCGTGACCGGACTTACAGCTACTCCGTAGCCCTCAAATTCAACCGACACCTGAGCCTGCAGCGGAAGTAATCCGCCCGAGAAAAATCCCTGCTTCAGCTTTCCTCCGCATGAACATATCAGCTTATCCATAAGTAGCTCCTTTCTCACTTGCCGCTTAAAGCGACGCAAAAGTTTTAAGTATTCCGAGTCCCGTCTTACCGCTCTTTTCCGGGTGGAACTGACAGCCGTATACATTGCCGCTCATAACAAGCGCAGGCACTTTCATACCGTAATCGCAGTATGCCGCAACATTCTTGCTGTCGGTCACAGCCGCATAAGAGTGTACAAAATATACATAATCACCGTCGTTTACGCTTTCGAGCAGCTTGCACGGCTCGTTCTTTTCAAGCGAGTTCCAGCCGATGTGCGGTATTACAAGGTCATTTGCAGGGTGCATAAGCTCCACCGTACCCGGTATAAGCCCAAGCCCCTCGGTTTCACCGAACTCATAGCTCTTGTCAAACAGCATCTGCATTCCAAGGCAGATACCCATAAGCGCTTTTTTCTTTGCCTGCTCTTTTATCACTTCGGTAAGCCCTGCCTCGTCAAGCATCTTCATAGCATCGGGAAACGCTCCCACACCGGGCAGTATCAGCTTATCCGCCGAAACAATATCCTCGACCTTACTCGATATATTGTTTTCCACACCGAGAAAATTCAGTGCGTTCTGCACGCTGAACAGATTTCCTGCGCCATAGTCGATTATCGTTATCATTATAATGTTCCTTTCGTGGAAACTACAGAGCCGTCCGAATTTTTCCTTACGGCTGTTTTAAGTGCATAAGCCACCGCCTTGAACATCGACTCTATCTTGTGGTGATCGTTCCTGCCGTAAACATTTTTAACGTGAAGCGTAATTCCCGCATTGAAAGCAAACGCACGGAAAAATTCTTCCGTAAGGCAGTTATCGAACGTACCTGTTCTATCATCGGTAAATTCTGCGTCAAACACCAGATAGGGTCTGCCGCTTATATCGACCGCACAGAATGAAAGTGCCTCGTCCATAGGAACGTATGCGCTTCCGAAACGCACGATACCGCTCTTGTCGCCGAGTGCCTCAGCCAGTGCCTTGCCAAGCACTATTCCGCAGTCCTCTACCGTGTGGTGTCCGTCAACGTATAAATCTCCGTCACACTTGAGTTTTAAATCAAATCCGCCGTGAACGGTAAGTGCCGTCAGCATATGGTCGAAAAAGCCTATACCGCTGTCTATCTCGGCTTTTGAACTGCCGTAAACGTTAAGCTCCGCCTTTATATCGGTTTCCTTTGTCTTTCTTTCGATAACGCTCATATTCTTATCCTTTCGGTATTCAGCCGACTATTTCGGCAAGCTTTTCAAACACCTTGTCCATATTTTCCTTAGTGCCGATAGATATTCTGAGGTGATTGTTGATTCTGGGCTTATCCCAGTAGCGTACATATATTCCCTGCTCTTTAAGCTTTGTGAAGATTTCCTTTGCAGGTACCTTCTTATGAGAAGCAAAGATAAAGTTACTCATCGAATCCGGAAAAGTAAAGCCAAGCTCTGTAAGTCTTTTCTTGCTGTATTCTCTTGTATTTATAATTTCCTGCGTTGTCTTTTGGAAATACTCCTCGTCCTCTACAGCCGCCGCACCGCTTATAATAGACAGCGGATTCATCGTGTAGCTGTTTACCGAGAACTTGACATCGCCCAGATACTTTATCAGCTTCTTACTGCCGATGGCAAAGCCTATTCTCATACCCGCCATAGAGCGTGACTTTGAGAATGTCTGTACTACGAGCAGATTTTCATACTTGTCTATAAGCGGCAGACAGCTTGTTCCGCCGAAGTCTATATACGCCTCGTCTATTACAACTACCGATGTGGGATTTGCTTTCAGTATCTCCTCTATCGTATCAAGGCTTTCAAGTACGCCTGTCGGTGCGTTGGGGTTGGGGATAATTATACCGCCGTTGTCGCACTTGTAGTCATCGGGATTGATTGTAAAATCGTCCTTTAAAGGTACTGTACGGTACGGTATTCTGTAAAGTTCAGCCCATACGTCATAGAACGAATATGTAATATCGGGGAAAAGAATTTCCTTGTCGGAATTGAAGAATGTAAGGAACGTCTGCGATATTACATCGTCAGAGCCTACCCCCACAAACACCTGATCGCTGTCAACGCCGTAACGCTTAGCCAGTGCGTCAACGAGCAGTCCCGCTCTTGTATCTGGGTATAATCTCAGTGCGTCCTCGTTATATTCCTTAATCACTTTTTCCACCATAGGTGACGGCGGAAAAGGGTTTTCGTTAGTGTTCAGCTTTATTACATTGTCCGTCTTGGGCTGTTCGCCGGGTGTATACGGCTCGACCTTGCGGACACGCTGTTCCCATGTTGTATAGTTCATCTGTCAGTCCTCGAATCTTACCGTGATAGCGTTTGCGTGTGCTGTAAGTCTTTCACGATTTGCTATTCTTACAATATCCTCTTTAGCGCCGTACAGCTTATCTCTTGTATAGTAGATATAGCTTGACTTCTTGATAAAGCTGTCCACTGAAAGCGGTGAGAAGAATCTTGCCGTACCGCTTGTGGGAAGAACGTGGTTAGGTCCTGCGTAATAGTCGCCGAGAGGCTCGGGAGCATATTCTCCGAGGAACAGCGAACCGCAGTTTGTCAGCTTTCCTATATATTCGAGAGGATTTGCGGCAAGCACCTCAAGGTGTTCGGGAGCAATTTCGTTTGCTATCTCGCAAGCCTTGTCCATATCGTCGCATACGATTATTGCACCGCAGTTATCAAGAGAGGTATTGATAATATCCTTTCTTGAAAGGTCTGCTACCTGTCTTTCGATTTCCTTTACTGTTTCATCAGCAACACGCTGACTTGTCGTTATAAGCACGGAGCTTGCCAGCTTGTCGTGTTCCGCCTGCGACATAAGGTCTGCGGCGGCATATTTCGGGTTAGCAGTATCGTCCGCAACTATAAGAATTTCGCTCGGACCTGCTATCATATCAATATCGACCGTTCCATAAAGGAGCTTCTTTGCTGTCGCTACGAAGATATTTCCCGGTCCTACTATCTTTGATACCTTGGGTATCTCCTCTGTGCCGAATGCCAGAGCCGCAACAGCCTGAGCGCCGCCGCACATGAATATCTTGTCAACGCCGCACAGAGCCGCCGCTACAAGTATATCGTTGTTGGGCGTACCGTCCTTCATAGGAGGAGTTACCATAATGATCTCGCCTACGCCTGCAATCTTTGCAGGGATAGCGTTCATAAGAACAGACGAAGGATAAGCCGCCGTGCCGCCCGGAACATATAAGCCTACTCTGTCAAGGCCTCTTACACGCTGACCTAAGATACAGCCGCTCTCGTCTGTCATCATATATCCGTTCTGCTTCTGACGTGTGTGGAACGCCGTAATATTCTCCTGAGCATTAAGCATGGAGTTTACAAAGTCGGGATCTGCATTTGTGAGTGCGTCCTGTATGACTTCATCGGGTACTCTGTAATACTGCATATCGGGGCAGTCGAACCTTGCCGTATATTCCTTTACAGCCTCGTCGCCTCTTGCGGCAACATCGTCTATAATTGCTCTTACGGTCTTTTCAACCTCTGCGTTTACTTCACTGCTGCGCTTTTTCATACCTGCGAGGAATTCTTTTTCACTGCCGTCTGCTTTGATAGTCTTTATCATCTTATTCTGCGTCCTTTCTTATATGTTGCTTTCCATCTTGTCTATAAGATCTTCAATACTGTTCTTCTTGAGCTTCATACTTACCGGATTTACTATTACACGGGCTGATATAGGTGAAACATATTCGTATACCTCAAGTCCGTTTTCCTTAAGAGTTGTACCGGTTTCGACTATATCAACAATACCGTCCGACAGTTCAAGCAAGGGAGCAAGCTCTACCGAGCCCTCTATCTTTACTATATCAACGTCCATAGCCTTTGACTCGAAGAATCTTCTTGTGATGTTGGGATACTTTGTGGCAATAGTCTTTACACCACAGCCCTCATAGAAGTTGTTGCCGACTTTGCCCGCAAGAGCAAATCTGCAGCGACCGAATCCCAGATCGCATACCTCGAAAAATCTTCCGCCATGCTCATCTATAGTGTCCTTGCCGACAACGCCTAAGTCACATACGCCGTGTTCAACATAAGTCAGTACATCTGCGGCTTTTGCAAGGACTACCTCGATATTGCTTCCCGGTATATCGAGTATAAGCCGTCTGCCCTTGTCACGAAGCTGTGAAACATCATATCCTATCTTATCGAAAAGGTTTACCGTGTCCTTTTCAAGTCTGCCCTTAGTGAGAGCGATTCTGATTGTTTTCTTGTCCATTTATGTATATCCCTTCTTACAGCGTCATTGTAACGGGCTGTTCGTTCTTATCTTTATCTATTATATCTATTCTGCCTATCTTGTTAGCCTTAGCATATTCCATAGCCGCATCAAGCGTGGGGCAGGTGCTGAACTCTGCACTGACACCATTTGAAATAAGCTTTGTGCAGTGGCTGATACCGTCTATCAGATCCTCGTCTGCGGCAAATACCAGAACCTCTGCGTGACGTGCCTTTGTGCTTCTGTTGCTTCTGAGATTAGCCGCCGCAATAGCGTTTACGTTTACCGCAAAGCCTACAGCCGGCATATCATCCGCTCCGAAACTGCCGATAAGCGTATCATATCTTCCGCCCGAAAGCACAGCCTGACCGTATTCCTCTATATATCCCCTGAACACGATTCCCGTATAATACTCGGCCTTGTTTACAAGTCCTAAGTCGACTGTTATCTTATCTTCTGCTTCAAGCTTTCTCAGTGCGTCAAACGTTTCCTTAAGCTCAGTCAGCCTGTCGGAAAGCGCTGTGCCTGCGAACAGCTTTTCCGCCTTGTCAAATACCTCCGCACCGCCGAACAGATCGGGGAGCTGTAAAAGTATCTCGGAATATCTGCGTTTTTCGGGATTGCTGTCAACGTTTTCCTTGATAAACTGTGTAAGGTCGGGAGTGTTCTTTGACTCAATAAGGCTTCTTACCGTTTCTTCATCGTCAATATCAAGCTTTTCAAGAAGCAGTTTATAGAACGTGTTATCACCTATCTCAAGACGTACATCATCGCTTGAGCAGGAGTTCAGCACCTGCGCCGCAAGGCTGAGCGCCTCAAGGTCGGAACGCTTCTCGTCACCGCCTATTATCTCAACGCCGCTCTGCATGAACTCGTCGTCCCTGCCTGCCATTTTGGGATTGCAACGGTAGATATTCTGCGAGCAGAACAGCTTTAACGGGAACACACCGTCACGCAGTCTTGTTGCAACTATTCGAGCGATAGGCATTGTACTGTCCGGACGCATTACCATAAGTCTGCCCTTGCCGTCTGTCAGCTTGTACATATCTTCCTGTCGGAAGCTCCTTGTCTTGTTGTTGAACACATCGTAAAATTCAAGCGCAGGAGTGATCACTTCGCTGTATCCGTGTGCGGTGAACACCGCTCTTAATTTGTCCTCTGCTTCTTTACGGGCTACACACTCGTCAAACAGCAGATCTCTTGTACCCTCAGGTGTAATAAGATCGTAGCTTTTCATCTATGGTTATTTCCTTTCATGCCTATCGGCTTTGTTTCTTTATTTATGTTGTGCACTTTAGTATGCTAACGTGTTATCACGATAATATGATAACACATAAAACCGATTTTGTCAATCCCCACAGTTATATCGGGGAAATTTCGTCATTTGTTACAAAAAGTTTTTATATTCTGTCAATTATTTGATGTCACAAGCTCCTTGAAGTGCTTTCCTCTCTCTTCAAAGTTCTTGTAAAAGCCATAGCTTGCGGCGGCAGGCGATAAGATGCAACGTGTTTTCGTTACCTGCTTCGCATATTTCACAGCCTGCTCCATATCATCGGCATAGATCAGCTTTACAAGCGGATTTGTCACCTTCTCGGCTACTCTCTTGCCGCTGTCGGGAAGGATTATCAGATTTCTGACCGAAGTATCACCGCTGAGCCAGTCGGACAATTCATCATAAGGTATCCCCCTGTCCATTCCGCCTATTATCAGCGTATCGGTATCGGGATACGCTTTAAGTGCGGCTATCGCCGTCTGCGGCGCTGTGCTTATGCTGTCGTTGATATACTCTGCACCGTTCAGCGTGCAGACATATTCAAGCCTGTGTTCAAGTCCGCAAAACTGCGGAAGCGCATCAAGGCACTGCTTTACGGTACAGCCTGCCTTTGTTGCGGCATAAATCGCTATCGCTATATTATATAGGTTATGCTCGCCTTTAAGCTTTGTATCTATCATATCGGCAGGGTAAAATTCATCACCGATAAAGATACCGCCGTTTCTTGTTCCTATATCACCGCAGGAAAAGCCGGCTGTAATGACCCTTGCCTTCGTATCGGCATACTGCTTTACCTCTTCACCGATTATCAGCGTATCGTTTTCATTCTGATAGCGGAAAATGTTCAGCTTTGCGTTTCGGTAAGCCGCAAAATCGGTATAGTGGTCAAGGTGTTCGGGGTAAACATTCAGCAGTACCGCCACATCGGGCGATGCCTTGACATATTCAAGCTGATGACAGGACATTTCACATACGATAACACAATCCTTTGTGAATTCCTCACGTCTTTCAAGCGGAGGTACGCCTATATTGCCTATAAGCATCGTATCCTTGCCGCTTTTTTCGATAAAGAATTTTATCAGGCTTGAAGTAGTTGACTTTCCCTTAGTTCCCGTGATTCCTATTATCATATTGTCGCAAAAACGTAAAAACAAGTCGGTCTGCGAGGTAATCTTAGCTTTTATTTCATCGCTCACAATATTTTTCAGAATAACACCCGGAGCTTTCATTATAACATCGCAGTCGTCAAGGCAGGTAAGATAATCCTCTCCGCAGCAAAGCGTACAGCCTTCAGTTTCCGATTCCGGTACAGGATTCATATCGGCTACCGTAATGCTTTTGCAATTACAGTTTCCGAGCAGCTTCAATGTAGAATGTCCCTCTCTGCCAAAGCCTAAAATAACAACTTTCTTTCCCTCAAAAAACGCTTTCAGCTTTTCATCTATAGTCATATATCGTCACTTTCTTACTTCAGCAGTCCTATAAGATGCTGAGGTACAAAATTATCATTGTCAAAATAATTATCCATGCTCTGCGGTACGGGCGGATCGGTTTTTGCGTAACGGCTGAGCAGATAAGGGAGCTTCTCTCCCCTGCGCTTTATTGCCATATACAGCGACAGCCTTACCTCGCTCTTTGTTCCTACGCATTCAAACGGCTTATCCTTGCCGTCAAGCACAAGCCCGTCAAACATATCCTCGTACTTTTCGCAGTCGAGCATATTCTTTCCGAATATCTTCACAAGCGTTTCATCGTCAAGAAATGCCGACAGCAGTATATATACATAAAGGCACTTTGCGCAATCCGCACACCATGTATCCGTCTTTGAGCCAAGATTACAGCTCTGGAACACAGGAAAATACTGCGGATAGGTAACAAATTTCTTTGCTATCTGCCACTCGCTCCACGGACGCAGAAGGCTGAAATACTGTATACTGTCATCAAGATAATCGGTAATGTAGCTTCTGAAATCACGCTCGAACTCAGTGCTTTTGCTGTACTGGTGATTTACCTGCCTGCCGCTGACATAGGTTTCATTCGCACTGCTTTCATTTGACAGAACTATATACTTCTTGCCGTAAAGATAAGCAAACAGATAAGCCGAGAATGCGACCACCGCCGAGAACGGCGTATGACCGTTCAGGTATCCGTCCGCATTGCGTTCAAGGAGCGCCCTGTCTATCGTTCTGCGAGGTCCGACAATTTTGCTTTCGTCAAAGCCTGCGACCTTGGCGCACTCTACCGTAGCGCCTCTCGGATTTATTATATAGCACAGCGTTTCATCGTGATATTTTCTGAGCAGTTCAAGAGAAACAACGCTGTCCTTTCCGCCGCCTACCGCAACGAGATAACCGCCGACTTCCCTTTCACATCTGTATTTACGCTTGCCGTTATCATCAGGTACTATCTGCATAAAGCTGTCAAAATCAGCGTCTATATTATTTCTGTAGAAAAACTCTCCCAGTCCGTTGAAGTAGAGCTTTTTCCACCACAGGCACTGCTTTTCGTCGAGAGAACCGCACTTTACCTTTACAACAGGCGGACAGGCACATTTCCAGTAGCTGACAAGCTCAGCCATACCGAGATTGAATATTATGTATTCGAGAAACGGAGTTACGTTTTTGAGAAGTCCGCTTTCGGTTTTCCACGAGGGATAAAAATGATAATCATCTATCGAAAAATGAAAGAATATTCCGTCATCGGCAATGTCGTAGCCGTGATATATAAATTCCTTGTGCATTTCACGAAGCTCTCTGTATTTTCCTGCGTTGTCCATACTGTTTCCTCCTGTTTATATTATAACCGGCTTTGAAGTAAATTCGGTACCGCACGGCTGTTTTTTATCAAGCGCCAATGCGTACAGATTTCCCGCTCTTTCTTCAAGTCTTGCAAAACGCTCCGCTTCCGCACTTGTTTTTGCCAGTGCCGAAAGCGATGTGTCCACAGACAGCTTATGCTCCCCTGCGGCAAGTATTTCCCTGCCCTTTGAATTCATTCCCAGTATCCTCGCATAAGCAGGAGGATTTTTAAGATCGTTTCCCGTTATGCCTAAGAATGCACACAGCACAAGTCTGCGTATTCTTGCCATAGTAAAATTCTTTGATTTTATCATAAGCAGTAACTGCGGCAATGATACCGCGGTACGTACCGCTTTATATATCCTGCTGTCCATTCCGCCCGTGCCGTTGGGAAGCCGTTCAAATTCCGACTTTGACATAGTGCGTAGCTTTGCAAGGATTGCAGTTTCGATATTTTCAATATGTGCGAAATTCTCATAATCGGCAAAATCGGTATATGCGCTTACATCTTCGCCTGCACTCAGCATTTTTCTGAGCCTTGATGCGCTTATCACCGTATCACTGCCCTCGTCACTGTCGTGTGCCGCACCGCTTCTCATTACCGTGACCGGCTTTATCATACCGCCCAGCTTGTCAAGCGCACGGATATATTCGACAGCCAGCGTGTTGTTAGGCTCTGTAAGCGTTTGCACGACATCTGACGTATAATTCTTCTCGACCGTCTGCTTCAGTGCCGCAGGATACGAAGCGCCTTTACGCATAAGGTTGAAAAACTCATCGGTCTGCACCGCATATTCAACTGCTCCTGCCGCCTCCTCAAGCACAGAAACATCACCGCATTCACTGCCGAAGCTCAGCATATCGACACAACCGAGTGAATCGGCAATACGGCAAGCCCCCATAGCAAAATGCTCCGCACTCGACAGTGCAAACGGAGTAGGCAGTTCGACCACCAGATCCGCACCTCCCATAAGTGCGGCTCTCGCTCTCGCATATTTATCCGCAAGCGCAACATCGCCCCTCTGGGTGAAATTTCCGCTCATAACGCATACGATATGAGTTGCGCCGTGCTGTAAACGGGTTTGCTCTATGTGATATTTATGTCCGTTGTGGAACGGATTGTATTCGCATATAATAGCCGCTGTTTTCATTGTGTACCGTTATCCTTTTAAGTCAAATTTACTTTCTGCTGTATCTGAAGTCGCACATATCAGCACCCTCAGCTATAGTTTTTGTTCTTGTGAGCTTCATATCCATAATGTCCGCAAGAACATAGTCCATACGGCACATATACTGTGCGAGTTCGGGACAGCCCTCGTCTTTGCACAACTTGCATACACCGCATTCGTGATAGTCATAACCAAGCTCATATTCATCGTTTGCAGGTAATATATCAACTACCCAGTCGTTTTCATATTTTCTCTTGTGGCTTTCTTCCGACCACGCAAGACGTCCGGGCATCTTCTTTTCGTCAAGATAACTGTCTACATTTCCTACAGCTTTGTGAAACAGCTTTGAAGCACATAATCCGTCTTTTAATATTTCGTAATTTTCTTCCGCCGTCTTTCCTGTACTGCGGTTCATAGCGATAAAATATGCGCCCATCATATAAGAGCTCATCAGCTTTGACTTGCCGATGTCTTTTGCACGGGTAACTATCGCCTTATGCTCGGCAAAAATCTTCTTCGCCATATCTTTCGGAAAATTCCGTCTTTCAAGTTCAGCCTTTACTGCGCTGTGATAAAAATGACTGAGAATTCTCACGTTGAACGAATAGTTCATTTGGTTTTTACTTTGCCTTTCTTAAAACACTTTATATTTCCAACAATCAATATTTGTTGTTTAATGTCTGTTGTATCACTGCTCCCCGACCGTCCGCCGTACTTCAGCCCCTCACCGACCTTTAAAAAGGTCGGAATTCGGAACGGACATTGCCGCCCGCCGTTTTGCTATCCTGCGGATAGCCGAAACTGCCCCAAAGGCGGAATTGTCTGCGGCGACTCGCCGCAAGGTCGGAATTTGAAGCGGCACATTGCCGCTTAAAAGAATGAGATTTGTGCGGATTGAGGGAGATCCCCGAATACGTTCATATCATACAGCTTGCTGAGAACGGTGCTGTTTATACCTGATTGTGCCTGAATATCCTCAAGGCAGATGAAATCTCCCTTGTCGATAACTTCCTTGAGCTTAATTGCGGCGTTTTCACCGCAGCCCTCTACCGCAAGGAACGGCAGACGGAGGTTTCCGTCCTCTATCGCATAAGTTGTAGCCCTCGACTTCTTATAATCAACAGGCAGGAACGTGATACCTCTTAGCATCATTTCATATATCAGCAGCAGTGCGTCAAGCATACCCTTGTCTTTTGCAGTAGCCTCCGGGTTTGACTGAATAAGCTGTATCTTGTTTCTTACGCTCTCCTTACCACCGAGAACCGTCTTTACATCTATATTTTCAGTGTGCTTTGTAAGTACCGCAGAATAGAATTCCGACGGATAATAGACCTTGAACCAGCACAGCTTTACAGCACCGGTTACATAAGCGGCGGCGTGTGCCTTAGGGAACATATACTTTATCTTCTTACAGCTTTCAATATACCACTGCGGTACATTGTTTTCTTCAAACGCCTTGTATATATCCTCGTTGAACAGCTTCTTGGCATTACCCTTACGGGTTATCTCCATTATCTTGAATGCAAGCTTCGGCTCAAGACCCTGATGCATAAGGTAAACCATAATATCGTCACGGCATCCGATAACCTCTGAAATCGTGCAGGTTCCGTCAGAGATAAGATCCTGTGCGTTTCCGAGCCATACGTCAGTACCGTGCGACAGACCCGAAATCTGTAAAAGGTCGGAGAATTTCTTCGGCTGTGCGTCCTTAAGCATCTGCAGTGTAAACGGCGTGCCGAATTCGGGGATACCGTATGTACCGCTTGAAACGCCGAGATCCTCCTCTTTTATGCCGAGCGGCTCTGTCGAGGTGAACAGTTCCATGACCTTAGGATCGCTCGTCGGAACATCCGCTATCTTTATGCCCGTCATATCCTCAAGGTGCTTATACAGCGTCGGCACATCGTGTCCGAGTTCATCGAGCTTAAGTATAGTATCGTGCAGTGCGTGGAAGTCGAAGTGCGTTGTGATCATATCGCTCTCCGTCTTATCCGCCGGGTGCTGAACCGCCGTGAAGTCATAAACCTCATAATCGCTCGGTACAACGACCATTCCGCCGGGATGCTGTGACGTTGTTCTCTTAACGCCTGTACAGCCTGCCGCAAGACGTGATATCTCAGCAGGATTTGCCGTCATACCCTTCTTTTCAAGCCATTTGCGTACAAAGCCCTCGGCTGTCTTTTCCTGCACGGCGGAGATAGTACCCGCCTTGAAAACGTGATCCTTACCGAACAGTTCTTCGGTGTATCTGTGGACCTTTCCCTGTACCTCGCCCGAGAAGTTAAGGTCAATATCGGGCGACTTATCGCCGTCAAATCCGAGGAACGTTTCAAACGGTATATCGTGACCGTCACGGATCATATCTATATCGCAGTTCGGACACTTTTTCGGCGGCAGGTCAAAGCCCGAGCCGTATGAGCCGTCAAGGATAAATTCGTTGTGCCGGCACTTGGGACATCTGTAGTGCGGAGGCAAGGGGTTTACCTCAGAGATACCTGCCATTATGGCAACTACCGATGAACCTACCGAGCCTCGTGAGCCGACAAGATAACCGTTCTTTTCCGAAAATGCAACCAGCTTCTGCGCTATCATATACAGTACGGCGAATCCGTGCTTTATGATAGAGTCAAGCTCCTTCTTGAGTCGTTTTTCAACTGTTTCCGGCAGATTGTCACCGTACCATGCGTGCGCCCTGTCCCAGCAAAGCTGCTGTAATTCTTCGTCTGCACCGTCAATGTGAGGAGTATATGTGCCTGTGGGGATAGGCCGTACCACCTCGATCATATCGGCGATTCTGTTTGTGTTTGTAATAACGACTTCCTTCGCCTTTTCTTCACCGAGATAAGCAAATTCCTCAAGCATTTCATCGGTAGTTCTGAAATAAAGCGGCGGCTGATTTGCAAAGTCCTCATAGCCCTGTCCCGCCTGCAGTACCTCACGGAATACAGCGTCCTCAGGGTCTTTGAAATGCACGTCACAGGTAGCGACTACCGGCTTTCCGAGCCTGTCGCCGAGCTCGACTATGGCACGGTTGAGATCTCTCAGATCCTCTTCACTGCTTACCTTGCCGTTTCTCAGCAGGAACATATTATTGCCGATAGGCTGTATCTCAAGATAATCATAGAACGATGCGATTTCCTCTATCTTCTCCTGCGATTCCTTTTCAAGTATCGCCCTGAAAAGCTCGCCCGCCTCGCACGCACTTCCTATGATAAGTCCCTCTCTGTATTGCGACAGCAAGGATTTCGGTATTCTCGGCTTTTTATAGAAATAATCAAGGTTCGATGCGGAAATAAGTCTGTACAGATTTTTCAGACCGACCTTGTTCTTTACAAGAATTATCTGGTGATATGTAGGCAGCTTCTTTATATCCACACTTCCGAATGCCGTGTTGAAGTCGCCTATGTATTCAAGCTTAGCGGTCTTTCTTGTATCGTTTACTATGTGCATATATATCATGCACAGCATTTCTGCATCCGCAACCGCTCTGTGATGGTCAAAGTCGCCCAGCTTGAAATACTTTGCTATAGTGTCAAGCTTATAGTTCTTGATACCCTTGAGCGCCGCTTTTGCAATACTCAGCGTATCGACTACAGGATTATCAAAGCTCTTTTCCATTCTCGTGGCGGCGCTTCTTATAAACGAAACGTCAAACTTCGCGTTATGTGCGCATACAGGCGCATTACCGCAGAATGTCATAAAGTCGGTTACGGCAATATCCTCTGTCGGAGCGTCCGCTACCATATCGTCCGTGATACCCGTAAGCTCCGTGATATTTGACGGTATCGGCATCATCGGGTTTACAAAAGTAGAAAAACGGTCAACTATCTCCATATTACGCAGCTTTACCGCACCTATTTCGGTTATACGCTCGTTTGCGGGGTGAAGTCCCGTTGTTTCTATGTCAAATACGATTATATCGTCCTCGATTTTTACATTGTCACACCCGTCAACAACTGCATTTCCGTCATTTACAAAGTATGCCTCAAGTCCGTATATCACCTTGAAGTCGGGATCGTCCTTGTTTATCTTCTCAACGGTATTCATAGCCTCCGGATATGCCTGTGCGTTGCCGTGGTCGGTTATAGCTACCGCCTTATGACCCCATGCATGAGCTTGCTTTACAAGCACTGACGGAGCTGTAACTGCGTCCATATCCGACATATTTGTATGCATATGCAGTTCTACTCTCTTTTCGGGAGCGTTATCCTGCTTTGACTTTACATCAACCAGCATCACCGACTGCGGAGTAAAACAGTTATAGTGCAGAAAATCGTCCATCTTATAACTGCCGTTTGCAAGTATCTTTGTACCGTTCTGGACAAAGCTGTAACTGTCGAGCTTTGTGTTATATACGAACAGCTTCATTATCATAGATGAAGTTCTGTCGCTGAATGCGGCTGTGATTATCGTTGACTTGCCGCTTTTTGTTTCTTTCTTTTCAACGTTGAAGATCTCACCCCATACCGTAACGTTGTCACGCTCTGTCATTACGCTTGCCATTTCAACGGGCGGGTCATTTATCGGCTTGCCCATTACAAGCTTTGCTTTGCTTCCGAAATGAGTTGTTTCAAACATCAGATCCATTTCCTCAGGCTCTGCAAACACGTTTGCCTTTGTCATTGCCGGAGCAGAGGATGCGCTTCCTCCCTGTGAAGAGGGCTTCGGAGCGGGTGTTTTCATTGTATAGTCGTCACGGAGTGATACCTGCATAATATCTGTCGGGTTGAACTGCATCTCATTTGCGAATGTGTCGAGTTTATAGCTGCCGTGCATAACAAAAACCGCACCGTCTTCAAGAAAATCGTAATCGTCTATTATTTCAGCCTTGGCAAACAGTTTTACAGGCACTCTTCCCGTATCGTCACAAAGTGCCGCCGTGATTATCGTATAAACGCCGTTTCTTGTATCCTTATGCTCAACATCGGTAAGCTCTCCCCATACCGTGACGCTGTCGCTTTCTTCGCCCAGTGACTTCAGCGACTGCGGTGCTTCGGTTATCTCGTTTCCGAGATATAAAAGTCCGTCCGTGTTCAGCTTATCCTCAAGATATGTAAGCGTTATCTTGCCCGGACGCTTTCTCGGCTCGGGTCTTGATTTCCTGCCCCTTGAATTTTTGCTCTCGCTTGCACGCTCTGCCGCTTTTCTGTCAATCTCATCAAAATCCGGAAGCGGCTGTGCCGACAATTCCTCATAATATCTTTCGTCAAGGTCTGCATAATCTACTGTCGCATTTTCGCTGAATTTTACCGTTACGCTTTTTGAGAAAACACCCTTTGTGAACTTCTCGATTTCCTTGTCTATCTTCTCGCTGTATAGAAGGTCAATTCCGCCGTGCATAAGCGTAAACTCGAACGTATCTCCGTCGTCGCTTATCTCCGCATCATCCATATAGCCGTTAATTACTCCGTGTGACGGCTTCAATATCTGAATAATGTCATAAAGATATGACGGGCTGAACAGCTCAGGCGCATATTTAGGGTAAATTCTTACCGACGGCACACCGAGATACTTTTTTATCGCATTGCCGGTTTCGGCAAGTACGCTGTACGGTATCAATTCATCGGATTCAAGCTGAAGTATCATACTCTTATCCGCTTCGTCACACAGTATCGACAGCAGTTTTGCGTCTGCCGTCTGCTGAGGCATTTCAACCTTATTCAGAAGTTCTTTTAAAATGGCTGCCATTATTTCACTTTCCTTATCAGTTCTCTTTATCGCTTACTAATTTGCCGATTTCACACATAAGCTCGTCAACAAGCTTTTCTTCGGGTACCCTGCGGATAACCTCGCCCTTTTTGAAGATTATACCCTCGCCCTTTGCACCGGCGATACCTATATCTGCCTCTCTCGCCTCGCCTGGGCCGTTTACAACACAGCCCATTACAGCTATCTTTATATTGGCTGTTATATCTCTTGTACGCTGTTCGACCTGCTTTGCTATAGAAATAAGGTCAATTCCGGTTCTTCCGCAGGTCGGGCATGAAACTATCTGCACACCGCCGCCTATGCCTACTGCTTTAAGTATATCCTTTGCGGCATAGATTTCTTCTACAGGGTCGGCTGTCAGCGATACTCTTATCGTATCCCCGATACCGTCAAGGAGCAGCGAGCCTATTCCCGCCGCCGACTTGATTATGCCCATACGGGCTGTGCCTGCCTCGGTCACTCCGAGGTGCAGAGGATAATCGTACATTTCGTGTATCAGACGATAGCTCTCCGTCATCAGCTTGACATCTGACGATTTTACTGAAAGCACTATATCGTCAAAATCAAATTCACGGAGCATTTCGACATGACGTGAAGCACTTTCTGCCAGTGCCTGTGCGGTAGGACCGCCGTACTTAGCAAGAAGCTCACGCTCGACTGAGCCGCTGTTCACGCCTATTCTTATAGGAATATTGCGGTTGCGGCAAGCGTCCGCCACAGCCTTAACCCTGTCCTTATCCCCGATATTTCCCGGATTTATCCTTATCTTGTCGACACCTGCCGCCGCACATTCGAGCGCTATCCTGTAATCAAAATGTATGTCAGCTACAACAGGTATATTGACCGCATTCTTAAGCGCATAAATAAGCTCTGCATTCTTTACCGTCGGCACAGCCGTGCGTATTATCTCACAGCCTGCCTTTTCAAGTTCGATTGCCTGCATTACATTGCCCTCAACATCATCAGCAGGGATATTCAGCATCGACTGTATATATATATGCTCTCCTCCGAGAGTGAGATTTCCTACTTTAACTTTTTTCTTGCTCATTTTAACCGCCCGTAAATATTCTCGCAATGTCATTGAACGTTACTATAACCATAAGCACCATAAGCGCAACAATGCCAATAAAATGCACCATTCCCTCGTGCTCCGCCTTGACAGGCTTTCCTCTGATAAGCTCTATAAAAAGGAACACAAGCCGTCCGCCGTCCATAGCGGGTATAGGCAGAAGATTTACAATGCCGACATTTATCGCAATAAGTGCCGCCAGCGTCATAAGAGAACCCCAGCCGAATGACGCAACCGTGCTTACGCTCTGTACAACGCCAATAGGACCTGACATCTCGTTAAGGCCGTAAGTGCCGTTGAGCAGATTGCCGAACGAGATCCATATCAGCCTGCCGTATGAAACAAAGTCCGCACACGCCGCCTGTATAACGTTCACAAAATTATGCTTCTGACCGTATACGATGAAGTCAAGATACATATTGTTCTCTTCCGAAGTGTATCCGCTTTTGTATTCATCGGCAATTGCTGTAAATGACTTTGCAAATTCTGCATCGTTCTTTTCAAGCTCCTTGAAAGCCTCGGTATAGCTGTTAGTATCTATATCGAAATATTCGGTGGGAAGTGCCGCATAGCCCTCTTTTTCACCCACCAGCTTTTTATATTCCGAAATCATTTTTGCATATGAGCGTGACGCAAACTTTACGTCTTTCAGCTCAACCGTCTGACCGTTTCTCTCAACCACAAAGTCATAGCTGTAATACTGCGAGCCTATACCCCTTGACTGTGAATTTGAAAGCTGGAACGAAATATCCATAGTAGTATAGATATTCATACCGTTGATTTTCAGTATCTTATCATAAGCTTGCAGTACAGAAGAGCTTACCGCACCCTCCTGGAAACCCGCAACCGTAGTTGTAGTCACACTGCTTGAACAAAGCACGGAAATAATGCAGAAGATAAATCCGAGAACGAAGTTCATAAACGCACCTGCGGCAATTACCAGTATTCTCATCCACACAGGTCTGTTTCTGAAGCTTCTCGGATCGTCATTTTCAACGTCCTCGTCAAGCATGACCGAGCCGCCTATAGGCAGTGCCTTGAAGGCAAACACAGTTTCTCCTATACGCTTTTTGAACAGCTTCGGTCCCATACCGATTGCAAATTCCTTGACCTTCATCTTGCACAGCTTTGCAACCGTGAAATGTCCGAATTCGTGTACGAGTATGATTATAAAGAACAGAAGTATTCCGAGTAAAATATTGAGTATGTTCAAAAGTGCCTCCTTGTTTAAACGTGTGTGATTACATATTCTCTTGCCGTGTTTTCGCTGTCCAGTATATTGCCGAGCGTTACCTCTTTATGCTCCCTTACATTTTCACAAGCGTCGGCAACAAGCTCTCCTATGCGATAAAACGGTATCTTATCCTCAAGGAAAAGTCCGACAGCCGCCTCGTTTGCGCTATTAAGCACAGTGCAGGCTGTACCGCCCTTTGCTATCATCTTCTTGGCGTATTTAAGACATAGGAACGTTTCCTCGTCCGCTTTTTCAAACGTCATAGTGCCGACATCAAAAAGAGAAAGCCTTTTTGCCGGTGACGGTAACCTTTCGGGATAGGTCAGCGCAAACTGTATCGGTATTCTCATATCGGGTACGCCCATCTGACCTATGACCGAGCCGTCCTCAAACTCGACCGCAGAGTGCAAAATGCTCTGTCTGTGAACATTTACCTCCACTTTTTCAGAAGTAACTCCGAACAGCCACACCGCCTCTATAAGCTCAAGCCCCTTGTTCATAAGCGTTGCGCTGTCTGTTGTTATCTTCTGTCCCATGTTCCAGTTAGGGTGCTTCAGCGCCTGTGCCTTTGTTACTGTTTTCAGCTTTTCATAGCTGTATCCGAAAAACGGACCGCCCGATGCCGTAAGCAGTATACGCTCGATACCGCTTCCTCCGCTTGCCATAAGCGACTGGAATATAGCGGAATGCTCGCTGTCTATCGGCAGTATCGGCAGGTTTTTCTCCTTCGCCTTTTTCATTACAAGTTCGCCGCCTGTAACAAGCGTTTCCTTGTTAGCAAGCGCCACCTTGTTGCCTGCGTCAAGTGCCGCAAGAGTAGGACGAAGCCCTACCATACCTACGACCGAATTTACAACAGCGTCCGTTTTCAGTGATGACACCTCACACAGCCCATCCATTCCGCACAGCACCTTTATATCGGTATCGGAAAGCCGCTGCTTCATATCGCTGTAACGGTTTTCGTCATATATGCAGACAGCTTCGGGCATAAATTCACGAGCCTGCTTTTCAAGAAGTGCGGTGTTTTTTGCGGCACAAAGTGCAATCGGTTTAATACCGTGCATACGGCATACGTCAAGCGTCTGTGTACCTATCGAACCTGTACTGCCGAGCAGGGCTATATTCTTTATAATACTCAATTGTTACCTCTTTATGACAAATAATGCCGAAGAGTATTCCGCTTCGGCATTGTAATATGATTATACGATTATGCTATTGGGGTTATGGGGAAGTATATCTGGAACATCATATATGCAAACGGTGCGGCAAGCAGAACACTGTCGAAACGGTCAAGAATACCGCCGTGTCCGGGTAATATATTGCCGAAATCCTTTACAGAACATTCACGCTTTACAAGTGACGCAGAGAGATCTCCGACTACTCCCAGTCCGGATATAACAAGTGCAAGAACAGTAAGATATACCCAGTTTACGCTGAATGTATGCACTCCGCCATTTATCATACTGTCGATAAGTTCATACGCAAAGCTCATTATAACCGCAAAAACGCCTGATGTTATTATACCTCCGACAAAGCCCTCCCACGTTTTCTTGGGGCTTATCGCAGGGCACATCTTATGCTTTCCGAAAAACGTTCCGACAAAATACGCACCGGCATCTCCCACCCATGCGCTTACCATAGTATAAACTATAAGGAACATAGCGTGATCCGGGAATCTTGAGCGTATAAATGCTATCGAGCAGAGCGCAAGAGGTATCGTAATCGATACAAACGCAACAAGTGCGACCTGCTCAAATCTTGCCTTCTCGTGATTGAACAGTATTCCGAGAAGCATTATTACAACAAAACCGAAGTAAATCAGCTTTACGTTGTTCCTGAGCGGTTCTATCCAGAAAATAATAGGTGTTATAGCCGCAAATATAAGACTTACGGCTGATGTGAACTTATTCTTCAGATATTTGGTCGTAACGAGCATCTCATACACAGCTATAACCGAAAAAGTTGTCATAGCAACGTAGTAAAGTACCTCGTTGTTCAGCGCAATTATTAATATACCGATCGGTATTGCTACCAGAGCGGTCACAATTCTGGTTACCATCTTGTAGTTCTTATTCCTTTCAGAAGTGCATTACAGTCCGCCGAATCTCCGGTTTCTCCTTGAATACTCGTTGCAAGCCGCAATTAGATCCTTCTTTGAAAAATCCGGCCACAGAACATCCATAAACAAAAGCTCGGCATAAGCTCCCTGCCAGATAAGGAAGTTGGAGGTTCTCTGCTCTCCGCTCGGTCTTATAATAAGATCAACCGGAGGAATGCCCTTTGTATAAAGATAATTGTCAAAGTCGTCCTCGGTAAAGTCGTCAAGGTTTACCTTTCCGTCCTTATAATCCTGAGCAAGATGCTTTGCGGCAGTCAGTATCTCGTCCTTGCCGCCGTAATTCAGTGCAACAAGAACGTACAGACCGTCATTATTCTTTGATATTTCTTCGATCTCGACAAGCCTTGCCTGTATATCATCATCAAACGCAGACTTATCCCCGAGAAAGATTATCCTTGTATTCTTCTGAGCCATACTGCGTATATCGTCAAGATATTTTACAAGCAGCTTCATTATGGCGTCAACTTCATCCTTCGGACGCTTCCAGTTTTCCGTTGAAAACGCATAGAATGTGCAATATTTTATTCCGATGTCACGGCAATCCTCAACAGTGCGCCTGAATACCTTTGCACCCTGTGAATGACCCGCCTTTCTCGGAAGTCCTCTCTTTTTAGCCCACCTGCCGTTTCCGTCCATAATAAATCCTACATGGAGCGGAACACACGGTAAAGCGTCTTTATTTATATCAGCCAATTCCAATTACCGATAATTAAACTGTCATGATTTCTTTTTCTTTTGCGCTGCTTGCGGCGTCCATTTCATCACAGTACTTGTCTGTGAGCTTCTGAACGTCCTTCTCGCAGTTCTTAAGATCGTCCTCGGTTATTTCGTTGTTCTTCTTCATAGCCTTGAATTTTTCCATAGCGTCACGGCGGACATTACGGACAGCTACCTTACCTTCCTCGGCAATCTTCTTTACCTGCTTGCAAAGCTCTTTTCTTCTTTCCTCTGTAAGCTGCGGGAATGTGATACGGATAGCCTTACCGTCGTTAGTGGGAGTGATTCCGATATCGCTTGCAAGGATAGCCTTTTCGATAGACTTCAGTGTTGAAGCATCCCAGGGAGTGATAACAAGCACTCTTGCCTCTGAAACGGCAACAGCCGCCATAGCGTTTATCTGCGTGGGAACACCGTAGTAGTCAACGGTCACCTTATCCAGCACTGCGGGATTTGCTCTGCCTGCACGGATTGAAGCGTATTCTGTTTCAACAGCGGCTACGCACTTGCCCATCTTGTCCTTAGCGGTATTGATTACGTCTTTCATTGGTTAATTTCCTTTCGGGTGTATATTATCGTTTTTTATTTACCTGTAGCTTACTTGTCGCTGACTACCGTACCTATCTTCTTGCCCATTACAGCATCAAAGATATTATCCGGTCTGCTCAGATCGAATACAAGGATAGGTGTCTTGTTTTCACGGCACATAGCCGCAGCGGCACTATCCATAACCTTGAGGCTCTGCACGAGTATCTGCTGATGTGTGAGCGAGTCGTACTTAACAGCATCGTCATACTTATGCGGATCCTTGTCATAGATACCGTCAACCATAGTTGCTTTGAGAAGTATATCCGCATTTATCTCTGCGGCTCTCAGTGCAGCGGCACTGTCTGTCGAGAAGAACGGGCTGCCCGTACCGCAGCCGAATATCACTATTCTTCCCTTTTCAAAATGCCTTACAGCCTTCTGTCTTATATACGGCTCGGCTATCTGCTTCATGTCAATGGCAGTCTGCACACGGACCTGACAGCCAAGACTTTCGAGTACATCGGCAACAGCAAGTGCGTTCATTGCTGTAGCAAGCATACCGATATGGTCGGCTCTTACTCTGTCCATATTCTCGCTTGAACGGCCTCTCCAGTAGTTGCCTCCGCCGACAACGATACCTATCTCGGTACCAACGTCATAGCACTTCTTAATGCTCGTGCATATTTCGGTGACAGTGGGCATATCAAGTCCCATCTTCTTGTCGCCTGCAAGCGCCTCACCGCTGAGCTTTAAAAGTATTCTCTTATACTTCGGTTGATTTTCGGACATATTGTTGTTTTTCCTTTCAGATAGGGTATTAAATTTTCATCAATAATCAAGAACTCTTATTCGACCGAGCACCTTGTCACCGAGCTTTGCAACAGCCTCGTTGCAATCCTTTTCGCTGATAGCGGGAGTAATAAACGCAAGCTCGCCGTCCGGAGCGCCTTTTCTTGTAAGATAGCTTACCTTGCCAAACAGAGCCTCAGCCTCGTCCTTTGAAACGCCGTTTACACGGATGTAATTTTCAAGAACGATCTTGTCTGTATCCTCTATGAAGTCCTGATCGCTGTCCTCCCAGTAAAGCGACTTACTCGATGAGTTCATCTTCACAGCGATAACAACATCGGCTACAACCGCACTTGCCGTCGGGAGCTTGCCAGCACCCTTGCCGTAGAATACAACATCGCCCGTAGAGTCGCCTCTTACGAGTATTGCGTTGAACACATCGTTAACGCCTGCAAGCTGGCTGTCCTCGTGGATAAATGCAGGGCAAACCATAACAGCTACCTTGCCGTCATCCTGTCTTGAAGCCCAGCCGATAAGCTTTATCGAGCCGCCGAAATTCTCACAGTATGCAACATCCTCAGGTGTGATCTTCGTGATACCTTCGGTATGGATATTATCCGGATAAACGTGCTTGCCGAACGAAAGAGATGCAAGTATGCAGATCTTTCTGCAAGCGTCGATACCGTCAACATCGGCAGAGGGGTTACGCTCGGCATAGCCAAGTTCCTGAGCCGTCTTTAATGCGTCGTCAAACGCCATGTTGTCACGGATCATCTTTGTAAGTATAAAGTTTGTAGTACCGTTTAAGATACCTGCAATTTCATCTATGCGGTTAGCCGAAAGGCACTGGTGAAGCGGTCTTATAATCGGGATACCGCCGCCTACGCTCGCCTCGAAGAAGAAGTTTACACCCTTCTCGTGTGCGATTTTCAGAAGCTCTGCGCCCTTCTTGGCAACAAGCTCCTTGTTTGATGTTACAACGCTCTTTCCTGCAAGAAGCGAAGACTTTACAAAATCGTATGAAGGCTTGATACCGCCTATAACCTCAACCACAACCGAAATTTCAGGGTCGTTCAGTATAACGTTGAAGTCCTTTACAAACTTGTCTTTATAAGGACTATCGGGGAAATCACGCAGATCAAGAATATACTTTATCTCTATCTCCTGACCGGCCTTCTTTAAAAGACCTTCCTTATTCTTCTCAATAACCTCGACTGTGCCTGAACCTACGACGCCGTAGCCGAGAACTGCAATTTTTGCCATTGAAAACTATCCTCCGTTTTCTTTTGTTCGATTTATACAGTTCTAAGTATATCATGATTTCATACTCATGTCAAGGTAAAATGACTTCAACTCTTCTTTTGAAAAACAAAAATAACAGACTTCATTACACCGGTACCTTTTTCGATTTTTATATTTATTATACAATTTTATGGAATATCCTCACATCATAACTGCCTTTTTTTCCACAACTGTTGACTGTTGTGCCTTGCCTTGATATAATAGTATACAGACTTTTTAAGCACAAAGCCATATTACTTACAAAAAAAGGAGATAATGTATCTTGGGAAAAGCAACCGACACACTTATAGGCATCGGCGGTGCAATGTTACTTATATTGGCAGTCGTAATGTCTTTAAACAATAAAACAACTTCTACCTCAAATGGCACAGATACAAGCAATGTTTCCGTTCCTGCCACCACACCGTACACACCGCCGACCACTACAATACCGACTCCCGAAACCACTTTGCCTTCTACTTCTGCACAGACGACAACGCCGGCTACTACCAAATCACCCGAAACCACACCTGAAACTGCAACAGATCCTCTTGAGTGGACAGAAAACGCAGTCAGCGGCACAATGTATGTAAATCAATCCTGCTATAGCAGAACGAGGGCAATAATGGGTTCCGATACAGTCAGAGGGTATTCATATGGAGATGTTGTAACCGTTGTTGCCGTAACAGACACAGGTTATTACAAATTGGATAACGGAGAATATATCCACGGAGATTATCTCAGCGAAAGCTGATAATAATTGTCGTTAAGACAAGGAGCAAATTTGGATTTCATTATAAACAGAAAAACGCCTGCATTATTCCTCACTTTGATAACGCTTTTCGCTTTACCGACTTTCTGCTTTGCCGAAAGTAATGATAATTCTTCGGACGAAATCGTAAAAAAGCCTGAAAAATGCTATGAGCTTGTTACCGGGGAAAATGAGGAATACTACAGCAAGATCACGATAAACAGCCGCTCTGTATTGGTGGAAGGTTGTTATAAGAACGACCCCGTTACGGATATTTCATTTCAGAACTGCGGTACTGTTTCATCAACTCTTAAGGTAAACCCGGACGGGACATTCACCTCTGTACTTAACCCTTCCGAGCCTATAGGAAGCTCCGACCGCATCGTTATCACGCTGAAATCGGGAGCAATGCTGAGTTACCTTATAATGTATGACGATAACCGCTACTTCCCCGACAACAAGCTCGGCGAACAGAATCTTTCGGTACTTGAAAAAGCAGTACCGACCTCCGCAAAATCGTGGGCAGGCTATGTCACTGATGAGCTTACGGAAGAAAGCGTGAAACAGACGCTTGACGAAATCGCATATCTTGCAGATTACATTGCAGGCGATATCAAAGACGAATACAAGAAGCTCGAAGCGATAGCGAAATGGGTATCCGACAATATCTATTACGACTGTGACGCAAGAGAAAATTCGGTAACTCAGTCCGAAATATGCATAAAGAATGTTCTCAAAAGCCGCAAAACAGTATGCGTCGGCTATTCCGCACTTTTCAGCGCACTGTGTGAAGCACAGGGGCTTTATGTCGTAAACGTAAAAGGTACGGTAACGTCAGACACGGTAGATTACTCCGAGCTTGCAGACGGACCGGTAAACCACGAATGGTGTGCTGCACTGATTGATGACAGATGGATATGGGTAGACTGCGTATGGAACAGCAACCTGAAATTTAAAAACAACGAGTTTACCTCCTTAGGAGCAAACACCGAAATGTATTTTGATATTTCACCGCTTGCCCTGTCTTTCGATCATTGCGCCTATCTTGCCGAAAAGAGATATTATTTCCGTGCCGGCGAATATTTCAATCAGTCAGACGAAACCGCCCACGACAGCAGAAATGAAAGCACCCCCTCGGCAGATACCTCCGTATCGGCAGAAACCTCCGCAGCTACAACCAAGCCTCAGATCTATACCGCTCCCGAAAATTATTCGCCCGTTACGAGCGATGTACACGCACAGGAAGACAGCCCGGATAACACAAACAGCCTAATATTGATAGCAGTTCTGTCACTGTTTGTGACTGCAGGGATCGTGATAAATGTTATCAATATAAGACAAATAAGAAAAAACAAAAAGTAACCGAAAGGAAAACCACTATGAAAGTAAGACTCACAATCGCTTCTCTTATCGCCGCACTCTGCCTTGCAGGCTGTTCCTCGCCTGCAAACTCATCACAGTCACCTGCCGAAAGCACAGCTTCATCATCTTCTGCAACTGTAAGCACTGACGGCACATCTGCCGCACTTGAAAGCAGTTCAACAGACGAAACTGCTCCTTCTGCCGCTTCTTCCGAAAGTACAGAAACATCCGCTGCCGAAACGACCGCTCAGACGGACGAATCGGTGTCTTCCACACACGATAGTAACAACAGCGATACAGTAAAACGCATAGACTATGAGCTTGACCCGTCAAAGCCGACAATAGCGATAACATTCGATGACGGACCTAATGCCACCACAACTATGGAAGTGCTTGACATACTTGAAAAATATCAGGTCAGGGCATCCTTCTTCCTTATCGGAACAAATATAAACGATGAATCCGCAAAGTCGGTCAAGCGTGCATTCGACCTCGGCTGTGACATTGAAAACCACTCTAAAACACACAGCTATATGGATAAAATGACTGCCGATGAAATAAAAGATGAGATCGCTTATGTAAACGACAAGGTAAAAGAAATCACAGGTACGACCCCAAAGTTCTTCCGTCCGCCCTACATAGCCGTAAACAGCACAATGTATGATAACATTGATATGACCTTTATAAGCGGACTCGGATGCAACGATTGGGATGACAAAGTAACAGCAGAATACAGAGCAAAATATCTTGAAAAGAAAGCCGCTGACGGCGTGATCTTCCTGCTCCACGACGCTGAGGGCAACTCAAAGACTGTTGAAGCACTTGATAAAGCGATCCCGATACTTCTTGAAAAGGGCTTCCAGTTTGCAACTATAAGCGAGTTATTCGAGCTTAAAGGAGTAGAGATAAGCGGAACAGATACAAATATTTATTCCGAGCTTATCGCAGGATAACAACATCGGTAAGGCTTCAGCCTTATTGACATACAGAAAACACAAAATACGAAAGGAATTCAGACCAATGGTAGTTATTGAAATGGAAAACGGCAAAAAGATAAAGATAGAGCTTTATCCCGAAATTGCACCTATCACCTGCGCAAACTTTGAAAAGCTCGTTAAAGAGGGCTTTTATGACGGGCTTATCTTCCACCGTGTAATCAGCGGCTTTATGATTCAGGGCGGCGACCCCGAAGGCACAGGAATGGGCGGCGCAAAGGAAAACATCAAGGGCGAATTTGCTCAGAACGGCGTAAAGAATGATTTAAAGCACACAAGAGGCGTTATCTCTATGGCTCGTTCGATGATGCCCGACAGTGCAAGCTCACAGTTCTTTATAATGCACAAGGACGCTCCTCATCTCGACGGCGGTTATGCCGCTTTCGGCAAGGTAGTTGACGGTATGGACGCAGTTGACGAAATCGCAGATACCGAGGTTGACTGGAACGACAAGCCCACAACTCCTCAGGTTATGAAAAGAGTTTATATTGAAGACTAACAGCGTTTAAACCACGCAAGGTTTACAGCACAGGCTTCTGTATTAAGCAGAAGCCTCAGTTTGTAGAAAAAGTCTGTATTTATAAAAATAGAGCAAATTCTCTATCCCTA
>UQBC01000021.1 GCA_900539195.1 uncultured Oscillospiraceae bacterium
TATATTATTTTTATAGGTGCTATAATACACATTTGTGAAGATTTGAAGGAGATGTAAAATTTTGAAAATCAGAGTGTTGATCAACAGCCGCAGACCGTCGCTGTTCAAAGATTTGCTTGCTTATCCTGATGACAGATTTGTTTTTCTGAGCACACCGGGCTATCCCGATGACATAAAACAGCATATCGCAATATTCAAACCCGATATATTTATTACGGTGTTTGAGGATTACGATGAAGAGATGATACAGCAGTATTATCTTATGAAGCGCAATGAGTCGACCTTTGACCTGCCGTTTATGCTGATTGCAAATGCGGACATCTGTGAAGAATGCAAATTGAAGAATGCTGATCTTTTTGACACTATGCTAAGGCGTCCCGTTACAGTACCGGCGATACTCACCAATGTGTTTGAGATAGCAGGTCCGCTTTGTGAAAAGCGGCACGATGACACCGACAATAGCTGTTCTGCAAGAGGTAAGCATATGCGTACTGCACAGAGCTTTTCGGCAGGTTCTTATGACAGGATAGGTGATCTTACTTCGGTGGCTGAGAAAATCACCAAGAAGCATATTCTTGTTGTTGACGATGATAAGGACATACTGAGAATGCTGAAATCGGCTCTTGAGGATAAGTATTATGTTACGACAGTTTCAAGCGGCAAAATGGCAGAAAAGTATCTTGAAACAAAAATATCGGATCTGATACTGCTGGACTACCGTATGCCGGGTGAGAGCGGTGCTGATGTACTCACCAAAATAAGAGAAGACGGCAGACTTGCAAATATACCTGTTGTGTTTTTGACGGGAGTTACTGATTCTGATAAGGTACAGCAGGTTTTATCAATGAACTTACAGGGATATTTATTAAAGCCCATAAATATGGACAGACTGTTCCTGCTTATCAGAAGCCTTATCGGCTAAGGGGGAAAGCGGATTGACAGACATTACTGAATACATATCGGCGCAGACGCTGAAACAGTTTGAAAGTTCTCTTTCTTCGGTATTCGGTGTAGCTTCGATAATACTCAATCAATTTGGTATGAGCCACTCGGGTGGAACGGGTTTCCCAAAACAGATCAAAGAATGTATGGACACGGACGCAGGTATCGTTGAATATATGAGATGCATGATCCCGACCATTGTAAGGCATTCGGAACCCGGCTATTCTTCAAAGGGAAACTGCTTTGACGGACTTACAGTTTATTGTGCGCCGATTAAACAGGGTTCGCAGACAGTCGGATATCTTGCGGCAGGCTTTGCAAAAATCGGAGAAAAAACAATACCGGAAGAGAATATAATATCGGAAGAAACAGCAGACAAGCTTTCAAAGGCTGTATACGAAATTGCAATCAATATATCGGCGAATGTGGCAAAATCAGCCGAGATGAAACAGATGACAAATGCCGCGCTTAAGATCGCCGAGCACCGGTCAGACTTTCTCGCAAATATCAGCCATGAGATGAGAACGCCGCTTAATGCTGTTATCGGCACTGCGGAGATCGCACTCAGACGTGATATGAGTGATGAGATGAGGGAGTATCTTCATCAGATAAAATCATCGGCACACCATCTTCTGATGATAATAAACGACATACTGGATTTTTCAAAGATAGAAACAGGCGGGATGTCGATAGTGCCTGTCGATTATGAACTGCTGTCGCTCATAAACGATGTGGCAGGTATTGTAAACAATCAGATAGGCAGTAAGAATATTGAATTTACTATAGATGTACCGCCGGATCTGCCGTTCAGTCTGAAAGGCGATAACGTGCGTATCCAGCAGGTACTTATCAATCTGCTGAACAATGCAGTGAAATTTACGAAAAGCGGCAATGTATCGCTGAAAATCAGTACACGACCGATATCGGATGAAAATGTTATGCTGATTGCGTCTGTATCGGATACAGGTTGCGGGATATCTCAGGAGAATATCGGCAGGCTTTTCAAGATGTTCAGACAGATAGACAGCAAGAGAAACCGTAATGTCGAGGGTACCGGGCTGGGGCTTGCAATATCAAAGAAGCTTCTCGGTCTTATGGGCGGTACGATATCTGTTGAAAGCGAACCCGGAAAGGGCAGTACATTTACGTTTGAAGTTCCCCAGGAGATAACAAGAGAAGAACGCTCCGTTGCGCAGAGCGCTCCCGCAGGGACTGTTGTGTGTCTTCTGCTTGGAAATCAGTACCTCAGGCAGAGCGTTGAAACGGCAGTAAGGGAGATAGGCGCAGAGACCGTCAGCATTGATAACCATTTGCTCGGCGATAAGGCGTATATTATTGCGGATTACGAACTGTTTGATGACGCTAAGGAGCTGATAGTAAGAAATCCGGGGCTTAAGTGCATACTGATAGACAGATTTGACAGTACGGCGTATTCCGATAACGAGAATATAACTATTATCAGAAAACCGGTATATTCGTTTTCTCTTTCGGCGGCAATGGGGATAGGTGAAAAGTTCGTGCGCAGCGATGATGCCGAAAGCAATGTCAGCTTTACAGCTCCCGAAGCATATGTACTTATAGTAGATGATAACGATATAAACCGTGCGGTTGCAAAAGGCGTTATCGAACCGCTTGGTATGCAGGTCGATTTAGCCGCAAGCGGTGCGGAATGTATTGAGAAAGTGCGCAATTTCCGATATGATATTATCTTTATGGATCATATGATGCCGGAAATGGACGGCATAGAAGCGGCGCATATAATAAAACAGCGTTTTCCTTCATATGCGGACGTGCCGATAATAGCACTGACAGCAAACGCCGCCAGGGGCGCAAGAGAAATGTTCCTGCGGGAGGGCATGAGCGATTTTATTGCAAAGCCTATTTCGCTGAGGACTATTGCAAATAAGATAAGGCGCTGGCTGCCGTCAGAAAAAATAATCCCTGTCAGCAAGTCGGAGAATAAGGCTCAGCCTCAGCATATACTGTCTGATATACCCGAGCTTGACCTTAAGAGCGCTAAGGAACTTATTGGCAGCGAAAAGCTGTTGCTCAATGTTATAGAACAGTATTACAGGTCTGTCGACAAGAATATTGCAAAGATAAACGCTTCTTATGAGAACGGTAACACCGAATTACTTACAATTGAGTTTCATTCGCTCAAGAGCACATCAAAGCAGATAGGAGCGAACAAGCTGTCGCAGATGGCAAAAGATCTGGAGATGGCAGGTAAAAACAATAACAACACTTATATAAAAAATAATATAGAAAAGTTCCTTGATGAGTACAAGACTATGAAGAATGTACTTTCTGCATATTTTGGCAATAAGGATAATGAAAATACGGAAAATCAGGATATAAAACCTCTGCTCGACGAGCTGTCCGATGCACTGTCGGATATGGACGCCCTGCAGATTGACGATGTTCTGGAGAAGATATCGCAGAATACGAGCGATTCTGACAAGACGTATTTTGACGGTATAAAGGCGGCGATAGATGACTGCGACTTTGACAAGGCGGAAAGTATTTTATCAAAGTGGAACAGTACATTGCAAGGCTGATGACGCTTGTGTGTTAGTGTCAGGAGAAAATATGACAGAAGGAATAATGAAGCTTACAAAAAAGCAGGCTGATTTGCAGGTAGAGTGTTTCTCGACACTGTTTGCCTACGCAAGACTATTGAGCGAAGAACAAATCAGAAACGGCAGAATATGTACGCAGGAGGACAGGGATAACAATCTTTTTCTGAATGTTGACGAAGATGAAATCTATCTTGACGGAGTTGAGCTGAAAGCGCTTGAAACGAAATCCCAGACAGAAAAGCTGGAACTTGCCGGCAAAGATATTTTTCAGGTTATTGCAAAGTATGTCGAAGTTGACGGCAAACCGTGCGTAATTGAAATGATGAAGCCGATAGACAAAAACGCAGTATTCAGTCGGAACGGCAGGGAGAAACTTGTAAGCAAGCTTGCCCAAAACAACGAAGAGGTTTACAATGACACTCTGACCGATACATTCAACCGCAGATATTTTGAAGAAACGCTTAAAAATACGATATTCTCCGGTGGTGTTGTTATGATAGATCTTGATGATTTCAAGATCTATAACAATACGCAAGGGTATGATACCGGAGATGCGGTTCTTAATGCAGTTGTCAGTGTGATAAAGGGCTGCATAAGAGGAACTGATACTCTTATCCGTTACGGCGGCGATGAATTTTTGCTGCTGATGCCGGGTGTTGAAAACGAAGATAATTTCAACAGAAAGCTTAAAGAGATAAGAAGAAAAATCCGCAGAACAGATGTATCAGGATATTCAGGCATACATTTATCAGTCAGCATAGGCGGTATAATTGCGGACAAAGAACCTTTGCAGAATGCTGTTATCCGCACGGATAAGCTGATGTATACCGTAAAGTCACACGAAGATACGGTAGTTACCGATAAGGATAGACAGGATTATGTTCTTGAAGATAAGCTTAACATTCTTATAGTTGACGATTCTGAGCTTAACCGCAAGATACTTTCGTCTATGCTTGGCATCGGGTTCAACGTGCTTGAAGCTGAAAGCGGTGAAAAGTGCATATCTATGATTGAACAGTACGGTACAGGCATTTCTCTGATACTGCTTGATATAGTAATGCCGGGTATCAGCGGATTTGACGTGCTGAATTATATGAATGACAATTACTTTATCGATGACATCCCTGTAATTATGATATCAAGCGATAATTCGGCTGATTCGGTGCGTGAGGCATATGAGCTCGGTGTATCGGATTTTATCAGCAGACCGTTTGACGCAAAGGTAGTACACCACAGAGTTTTCAATACGATAAAGCTGTATTCCAAACAGCGCAGACTGCTGATGCTCCTTACCGATCAGATAAATGAAAAAGAACGCAATAACGATATGATGACAGGCATATTGAGCCAGATCGTTGAATTCAGAAACGGTGAGAGCGGGCTGCATGTAGTACATATCAGGACGCTTACCGAGATGCTTTTGGATCAGCTTGTTAAAAAGACCGACAAGTATAAGCTTGACAGCAATACAAGACACCTTATCACAATGGCATCAGCGCTTCACGATATCGGCAAGATGGGTATCGACGATAAGATATTAAACAAGCCGGGCAGACTTACCGATGAGGAGTTTGCCATAATGAAAACACATTCGATGATAGGTGCGGATATGCTCGAAAAGCTCGAACAGTATAAAAATGAAGAGCTTATCAAGGTGGCGTATACCATATGTCGCTGGCATCACGAGCGTTATGACGGCAGAGGTTATCCCGACGGGCTCAAGGGCGATGAGATACCGATAGCCGCACAGGTCGTATCGGTAGCAGACGTATATGATGCGCTTGTCAGCGAACGTGTATATAAAAGGGCGTTTCCGCATGAAAAGGCAATAAGTATGATACTCGGCGGCGAATGCGGTGCATTCAATCCGGAACTTCTGGAGTGTATGCTTGATATACAAGATGAGATCAAAGCAAAATTCAAAAGCTGATTTACAGAAAACTGAAATCATGGGCATTTCAACAATAAGAATTATATGAAAATGAGAATTTTACAAAAGATTTTTAATTGCGTTATAGTTGCTGTAACAGCCTCTTTGTTTGTCGGCTGTGCGCAGGACAATTCATATTCATCGATAAACGACTTGCCGGTCATAGTTATAGGGAGCGATGAATATGAACCATACAATTTCAGCGATAAAAACGGCAATCCTGCCGGCATAGATGTTGAAATTGCAACAGAAGCTTTCGCCAGAATGGGATATAAAGCTGCGTTTAAAAATATTGTATGGGATGAGAAGGACAAATATCTGGCTGACGGAGAGGTTGACTGCCTGTGGGGTTGCTTTTCAATGAACGGCAGAGAAAATATGTATAAATGGGCAGGACCGTATATGAACAGCAGGCAAGCGGTTGCGGTAAGAGCAGACAGCAATATTTATAAGCTGTCAGACCTTGCCGGCAAAAGAGTTGCGGTACAGTCAAGCTCAAAGCCTGAGGAATTATTGTCAGATAAAAACAACGGTATGCCGCAAGTCGGTAATTTATATTGTTTTGTAAAAATAGATTACATATTTGCGGCGCTGAATAAAGAATATGTAGATGCAATAGCAGGTCATGAATATATGCTCCGTCAGCTTGTCAATGAAGTAAACGGAAAATACAGATTGCTAGATGAAAATCTGCTGATATCAAAACTCGGCGTAGCTTTTTATAAAGAAAATAACACAGAAATTCCGGAAAGGCTTAGATCTGTGCTGAACGATATGATGAAAGACGGAACAATTGCCAAAATTGCCGAAAAATACGGACTAGATGCCGATGCGGCATTCGGAGGAATAGCGATTGAATAATAAGAATAAAAAACTGCTTTTTCCTAAACAAATTTTTGGAATGGTCATAGTCGGTATTGTACTGGTCGGCTGTGTTTTCACAATATTTTCGTACAATAATACGGAAAATGCAAAAAACGTTACTGCCGAAACGATAGGGTATATTAAAAATCAATGCATACGGTATGATGAGATAACATCGTCCGACCTTGCCAAGAGTCTGTTCCGCATTATCGATAAGACAAAGGAAATAAGCCGTGATCTGTACGAATTCAATGATTATTCGGATGATACGATGAAGCGCTTTATCGCTAACCACAATCTTACCGGAATTATGGTACTTGATGAAAAAGGCGGGATTGATAACGAAATTTACAGCGATGACACGGGATATAACGAATGGAAAAGTTTTATTCAGCAGGACAATATACTCAGCATTGTCGACGAACCGATCAAGATATATGCGGACAGAATGCACGCTTCTCCGTCCGGTACGGAAAGCAACAAGGATTATTATTACGATTTTGCGGCGGTTGCACGCACAGATAAAAAGGGTATAGTATTCACATATCTAAGACAGACAAAGGCTGTAATAGACAACGGTCAGCCGACGCTTGATTTGTTGCTGTCAGGGTTTAAGCTTACGATGAACGGAACCATTATCATTACTGACAAAAGCAGCGTAATAGCGTCTAATAATGAAAAGTACAGCGGGAAAGCAGTTACAGACTGCGAGATCCTGAACAGCTATGCGTCAAAAGGCGATAAAGCAAGTGATTTTTTACATTTAACAGACAGCGAAGGTTCCTACTATGGCGGAATGGATAAGTGCAAGAGCTATTACATATACGTCTATTATCCGGCAGGCGACGTCTATATCAGCCGTTGGACGGCAACTTCGTTTGCAATTACGATTTATATAATAATATGCTCTGCGGCAATTCTGCTTTACAGGACAATACAGGAAAAGCATATTCGTGAAACCCATATTGCGGAAGAAAAATACAATGAAAAACTGCTTCAGTCGGCTGAAGAAGCAAAACGTGCGAATGCTGCCAAAAGTGATTTTCTGCGGCGCATGAGCCATGATATTAGAACTCCGATAAACGGAATACGCGGTATGATAGAGATAGCGGAGAAAAATGTCGATAACCCGGAAAAGCAGAGAGAATGCCGCCGGAAGACGTGGGTAGCGTCAGGATATCTGCTTGATCTTGTCAACGATATTCTTGATATGAATAAGCTCGAATCGGGCGAAATAGCGCTTGAATATAAGCCGTTTGATATATACGATATATTTGATGATATAGTAACGCTCAATGAGCAGAACGCTTATAAGCATAACATCTCACTGACTGTCGAAAAGTGCGAGAATATACATAACAGGCTGATAGGCAGTCCGCTTCATGTCAAGCGGGTGCTGATGAATATAATCAGCAATGCTGTCAAATACGGAAAAGACGGCGGATATGTCAAAGTGTCCTGCAAAGAACTCTCGGTTACGGATAACGGAAAAACCGCGATCCTGAGCATAATATGTGAAGATAACGGTATAGGCATCGGAGAAGAGTTCCGGAAGGTTATGTTTGAGCCGTTCCGCCAGGAAAACGAAAGTGCAAGAACATCATATCAGGGTACTGGTCTTGGTCTTGCCATAGCTAAAAGACTTACAGACAAGATGGGCGGTACTATCGAGTGTGAAAGCGAGAAAAATATCGGCACAACTTTTACGGTAAATCTCCCTCTGGATATAGACACGACAAAGCAGGCTGAAACAAAGCAGGAAATAGTAGTCGAAAACCACTCGCTTGACGGTGTGAATATTCTGCTTGCAGAGGATAACGAGCTGAATATGGAAATCACCGAGTTTATGCTTAAAAACGAGGGTGCAACGGTGATAAAGGCGTGGAACGGAAAAGAAGCCGTTGAAGCCTTTGAAGGTTCTGAGCTTTATTCTGTCGATGTGATCCTGATGGATATTATGATGCCTGTTATGGATGGACTTGAAGCGGCAAGAACAATACGCACCCTCAACCGTCCGGACGCAGTATCTGTTCCGATAATTGCACTGACGGCAAATGCTTTTACCGATGACAAGATAAAGACCCGACAGGCAGGTATGAACGAGCACCTCGCAAAACCTGTAGAATCGAAAAAGCTTAAAGCCGCAGTGTTCGGGTATATCGGTAGAAAAAATCTCACTATGAGAGAATGCTATGAACTGCTCGGAGAAGATTATGACAGTGTAATACAGCGCCTTGAGTGCGATGAAGAAAGTGTTGAACCTGCAATATGCGAGTTTCTGTGCGATGAGCACTTTGCAGGGTTTGTTAGCGCAATGAATGAGCATTCGGTTGAAAAGGCGTTCAGAGCGGCTCATACTATGAAGGGAATAGCAGCAAATCTCGGCTTTGAAAAGTTACGTTCTGTATTTGATGAAATTACCGAAGATTTACGCAGAAGCGATTATGACAGTGCTCAGAAACTTCTTATTGCCGCAGGAAAGGAATATATAAGAGTAATTTCCGTTCTTAAAAGATATAAAGGATAAAACGGTCAGCGCAAATTGAGCCCGTCTGTATAACAGACGGGCTCATACTGTTGATAAAAGCTACAGCTATCTGTGATATTTCACAGCCGTATTTTTTCGGCAAGCTTAGCAACGCACTTTACAGTCCTGCTTTGCCGAAGTTCATACAGCCAAGGCGGCCCCTTGATACCTTGATGTCGGTGTTTTCTGAAAATGCGTATTCCATAGGAAAACTCCTTATTTTGTATGTCTGTTTATGTACTTGCTGTGAAGCTTTGAATACATTATCTTCTGACCCGTGTAAAGTCCGTAGTAACCTGACAAGATATAGCTTACCGAGCATGCAGCGGCAAAGAAGATAATTCCCTCTCCGCCGAACAGTTCGATACTGAGAAGAAGAGAAGTTACCGGGCAGTTTACCACTCCGCAGAACAGCGAAACAAGTCCCAGTGCGGCGGTGAACTGCGGCGGCAGACCGAAAAGCGTTCCGAACAGATTGCCGAACGTTGCTCCGATAAAGAATGACGGTACTATCTCACCGCCTTTATAACCGCCTGCTATAGTGATGACGGTAAATACAAGCTTCAGTGCGAACGCTTCGGGGCGTGTAGTGCCTGTCATAGCGTCCATTATGATATTCATTCCTGCACCGTTATAATCCGTGCCGAATATCAGCGTCAGTATCACGATAACACAGCCGCTGGCAAAAATTCTGATATAGCTGTTCTTTATTTTCGATGACAACAGCTTTGACAGCTTGTGCAGTGAAAAGCAGAATATTATGCTGAGCAGAGCTGTACCTACGCCCAATATCATAGCAAACGCTACATTTACGATGTTGACCTCAGGTACCGGTATTTTATAAACAACCGGTACAATTCCGAACAGCCGTGATATGCCCAGTGCCACAACAGCGGAGAAGAAGCACGGAACAATAGCGGAGTAGTAGAATACTCCGACGCTGATTACCTCCATCGCAAAGAAAGTTGCGGTGACCGGTGTTCCGAAAAGAGCGGAGAACAGTCCGCTCATGCCGCACATAACAAGAAGATTTCCGTTGCGCTCGTCCATCTTAAGAAGCCTTGCGATTTCAGCAGAAAGTCCGCCGCCTATCTGTAATGCCGCACCCTCACGTCCTGCCGAACCGCCGAACAGATGAGTGATAAATGCCGAGATAAAAATGAGCGGTGCCATTCTGACGGGAATTTTACCTTCGGTTCTTATCGATGTGATTATTATATTAGTACCGGGATCGTTTTTCAGTCCGCAGATACTATAAAGGAATACGATTGCAAGTCCGGCTACCGGCAGAAAGTACACCATAAATGAATGCCCTGTGCGGAACTCTGTGGCAAATTCCATACACAGATGGAACAGCGAGCCGATAACACCGCAGCAAAGTCCGGTTATCCCCGAAAGAACAAGCCACTTGAAAAAAGTTTTCAGCGTTATGTATAGTCGTTCGCTGCGTATACGCAGATGATTCAATAATTTATTCATTATAACCCCTGTCCCTCTCTGACCGAAACCTCGGCAGAGGATAATGTATGTGTATTTCCTGTGTTATCTTTTACTATAAGCCGTGCGTTTGTGTCTATATCAATAGCGGTAGCATAGTATTCCTCATTTGATGAAATAACCTTTATCCGCTTTCCGAGTACTACCGAATAACGCTTGTATTCCTCTATCAGCTTTTCTATCGAAGTATGGCTATAGATGTCAAAGAAGTTGTTCAGAATTTCTGCCGACAAGGAGCATTTAAGCTCGTTTCCCGCAACCTTATCTGAATAAAGACTGGAGGCAATGTCGGAAATCTCGGACGGGAAACCGCCCTTTGGACGGTTGATATTGATACCAAGTCCCATTACTGCGTATTGCAGGCTTCCGCTTTCAAAATCCGTTACCGCTTCTGTAAGAATACCGCAGACCTTTTTTCCGTCAAGCATTATATCATTGACCCACTTTATACCTGCGTCTATTCCGCATATTTTTTTGATTGCTCTCACGACCGATACAGCCGCACCTGCGGTTATAAAAAAAGCCTTATCGGCTTTGAATTCGGGGCGGAGAAGTATCGACATATAGATACCGCTGTCGGCGGGAGAGTAGAAGCTCTTACCGTGTCTGCCCCTGCCCTTTGTTTGCTCGTTTGCGATAAGTACTGTCTTATCGGGAGCGCCGTTTTCGGCAGAAGAACGGAGAAGCGTGTTTGTCGAAGTTACTTTGTCTTTTATTGTTATGTCGGCATCGGCGGCTGATTTTTTCAGAAGTTGTTTTATCCTGAGTGTGCCGTAACGGGTGAAATCATCGGTTTCTCCGCCTGACAGCAGATAGCCCTTGTTCTGCACGGCGTCAATTATAAATCCGTCTGCCCTTAAAGTGTTTATAGCTTTCCAGACGGCATTACGGCTGACGTAAAGCTGTTTTGATATATCCTCGCCCGAAATATAGTCGCCTTTACTGCTCATAAGTATCAGCAGAACCTGTTCTTTTAATTTCATATTGAGAATTACCTTTCACTGTCAACCAAAAGCGGTATGCGGTTGACAATACGGATATTTAAAACCGCAGAACGTGTCTGCGGTCATGATGTTAAAAACGGATTACAGCTTTTCGAGCATATCTGACGTTTCATCAAGCCAGTCGCCCTCGTAAAGCTCGATAAGACCTTTATCGCAAGCCGCCGCTAATTTCGGGTTGATCGGCATTCTCGCAATATTTTTGATATCGTACTTTGCGGCAACTTCTTCAATGTGGCTTTCACCGAAAATGCTGTGTCTTGACTTGCAGTCGGGACATTCGTAGTATGACATATTTTCTACAATGCCGAGTACCGGTACGTTCATCATTTCAGCCATTTTAACAGCTTTGCCGACGATCATCGAAACAAGCTCCTGAGGAGAAGTTACAACGATAATTCCGTCAATGGGAAGTGACTGGAACACCGTCAGCGGAACATCGCCTGTTCCGGGCGGCATATCAACAAACATATAGTCAACATCGTTCCATATTACATCAGTCCAGAACTGCTTTACTGTATTGGCAATGACAGGACCTCTCCACACAACAGGGTCTGTTTCATCGGGTAAAAGCAGGTTTACTGACATTACTTCAATGCCGGTCTTTGTCATAACAGGGTAGATGCCTGTGTTGTCGCCTGTTGCCTTTTCGTGCAGACCGAAAGCCTTGGGGATAGACGGACCTGTTATATCTGCGTCGAGCACAGCGGTCTTGAAGCCTTTTCTCTGCATGGTTACAGCCATCAGTGAAGTAACCATTGACTTGCCTACGCCGCCCTTACCGCTTACTATGCCTATTACCTTCTTTATATGTGACAGCTCATGAGGCTTTTCAAGAAAGCTCTGAGGTGTCGTTCTTTCGCCGCAGTTTTGCGAGCAAGAACTGCAGTCGTGAGTACATTCGCTCATAATTTTGTTTCCTTTCGATCAGCAAAAGCCGTTTATGTTGTAAGTATACCACTATTATGCCGAAAAATCAAGGCAGGATGCTAAAAAAGACTTAATTTGTCCGATTTTGAGATGCAAAAATAACCACCTGCCGTACAGGCAGGCGGTTACTGTCAAATCTGATTATTCGTGGTCGTGGTGGCAACCGCAATCGCATTCCTCGTCCTCTAAGCAGCTGAGGTCAAACTCAAGTGTTTCACCACAGTTAGGGCAGGGAATTTCGCCTGACTGGATAACATCAAAGTCAACCGTTATGGTGTTACCGCAGCTGGGGCAGGTAACTTCGTACATATCATCATCGAAGTCCTCGTCACAGCAGTCGTCACAATCACAGTCATCGTAATCGTCCTCATCTTCGCCGTAAACAACATCTTCGAGGCAGTCAACGCTTTCTTCCATATCTGTCATAACGTCAGCTACATCGTTCAGTTCTTCGTCTATATCGCCGAGTGTCAGCGCAATATCGTCAAGTACGTCAACGATAGCGGCGAGCACTTTGCCTTCCTTTGTTGAATCATCTACACCCAGACCTTCTGCAAGTCCCTTGATGTATGATACCTTTTCTGCAACTGTCATAGTAAAAATCCTCCTTTTACTTTCTGTAGTTACATATAGTAATCACGTTCTGAGATTACTTGTTTGTAACACGCTCCATATATTCACCTGTTCTTGTATCGATACGGATAATATCGCCGATTTCAACGAACAGAGGAACACGGATTTCAGCGCCTGTTTCAAGAGTAGCGGGCTTAGTTACGTTTGTAGCTGTATCGCCTCTGAAACCGGGGTCTGTATCTGTAATTTCAAGCTCTACAAAGTTGGGGGGCTCTACGCCGAATACCTTACCCTTGTAAGAGAGAATTTTACATACCATATTTTCCTTAACAAACTTGAAGTTGTCTGAAAGCTCTGCCTTGTTTATCGGTACATCTTCGTAAGTTTCGGAATCCATGAAGTGATAAAGGTCACCGTCGTTATAGGTGTACTCCATATCCTTTCTCTCAACGTATGCTGTGGGGAACTTAGCTGTGGGGTTGTAGGACTTTTCAACTACCGAACCCGTAATTACGTTTCTGATCTTGGTTCTTACGAAAGCGGCACCTTTACCGGGCTTTACGTGCTGGAACTCAATGATCTGCATTACGTTGCCGTCCTCTTCAAAGGTCATGCCGTTTCTGAAATCGCCTGCTGTGATCATATTTTAAAATACCTCCGTATATTTTATCGGGTTTATGCGGAAAATACCGCCGCTGAAAGTCGTTTTTTGTTTTTAATCTCTCAGCCCCATATTCTATCTATTATATTTTACATTATTCCGACCGTAATTGCAATACCTTTTTGAAAATTTTTATCAATTCGTGCTGTGCATTCTGTTTTCTTTATTACCTTGACAGTTTTGAAGCATCGCATTTCAACGGAAGAAATTTTCAATTAAGCAAATTAAGCTATTATTTTGCCTAAATTTCTGTGTAACGATGTTACAATAGGTCAATATGTGGAAAATGCGTGGTGATGTTTGTGCATTATCAACAAAAAAGCAAAGCTGCTTTGTTGAGTTTGCCTATTGAATATAAAAACGTTTTCATTTATAATGAAGATAGCAAATTTTATATTTGTGCAAACGCAAAACGAAATTAATGGAGGACATTAAAATGAAGTTAAGAAAAATTATGGCAGGCATTGTTGCTGCATCAGTAGCAGGTACGATGGCTGTTGCAGCATCAGCACAGTATGATGCATCCGTTATGTACGCTGACGCTGACTGGTATCCCTCAATTATGGATGCTACCGGCCACACAGAAGGCTCAGACGGTACAGTCACAGAGTGGACAGCAGGCACTGCAGAAGTTACTAAGGACGGTACATACACAGTATCTATCGCTGACATCAAGGCTTCCGCTGTTGATGAAGAAACAGGCGAAGAAACAATGGCTGCTGTAACAGCTGAGGGTGCTATGGTTTTCAATGTTGATATTGCTGACCTCGCTAAGGATTTAGGCATAGGCGTTGACGCTGAAGGCTATGATGGTCTCAAGACCGGCGCTGAGAAGATGGAATTCGCTAAGTCAAAGGGTGTTAATGTAACAGACGTTAAGATTACACAGGTTAAGGACGGCGAAACAACAGAAATCGCTGTTGATTCCAGCAAGGTTCTCTTCGGTGATATCGAAGGTAAGGGCAAGTTCCGTATTGAACTTTACAACGAATACGGTGATACAAAGAATGATGCTCCTTTAAAGGTTTCGGACATCTACTTCAATGAGGGCCTGAATGTTACATTCACAATCTCAGGTATCGACGCTATCCTGAACGGCGGCAGCACAACTCCTGACGAAACAGAAGCTCCCGCTACAGACGCTCCCGCTACAGACGCTCCTACAACAGGCGATTCTTCAAAGCCCAACTCAAACACAGGTGTTGAAGGCGTAGCAGCAGTTGCAGGCGTTGCTGTCGTAGCTGCAGGTGCAGTTATCGTTGCTAAGAAGAGAAAGTAATTTCTGTTCACGGTAAAGTACATTAAAATGTAACATAAGCCCATGCGTTTCGGTGCGTGGGCTTTTTGTATATGATTTTTCATAAAGCAACGGGAGCGGTTGTGATACAATTTCTCAGCTTATCATGTTTCACTGAAATTGCAATGCAACATATTGTAAAAAAGTCAGAACAATAAATATTGTGCTAGCATCGCTGAAAACAGTTTCTGTGCCAATAAGCTGTTAATAATTCCGTGAGTTTATCAGTGCAACTGCACTGTCACCGACTATCCAAAAAGAACGCTGCTATCCTGAGATATCTGTACTAAAATGGAACTAAGTGAGCGTCAGCGACCCGCTTATACAAACGTTTAAAACTCAGTCGTTTGTGTGTCTTATCGCCAACACAATTCTTGGCTTATGAACGCTTTGTTGGTTTCGCATCCTAGCGAAACTTTGGGCGTTCAACTTCGGGCATCCTTGCCCGTCCCTTGCTAAAGGGAGCTGGCTTGCGGCAAAGTTATATCGTCATATTTCGCACCAACATTTGCAATATCATTAACGTTAAAATCAATTCATCTTTATCTGCCGCAAGACTGAGGGATCGCTTGCTTCTACCCTCATCGTTACAATGAACATAAGAGAAACTTTATTACATTTTATACTGAGAAGTGCTACCCGACAAACAGCACAATCGGTAGCTTGCTATCAATGTTAGAACCCGTCTTCACAAGCATATGCGCACGTCTTTTCGGCAAATTTTGCCGCAGACTGTGTTAAAAATCCTTGCCGGGCGAAAGCCCGCCTGCGGATTTTTGCCTACTCTGCAACAAAATTATGCTCGAAAATCCGCACACATTTCTTATGAAGATAGGTTCTTAATTACTAAAACGGTATATCAAAAGTCCACTAAAAACAACATACCAAAAAAGTGAGCCGTGCGCACTATTTTTTGCGCTTCGACTCACTTTTTCTTTTTCTGGTTGTGTCACAGCCCCGAACTTGTTTACTTATTATCCTTGCCGAAAGGTGTTGATAAAGCACTGAGCGGGAAAGGCGGATTTGCAAGCGGTTTGCAGGCAAGCGATAACAGCAGATATTCGTTATCGTCAGCCGCTATCCTGTTTATTTTAAGCTCGCCGCATTTCTTACAGCGGTGTATCAGCGCCCATTCACCGTCGGGACGGACATAAATGCTGATAGGCTCCATTATCCCTCCGCAATCGGCTGAGCGGTCGCCGGGTATGTTGTCAAGATGTATGCTTGATAAGCAGTGGGGGCAATGATTACGGTTGTTTGTGCCGCAGTCCCTGACTGTAATGAATTTTCCGCAGGCTTTGCAGTTAAAGCCCTCGTCCTGCGTTCCGTCATCGGTTACTACAGTGTGATATTCGGTTTCTTTGTGTATATTCTTTACGGGTTCGTCTGTGCGTCTGCGTCTGTTCATATTTCCGTCCTTTTCAGATTATTAAAAACGGCAGGTGTATTTCAACCTGCCGCAGTTAAATTAAATTATACGGGCATTACCTTGTTAGCTTTATCAGCGTGTTCAGCATCAATGCCAAGCTGTTTGTCCTTACGCTTTTCAAAGAACTTTTCAGCTACCTGACCGAACATAGCGTAGCTTAATACGTCCTCGTCCTGCTGTGACCACTTAGCACATTCAGCCTTCAGCTTTTCAAGCTCAGGCTCGATAAGGTCTGCGGGACGGCAGTCGATAGGCTGTTCGTCACCGAGAATCTTCTTTCTGAACTCAGGATCGATGGGAGCAGGTGTCTTACCGTAGCTACCCTTTACAAGACCCTTGAATTCCTTTGTTACAGTCTTGTAACGCTCACCGAGAATTACATTGAATACAGCCTGTGTACCAACGATCTGTGATGTAGGTGTAACAAGGGGAGGGAAGCCTGCGTCGGCTCTTACACGGGGAACTTCCTTAAGAACTTCCTCAAACTTGTCCGACTTGCCTGCCTGCTTAAGCTGAGAAAGGAGGTTTGAAAGCATACCGCCGGGAACCTGATATATAAGAGCGTTAGCGTCAACTGCGAGGAGCTTGGGATCAAGCAGACCGCTGTCGATGTACTTCTTACGCAGAGTCATAAAGTAATCTCTTATCTCTGTGAGGAGCTTTAAGTCAAGTCCTGTATCGTACTCTGTACCCTGTAATGCGGCAACCATTGACTCTGTGGGAGCGTGCGATGTGCCGAGCGCTAAGGGTGACATTGCTGTGTCGATAACGTCAACGCCCGATTCGATACCCTTTAACAGACACATTGAAGCAAGTCCTGATGTGTAGTGTGTGTGAAGCTGAATCGGGATATTTACAGCACCCTTGAGTGCCTTTACAAGTCTTTCTGTTTCATAAGGAGTAAGCAGAGCTGCCATATCCTTGATACAGATAGAATCTGCACCTGCTTCTTCAATTCTCTTTGCATAGTCGATGTAGTACTGTTCTGTGAATACCTCACCGAGTGTGTAAGAGATAGCTATCTGAGCGTGTGCGCCTTCCTTCTTGGCAGCCTTAACGGCTGTTTCGAGATTTCTTATATCGTTGAGCGCATCGAAAATTCTGATTATATCAATACCGTTTGCTACAGACTTCTGAACGAAATATTCCAGTACATCGTCAGCATAGTGACGGTAACCGAGCATATTCTGTCCTCTGAAGAGCATCTGTAACTTTGTGTGAGGCATTTCACGTCTTAATATACGCAGTCTGTCCCAGGGATCTTCATTCAAGAAACGTAAGCATGCGTCAAATGTAGCACCGCCCCAGCATTCAACCGAATGATAGCCCACCTTGTCCATTGTGGAAAGGATAGGGAGCATTTCTTCAGTAGTCATTCTGGTTGCGATAAGCGACTGATGAGCGTCACGCAGTACGGTTTCGGTAATTCCTACTTTTGCCATAACCTTTATTATTCCTTTCAGTCAAGAGTTACGCATTGATTGTTGCAATCAGTGTGCCTGTTTCAACAGACTGACCCTTTGTAACATTGATGCTTGCAATTGTACCATCACAGCTTGCTACAACGTCGTTTTCCATCTTCATAGCTTCGAGAACTGCGATTACTGTACCGTTAGTAACCTTAGCGCCTACTGCGAGCTTAACGTCTACGATAGTACCGGGCATGGGAGCGTTTATCTTAACGCCGCCCTGTGCGCCTGCGGGAGCAGCGGGAGCTGCAGCCTTCTTGGGAGCGGGAGCTGCTGCGGGTGCGGCAACGGGTGCTGCACTGCCGTCTGTTTCTTCAACGGTTACATCATAAGCGGTACCGTTTACTGTGATATTGTATCTTTTCATAACAAAAATCCTTTCTTATGTCGATTAATATACGAAGTTAACGTGCTTTTTAGCAGGAGTAACAACTCTCTTTGAAGAAGCCGCTTCAATTGCAGAAGTCAGTGCGGACTTTGTATCCTCGGCTGTGATAACTCTGTCAACATAGCCGTTAGCCGCAGCTGTGAATGCGTCAGCCTCGTTTTCTGCATATTCCTGAGCCTGCTTTGCATTGTCTTCCGAAACACCGTTTAAGAATACAACTGCCGCTTCAGGAGTTGTGGGAGCGATAACAGCGTCTTCCCATGCAAATGTGAAGTCGCTTCCTGCCGCTGTGCTTGCGAGTGCAACATAAGCACTGCCGTAAGCCTTGCCTGTTACAACTGCAATCTTTGCCGTTGTAGCTGAAGCATAAGCCTGTGCGAGCTTTGCACTGTCACGGATGCTTCCTGCAAGCTCAGCCGCACTTGACTTTTCAAAGCCTTCACTGTCAACGAATGTAACAACGGGAATCGAATAAGCGTCGCAAAGAGTAACGAAACGTGCAATCTTTGCGCTGTCGTCGGCTGTAAGCTTTGCACCGTTGTTTGTACCAACAAAGCCTGCTGTTCTCCAGTTGAGGCTTCCTATTGCGGTAACCGCAGATGTACCGAACTGCTTGTAAAGCTCAATAACGCTTTCCTTGTCGGCTACCGAGCTGATAAGCTCGATGCCCTTGAGGTCTGCCGATACAGTCGCATCGTTTTCCATATAATAATCGTTTCCTGCTGTTTCAAGATTGTTCGCAGGGAGAACGGATAATAACTGCTTAGCCTTAGCTATAGCTTCATCGCTGTCCTTTGCAAGAATAGCCGCTACACCTGACTTTGCAGCATTCTCGGCTGTACCCGCACCTGCCGTCTTATCATCGGCTGTAAAAGGTGCTGTCATGAACAGTTCTGATTTTTCTGTCATAATGACCACATCAGCCATACAAGCTATCATAGCGGCTGTGCCTGCGCAAAGGCCGTCTACTACAGCTATCTGGGGAACAGCACCCGAAAGTGCCGCACTCATCTTGGCTATCTCGCCGTATGCACCGAGTGTCTTCATACCTTCCTTGATATCTCCGCCCTTTGAGTCAAAGATACCGATAACAGGAGCGCCGTTCTTAAGTGCCAGCTCGTAAACTTTCTTGATTTTGAGAGCTGCCGCAGTGTTTACCGCACCTGCGTTAACGCTTGTGTCCTGAGCGTACGCATATACGACTGCTCCGTCAACATAGCCGTAACCGCTTACAACGCCTGTCTTTTCACCGTTTGCTCCGACAAATTTGCCAAGCTCGACAAAGCTGTCCTCGTCAAACAGAGAGATGAGCTTGTTTGCAGCTTCGCTTGCGGCTGTCTGCTCCATTTCAGCAATTGTTTTCTTCATTGCCAGAATTCCTCCGTTCTCGCTTTTCTGTGAAGCGGTAAGCTGCTGAAACAAGCGCCGACCGCCGTTGTATAATTATGCCCGTGGGCACATCATATTCGAGTATAATTATAGCGCATTTCAGCTTTAATAACAAGCGAAATTCGCTATTTTTTGCAACTTTTATGAGATGTGAAAAAATTATCAATGTCTGAGATGTGATTATCGTTGTTTTGCACAAAACCACGTTTTAAAAGTTCATTCCATACCGTTTCCGACTGCATATTTACGGTACACTTATTTATATAGTGATTGAGTGCGTAGTTCATAGCCGTTCTCATAAGTCCGTCAACAAGCATTATGTACGGTGTTTCAAGAGTTTCTACAAACAGCGTTTCACCGTCTGTGGTGCAGGTAATAGCTCCTACCGGAGCGCCGTCATCCTTTGCCTCAAACACCAGCTTGTCGGAAATGTCCTTGTTTCTCAGTATCGTTATCATTTTCTTGCCGTTCTCTTTGCTGATTTATCGCTTGAAACCAGTGCTTTCAGTCCCTTTAACTCTTCTGCGGTAAGGTCTGCCCATTCGCCTGGCTTCAGCATACCGAGCTTTACGTTTCCGACAGCGTTTCTTTTAAGACGCACTATCTGCAATTTAACCGCTTCGCACATCTTTCTTATCTGTCTGTTCTTGCCCTCTGCAATTGTAAATTCAAGCACGGTCCTGTTTTCTTCTTCGGTCAGAACCGCAACAGTGCAGGGAAGCGTAATCCCCGTGTCAATCTTTACGCCTGACGCAAGCGTTGTCAGCTTGTCATCTGTTACCTCGCCCCTTACTGTAACACGGTAACGTTTCTTTATATGACGGGACGGGTGCATAATGGCGTTTGCAAGTGCGCCGTCATTTGTGAGTATCAGCAGTCCCTCGGAATCCTTGTCAAGTCTGCCGACAGGGTAAACACGCTCGTCGATATCGTCCAGAAGGTCGGTAACTATCTTTCTGCCGTGCGTATCCGCCATAGTGGTCACATAGCCTCTCGGCTTATACAGCTTTATGTATCTCAGCTGAGTGCCGGATGAAGCTATCTTTTCGCCGTTTACCGTTACTATATCGTTTTTGGGATCTGCCTTGTCGCCAATGGAAACAGGTCTGCCGTTTACCTTTACACAGCCCTGTTCGATATATTCCTCGGCTTTTCTGCGTGAGCAGTAGCCGCTGTCTGCTATTATCTTCTGTAATCTCACTTTTTCCATTGTTCCTATAGTCCTTTCATATTCCGTTCAAGTGCAGTCAGCGTGTAAGCAGTCCTGCAATGAATTTATATATCACGGTAAAAAAATCCGTTTTCTGTTCAGTCTGTACACGGCTTTCAGTCGCTCTGAGGTCAGCCGTTGCAATAGCCTTTCCGTTCAGCTCATAGCATATTTTCCCGACTTTATCGCCTGCGGATAATCCTGCATAAATAAATCCGGGCAGATAAATCTTGACCGTTACTTTTTCTTTCTGCTCATCGCAAAGCGGCAGTTTCACACTGTCGCACTTTACGCCGACTGTTTCCTTATCCGATCCGATCACAGGCAGTACAAGCCGTGACGAATCATAAGTAAAATCGCACATCTTTACCTTTTCAAAGCCGTAATCCAGCATTTTTGTGTGGTCGCTCCAGTCGTTCGGGGCATTCAGCGTTACCGCTATAAGTTTCACACCGTCACGCTCGGCACAGCTTACAAGCGTTCTTCTCGCACTGTCGGTAAACCCTGTTTTTACACCGATACAGCCGTCATAGCTTGTGAGCAGTTTGTTGGAATTTACAAGCCACCGCTCGTTTACCGGGTTTCCGAATGCCACCTTTGCTTTTGGCAAGCCACATATTTTTGCAAAGTCTTTATTGTTCATCGCCTCCCGTGTAAGCAAGGCAAGATCATAGGCACAGGAATACTGACCGTCTGCGTCAAGCCCCGACGGTGTGACAAAGTTCGTATCGTTCATACCGATTTCTTCGGCACGTTTGTTCATAAGTTTTGCAAATTGCAATTTGCTTCCGGATATATTTACCGCCGCCGCATTTGCCGCATCGTTTCCCGAAGGCAAAAGCATACCGTAGCATAAAGCTCTGCGTGTTACAATATCGCCTTCCCGAAGTCCCATAGAGGTTCCTTCGACCTTTATGGCGGTCGGGTCTACCTCGAATTCCTTGTCGGGCTCTCCTGCCTCAAGGGTCAGCAGAGCTGTCATTATCTTGGTCGTGCTTGCTATCTGTCTGTGTTCTTTTTCGTTCTTTGAAAAGAGAACCGTACCTGTATTTGCTTCAATCATTATCGCACTGACAGCCGATACTCCGATTCCGCTTTTATCGGTATTTTCAAGATAACACAGTTTTTCTCCGCTCTCGGCATAAACTGTCACAGTCGCAGTAACGGTAAAAATCACGGCAGCTGCGACAGATAGAATCTTTCTTTGCATAGCGTTGTCCTTTCCGCATAGTTTTGGTATATCTTATGCGAAAAGGACAGATGTTATTGCTTATTCTTCTGTTTTTTCTTCGGATTCTTCGTCATCCTTAGAGAAGATAGCCTTGATCTTGGAAATAAGGTCGGGTACGCCGCTGATTATACCGTCGATAGCACTGTTGCCGGTTGCACCAAGCTCAAGCATTTTAACGTCGCCGTCACGCTGTACTACGATAAAAGCCTGCGGATTTATCGTGATGCCTGCACCGCTTCCGCCTGCAAATACTTCCTTGGGAGCTTTTGTGGGCAGGTCTGAGCCGCCGGCAACGAAGCCAAAGCTTACTTTTGATACGGGGATAATTATTGTTCCGTCGGGAGAAGTGATAGGGTCGCCTATTATAGTGTTTACGTCAACAAGCTCTCTTATCTTCTCCATAGAAGTTCCCATAAGTCCGTTGATTGGATGCTGTTCTGCCATTTTGATTTCCTTTCCGAAAGCTCACGCTTTCTCTGCTTTTGGCTTTGTTTTGCTTTCAGCCGTTGCAGTTTTATTTACATTCTTTGAATTTATCTTCAAATATAATTTTGCTGTTCTGAATAAAAGCCATAAAGCGCAGCCTATGGCTGTTCCGAGCCTCAGTTTTACTTTGCACGAAAGCTCGTACTCCGTTTTTCCTGAATTGAAATCTGCTGAAATGTCTATCTTTTTAACGTCAAGCTTTACCGCTTCATATAGTAGTGCTATTGCGGTATAAACGATCCAGTTTATCTTGCCGTAATTCATCGCCGCCTGCGCCGCATCCTCGCCGCTTGCCGTTATAAACAGATAAAAGTTGGTTACACGGATATGGCTGATAAGCCGTTTAACGGGTTTTGAAGCAGATGAGATGAGCTGTTTTACAAATTCAATCGTTTCGCCGATGTCGCCGCTCAGCCCGAGCTTTGACAAAAGACCGCCATCGTTGTTGTCTGCATTTTTTTCGATTTTACCCGTTTTTTTTGCAGAGCTGTTCTTGCCGGACTTGTCAGCGTCGTTTTTATTTGTTTTTTCAACAGATTTCGCGTCATCTGTTGAAACAGACTTTCTTTTATTGTCCGTATGTTGCTTTTGTTTTTTCTGCTTTTGCTTTTTCTGCTTTTCGTCCTCCGGAGAAACAGAGAAAATCGTTATACCGGCGTATTTTATTTTTATCCTTGTTTCATCGTTAAGGTGCACGTTTACTGTTACCGACAGCATGAGAGCAAGTACGATGATGAGCAATATATCTATGAAAATAAGCCAGCCCATAAGCCCTCCGTTTTTGCCCGTATCCTGTCGGTAAAAGTATCCGCAGAGAAAAGCAATTTATTCCTCGTTTGCGCCGATATCATCAGCGGTATCGTCACCGTAATCGATATCCTGCTGTAATGCGCCAAGCTCATTCAGGTTCAGCTGACCGTCCTCATCGGGAAGGCTCGGAAGCTGTGCCAGACTTTCAAGCTTGAAGCAGCGCAGAAAGTTGTCTGTTGTCTTATATGTGATAGGTCTGCCGGGCAGTTCAAGTCTGCCTGCCTCGTATAAAAGTTCACGGTCAACAAGAGTGTTTATAACGCCCGAACTGTCAGTACCTCGTACCTGTTCGACAAACGCTTTTGTAACAGGTTGATTGTACGCAACGACTGCTAGCACTTCAAGTGCCGCAGGAGAAAGTCGTGACTGACGCTTGTTTTCCATTGCACGTTTTATATAAGGTGCGTATTCTTCTCTTGTCGCAAGCTGATACGAGTTTTCAAGCCGCAGTACTCTTATCGCACTTCCGGACACATTGTATCTTCTTTCAAGCTGGTCGATAAGCTTTGATACCGTTTCCGGCTCGATGCCGCTTGCTTCGCTCAGCCTGTCAAGTGAAATCGGTTCACCCGATGCAAACAGCAGAGCTTCGATTATACAAAGTGATTCGTTGTAATTCAATTATCCGCCGCCTCGCTTTCATCCGGTTCTCCGAAAGAGAATTCTTCTTCTATTTTATCCTTAGGCACAAAGTGAAGATATTTGTTGTCATCGGTAAACTTTATACGGCTGTTCTTAGAAAGCTCTAAAAGTGCCAGAAACACAGCTACGCAGTCCGATCTGGACTGACCCTTATATAACGAATTTACTTCAACCTTATGACCGTCATTTATACGCTTTAACACATATACTATTTTTGTGAATACGCTGACAAAGCTCTTTGCAATGGCAGGCTTTACATGAGGCACGGCTTTTCGTACCGCATCCTTGTAGTTTAAGTTCGACATTGCCAGAAAAAGCTCGTCCGGCTCGTGTATGCCGAGATATGCCTTGTTTTCTTCCACCTGTACGGGCGGACGCACGAACACATCATCGCCTACCCAGCTTTTCTGTAGCTGCAATGCTATCTGCTTGCACATAGCGTATTCTATCAGTACGCCCTGAAGCTCTTTCTTCATTTCTTCCGCTTCGTGCTTTGGCAGAAGTGCGGCTGACTTTATGTAGATAAGCCTTGCCGCCATTTCGAGAAATTCGCCCGCTATTTCTATATCGGCCTGCTTCATACGGTCAAGATACAGCATAAACTGTTCGAGCAGAAGGGAGATCTCTATATCGTAAATATTCAGCTTATGCTTTGCGATAAGGCTCAGCATAAGATCGAGCGGCCCTTCATAGACCTCCAGCTTGAATTTCAGTTCCTGCATTTCTTATGCTCCGAGAGGTACGAGCGGAACGAAAGAGGTTGTAAAATCAAGAAAGCTCATAACCGCATTGTCAAGGAAGTTCAGCGGTGCATTAAGTACACCTGTCCAGCAGATAGCAAGTACGGCAAGCATTATATACTGCTCGTACTGCATCAGCTTGAAATATGTTCTTTCCTTTAAGAATACGAGCATTATTCTTGAACCGTCCAAGGGCGGTATGGGGAGCAGGTTGAACACTGCAAGCGAAACGTTGATGCTTGCCGCCATATCAAAAGCGTAGTAAACATATGCTACAACATCGGGATTTGAAGCACCGAAGAAGAACCATACAAGCTTTCCGATAAGTACGAAAATGTATGAGAGTATAACATTGGATAAAGGTCCTGCCGCCGCAGTCAGTGCCATGAACGTTCTTGCGGAAACCTTTCTTGCTCTGACGGGGTTTACGGGTGCGGGCTTGCCCCAGCCTAGTCCGACAGTAAGCATACCTATAGTACCCCAGAGATCCCAGTGCCTTATCGGGTTCAGCGTGATTCTGCCCGAATGAAGTCCTGTATCGTCGCCCAAAAGATATGCCGCAAAGCAGTGAGAGCATTCATGTATCGGTATGGCAATAAGCAGGATAACCGCATAAGCGAATATAGTGATGATAATGCTTCGCTGATCGCCAAGACTGTTCATTATATCAAGTAACATAGATTTTCCTTTCACATTTGAAAATTACCGCTATTAAGGCAGTATATTCATATTCTATTATACACTATTACCTCCGCATTTGCAACTGTTTTTTGCTTTATGTCTTATTTTCGGCTGTCATACGGCGGTTATGCGATAAATTATTATAGGGGATAAAAATAAACCGCTCATTAAGAGCGGTCGGAATTATTTCTTATCTTTCTTTACATTGATTTCGGGAATAGCCACATTGTCGTAATTTACCGGCTCTTCGTCTGTTTTCTCGGTATCGCTTTGTTTTTGCTCTTTTGCGTATACCTCCGGAAAAGCGAGATTGTCATAAAGAACATTGTAGTTTTCCTCCGAATGTCCTGCTTTACCATTCATTTTTTCTTTTTTCTTTTTCTGCTTGTCTTTATCTTTGCCGAACATATAAACCCCTCCAAAAGTAAACCGATGCAGATTTACAGCATATTTATAAAGAACGTGATGGTGATACTGTTGAGAAAATCCGCAAACAGACTGCCTATAAGCGGAACAAGGAGATACGCCTTTACAGACGGTGCATACCTCTGACATATAGCCTGCATATTAGCCATTGCATTTGGTGTTGCGCCCATACCGAAGCCACACATACCGGCTGTCAGCACTGCCGAGTCATAATCTCTGCCCATAATTCTGTATACGACAAAATAGGAATACAGGAACATCAGCAGTACCTGTCCGCCGAGCATGATTATCAGCGGTAATGCAAGGTCGGCAAGCTGCCAGAGCTTCAGCGTTATCATTGCTATTCCGAGAAATAACGACAGGCATATACCGCCGAGGTCGTTTATTTCGCCCATATGAATGGTGATCTTGCCCGTGTATTCGCCGATATTACGCATAAGAGCAGCAACAATCATCGCACCGATGTATATCGGGAACGTCATTCCCGTCATAGTCAGCAGGTAGGAGATTACCGTGCCTGCGCCGACAGCGAGTACAAGCTGATATACGGCGGGAGCGTACATAGAGAAGTGACGTTCGTGCTTCTTGCCCTCTTCGACAAGCAGGCTGTCGTCCTCGGGTACAACTGTCTTTAATAGGTCGTGCTTTACTATAAGCCGTCTGCCGATAGGTCCTCCGATAAGGCTTCCTGCGACAAGTCCGAATGTAGCCGCCGCAGTACATAGGGTGGTGGCTCCCGATACTCCGAGATCCTCAAGAACAGGACCGAACGCACCTGCCGTACCGTGACCGCCGACCATAGGAATCGAGCCTGTACACATACCTATAAGCGGATCAAGTCCGAGCAGATTTGAAAGTCCGAGTGCGGTGAAGTTCTGTCCGATTATCAGCAGTATGACCAGTATCAGAAATACTATCATTGACTTTCCGCCGCTTTTGAGGACTTTAAGGTTTGCCTGGAAGCCTACAGAGGTGAAGAACAGTACCATACAGACTTCTTTCAGTGTATCATCAAAGCTGACGTCTGCAAGACCCGTGCCGTGCAGGATGCAGGTGAGTATCGCAAACAGCAGACCGCCTATAACGGGTGCGGGAATGCAGAACTTTTCAAGGAAATGTATCTTTTTGCGCAGAAATGCGCCAAGCATCAGGACAAGCACAGCTATTGCTACTGTCTGATACATATCAAGTACTATGCTCATCTTGTTACTCCGTTTCTACGTTTATTCCGTTTTCGCCGTAATACTCGGCGGCACCCGGATGAAACGGGATATTGATGCCGTTGACAGCTGATTTTCTGTCGGTTACGATATTTACGGGAAGTGCGTTTTGTATGGTTTCCGAGTTATCGAAAATCGCCTTTGTTATCGCTTTCACTGTGTCCTTAGGGCAAGAATTTCCTGCAAGCAGTACAGCGGTAACACCTATAGTCTTGACGTCTTCGGTCTGACCGTTGTAAGTGCCTGCCGGTATCGTGCAGGCAGAGTAGTAGCCATAGGAGCTTACAAGGTTGTCTATCTTGTCGCTGTCAAGCGAAACAAGACGTGCAATGCCCTTGTCGCAGAGTGATTTTACAGTAGGATTAGGTGCGCCGATAGTGCAGAAAAATGCGTCAATAGTGCCGTTTTCAAGCTGACTTGCAGCATCCTTGTAATCAAGGTTTACCGTCTTTATCATATCCTCGGCAATGCCGTATGAAGTCAGTATCTGCCTTGCGTTATGCGCAGTACCCGATTCTTCTTCACCGATGCTTACAGTCTTTCCTTTAAGATCCGAAACGCTTTTTATATCACTGTCACTGCGTACTGTGATCTGACAGCTTTCGGTGAACAGTCCTGCTACTGCGCCGAAATCATGGTATTCTTCGGTAAAGCCGTTTCTGCCGTTCCACGCATCGTCTATTATGTCGGTCTGAACCACTGCCATCTGAAGATAGTTTTCCGAAAGCAGACGCATATTTGCGGCAGAGCCTGCCGTTCTTTTTATATTGATATTGTAGCTTTCAAGCGAATCTATAGCGTTCAGTTCACTGCCGAAAATGTAGTAATTTCCGCCCTCAGCCGCCGTGCCGATTCTCACTTTGTCGCTTAGGTCGCAGCCGCCGCATAAAAGCAATATGGCGGTGCATAACAGCGGTATCAAGAATTTTTTCATTTTTCACCTCAGGTTATATTGTATAAAAGATATTGTAGCAAGAATTTATTGTAATGTCAAGTAGGAGAAGTTGACGGTTGAGGGGATATGTGGAAGATGTTTTGATATGTTTATTGAATTCGTAAAAATCACAGTAAAATAAACCCAAAGACCTCTACAAATTTTTACTGAGATGTCGGTTATTAGTTTTCATTCCCCGAGATAAATGTTGAAGTTTTTATCGAGCAACGTTTTCACCAGCTCCTCGTTGCTCCTTATCCTGTGCTGTGTTTCAATTCCGTATGCACTGTCAAAGTCGGTGCTGTGCAGATCGCTTCCTGCGGTGATAATCGTATCTTCGTTGCCGAAAACACGGATTGCTTTTTCGTTTTCAATATCACGGTTTCCTCTGTTGTAGCCCTCAATTCCGTCAACTATCGAAATATCCGGTACTTCATCGGGATTTTTTATGTAATCTCTGTCACGGAAAGGATGAGCGTAAGCTATAAATCCGCCGACTGAGTGGATCTCTTGTGCCCATATATTCAGATCGGCATTTCTCAGAAACGGACGTGATAAAAGAAATTCCGGTTCAAAGCCGTATGCTAAAAATTCTTTGCCGTTACCGTAGCCTTCTTCAATGCCGAAAAACAGGTCAAAATCAAGTTCTGCGGCGATTTTTCTGCCGTTCGTGTATGCCTTGCTGTATTGCATAATAAGCTGTTCCCACGGCAGAGAACGTGAAACACAGGTGTTGCCTCTTATGAAATGGTTTGTTACAACAGCACCCGAAAAACCGATTTTAACATACTGCTTTATCATATCTTCTATCGTATCAACTGCGCAGGCACTGCCTTCTTTGGTGTGCATATGCAATTCGTATCTGTATTTCATAATGTGTACTCCTTTTGTTTTGCAATTTGTTATAGGTATATTGTAGCACATTTCGGCGGATTTGCAAAGGGAGAGAATGTGCGGGTTAAGTAAAGTCGCACAGCAGAAATGAATAATGAAAAATGAATAATGCAAAAAGAAAAGTCCCTCTTACGAGCGACTGTATGAAAAAAAGCTTTAAAAGGAATCAAGTATGATTTTTGGATTTTGCTGTGTTGATCGAAGCTATAAGGATACGTTTTATTTCAAGGCAGTCTGTAAGCAAAGAAACGCTTGATTTTTCATCGATATATTCTGATTTATAAAGTAATTTAATCCAATATTCAGTTTCTGCTGTTTCTTTTAATGCTATATGCATTTTTGAAATAAAGTCCGCTTTACTTTGACCATAATTTGCTTCGTTTATATTAGCACCTATGCTCGTTCCGCTACGGACGATTTGCTTTGAAATAATTGTTTCTTTTTTGTTTTTTATCAGATACTGATTTAATTTTACTATTCTAGCCGCAAAAGAAATAGACTTGTCGATAAGTATGTTTTCTTTCATTGTACCACAACTCCTTTTTAATTATTATAACAACATTCCCCCATTTCGTCAATTATTCATTATTCATCAGCGAAGCGACTTCATTATTCATCATTCATTAAGAAAAGTCGCACAGCAGAAATGAATAATGAATGATGAATAATGAAAAATGAATAATACAAAAAGAAAAGTCCCTCTTACGAGCGACTTTTCTTTTTGGCACCCCCTGCGGGAATCGAACCCACAACTAACCCTTAGGAGGGGTTTATTATATCCATTTAACTAAGGAGGCGTGCTTGTATATTAAATTAACAGATAACATTATACACTATCCGTCTTTAATTTGCAAGCACTTTGTAAAATTATTTATAAAGTTTTCCGTCACAGACCGTCAGTATCCTGTCAGCGTAAGCGGCGTCGTCAAGATCGTGAGTGATAAGAATTACGGTTTTACCGCATTCGTGACGTGAGCGCAGAAGCTCCATGACCTCCTTGCTTGAGCGGCTGTCAAGGCTTCCGCAGGGTTCGTCCGCAAGGATAAGCTCGGGGTCGGCAGCTATTGCTCGTGCAATTGCTACACGTTGTTGCTGTCCGCCCGAAAGCTCATACGGCTTGTGCGACAGCCTTGCGGATAATCCCACAGCTTCAAGCGCCGCTTTACTGCGTGCTATGCGCTTTGCGGACGGCATACCCCTGTAGTTAAGCGGCAGAGCAACATTTTCGAGCACGGACAATGTCGGGATAAGGTTGAACGCCTGGAATACAAAGCCTATCTTTTGATTCCTTATACGGCTGAGTTCGCTGTCGGATAGCATTTTTGTATCAAGTCCTGAGAACATATATGTTCCGCTGTCACAGGTGTCGAGCAGTCCGAGAATATTCATAAGGGTGGATTTTCCCGCACCGCTCGGACCTGTAATAGCTATAAATTCACCTTTATTAACTGTAAGATCAACGTTGTCAAGCGCCTGTACCGTACCGTCTGCCATTGTGTAATGTCGTGAAATATCAGTTGCTTTTATCAGCGCTTCGGGGATTGGATGAGCGTTTTTCACTTGCGTATGAATCTACCTCCTTCGGTGAAAAGTATCGGCACGCTGATACGGATGTGTTGGTTATTACACCGGCACCGTGAAGTCCGCAACAACCGTCATGCTGATGTATGCACGGCTCGGTGCATATTATCATATTCATCTGCACACCTTCTTTTTGAGAAATTACAAACCTATTTTTAGCGGCTGTAACTTTAATATTCACAAAATATCAGTAATATTTTCCGCTGTGGCAGTCAAACTAAAGAAGTAAAAGCCAAAAAGGAGAATTAATATGAATTACCGCAGTATATATAGAAAGAAAAAACGCAGAGCGCTCCATATAACAATAATTTCGCTGATCGTTGTCGGAGGTCTTTATCTCAATATGGTACTGCCTGCGCTGATAAGAAATTCTGTGCCGAGAGTTGATGTAATTTTCCCGGAACGTACCGAATATACGCCGTCTGTTACTTGCAGCGGTACTGTAGAATATTCGGAAGTGAAATCGGTAAGAGAAGAGATGCCGCTTATAATAAAAGAGTACCCGGTGAATGTCGGTGACAGGGTCGATCAGGGTCAGACTATAGCAATTGTTGACAAGGATGCTGTATGTGAGATGTTAGCCGGTATGTATGCAGGCTCTGTATCCGATGCGCTGACGTTTGCGGAGCTTACAGACAGCATTCCTCAGAATATATCGTCGCCGGTATCCGGAACTGTTTGTGCTTTAGCCGCAAGCGGAGAGCTGATCAATGCAGGTGCAGATATTGCGCAGATAGGCGGAAAGGGTGCGCTTGTACTGAATGTTGCGGTGCCTGAGCGAAATCTCACAAAAATAAAAAGCGGTCAGACAGCAAAGCTCAGTGTTTTGTCTGCGGAAGAAACTTTAAGCGGTAAGGTGCTGAAAATCAGCGAAAGCACAAGAAAGCAGTATCTCGGTTCAGTGGAAGAAACGGTAGCCGATGTGACTGTAAGCATCGATGATCCGTCTGAAAAACTTAAAAGCGGTGACAACGGATATGCAGAAATTCAGACCGGGATTAAACGTAATATAGTTACACTGCCTTACAGCGCAGTAATGCAGGACGATAAAAGCGAATACGTTTATGTCATTGAGGACGGAAGAGCGGTAAGGCGTGACGTTGTAACGGGGCTTGAGATGGCGAAGGTAACACAGGTGTTCGGGGTAAGCGTTGAGGAAGAGGTAGTCAAAGATACAACAGGAGTAGCGGCAAACGCAGTGATTATGCGAAACCGAAAAGACAGCTCCGACAGCGGGAATATATCGGCAGAAAACGGTAAAACTATGACGGATTGAAAGACGGAGGTAGCGGTATGGGTTTTACATCGGTAATGGCTGATATATGGAGAAGTAAAAGCAGGAGCGCACTTACAATGAGTGCGGTTGCTATAGGAATATTTTCGGTGACGGTTATATCGGCGGCAGGTCAGATAGGTACCACAAAGATAAACGAAAGTCTTGACGATATGGGCGTAAACTCTGTACTTGTTGAGGCTCAGGAGGCAGGAGTTACGCTCGGAGATAATGATATAAAAAAGCTCGGAGATTTGAGCGGAGTGACAGGCGCTATGCCGCTTATGGCGCAGGTCACCAAGTGTGAGCTTATCGAAAGCAATGTTTCGTGTATGGTGTGGGGCGTAAATGAAAAAGCCGATGAGATAATATCTATGAAGCCGATACACGGCAGGCTTATCAATGAAGATGACGTGGAAAAAGCGGAGAATATCTGCGTTATCGATGATAAGATAGCACTCGAAACATACGGCAGGACGAACATAGTCGGAAAGACGGTGAGCGTGAATTTCGGCGGCAGGTATAACGATTTTACGGTTATCGGTGTTGCAGAGTCGGGGCTCAGTCCCATACAGAATATGATGAATGACGCTGTGCCGTACTTTGTGTATATCCCTTACACGACCGCTCAGAACATCTGCGGCAAGACAGACTATGACAAGATAGCGGTACTGCTTGACAAGAGCGGTGACGGAGAAACGGCGATAGACGGAATAAAAGCCTGTATGGCTGATGTAAAGGGCGAGGGCAGTATAAAGATCAGCGAGCTTCAAAGTCAGAAGAAACAGCTTGACGGAATACTGACTGCCGCGACCTCTGCATTGTCGTTCACGGCGGGAATATCGCTTGCGGTAGCGTCTGTATCGGTTATGACGGCTATGCTTGTAAGTGTAGGTGAGCGCAAGCGTGAGATAGGCATAAAAAAATCCCTCGGAGCAAGGAATATAAGAATAGTCGGCGAGTTCTTAGCCGAAAGCACGATGATATGCGTTATCGGCAGTATCGTGGGCATTGCGGCAGGGTGTGCGGTGGCATTTGTCATAGGTCTTGCGGTCGGCGAGAGCTTTGTTATGCAGACGGATATAATGCTTATCGCAGTTGCGGTGTCGGCAGTGATAGGTATGATTTCGGGGAGCTATCCTGCATATAAAGCGGCAAGGATGAAGCCGGTGGACGCGTTGAAGATGTAAAGATTCAAAAATTTTCCCCTACCCCCTTGACAGCTAACGATTATTAGCTTATAATATAGCTAACGATCGTTAGCTTTTTTATATCGAGGTGAATATATGAAACAAGCCTCCAAAAAGGAAGACACAAAACAACGCATACTTGACGAAGCGTTGCGGCTCTTTTCACAGAGCGGTTATGATGCTGTAAGTGTTGAGAGAATAGCTTCGGCGGTGGGGATAAAAGCGCCGTCACTGTACAAGCATTTCAAAAGCAAGCAGGAGATATTTGATGCTATCGTTGCGGAAACGTACCGCCGTTATGATACATTCACGGACGGCATTGATGTGCACGTTTCCGAAAGCAAAGCAGACGAAAAGGTGTTTGACGGTATTTCCGAGGAAATGCTTGCAAAAAAGGTAAGACAGCTGATAGAATATTCACTGCACGATGAGTATGTCAGCCGATTCAGGCGAATGATGACAATAGAGCAGTTCAGAAAAGATGAGTTTGCGGCTATGTATTCCGAACGGTATCTGGAAAGATTGGTGCGTTATCACGCAGGACTTTTCAGAGCGCTTATCAAGTCGGGAACGATAATCGGAGAAGATCCCGATACGCTGGCACTTGAGTATGTTGCGCCTGTTGTGCTTATGGTTGAAATTTGCGACAGACAGCCCGAAAGGGAAGCAGAGTGCCTGAAACGGCTTGAGGCACACGTCAGAAATTTCTACCGCACATATTCGCCTCATATGGTGAAAACGGCAGAGAAAAGAGGCGGTAAGCGTGACGGATGAAAGTCGTTTTATACTGTGTCCTCACTGCAAAGCGAAAACAAGGGTAAAAATTACACAGGACACGGTGCTGAAGAATTTTCCGCTGTTTTGTCCGAAATGCAAACAGGAGAGCGTTATAAACGTTGAAAATTACATAATTAAGTTGATTCAGACAGACGCAAAGACGCAGTGCTGACCTATTTATCGGGGCGGTACTGCGTTATTTTTTGAAAAGAGGTTTTTAATATGAAATTATATTTCAAGGACGGGGTCACAATTGCGACTACCGTAATGATACTTATCCTTATAGGCTACATAGCATTCTGTATTCTGACACGAAAACAGACACAGCACTGGGGGCTGAGAAGCCTTATACTGCTTGTGTACGGCCTTGTTGTATGCTGTTTTGCCGCAACCCGTGACGGACTTGACAAGACTATTCAGAATGTTATAGACGGAAGCTGTGATCCCGGATTGTTTCAGCTTATCAGCATACCGAACATAGTCGGCTGTATCGGTGCGCTTGCGGTAATTGTCGGAATAATCGCAACGCCGATAGCTAAAACGCAGGCAGCCCGTGAGGTATGGTTTTATGTTATGTCAGGCGGAATAACGCTTAAGATTCTTACGGTGGAAATTGCAAGGATTATAGCAATGCTCAGATAAAAGAGGTATTGATAAATATAAAAACAAAACGGACAGCAGGAAAAACTTGCTGTCCGTTGTTTTGTGCGGTCATCTTTATGACCACAGGGTATAGAAAGTGTTGAAATCAAATTTTTTCATAGCTTCGGCATCTACGCTGATAAATCCGTACAAAACGAGAAGTGCAACAGCTAAGTATATAAGCGAAACGAAAAAGCAGGCGATACCGTTTTTGATGATTTTGTTTATCGAGAATGTCATAAAAGCACCGCCGTAGAAGAGTAGTGACGAGAAAATAACACTCAGCGCCGCACTGAGCGGTTCTCCGAGAATTATTATCGGGAATATGTAGGAAACCGTAGCGGTAATCGGCATTATAAGCATTGTGAGCGTTGAAAGCGCATAGAAAAACATAAATCTTTTTCTTGTATGCCGTGACTGCATTACTATCAGAATTACCACTCCGACAGCATACAGCACATATAGCAGCATCATGTGATCGCAAAGCCATCTGACAGCGCTGAAAAGAGCAAGTGCGGGTATCGCAACAGCGGCAAATATAAGGAAAACGACCACCGATGTTACATAAGTACCGTCAACATAATATACCTCTGCATATTCGTCATAGAATGGGTCAAGCGACTTTCTGCGTCTGATAAAAAGCACGGTTAATCCTCCAGTCCTTGATTAGCCTTCTTTACAAGCAGATAAATAAATCTGCCTATGCCGAGAACAAGGGTGATAAGACCGAGAACCGCACTCAGTAAAAAATACACCACCATAATAACTACACCGAATACGATATTTCCTGAGAATAAAGCACCTAATGAAGCAAATCCGAACATGGATTTCAAGAAGTGCCAACCAAATACAATAGCCGAAACAGCATATAACAAAGAACTGATATTCATGCAAGTGCGGGAAAATGGCTCTATTCCCATAAAGTGAGTAACTACCCCGACTAATAAAACAGCTACAAAGACAATCACCAATATAATCCTCGGTTTGAGGTAGTTTAATTGTTGTGTTTCGGTTTCTCCGAACAGTTTTCTAAACATGAAAATTTCCTCCTTGAAAAGCATAAAATTCTGCTTTCGATTAATAATATACCAAAATGGGATATTTAGATTATACCATAATGGTATAATCTTGTCAAGGGGGCGATCAACATTTTTCGACTGAAAGAGCTTCGTAAAAAGCGAAAGATTTCACAGCTGAAACTGGCGATAGATCTTGACCTTAATCAGAATTCCGTAAGCCGTTATGAGAATGAGCAGCGTGAAGCTGATTATAAAACGCTTATACTTTTTGCAGATTATTTCGGCGTATCTGTTGATTATCTTCTCGGCAGGACCGATAATCCCGAAGTGAACAGATAGTACAGCGTATAGAAAACGGACAGCAGTTCTTTCTGCTGTCCGTTGTGTTGTATCTATGATTTACGCAATTATCTTATCCGAGATTATCTCCCCGTCCGAAAGCTCAACTATCCGCCTGCACTTTTCTGCCACTGTCCTGTCATGTGTTACTATAACTATGGTTTTTCCGATAGAATTGAGCGACTTCATAACCTCCATTATTTCGTCTGCCGTTGCTTTGTCAAGTGACGCTGTCGGTTCGTCCGCAATGATTATGTTCGGTCGGTTTACAAGTGCACGGGCAAGTGCGACACGCTGCTTCTGACCGCCCGACAGCTCTTTTACGGGCTTTTTGAGTAGATCACCTATCAGCATTGCGTCGGCGGTTTTGGTGATAAGCTTTTTCATCATCTTGTATTTAACGGCAGGATTGAAGATAAGAGGATATGAAATGTTCTCATATACTGTCTTGTCGGCGAGAAGTCCGAAATTCTGGAGCACGAAGCCGATCTCCTCGTTCCTTATCACCGCAATGTCATTATTGCTGTACTTTGTGACTTCATATTCCCCGAGAAAGTACTTTCCGTATGTCTGCTTGTCAAGACAGCCGAGAATATGTATAAGGGTAGACTTGCCTGAGCCCGATACACCCATTACAGCGACCATCTCGCCCTTTTCTATGGTAAGATTTATGTTTTTGAGCGCGTGTACCTCGGCATCTGTGCCTTTGTTGTAATATTTATCGACATTTTCAAGCTTCATCATACGTTCTCATATCTCCTTATTGTTTCAAGCATATTACTGCGTACCAACGTTACAGAGCCTGCAATGCTGACAATTACGGAAATTGCAATCAGATATACTGCAGTGAACAATCCGCTTTGCGCATTGATGATTTCTATAGCAAAAATGCTGTTTATTGCGAGCAGGATAAGTGTAGCGGCAAGCACAGAAATAACCGTTACAGCCGTGTCGCAGACAAGCTCGAGTATTATCACAGAGCGGATTTTACCGCCGCACAGACGGAATACCGCCATTGCTTTTGTGCGTTTTTCGGCATTCAGCAGAATATTGGCAATAACTCCGAGAGTGCCGACTATGGCTATCATTATGAATACAGGCATTAACTGTATCAGCAGCATATTGTCACGGTACAGCAAGTCGGGGTCTGCGGGATAGCGTATATTCATGTACAGATCACCTTTTGCGTCATCACTGTTTGCGTTCAGTCCGTCAATTATACGAGCCTCGGTTTCGGCGAGTGAAGAATTGTTGTTTTTCAGAATTATCACATATTGATAGTAACGCTTATCCTCGCTTTCGCCGGAATAGTCCTTCTGATTTTCGGGAGCGGTGGCAAGTCCGGAGTTGTAGAGAATATCCGCATCGGTATAGAAAGTCGTACCCAAGCTTTCGGTGTCTGCATTATACAGTATTACGCTGTCGAGATAGTTATCGGTGTATTTTCCGACAACAATAAGCTCGGTAATTCCTTTCCCACACTTGTATTTTATTGTGTCTCCGATATTGTACCTCGATGTATAGTTTGCGATTACAGGGATCTTGCCGCCGTAGTCCTTTGACTTGTCCGGTCGTTCTCCCGAAAGTCCTATATCGAGATATTCGCTGTATTCGGTCGAATATCCGAGCAGAGTTCCGTTTATATCATTATAAAACCGATAGAAAGCGTCATCGTCCATATTATTTATCTCGTTGTCGGTTATTCGGCTGTTTACGGAGAAAAGCTCCAATATGGTTTCATGGTAACGCTCGACACGGCAATTTATTCCGTACTTTTCAAACTGTGAGGCTATCTTTACATCGGTTATAGGTGATTTTGACGAGAGTGTACCGTGCAGTATCTTCTTATCATAGCGGTGACTTGTCATGTACGCTTTTTCGGTTAGATAATCCGAAGACGCAGTGATTGCAAAATTGAACAGCAGAGTTGAAAAAATGATACATATCATCATAAGGATAAAATTGCGTTTTTTTGCTCGAAGCAAGGATAATGCAAGAGATAACAGCTTCATATTGCACCTCCGTTTGCGTATGTGGCTGAGGATATGCGCTTAAAGCCGGGCAGTAACGATATTATGATTATAATGCTGTATATTACAAATGACAGCAGATAGTCAAAAGCGGTAGGTACATATTCCATTCTGAGCTTTACCATAAGTGCGGTAAAAATCGGACTCAAAGCAATAGCGCAGATGAATGAAACAGCCGTGTATGTAAGAGTGACTGCCGATAAAAGCAGTGTTATCGGCATTGACTTGCAGCCTGTGACCTTCAGCACATTTATCTGTTCGCTGCAATTATCCGTCAGGTGAAGCATAAGCGTCAGCAGGAGCAGAGCGGTGAATATACCTGTTACCATGATTCCTCCCATGATGATAGCGTAGATTATGATAACAGATTCGTTATTCTCTCTGTTCGGCGGCTGAATATAAACCTCTTCGCCGAGATATTGCTCAAGTGCCTGCAGTTCATCGTCAGACAGATCGGATGTAAAGAAAAAGCGTGCGCCGCCGTATTTTGTCGGAGCGGTATTCTTCATCTCATTTTCAAAATCTTCATCCTTTACATAAATTCCATTGTTGTTATGATATCTGAAAAATGAGTACGGAACAATAAAATCATCCGCTGTTCCTATTACAGTAAGAGTGGTATCGCCCTTGTCATCGGGAACGATCAGCTTGTCACCGACATTTATACCGCAATTGCTTTCGGCGATAATTACCTTGCTGTCACCTGTCAGCTCGTCGTCGGTAAAATATCTGCCGTCGGTTATGCTGTAGTCGGATTGTATGTATCGGTAAAGCTGCTTCATACTGCTATCAAATGCGACTTTTACAATTTCTGTGCATATATAATTGTCGTTTGTGCGGTAGCTTATAAGTGCTTTGTCTGCGTCGGCAGAATAGACAGCAGGCAGATTTTCTCTGAAAAATGTGGGCGAATCTTCGGGCATAACACCGTCAAAACTGTAGCCTGAACGATCCATCATATTGTGATATGCCGCATTACCGCTGTTCAATGCACAGAACAAAGAAATAAATGTAAAGACAGCCGAAACAGAGATAAGAAAAATAAGTATATTCAGCTTGATATCGCTTTTGAGAAATGTTTTCAGCATACTGAAATAAAGCTTTAGATATTTCAATTATTTTTCTCCTTTTCATAATATATTTCCTTTAAAATTGTCAGCAAGCGGTAAACTAACTGTACTATCGAAATTAGTACAGTTTCAGTATAGCACAGAATACCGGAAATGTCAATAGCAGGCGGAAAACCGCCTGCCTTAATAATCACAGAATATCACAGTTCATAATGCCGAAAACGGATATTTTTGCAAAATCGTTATCCGTGCTGTCGCAGGCGGTTTCTTCTGAACTTTCACTATTGCTATCACCGCCGCCGAAAAGACCCTGCAACGCCTCGAATATTGCAAACTTTATTTCATAATCACGGCTTTCTTCAACCCGTTTGCTTTGTTCTTCGGTAAAAAATTCACCTGATGCGGCAGGCAGGCACAGCGGCGGGAACATTACGCACCACCAGTTTCTGCCCTCTGCATTTCCGATAAGCAGACGGACGGCTGTGTATTCTCCTGCCGGTAAGGTTACATTCTCGTACTTTCTGGTGGTGAAATATGTTTTTGCGACCTCGCATTTTACATTGTAGCTGTAGCCTTTGGAATGTACAAATTCGTTAGCCTTTTCTTCGATTTCGGCTCTGCGTTCGTTTGCAACGGCTACCGATTGACTGAAGCTGTCACAGTTTCCGAATACATCCGAAAACGTTGTCAGCATATAGTCACGCAGATCGTATTTCAGCGTCTGGTCGTCATTGCTGTCCGAGTTTGCCAGTATATGAAGCCTCAGCACCTCCTGCGGCTTTTCCTCGCAATCCTCCGCAAATGCCGTGAAACCCGTTATTACAAGGCTCAGCACCGCACCGAATATCATAACCTTATCAAGAATATTACGTTTAAAAAAACCTGTCATAAGTACCTCCGTAGCATTTAGCTTTGTGAGGTAATTATTGACAGGTTGGTTTCATTTATTCGCAGATAAGACTTTATTTCAGATTTTCTATCTGACTTAACCACAGCGTTGCACAGGCATCGCTCGGCATTCTCCAGTCGCCTCTGGGTGACAGCGTTACCGATCCGACCTTAGGACCGTCGGGCAGGCACGAACGCTTGAACTGCTGTGAGAAGAAACGGCGGTAGAAGGTTTTCAGCCATTTCAGTATTGTTTCACGGTCATACGCACCGTCAAAAGCGTACAGCGCAAGCCTGAATACTTTTTCGGGGGTAAATCCCCATCTTATGCCGTTGTACAGGAAGAAATCATGAAGCTCGTAAGGACCTACAAGGTCTTCGGTTTTCTGCGATATTTCTCCGTTATGTGCAGGCAGAAGTTCGGGGCTTACAGGCGTATCAAGTATATCCTCAAGCGATTCTTTGAGCAGCTTGTTATCTGTCGTCTTGCTGTAGTAGCTGACAAGATGCTTGATAAGCGTCTTGGGTATCGAACAGTTCACGCCATACATAGACATATGATCGCCGTTGTAAGTCGCCCAGCCGAGAGCAAGCTCGGACAAATCGCCCGTGCCTATTACAAGTCCGCCCGTCTGATTGGCAATGTTCATAAGCACCTTTGTGCGTTCTCTTGCCTGACCGTTTTCAAATACCACGGACAAATCGTTTATATCGTGTCCGATGTCCAGAAAATGCTGTTTTACGCTGTCGGTTATGTCAATCTCACGCAGTGTGACTCCGATTGCCTCGCATATCTTCACAGCGTTTGATTTTGTGCGTTTTGTTGTGCCGAAGCACGGCATTGTCACCGCTACAATATCCGTCATAGGTCTGCCGAGCAGCTTCATGGCATTGGCACATACAAGAAGTGCAAGCGTGCTGTCAAGTCCTCCCGAGATTCCTATAACGGCGGTTTTTGCGTAAGTATGGGCAAGGCGCTTTTTAAGTCCGTGTGCCTGCATCGAAAGAATAAGCTCGCATCTCTTGTCGGTCTCATCGGCAGAGTAGGGGATAAACGGTGTGCGTGATACAAAACGTGTTATCTTTGTATCGGTGAGCGGTATATCAAACCATATAGTTTCCGTATCGCATTTGTCATTTCTGAATGATGTGTTTTTTCTGCGTTCAAATGCCAGCTTGTTTACGTCTATTTCGCTGATAACATAATCGTTTGAGAAAAGCTCGCTTTCGGCAAGCGTTGCACCGTTTTCGGCGATTATGTTATGCCCTGAGAATACAAGGTCCTGCGTGCTTTCGCCTTCTCCTGCGGAGCAGTAGATATAACCCGAAATAAGCCTTGCAGATTGATTTAAAACGAGCGAACGGCGGTATTCCGACTTTCCTATCATCTCGTTGCTTGCGGAAAGATTAAGAATGATATTTGCACCTTCCTGTGCAAGATATGTCGAGGGAGGGCAGGGTGACCACAGATCTTCGCACAGCTCGATTCCGAAAGAAAAATCGTGCATATTATTACAACAGAATATAAGTCCCGCACCGAAATATGCACTCAGCGAATCGTCGCATTCGCCGTCGGTATCCGTGTCAAACCGGTTTAAAAAATATTCGCATTTACTGCCGTCCCAGGCGGTAAAGTGGCGCATCTCGTAAAATTCGTTGTAGTTCGGCAGGTACTGCTTAGGCACATAGCCCAGCACTTTTCCGTGATATGTCACAGCCGCACAGTTATACAGCTTGCTGTCAAACTGCATCGGCAGTCCGACTACAGTTATCATATCAAGCTCAGACAGTTCTTCCAGAATCGTTACGAGCGCATTCTTAGCACCGTCAAGGAGCGTTGTCTGATAGAACAGATCCTGACAGGTGTAACCCGTGATGCACAGTTCAGGGAAAACTGCGAGCTTTACATCTTTTTTAGCAAGCTCCTTTGCCAAAGAGATTATCTGCTTTGCGTTGTGCTTACAGTCGGCAACCTTAATCTCAGGTGTTGCCGCCGCTACTTTTATAAATCCGTCTTTCATATTGTTCTTTTCGGCTTAAGGCTTAAAATTCGTAATTGCCTGTCATTCCGCCGACCTTTCTTTCTATCCAGGTTAAAATATCATCGAAAACTATTTCCTTCATAGTTTCGTTTACAAGCTCGTGACGTGCGCCGGGGTACAGCTTGATATCAACGTTGCAGCACTCGTCAATCAGCTTTGCGTATACGTTTCTTACGCCCTTGCCGTATCCGCCGACAGGGTCTGCCGTTCCTGCCATGAATATAACAGGCAGCTTTTTAGGCACCTTTTCAGCCCACTGCTGACTTGACACTCTGCGAAGAAGGGTAGTAAGGTCAACAAATCCGCTTGCCGTAAACACAAAATTGCTCTTTTCATCGTCGATATACTTCTTTACAACATCTCTGTCGTGAGTGAGCCAGTCATAGATAGTCTGACAATCTTTGATTTTGTCGTTATATACTCCGAAAATGAGAGCGTTCAGCTTATCGCTGCGGAAACGTTCGCCCTTCAAGGAAACAACGGAGCGTGTAGCTCTTACTCCTATTTCGGAAAGTGCCTTGTCATCGCCCGTACCCATAATTACGGCGCAGGTCAGCTCGTTAGGAAAGCGTGTGAGATACAGCCTTGCAACAAAACTGCCCATACTGTGGCCTATAAGTATATACGGCAGTGCAGGGTACTTCTTCTTCATTATCATCGTCATACGGTGCAGATCGTTTACAAGATGACTCCAGCCGTCCTTTTCGGCAAAAAAGCCGAGATCGTCGTTTGATCTGACGCTGTTTCCGTGGCCGAGATGGTCGTTACCGCAGACGATATATCCGTGTGAGGTAAGAAAATCCGCGAAGTGTTCATAACGCTCAATATATTCACACATACCATGTGAGATCTGGATGATACCCTTATATCCGCCATTTGTAAGAGCAGCGGGTACATAGATGTAATAGGCACAGTTATCGGTGCCGTTCGAGGATTCAAAGGTTCCGGTAATCTTTTCGTATGCCATAGACTTTCTCCTTTCATCGGACGCAGTAACGTATTTTATATACTATTATATCAAATGATGCCCGGAAATACAAGCACAACGAAAAAAACAGAAAGAGTGAGATACCTGAAATTCTTAATAAGACCGAAAAGAAGAAAAAATTTAAAAAAAGTCTTGACAATGTGATTTTGCTGTGTTATAATATACAAGCGTCAAAGAGATATGTGCAGTTCGATAAGCATACTTTGACTTATATGCGGGTGTAGTTCAATGGCTAGAATCCCAGCCTTCCAAGCTGGTTGTGTGGGTTCGATTCCCATCACCCGCTCCATAGTTTTCACGAAAGTGAAAACTTATTTATTTGATAAATATGAAAATGCAGACCATGCGCCACTAGCTCAGCTGGATAGAGCAACCGCCTTCTAAGCGGTAGGTCACAGGTTCGAATCCTGTGTGGCGTGCCATTTATGGTGGGTGTAGCGTAGCTGGTTAACGCGTCGGATTGTGGTCCCGAAGATCGTGGGTTCGAGTCCCATCTCCCACCCCATATTTATTAAGAACAAATGCCGCCTGCGCTGGGCTTAAGTGCCGGCGGCATTTGTTTATACTGGGATATAGCCAAGTGGTAAGGCAACGGACTTTGACTCCGTCACTCGTGGGTTCAAATCCCGCTATCCCAGCCAAATATCGTTTAAACCGCATTGTTATGCGGTTTATTTTTTTACTGACCGAAATTTACACGAATAGGCGATGCTCCCGGCATAAAGTCGGGAGCTTTTGTTATTTAAGTTTGTTTCCACATTTGATGCATTCATCGGGAATATTCCCTTTTATGTAGCTTGCACCACATTCATTGCAATATACAATATCATCTGCCGTCAGTTTTGAATGTAGCTGTATGTTGCTTTTTGGCACTTTAGGAGCTTTACGAGCCTTGATTTTACTTGATACTTTTGCTATTGGAACAACAAAAATTGCTATCGGAGCGTAAATTCCCAAAGTAAATTATTAAAAAAATTTTCAATTGTAAATTTTTGTGCTTGACAAGTGTAAAAATTTCTGCTATAATAAATAAGCTGATTTGCGGGGATGCTGGAATCGGCAGACAGGCAAGCTTGAGGTGCTTGTGT
>UQBC01000022.1 GCA_900539195.1 uncultured Oscillospiraceae bacterium
CATTGCCTGTGCAAATTCTTCTTCAAGCGTGCTTGCCGATTCTGCCGTTTCTTCGACTATTTCAGGCTGTTCTTCTGTCTGTTCCGTTATCTCTTCAAGCTCTTTTGCCGCTTCTTCAACCGGCTCGCTTGCCGAAAGATCAAAAATGCTCTCGTCAACCGACATTCTTTCAACGCTTACATTGCTCACATCATCTGTAACAGGTTGTATATCGGCAAGCTCACGGACTGCATTTGCAATCGGGTCAGGCGTCATTATTCCCTTTTCAAGCTTCATCTGCTCAGCTTTGCTTTCCTGCTCTTCCTGCATAGTCATAACAGCGGATATAGCAGCAGCTTCATATTCATCATCGGTTGCAACATCCGTTTTTGTTTCATCGACAGCTTCTGTCGGAGCGACAGATTCTGCAGCAGCTGTCTGATTTGCCGTTATAGTATCAACTATATTATTATCGGCATTATCAACAGTTTTGCTTTCTTCATCAAACGGCTTTTCCAATCGGTTGAAATGGTCAAACACACGGTCAAAGCTGACCCCTGTATTGCCGTCCTCTTCCGACTGAACAAATGTGAAATTCACAGGAGCAATTTCCTGTTCATTTTCAGTGTTATCAGCAGGTTCGCTTTCTGTGTCGTTATTCCTGTCCGCAAGCTGTTCATACTGCCGTGTAGCCTTGTCGATCCTGCTTTTCAGTATATTCGTCTGCTCACCCTCGCTTACAGGCTTTCTTATTACCTCTTTGTACTGTACCTTGCCGCCGCTTTTCCATGCAGTAACACTCTTCTGCTTTTTAAGCGGAGTCTGTGTTTCGTCAAGCCTTCTTTTGGCATAGACTGCCGCACCTACTGCCGCCGCTGTGCCTATTGCCGCCGCAATCGCTTTTCCAAGTTTCATATATTACCAACCTCCCGGCTATTGCCGAAATTATTATTCAACACTCTTGAGTGCCTCAACCATATTGACCTTCATAAGCCGTCTGTGCATAAACAGCATTACTATCACGGCAAAGCATATCGTTATAAGACCCGAAAATACAAAGCTCATCGGATGCACCGTTCTGCCGAACATAACCATATCAATTTCAGCCGTCTTTACAACAAAGTCAACAAGGAATCTTCCGAATACCATACCCGTCAATGTTCCTATAAGGGTAAGTATCACCGTTTCCCTGAACACATACATTGACACTTCCTTATCATAGAAGCCAAGCACCTTTAGCGATGCGATCTCTCTTATACGCTCGTTTATATTGATGTTCGTAAGATTATAAAGCACTATAAACGCAAGCGCACCTGCACTCACTATAAGAACCACTATTACAAAAAGCAGTGAATTGAGCATAGAACTGAATGTTCCCGCAACGCTTGTCTTGAAGCTCACTCCCATAACTCCGTCTATCTTCATAAGCTCCTGCGCAAGCTCGTCCCTGTCGCCTTCGGTCATATCGTCGCCGTCCTCCGAGTTGAAGAAGAAGCAGTTATACGGCAGTCCTTCCTCTCCGCTAAGCTCCTTGTACAGCTTTTCCGTGATATACACATAGTGATGCGCATAGTTCTCGCATATCTCCGTTACCGTTGCCGTAACTCTTTTCGTGTCGGCAAGTGCAAGCGTTATTGTATCGCCCTTTTGCACACCGCCGAGAAGTGTCGCAAGCTTCTCATTTATTATAACTCCGTCGTCGGTCACCTTGTACTGCTCGCCCGTCCGTCTGTCCTTTACCGTTACAAACTGTGCGATGGTTTCGTTGTCCGCTCCGCCGAAAATGTATGCCTCGGTATTTTTCTTACCGTTATAAACCGTTATCTGCTTCTGATATATTCTGTTGCCCTCACAGTCATAACGCTCAAGCATCTTTTCTATCTTTGCCGTTTGTTCATCGGTCACTGTATTGTCATAAGCAGTAATACCGGTATAATTGCTTATCTCGCCGAACTGCTTTTGCAGAATATCGTTTACGCTGTCATACACACCGAATCCCGTCAGTACAAGCGCTGTACAGCCTGCAATGCCCACTATCGTCATAAGCATTCTTCTCTTATAGCGGAATATATTACGCATCGTTACCTTATAGCTGAACGAAAGCCTGTTCCATATAAAGCCTATACGTTCAAGCAGTATCTTCTTACCGCTCTTGGGCGTTTTCGGCCGCATAAGCGCCGCAGGGCAATCGTGAAGTATGCCGCCGCACGAGAAATAGACCGTGACCGCAGTAAGCAGTACAGCCACCCCTGTGGTACACATCATAAGTATATAATCATACGGCAGAAGAATATCGGGGATAACGTACATCATTCCGTATGCGGTGATAATGATTGCCGGAAATATCTTCATTCCCACAAGCATACCCGATACAGCGCCCGCCGTTGCCGCTGTCAGTGCATAAAGCAGATATTTGAATATAATAGCGCCGTTTTTATAGCCAAGCGCCTTGAGCGTTCCTATCTGAGTACGCTCTTCCTCTACCATTCGTGTCATTGTGGTAAGACATACAAGCGCCGCCACCATTACAAAGAACAGCGGGAACACCATAGCGATATTGCCTATTCTTTCGGAGTTCTGTCCGTACTCGCTGTATCCCGGATTATCATCACGGGTAAACAGATACCACTCCGGTCTGCTCGTCTTTTCGAGCTTTTCCCTGCCGTCGTCTATCTTCTTCTGAGCATCGGCAAACTGCTTGTCCGCATCGGTTTTCGCCGTTTCAAGAGCCGTCTTGCCCTCGTTATACTCCTTCAGACCCTTTTCGTAATCGGCATAGTTCTTGTCGTATTCAGCTTTACCGCTGTCATACTTTGCCTTGCCTGAAACATACTGTGCATATCCTGCGTCATACTGTGCCTTACCTGCGTCATATTGCGTCTTTGCACTTTCGTACTGTGCCAGTCCGCTTGTATACTGAGAATAGCCGTCATCATACTGTTTCTTGCCGTCCTCATACTTTGCATATCCTATCTCATATTGCAGTTTTCCGTCATTATATTGCTTAAGCCCGTCATTATACTGCTCAAGTCCGCTTTCATACTGTTTCTTCTGCTTGTCAAGCTCCGCCTGCGAGCTGTCGAGCAGCTTAACTCCGGAATCATAAGCCTCTTTGGTGATGTTTCCGTTCTTGTATGAACTCTCAAGTGTATCACGGCTTGTATTGATCAATGTCTGCTGACTTAATATCTTTGAATTTGCATCGTCAAGCTGAGCCTTGCTCGACTTTAGCTGTGAGTCCGCATTCTCAAGCTGTATTTTAGCCGTAACAAGCTGTATATAGCTGTCGTCAAGCGTTTTCTTGCCGCTTTCAAGCTGAGCCTTTGTTTCGTCCAGCTTTTTCTTGGTATCGTCAAGCGCCGTCTTGGTTGCCGTCAGAGTAGCTCCGTTTGTATCAAGCTCTTTTTTAGCCTCGTCAAGCTGTTTTTTCGATTCATCAAGCGTTTTCTTGCCGCTTTCAAGCTGAGGCTTTGCTTCATCAAGCTGTTTTTTTGCGTCAGACAGCTTCTTTTCGTTTTTCTCTATTTCTGCGTATGCTTCGCTCTTCTTTTTATCAAGCTCTTTCTGCCCGTCGTCAAGCTCTTTCTTTGCGTCACCTGCTATTTCGTCAAAACGTTCCTCTTCTCTTACGTCCGCTATTTTCTGTATCTTCTTTTCAAGAGCGTCACGGGCGTCCTCATATTTATCACTGTAGCAGTTGTATTGCTTTAGTTCATCCGAGTTTATCATGACCTGAGTATATACCTCTGTCTTAAAACAGCTTTCCGGTATATAACAGATCATATAGACTGAACCGCTTCCTATGGTCGTGTTTCCACGCTCGACGTCGGATATATACATAGGCGATGCAAATTTTCCCACTATAGTAAATTCCTTGACCGACAAAGTTCCGTCTATATCCGTATCTTCATCGCCGCACAGTGCCAGCTTGTCCCCGACTTTATAATGAGCAAGCAATTTACCGCTGTCGATAACGCACTCGTTTTCTTCTTTGGGAAGTCTGCCGTCAACTATCTGTAAAGAGCTGTACGGATTGTTTTCGCCGGTTTTGTCAAGAGAATATACCCTTGCGACTTTCTTTTCGCCCGAATCCGTGTTGACGTATGCGTCCGTGAAATATCCGGGATAAATATCAATATCCGGAAGCCCTTTTTTCAAAGCGTCTATATCGTTATCGTCAAATCCGTATGTAGATACCAGCCTGATATCCGACAGTGATGTTCTGTCGTAATAATGATCCGACGAAATCTTCATAGCAGGAGCGCTCTGCAGAAGCCCCGCAAAAAATCCCGTGCCGATAGCGATTATACCGAATATAGACAGAAAACGGCTTTTGGTTTTCTTCATCTCGGCAAACGCATTTTTCAGCATTGCATTTTTCATATCCGTTCCCTTTCCCCGCTTACCACTCTATTTCTTCAACGGGTGTCGGATGCTCGTTTACAACTATTTCGCTCACCTTACTGCTTTTCATGTGTATAACTCTGTCAGCCATAGGGCATATCGCCGTGTTATGCGTTACAAGTATGACAGTCATATTTTCACTGCGGCAGGTGTCCTGAAGTAATTTCAGTATCATCTTGCCGGTGTTGTAATCAAGCGCACCCGTAGGCTCGTCGCACAGCAACAGCTTGGGCTTTTTCGCAAGCGCTCTCGCTATAGCCACTCTCTGCTGTTCACCGCCCGAAAGCTGAGCCGGGAAGTTGTTTATTCTGTCGGTAAGTCCGACCTTTTCAAGTATCTCTACAGCAGGGATATAGTCCTTTACCGTCTGAGTAGACAGCTCTATATTCTCCTTTGCCGTAAGGTTCGGGATGAGATTATAGAACTGGAATATAAAGCCTATATCGTATCTTCTATAGTCGATAAGTTCTTTTCTGCTGTAACCGCTTATCTTACTTCCGTCTACATAAAAACTGCCCGATGTAGCGGTATCCATACCGCCCAGTATATTAAGCACCGTAGTCTTTCCCGAACCGCTCGGTCCTACGATTATTGCAAATTCGCCCTTTTCAATGTCAAAGCTTACCTTATCGTTTGCGTTGATTATTATATCGCCCATACGGTACTGCTTTGTGATATCGCTCAGCGTAACAAAACTCATTGTAGTTCCTTTCTGTCCATACAGCATTTTCTTCTGTTCCGAAATTTTTTTAATCATTTTTATTATAGCATTTATTATAGTGTAATTCAACATTTTTAACAGGATTTTAATTTTTCCGCCTGCCGCGCGAACAAAGAAAAATATCGAAATGTAAAAATAATTATCAATTTACTTGACAAACGTCTTAACGTGTGCTACAATATCAATCGGAAAAATCCCTTATCAAGAGCGGTTTACATTTTCTGCATTAAAATGCAGATCGGGAGTCAGGCTCCGTAAACCCAGCAACCGTTTCGCTTTAGCTTTCTTTGCGAAAAATGGTGCTAATTCCTACGGCACGGCAAGGGCTGTGACCGAAAGATGAGGAGCAGGCAGTCAGCAAGCTCCGAAAGGGGCTTTTTTTAATGCAGTTTTACGCAGGTATATGCGTATTGGATACGGTTTAAAACCGCTATATGAAAGGAAAAATCAATGGCAAAATACTTATTCACTTCCGAAAGCGTAACAGAGGGTCACCCCGACAAGATCTGCGACAGAATCTCAGACGGTGTACTTGATGCGATATTAGCGCAGGATAAGAACGCTCGTGTAGCCTGCGAAACCTGCGCTACAACAGGTATGGTTCTGATTATGGGCGAGATTACAACAACGGCGAACGTTGACATTCCTGCAATAGCAAGAGATGTCATAAAGGAAACCGGCTACGATAACAGCGACTACGGCTTTGACTACAAGACATGCGCTATACTCACGACCCTTGACAAGCAGAGCCCCGATATAGCTATGGGCGTTGACAACGCTCTTGAGGGCAGAGATAAGAACGAATTTGACACAGGCGCAGGCGATCAGGGTATGATGTTCGGCTATGCGTGTGATGAAACCGAGGAGCTTATGCCCCTTACGATTTCCCTTGCTCACGCACTTTCAAAGAAGCTCACGGCGGTAAGAAAGTCAGGCGAGATACCCTATCTTCTCCCCGACGGAAAGACACAGGTAACGGTCGAATATAATGAGGACGGCACTCCCTCCAGAATTGACACTGTAGTTGTTTCCTCACAGCACAAGGCTGACGTTACGCAGGAACAGCTCAGAGCCGATATTATCGAAAAGGTTATAAAGACTACCGTTCCCGCTTCTCTGCTTGACGAAAATACAAAGATGCTGATAAATCCCACGGGACGCTTTGTAGTAGGCGGTCCTCAGGGTGACAGCGGTCTTACGGGCAGAAAGATAATAGTAGATACATACGGCGGTGTCGGCAGACACGGCGGCGGCGCATTCTCGGGAAAAGATCCCACAAAGGTTGACCGTTCAGCCGCTTATGCCGCAAGACACGTTGCTAAGAACATTGTAGCCGCAGGCATAGCAAAGCGTTGCGAGGTCGAGCTTGCGTATGCTATCGGCGTTGCACAGCCCGTATCTGTCTTTGTTGATACATTCGGCACAGGCATAAAGCCCGACAGCGAAATTTCAGCCGCAGTAAGCAAGGTGTTCGACCTTCGCCCCAGTGCAATAATCAGCTCACTGAATTTAAGAAATACAAAGTACAGACCTCTTGCCGCTTACGGTCACATGGGACGCACAGACCTTGACGTTGCATGGGAAAAGACGGATAAGGTTGACGAGCTTAAATCAGCACTTGATATAAAGTAATCAGCATATAGCACTAAAGCCGTTACGGAACACCGCAACGGCTTTAGTTATACCTATTGACAATTTCACAACAGGAGTATATAATATATAATTGCATTATATTTTAGTTATTATAAGCGCACATATACTTATTATATTTTCACAGGAGGATAAAAATATGGAACCATCAAGAAAAAGAAAAGCAAAAGAAAACAAGCCTGTTTTAGCAATTTGTTACGATTTTGATAAAACACTTTCACCTGATGATATGCAAGCACAAGGCTATATTCAATCAGTTTACAAAGAAGATGTTGCATCGTTTTGGCAAGAATCTAATAAACTTGCCGAAGATAATGAAATGGACACGAATTTAGCATATATGTTCATGATGGTTCGTGAAGCCAGAGGAAAAAATGTGCTAACAAAGGAAAGCCTGCAAAAATACGGCTCAGAAGTAAAATTATTTCCCGGTGTTGATACATGGTTTAAACGTATAAAAGATTACGGCGAAAAAAACGGAGTGATAGTTGAACATTACATCATTTCGTCCGGCTTAAAAGAAATGATTGAAGGAACAGAAGTAGCAAAAGAAGGCTCTTTTGAAAAAATATACGCCAGCTCGTTTATGTTTGATGACAGAAATGTTCCGATATGGCCTGCCCAAGTTATTAATTATACTAACAAAACGCAGTTTCTTTTTCGAATTGAAAAAGGTATATTAGATGTCAACGATTCAGGTGTAAATGACTTCTTTGCGCCTGAAGATATCAGAGTTCCTTTTAGAAATATTGTATATATAGGCGACAGCGATACCGATATACCTTGCATGAAATTAGTGAATTCTTATGGCGGTCATTCAATCGGCGTATTCAATAATGATACTTTTGACAAAACTAAAGTGCATAAAATGCTGCATGATAAACGTATCAAATATTATGCTCCTGCTGATTACACAGAAAATTCGCAACTGGATCATTTGATAAAAGCAATCATCAATAAAACTGTTGCCAATGAATTGCTGGAAGAAATCCACTATAAATGTAAAGAAGAACAAAACTCATGCGATAATGATAAGATTGATCAAGAAAACAAACGTAAAAAGCTTGATTTAATCGTTTCGTTAGATGGAAGCTGTTCTTTTTCCACTACACATACAATTATCAAAGAACTATCGGAAATCAAAGTTGATCTTTGGGAACAGGATGAAATAAACACACTGTTGCAAATTGCTTTAGAAAACAATCAAGTACGATACATTTTAAACGATCTGGATGTTAAGTTCTTTTATAAACAAGTAATAAAACAATTAAACAAGCCAAACGAAAATTCAAAATCAATAAAACAATTATTTGAATCCAACGGAGAACAGAAATGACACATATACGCCCCGCAACCGAGTCCGATGCTTCACGCATCGCAGAAATAATCGTCACAAATTACAGGGTAAATTTCTACCCGTTTTTCAGAAATGACGCCTTTTACTTCGGTGAACTGAACGTCCTTGACACTGCCAAGGAATATTCCGCAGGCTCAGCCGCACTTAAAAACACATTTGTCTATGACGACGGTGTAATAAAAGGCATTATACGCATTTCGGGCAATGAGGTCGAAAAGCTGTATGTAGAGCCGCTTTTTCAGAATCAGGGCATAGGCGCAGTGCTTCTCGGTTACGCTATCAACAATTTTGCCGTCAATGAGCTGTGGGTGCTTGAATACAACAAGCGTGGAATAGATTTTTATCGCCGCAACGGATTCAGCCTTACCGGCGAAAAAATCACAGAATACGAATTTGTGCCGCTTTTAAAGATGAAAAGAGAATGAGCCAAAAGCCGTTACGAAATACCGCAACGGCTCCAGACTGTCGATAAACCCACGCACCGCAAAAATGCAGATAAATCATTTGACACAAAATTAAAATAGGATAAGTAAAAGAATTTCGCACAGCCATAAAAAACGGCTGTGCGAAAGCATTTTTGCTTACTGCGTCAACCGCCCCTCAACGTACATTTGTACGCCTGTCGGGGCTGTTTCCTTGTCTGCGTGTGTTTCTCAACGTCTTCTTTTTTGCAAAAGTCCAACATATTTTACCGCCGGTAGCGGAGGTTGAGCCAAGATTAATCCGTCAGAACGGCGAATCTGAGGCGGCACATTGCCGCACCGCTATTCGCTGAAATCCGTAACTATGTACTTCGGCGCACCGGGAGTGGAATACACCCACCGATCAATATGCCCCTCCGTAATGAAATACGGCGCTTCAAGCGGAACACAGCCGTCATCACAGCAATTTACTATTATCAGCTTGATTTTCATTTTTTCGGGTATAATTGCCTTGATATACACGCAAGCGCAATCTCCCACCTTTATTCCGCTTTTAAGCTCCGCCAGCCCTGCGAGATTCGGCGCAAGCTCTATAAAAATCCCGTAGTCCTCTATCGACCTTACAATGCCCGGAACGGTTTCACCTACCGCAAAGCGCTCGGCATTCTGTTGCCACGTTCCGAGAAGCTCCTTGTGAGTAAGGCAGATATGTCCCTCATCTCTGCCCTTGACCACCGCAAAAATATCGTAGCCTACCGAAAATCTGTCCGCAGGATGAACTATCCTCGACACTGAAATAGCGTCAATCGGTATCATTGACGCAATGCCGCAGCCTATATCCACAAAGCAGCCAAACTGTTCAAGATGCGTTACCCTCGCTCCTATAATATCACCGGGAGTAAGCTTTGATACATATTCCTTGTCCGCCTCCTCCTGCGCCGCTTTTCTTGACAGGATCGCCACAGGCTCACTGCCGGTTTCGTCTATCTTCGTTATCTTGAAGCAGACAGGCTTTCCCACTCTTGATATAAGCGCTATATCCCGTGTTGCACCGCTTTCTATGCCTATTGCACCCTCACTGCGGGGGATTATTCCCTTCATACAGCCAAGGTCGACGTGCATATTATGCTCGGCGTCGCATACGGTACACGGCGCTTCAAGTATAGCCCCCGACACCGCCGACTGCATAAGCGTTTTTGCCGATTGCAGCGCTATCGTGTTCTCTCTGTCCGCAAGCCTTCTTCCCTCAGGTAAAAATTCCGTCATTTGAAATACCGATCCTTCCTCGTTTTGTTTTCTTTTTACCAGTTTATGAAAGATACATCCGGAATATGTTAATGCGATTCTGCAATTCAATTTCTACAGATTTTCTGATTAAATTCCAATAATTATCGTTGATTTTAACAAGTTTTTCTGATACAATAGAATCTATACAGGCGCAGTGCGCCGCTAAACCTTAATCTGAACGGAGAAACCATGTTTATTCAAAGCGGAACATTAAAACGCGTGGGGCTGCTCGCCGCAGTAGTTGCTGTCGGCACAGCCGCCGCAATAACCTATAATACATTTCTGTCATCAGACAGCGGGCTTCCTGAGGTGCTCACTCCCCTTCAGCCCATAGCAAAGGACGATGAAGGCGAGGTAAAGCAGAAAACGGATATTGCCTTTTCCCCCGAAGAAAGCTTTTTCAGCGAGGATATAACCGTTGAGCTTACGGCAAAGGACAAGAATGCCAGGATCTATTACACAACGGACGGCAGTACACCCACCGAAAAATCATCTGCATACTCTTCACCGATAAAGGTGCGGAGCGGTAAAGACGTCACAGCCAAAACCATAAAAGCTATTGCGGTAAGCGAGGACGGCACTTCCGAAGTGTTCACCAAAAGCTATGTTACAGGCGATGATGTGGCTGAACGTTTTGAGGACGGAACTTATGTATTCGTGCTGTCTACAGACGATGTGAATCTGTACGATTATGAAAAAGGCATCGCTGTAGCGGGAAAGATCCGTGACGACTGGATAGCAAACGAGTATGACGGAAAAAGCGAAATCACGCCAAACGACCCTGCAAACTGGAATCAGGAAGGTATGGATGGCGAAAGGCCTATGTATGTCGAGGCTTTTTCAAGCAGCGGAGAGCTTCTTGTTTCACAGCAGGCAGGCGCAAGAGTTGCAGGTGCATATTCTGCCGCAGTTGACCAGAAATCGTGGAAGCTTATAGCAAGAACTATGTATACCCCGGACAAGGGTAAATTCGGCTACCCGTTCTTCAGCGACGCTACCGATGAAAGCGGTGCGATTCTCACAAAGATTGACCGCATAGTATTGCGTAACGGCGCAAACGACCGTGAATTTGCAGGTGTGCGTGACGAGCTTTCGATGTCGCTTGCGAAGCAGTCAGGCTACCTTGACGCACAATCGACCGCCCCAGCGGCAGTATTCCTCAACGGAAAGTATTACGGTTTTGCATGGCTCCATCAGAATTTCAGCCGTGCATATCTCGAAGAACGCTACGGCGGCACAAAGGATAACTACCAGGTGGTAGGAAAAGCCGAGGGCGAGATAGTCGATGAAAACGCAGAAGGTGCGGCAGACGATTATAACAAGGTCCTTGAGCTTGCAAAGAGCGGACTTACCGACGACAAGAAATTCGACCAGTTCTGCTCTATGGTGGACATAGACAACTATATGCACTACCTTGCAATGCAGTTATTTGTCGACAACCGTGACTGGCCCGGAAACAACTATAAAGTGTGGCGCTATGTTGCGTCCGAGGGTGAAGAGGTAACAAGCAAGTATCAGGACGGCAAGTGGAGATATTTCTTCTACGATGCAGAATTTGCCTGGGGACTTTATTCGGACGGATACGCAAACAAGACGTTGACCAAGATTTTAAACGGCACTCACCCCGCAGGCGGCTCAGTGCTTATAACCGCACTTATGGAGCGTGCGGATATGCGTGAAAAGCTGGCGAGCAACCTCTGCGACCTTATAGGCGGTGCATTCAGCACCGAAAATATTCTTGCAACGCTTGAGCAGAAGCTTGCAGACAGCGACAAGGAGCAGCTGTACGCTCTGAACAAGGGTATCACGTCAACGTGGGCAAACGAGGGTACGTTTGAAAACAGCAGAAATGAAATAAGAGAGTTTGCCGACAAGCGTGCAAATATCATTCTCAGCGATATCTGCCGTAATTTCGGAATAGACAAGGACGATACATACAAGGTAAAGCTGAACGGTGCAAAGGGTCTTAAGGTCACTATGAACATTCAGACCGTCAAGGACGCAAATACGGCAACAGCCGAATATTTCACGCCCTACAAGGTAAAGCTGACAGCCGAGGATATGTCCGGCTACACCTTCACAAGCTGGGAGATAAACGGCAAGACCTATACCGACCGTGAGATAACTATCGACAGCTCAATGGCTAAAAAGGGCAAGATTACTATAAACGCACGCAGTGAAAAAACATCGTCTACAGGCGATCTGCTGTATATAAGCGAGGTCTACACAGGCGGAGACGCCGACTGGATAGAGCTTTACAACCCCAACGACAACGACGTATCTACAAGAGGCCTTTATCTTACGGATAAGGATGATATGCTTAACCGCTACAAGATACCCACTGTCAACGTAAAGCCTCATTCAACGCTCACGATAGTATGCAAGAACAACAAGTCTGAAAATACGCTGATGAAAATGCAGACGAATTTCAGCCTTAAAACAGGCGAAACGCTGATACTCAGCAACGAAAGCGGAGAAATTCTCGGCAGGGTCGCAATAATCGATTGTGACGAGAACGAATCTCTTGTAAGACAGCGTGACGGAAGCTACGCAAAGGGTACGCCGACCTTTGAAAATAACAGCCAATAAACAAGGCAGCCGTGCATTACAGAACTTCGGCAATGCACGGCTTTTTCACACGAAAATATCAGATATTTTGTCAAGACTCAATAGCCGCAGATAAGCTTTTTCCTTACCTGCGGCTATTCTCAATATTATCAACTATATACCCATACTCCGGGTACGATTTTCTTATCCTCTGCCTGCAACGTTCACAGAACTTGTCAAGCTGTGCCTTGTCGTCACGCATTTTCTGCTTTGCGCCCCAAAGGTGAGTAAACTTATTCTGCGGCAAAAAAAGCCTGTCCTTGTCAAGAAGCGTTGTATATTCAATACCGCATCTTTTCGCAAGCATAGGGAGCAATCTCTGTTCTGCGAAAACCATATATGTAAGATAATCTCCGCCGTACACCGCCGACTTCATAAACGCTATGGAGCGTGATGTGTAATACTGCTTGAAATCCTCATCGGGAATATACAAAAACGCCGTATTGAGCGGTAACGTTGTATAATCAAGTCCCTCGTCAAGCACCTTGCCTTTCAGCCTGAACGATGAAACATCGGGGTAGACGGACGGTATAAGATCCTCTTCATGCGCCGCTATTATCTTATCCTCGAACGGCGGATCCTCCCATACTATGAAATCCGTATCTATCATAGCGCATGGAGCAGGAAACTGTTGTAAAGCGATCAGCTTTCCCCCTGCCCAGAACATAACAGGGTCTATCCCGTCAAGATCATCGGGTATAACAACCTTTATATCATTCCATATATTGTTTATCCCCAGAGCGGAAAAAAGCTCTGCTCCTGCGCTGTCGGTAAGCATAGTTATACTGTTACCGTTCTTGCGCCATTGCAAAGCCGAAATCACTGTGCAGTATATGTCAGGAAGGCTCATAGTGAGCTTCTTACCCGGATTCTTGGCGAAAAAAGCCGCCGATGAAAATGAATGGAATCCGTTCATATAAGATGTATCCCGTATCCGTAGCGGTTAAGCGGTTCGGACGAGAAGAAGAGCATAAGCGCTTTCGGTGTGAAGCTTCCGCCCTCGCACAGCTCATCATAGGAAAAACTGCCCGAAAGAAAACTTGTTATATCAAAACTGCCGATATTGAACGAGCCAAAACTCGTTTTACCCGAGCCGTACTCATATTCGTATTCATATTGATGCTTATAAGAACCGAACGAACCTGCAAAAGAAGATGACGTAAAAGAACCGACAAACGAACCGCTTCCCGTCATAACCGGAAATCTGAACGAACCGTCTGCCGATAAAACAACTGTTCCTGCTTCACGCTTTAAAAACGGAGGTGTCACCGTTTTGAAATGATAACCGCCGTACTCACCGCTGTTATTTTCGCATTCGGCTTCTTCATTTGTTCCTGTGAATATATCCTCAAGTGCCTTGTCCACGTCGCCGTTTCTGTCGATGTTATCAATTCTTGCCGCTTCGTTATCATAGCCTCCGAGCCTTAGCCAGTCGGCAAGTCTGCCGCCGAGATAATAGCCTTTAACATCGGTTATATTGAAATTGTCCCTGATACCGTCAAGGTCGGATACCTTTACTCCGCCTATCCAGAGGCAACAGTTCTGCATAACATCAATCCTTTCGTAAGCGTACCTTTTTCAGCGGCGTACACTTTTTCTCACCATATCAAGCAGTATCGGAGCAAAGTTCAGAGAAGGTTCAGCCAGTACCGCCTCATACAGCGAATTTATAACAACCCTCGCCTGTGCTTTATTTGCGACAAGACGGTGCGTGATAAGATCGTTTTCCTTTACGGCAAGCTGTGACACGCTATAGCATTCGCCCGACGCTATAATGTCGTCAAGCATTGTCACCGTCCTGCGGTACATTGCTATAACACCCTCGTGCACCGTCGGCTTTGCCGTATCATCGGCTATCCGCAGTTTGAGCAGTTTTTTCAGCTCGTCATGTGAATATTCGCAGAGCAGGCGTTTAAGCGCTACCCTGTCCTCTGTAAAAGCAACATCGTGTGATTCGATCAGCATATCGGTGTCACTTCTCAGCTTAATGTCAGCTTTATACTTCTCGAAGAAATTTTCCGCCGTTATCCTGCCATATTCGCCGTGCCCGTAAAAAAAGGTATTACCGTGAGAATCACGGCATTTGCAGTCGGGAATACCGACATTATGAAACAACATTGCATACCTTAAATCCGCCTGCGGCGGTGCAAACTCAACGCTCTTTGAAATATGTTCCCAGAGTGTACAGTCGTAATATCTGTCCTTATATCTTTGCGTTTTGAGAAGCTCCGGCTCGATTGCCGCAAACACCTCCGGAAAGCGTGTCATAACCGCAGAAATGTTCCGCGTCATAAGCACCTTTGTAAAACGTCTGAACAGTTCACGCCTGTCCGCTTCACACAGCAGATGTGCATTTGCCTTTATTGCGTCTGCCGTAACGCTGTCGATCTCATAATTCTCTCCGCCGAGCAGTTCAAGCGCTGTCAGCATATTGAACGGGTTTGTAACAAGGCTCGACTTGGGTTCGAGTTTAAGTGTCAGCTCGTTTTCGTCAAGATCATTTTCGTGCCACATCACAACGGGATATTCGCCTATCGCTTTCAGCGTTATCACTCCGTCCTTTATGCACGGCATACCGTCAAACGGATCTCTGAATCCTTTTCTTGGATGGTATGCGATTGCAAATGCAGAAAAATCACGGTGAACAAGGTCGAAAATGTAATTGTCGGTATAGACTGCTTTTCCGTCCTTTATCTCGCCGCAATAGCTTGACACCTGTATTACAAGTCCAAGCGATGAAACCATAACACTGCTCATATCCTCGTTCTGTGATACGATACGCATATCACGGAACACATACAACATTTCGCTAAAGTCCGCCGTAGTGATAATATCATAATCCATAGGCGAGCCGCCTCTCAGCAGTTCAGCTACACACTGTCCGACAAAATACGCTTTATTTCCCGCACGCTCAAGCAGTTTAAGCACCTGCAATGCCTGTTCGGGTATATTCAGCGTCTGTCTTTTAACAGCCAAGTACGGTCACCTCTTGTTGTTTATTTATCGGGGTATCCCCAGCCGTCCACACCGCTCTTTCTGAGTGCCGTGAACATCCTGAGCTTGAAGCCCTTGTCCTTATGCTCCATATCCCTTAAAAACTCTTTCGTTTTCTGCCTTGTCGTTGTCTTGTCCGCAGGACATACCGACTTTACGACCTCAAGATTATTACGGTTGCAGGCAGATATTATCTGTGATTCGGGAGCAAGTACAAGCGGACGTATAACGGTTATATCCTTACGGTCAAGGTGCGTTTTAGGCGAAAAACACCCTATTCTGCCCTCATTGAAAAGATTCATTATAAATGTTTCAATAACATCGTCATTGTGATGCCCGAGAGCAAGCTTATTACAGCCTGCCGCCTTTGCCGCATCATGGAGCGCACCTCTTCTCATATTCGCACAAAGCGAACACGGATTAGGCTCTTTTCTTATGTCGAATACTATCTCGCCTATCTGCGTATGAACAAGGCTGAAAGGCACGTCCAGCTTTTCGCAAAGCCTTGCCACTGCCTCATAGTTATTCGGCACGCCGTTGAAACCGGGGTCAATAGTGACAGCTGTTATGTCATAATCGAACTCCGCAAACCTTCTCATTTGCGCAAGTCCGGCGAGCAGAACAAGGCTGTCCTTGCCGCCGGATACTCCCACTGCGATTTTGTCGCCCTTTTGTATAAGGTCGAAATCCTGTACTGCTTTTCTTATATATCCCAGTATCTTCTGCATTATTTCTTATCCTTTTTGTTCTTGCCGAATCTGAAATAATTCTCACGGTACTTTATCGGGATATTCAGCTTTCTGCTCAGCACCATTACGGTTGCGTCCGAAGCGATGGTCAGCGCAATGAAAATTATGCACACAACATAAGCCTTGTCGTTGTTCATTGCTATTCCGACACCTGCCGCCGCAGCTGCTATCAGCGCAAACAGAAAACGTGTTTTTTTGAATATTCCCAGAGCAAGCTCCAAAAACACTCCTCCTTTATACAGGCATTAATCCTCGCCGAGCTTCAGTGCCTTATTGATATTTATCTTTCTGATAATAGCACCGAGTATCGCAAATCCACCGAGTAGCATTATCGCAATAAGTATATACATCTTAATGTAGTCTGCCTGCATTGCCGCTACTCTGTACGGCGGTATCTGCTCTTTTACGTTATACATATACTGGAACAGCGGTACAAACAGGTCGCTTGTAACTCCGCCTATGATAAATGCACAGATTATCGAAACACCCGATACCAGAAGCTGTTCATATCCCAGTATTCCTATTATTTCACCGAATGAAACGCCCATAGCCCTTAAAATACCGAACTGCAGCGTCCTGCCCTTTATGGACAGTATCCAGTAGATAAGGAAGCCGATTATAGTCATTACCATTATGATTATAAAACCGAGCGTCAGCGCACCGTTCATACCCTGGAGTGACGGGTCGGTCTTTTCACTTATCAGCATCTGCGAGCTGTCCTTTATGTTCTCAAGCGGGAGCATTCCGTCCTCAATGCTCTTGTAAAGGGCTTCGCTTGTTGCTCCGTCCTTCATCTTGAGCCATATCTGATACGGTTCAAGCTCGGTTCTCGCTCTTACATAATTATAGTTCATTACCGCAAAGTCGCACTCATTGGGGTTAAGTCCCGGCCAATAGTCAACTATTGCCATTACTGTGGTATCAAGGCTGTCGTTTCCGCCCCACTTGAGCGATATTACATCACCCTGCGAAACATTAGCCTTTTCGGCAAGTCCACTTGAAATGATCACGCCCGAACGGCTCTCTACAAGAGCGTTACAATAGTTCCACCAGTGAATAGGCAGAAGATCATTTCTGAACCACGCCGTCTGTGCAAATTTATCAGGCTCAATAGCCATAAGCGTAAGATCTGCAACATTCTTGTTTGCAATTCTCAGCTTTACGTTGTCATTTACCAGCACTCTTGTAGCGACATCCACGCCGTCAAGCGCCTCGTAACGTGAAAAGTCGGTTTCAACATAAGTGCTCGATCCGCCTTCATCTGATGTTGAAAGCGCATATTCGGTCAGCACCACATCAGCTCCGTTTTCATAATAGATCCTGTCGCTTATGTTGTTGTTTATAGCTCTTGCCGTGTTTGCCGAGAAAAGACCAAACGAGAATGTCATTACAAGGAACAGCATAAGAAAACGTTCCTTGCCGCCCTGCGAACGGCACACGGTGGTTATAGCCATATACTGTGAGGGTGTCCAGAAAGGACGCAGTACATAATATACAAGTCTTAAAAGATAGGGGTAGATACGGATAAACAGCAGACCGAAGCCCAGTATCATAAGCGTTGAGAATATGAACAGCAGCGGATCAAGCTCGCCTGTTGCCTCAAATGTTCCCTCAGCTATAGAATTTGTAATGTTGGTTGTGTAGAAGTAAAGGAATCCGAATGATACTGCAAGAAGTACGATATCAACACCGCACTTTTCCCACAGCGACATCTTTACGACCTTTGTCCTGCTCTGCTTGTACTGTACGATAGTAAGCTTTGACGCAGGAATGATCGGTATCATCGTAGTAAGGAAGAATACCACTACCGCAAGCAGTGCGTACAGCACGCTGATACCTGTTATCTTTGCGGCAATTCCCGTGCGGTTTACGAACTCTAAAAATCCGTTTGATACACCAAGGAACTGACACAGAATAAGTCCTATAAAGGGTGCAACCACAAGCGTTACAATACCGAGTATTCCCGACTCTGCGGCATACATTCCGAATATCTGCCATGAGCTTGCGCCACGGCTCTTGAACACTGCGATCTCATTACGCTCTCTGTCAACATTGAGCTGAGATACCATAAACAGATAGAACGCCAGCATTACCATAGCCGGTATCTGAAGTATCCACAGTATACGGGTAAGCTTTTCCGCGCGCTCGGTATAGTTGCCGATTATATCCGCAACATTGAATTCATGCGCATAACCAGCTTCCTGATAGAATGTTGTATCCTTTTCAAGCTCCGCCGTAACAGCCGCTATCCTGTTCATATCAAGAGTATGGTAGTCGAGCGAATATCTGCGCGCGATATTTACCGCGTTAAATCTTCCCGCGGGCATAAGGTCGTTTCTGACCATATCATAGTCAACGAATATCGCGTTGAGATAGCTGTCGAGCGTTTCTGCCCAGTAGCTGTCGTTGTCGGTTTTCTGCTCATATACGCCCGTGATCTTCACATAATAAGGCTCAACGCCTGCCGCAAGCGATACGACTTTATATGTATTGCCGACATTTATTCCGAGCGTTTTCAGTGCGTCTTCCGATGCAAGTCCTTCATAAACTCCGTCAACGGCAGTCTTTGAGGGCAGTTCGCCTCTTATAAGCTTCATATGGTCAAGACTGTCAGTCATACCTATAAGTTTAAGTCTGGTCGAAAGCTCTGCACCGTTACGTTCGCCGTTTACGATATAAAGGCAGTCGTCTATAAGCGTTGTCTTTGTGTTTTCCGACGCTATTCCTATAGCGTTTATCCTCGAATCCGACTTTGACACGATATCATCGATCGTCGCCTGCTGGGTATTCGTATCGGTAGTCAGCTGGAGCGTCTTTGTTACGGAATAAAGACCGGGATACTTGTTGTTGTCAATCTGGTACTGTTCCATATCCTTTATCAGCATACGCTGTAAGGACGCGTCCATGTATATAGGTATAGTGCTCATCATACCTGCCGCAAGCAAAAAGCCGATAAACAGGCAGAGTACCATCCATTTTGTATTGCGCATCTTGCGCCACAGTAGAGTAAACATCTGTTTTATTCCTTCCTAAGGTAAATGCCGGTGAATACGCCGTTTTACTTTACAACGACCTCGTCACCCTCGGAAAGTCCCGATGTTATCTGGATCTCCGTAGCGTTGCTTATTCCGGTTTCAACGTCAACCTCAGTCTTGACGCCGTCCTTGTACACCTGCACATAGTTCTTGCCCGAAAGGGTCTTTACAAGGTATTTCGGTATGACGATTGCGTCTTCCGCCTGTTCTTTTATATAACTTACATCTGCTACAGTACCTACCTTGGTAAAGCTGGGAACGTTGCCGCTGAACTCAACATATATCGAACCGGTGTCCTCGTCGCCCTGTTCCTTTGCCTCGGTCGGGGTCTTTACGACTTTGCCCTTGTATTCCTCTTCTTCTATCGTTATTGTTACTTCCTGATCCTTTGTAAACTTCTTGTCGTCATTTACAGCAGCCTTGACATATATCTTATCGGGATCGATTATAGTTGCAATTACCTTGTATGACTGCACCTTTGTACCTGCGTTCATACGTTCCGTGAAGCTTACAAGTCCGTCGCAAGGCGCATACAGCTTTGAAGTGTCATATTCGTTCTGCAGCTGTGCCAGTGTATTCTTTTCTATTTCAAGCTGTAAGCGGTCGTTCTCTGCACCGCTTGAGCCGTATGTATTCTGCGCCTGCTGAACTTTCAGCTCCTGCGAACGTATCTCATATTCAAGATCGCCCGTATTGTACTCGGCAATAAGGTCGCCTTTCTTTACCGTGTCGCCTGCTTTGACATATATCGTCTTCAGAGTTCCGTCACGCTCCGTAAACGAACAATCCTGCTGTACTTCCGACACACAGTAGCCTGTAGCGCTCGCCTTATTTACAATAGTTTTCTTGACCGCCTTATAGGTCGAATAAGTAACATCTTCCACTTTCAGCACGGGTGGATCGAGAAGCTTTTCTTCCTCAGGGAAGAAGTAACAGCCCGATGCCGAGCCGGTGATCGCACATATCACAGCAACTGCCGCAACACGCATAAAGGTCTTTTTCATTTTTTACTTTCCTTTCCTTTAAACAAAGGGATTTGTGCATCTTTTTCTTGATATAGAAAATCAAGGATTTTATTGTCCTTTTATGGTCAAAATTTAAAAAACACTATAGGGATGCTTATTTTAATTTTAGCATTTTTCACATAAATTTTCTACACTTTTTCAAAATTAAACGATATGCACAAATACCTGAAAGGTTATTTGTTTATTTTGTACACAGCAAAGCAACTTCAAATCCGATAAAAGCACTTGAAAAAGCAAAACGGATTTAGTATAATAGTGAGTAGTGTTTATTTTTCAAATTGACATATAAAATCAATACGACGGGCGTTGAAAGCTCAGGGAAGGAACAAAATAATGGCTACAAAGTATGTATTCGTCACCGGCGGCGTTGTGTCGGGACTCGGAAAAGGTATTACAGCGGCTTCGCTCGGAAGACTGCTCAAAATGAGGGGCTACAAGGTTACAATCCAGAAGTTTGACCCATATATTAATGTCGACCCGGGCACAATGAGCCCTTATCAGCACGGTGAAGTTTTCGTTACGGACGACGGTGCGGAAACCGACCTCGACCTCGGACACTATGAGCGTTTCATCGACGAGAACCTTTCAAAGTACAGCAATGTTACAACAGGTAAGATATACTGGACGGTTCTTAATAAGGAACGTCGCGGCGATTACCTCGGCGGCACGGTTCAGGTTATCCCCCATATCACAAACGAGATCAAGTCAAGAATATACAGAGTTGCAAACTCTGCCGAAACAACAGCCGATGTTGTCATCACCGAGATCGGCGGTACGGTAGGCGATATCGAGAGCACACCCTTCCTTGAGGCTATCCGTCAGGTAGTTTCAGATGTTGGAAGAGAAAACGTTGTATATATCCACGTTACACTCCTGCCTTTCATCACCGGCAGTAACGAGATGAAGACAAAGCCCACACAGCACAGTGTAAAGGAACTCCTTTCCCTCGGTATCCAGCCCGATATTCTCGTTTGCAGAAGTGAAATGGAAATTCCTCAGGATATGACCGAGAAGATAGCAAGCTTCTGTAATGTCCGTAAGCAGGACGTTATACAGAACCTCACAGCTCCTTCTCTTTACGAAGTACCGCTTATGCTTGAAAAGGAAGGTCTTGCAAAGGTTGTATGCGAGCATCTCGGACTTGATCCCCGTGTTCCCGATTTAAAGGAATGGGAAGATATGGTTCAGCGTCAGTACAATGCCACAAAGAACACCGTTATCGGTCTTGTCGGAAAGTATGTTGCCCTTCCCGACGCATACCTTTCCGTTATGGAATCTCTGCGTCATGCCGGTTTTGAAAACGAATCTCACGTTGAAATAAAACTCATCAACTCCGAAGAAGTAACTCCCGAAACGGCAGACGAGCTTCTGCACGACTGCGACGGTATATTGGTTCCCGGAGGTTTCGGCGACAGAGGTATCGAGGGCAAGATTGAAGCTGTACGTTACGCCAGAGAACACAAGAAGCCATATCTCGGACTTTGTCTCGGTATGCACATGGCTACAATCGAATTTGCACGTCACGTTGCAGGTCTTACAGAAGCAAATTCAAGCGAATTCAAGGACGGCGACCAGAACGTCATCGACCTTATGCCCGACCAGAAGGATGTTGATATGGGCGGTACAATGCGTCTTGGTCTATATCCCTGCAAGCTTGAAGCCGGCACGATCTCACGCGAGGTTTACGGCGATGAGCTTATTTACGAAAGACACCGCCACCGCTATGAGTTCAACAACGTATTCCGTAAACAGCTTACCGAAAGCGGTCTTGTTATCGCAGGTCAGTCGCCCGACGGAAAGCTCGTTGAAATAGTTGAGCTTTCAAGAGATGTTCACCCCTGGTTCGTGGCAGTTCAGTTCCACCCCGAGTTCAAGTCACGTCCAAACAGAGCACACCCCTTATTCAAGGACTTTATAAGAGCGTCGCTTGAGCAGGCAAACAAATAAAGAAACGTAAAATAACTGCCCGTGAAAGCGGGCGGTTATATTCATATTACGGGATATTTTACACTCCCTTTACATCCTAAAACAAAGAGGTAATTATGACAGACACCAACGTATACGACAACCGAGAATTATCCTGGCTGAAGTTTAATCAGCGTGTACTTGAAGAAGCGCAGGACGTAAATGTTCCGCTCTTTGAGCGAATGAGATTCATATCCATATTCACAAGCAACCTTGACGAATTTTTCATGGTGCGTGTCGGCTCGCTTTACGACCAGGATCTGGTCGAGCCTAAAAAGTGCGAGAACAAGACAGGTATGACTGCCGCAATACAGCTTAAAGAAATCGCACGCAGAGTCAGAGATCTGCTGTATGTCAAGGACTGCGCATTTTCTGAAGTCACAGCAAAGCTCAGCGAGTACGCCGAGCTTAAAAAGCCTGCCGACCTTAAGGGTGACGATAAGCTGTTCTTAAGGCTGTATTTCGAAAGAGAAATTCTCCCCTTGCTTTCTCCGAGCATTATAGACAAGAATCACCCGTTCCCGTTTTTGAAGAACAGAGCGATCTATATCGGCACTCTGCTCAGAAGCAAAAACGAGGAAAAGAAAAAACAGCTTGTCGGCATAATGAGCGCAGATTGTGACAAGGACTTTCCCCGTGTCATTTTCCTGCCGGGCGAAAAGCTCCGCTATGTGCTTGCGGAAGATGTTATCCTGCACTATATAGATATGCTGTTCCCGAATTTTTACGTTGAAAACCGCTGTATAATGCGTGTTACAAGAAATGCCGACATTGACGCAAACGAGGCGCTTTACGACCACGATATGGATTTCAGAAACGTAATGGAAGAGCTTTGCCGCAAGAGAAAAAAGCTCATGCCCGTAAGAGCCGAATTCTCATACGACGCTTCCCCGGAGCTTGTAAAACGTATGCTCGAATATCTTGAGTTGTCCGACAGCTTTTCGTATATGCAGAGCTGTCCGCTTGATTTCGGATTTATGTCAGCTCTCGAAGAAAAGCTCGAAAGCAAAAAAGAGTTGTTCTACTGCCACGTTTCACCTCAGAACTCCATAATGGTAAACCCCTACGAAAGTATGTTCACACAGCTTTCCCAGCACGATATACTTCTGTCGTACCCCTACAACAAGTTCAAGAACTTCCTGCGACTGCTTGATGAAGCGGCAGACGATCCTTATGTTTCTTCCATCAAGATAACGCTTTACCGTGTTGCAAGAAACAGCGAAATAGTAAGCGCACTCATAAGAGCCGCAGAGAACGGTAAGCAGGTAATGGCACTTGTAGAACTGCGTGCAAGGTTTGATGAGGAGAACAACATCGGCTGGAGCAAAAAGATGGAAGAAGCAGGCGTAAAGATTATTTACGGTCTTGACGCTCTCAAGGTACACTCAAAGCTCCTGCTGATAACACGCAAGCAGGGAAGCAACATCAGATATTATACCCAGATAGGCACAGGCAACTACAACGAGAAAACATCCCGCCTTTATACCGACCTTACACTTATGACATCAGATAAAGACATCGGAGCGGACGCAAGCACCGTGTTCAATGCACTGTCACTCGGCGCAACAGTTGAAAGCAGTACTACGCTTCTGGTTGCCCCAAAGTGCCTTAAATCACGCATAGTAGAGATGATAGACAACGAGATAACCTACGGAAACAACGGTTACATCGGTCTTAAGATGAACTCACTCACCGACAAGGATATTATAGACAAGCTGATAGAAGCAAGCTGTCACGGCGTAAAGATCGAGCTTGTTATCAGAGGTATCTGCTGTCTTATCGCAGGCGTTCCGGGATATACCGAAAATATATCGGTAATTTCGATAGTAGGACGTTTTCTTGAGCACAGCCGTATCTATATATTCGGCAAGGGCGAGCGCAGAAAGGTATATATTTCATCTGCCGACTTTATGACAAGAAACACCGAGCGCCGTGTAGAGGTTGCCGTACCGCTCAAGGATAAGGTTATTTCCGATAAGGTTGTTGATATATTCGACACAATGCTCAAGGATAATGTCAAGGCTCGTGTTCAGGGCAGCGACGGAATATACCGTCATAAAAAACCTATGCCCGGCGATGAACGCATCGAGGTGCATAAGCTGTTCTACGACCGTGCCTACGATGAAGCCGAACAGGCTCAGAAGCTTTATAAAGAGCCTCAAAAATCACTCTTTGCAAGAATCCGTGCAAGACTGCAAAGTAAATAACCGATAACAAAAGCGGAGCAGGATCAACACCTACTCCGCTTATATTTTATCTTTTTATCCTGCTTACTGTACAAGATCTCCGTAAACAACGCCCAGACCGACAGTACTCATATAAACTCTGCCGTATGTGTTCATATCGCCCGCAACGAAATATCCGTTACCCGGACCGCCGAACTGGTGCTCATCGTCATTAGCTCTGCTCCATGTCTTGCCCTCGTCCTCAGACCAGTAAAGACCCATCGGATCGTCATTTGTAGGCTTGCCCCATACGAATATGGTGTAAGGATCGCTGTCTGTCTTGCCCTTGCCAAGACCAACCGCCATACAAGCGGCTAAAGTATCCATTCTTGTGAATGTCTTACCATAGTCGGTTGATACCTGAAGTCCCATCGCAGGATAGTACACAACGCCTTCCTTGCCGGGTGCAACCACAGGTCTTGCCGCAGTGAATATGGAAAGCGTCATATTCTGTGTGAACGTCTTTCCGCCGTCCTCGCTGTAGAAGAACGCACCGCCGCTTGCGGCATATACATAGTCGGGGTTTACGGGGTCACAGATTATCTTCTTTGCGCCTACTCCACCCTCACTCTTTGTCCATGTCTTGCCGAGATCATCGGAGTAATAGATACTGCTGTCATTGCCGGGTGCCCAGAAGAATCTCTTTCCGTCAGCCGAAACACCTACATAACCGCCGTATGCGACCTTCTTGCTTTCAAGAGGCGAGTACTTCACATTGTTCCATGTCTTGCCTGCGTCAAGGGTATACCAGAAGCCGGGCTTTTCCTCGTCTCCGCCGCACTTTACCCATGTGTCTGTAGCTTTTGCCGCTACCGCAAGACCCGTCATAGAGCCTGCCACACTGCTGTGCACCACTCCGTACTCCTCTGCATTATCCTGAGCAAAACCGTCATAGTCGCCTATAACGCTTACCAGCTTACCGCCGGGAATGCTGATTATATCATACGGAACAGTTTCTTCTATGCCCTTTGAGAAGAAGTAGAATTCGGGGTTTTCATCCCATATATTATCGCAGGTGAATATACCGTTACCCGATACCACCATTACCTTGTTTGTGTTATTGGGGTCGATAGCCATAGAGCTGCACCAGTGCATTGACGCAGTCGAAATCCATTCTACTCCGCCATCACTCATCTTCATTTTTTCGTTGAGAAGCGTCCAGTTCTTACCGCCGTCCGTAGTAACATAGAATTCATCACCGAACTGACCGTTAGGCTGCGGAACGTATATATTCTCCGTGCAGGCAACCATTCTGTCGGGATTTGCAGGATCGATAACTATATCACCGTATGACTTCTTTACAGGTGTGATATCCGTAAATGTATCATTCGACATATCGAGCAGTCGTATGCCGCCGCTCGTTCTGTTGTTGTTCCACGGACCTTCCGCACTCGCATAGGTAATAGCTATCTTGCCATCGCCGTTATACTTCATTCTCTGTGTAAAAAAGCCCTTTGGCGCGTCTGCTACAGGATTCCATGTAGCGCCGCCGTCGGTAGACTTGTAAAGGTTATCCTCCTGAGTTCTGGATATAGCCGCATATATCGTAGTGCAGGCACTGTCATCGCCCGACTTCGGATCGATTATGATACTGCATATGCCGTTGCCGTTTGATGTAGATGTATTTGTGCCCATATCAAGCGCTGTGAACGTCTTACCGCCGTCAGTGGACTTTACCATACCGCCTGTCCTTCCGCCGACATAAACAATGTCACTGTTCTTGGGATCAACTGCGATACGCTCGCCGTTACCTCTGCCCATGCCGTTGCCGTGAGCCTTTATCATTTCTGTAAGGTCGGTACGGTTCCATGTCTTTCCGTAATCATCTGAGTATAACAGACAGGTAAGTCCGTTGCTGAAATATTCCGTTCCCGCAAGCATATATACCTTGTTAGGATCTTTTTCTCCGAATGCCAGACCGTCTATACCGAGCAGACCTCTGTCTTCCTCGCTGATATCATACGACATTGCTTCCCACTTCTGCGTATCCTTGTTGTAGCGATATGAGCCGCCTACATCTGTACGGGCATAATACAAGCCCTCCTCGCTTGTTGCAAATACGCCGCTTACAAATCCGCCGCCGCCCATAGCAACCTGGCTGAATGTAAACTGCGCCTGCGGTGTTCCCGAATTGCCGCCCGATGTTGTATTATCGCTTGTCATACTGCTGTCACCACTGCCCGATGAGGTCACGTCACCGCTTGACGATGTTCCCGAATTATCGTTTCCGTTACAGCCTGCGGCACATATCGCCGTTGCGACTGCAAGTATGACCGCTGTTATTTTTCTGTACTTCATTCCTTGTTCCTTTCTTATTAAAGCATGCTTGCTTAATTTTCATGTAAACCTTTACACAAGTATTATGCACCATTTAAGTTAATTTTGCAAGACTTGTTCTGCTATTTTGTGAATATGTGATAAATTGCGACCGTTCCAATTGTTCATAATCACGGAATGCAAAATAAGAAAAATTTGGGCGTGACTTTTGCGTATTTGTATAGTATAATCTTAGCGTAATCGAATACAAGTCCTGTCTTATCACGTTTACGGCAGGCAAACGGAAATGGAAAAGGAAAAGAAAAATGAAAAAACGTATCATCTCCCTTATACTGTGTGCGGCACTTATCATATCCGCCTGCGGTTGCAGCGCCGATAACGGCACATTGTCAGCCGACAGTTCATCGACAGCTTCGGCAGTGTCTTCCGCAGAAACCGTATCGCAGGATACTGCCTCCTCAGGCAGCGGTTCGTCTTCGGATACCTCGTCAGACGCTTCTGATAAAACAAGCTCCGACAAGCAGAACAGTTCGTCATCGGACAGCTCAGACAAACAAAACAGTTCATCGGCTGACAGTTCAGACAAGCAAAACAACTCGTCCGATGCTTCTTCTGAAACGTCAAAGCCTTCGACAAACAAGCAGGAAAGCAGTTCTTCTGCCGCTACATCAAGCAAGCCTGCAAACAGCACAGGTTCAGCAACAAACAAGCCTGCGTCTGCAACCGCCGCCGATACCACCAAAAAGCCCGCCGCAACGACTGCAACGAAAAAGCCCACCACAACAACTACTTCAAAAAAGCCTACCACAACAACTACCACAACCGTAAATCAGACAAGTGACAAGCCGCTGAGCTTTTCGCAAACCTATGAAGCGGAAAACGGAAAGCTGTCAAACGATATGTCCGTCATATCCGACAGCAACGCATCCGGCGGAAAGTCGGTAGGTAAATTTGAAAGTGACAGCTCATACTGTCAGATCAGCATAACCGTTCCTGCCGATGCGGTTTATGATATAGTGATACGCTCAATGGCTATCGGCCCATACAAAGAGAATGACCTTTACGCAGACGGTAAAAAAGTAGGCACTTTCGTAAGCAAACCGGATAATTTCTCCGACTATACAGTATGCGCCGTAACTCTCAAAAAAGGAAGTCACACTCTTACCGTCAAAAAGTCATGGGGCTGGATAGAGCTTGATAAAATAACAGTAAAGACGGGTGCAAAAATAAGCAACAGCACCTATAACGTCACATCATCTCTTGTCAACAAGAACTCCACCGCAAACACGAAGAAGCTGTACAGTTTCCTTAAGGACAGCTACGGAAAGTATGTAATCACAGGTCAGCAGTGTGACGGCGGAATAAACGGCAACGAATTCAAAGCGATAAAAAATCTTACCGGCGACTACCCCGCCCTGCTCGGACTTGATATGATGGACTACACTCCGTCAAGAACGGCACTCGGCACATCTTCATCAGCCGTTGACAAAGCTATTGAGTTCCATAAAAAAGGCGGAATCGTCACATTCTGCTGGCACTGGAACGCTCCGACCGAATACCTTTACAGCACCGCCAACAGTTCTGACGGCTGGTGGGGCGGATTCTATACGCAGAACAGCAAATTCGATATAGCAAAAGTAATGAACGGTCAGGACGCAAAAGGAAAGAAACTGCTTGACCGTGATATCAAGGAAATAGCCAAGCAGTTAAAGCGTCTTGAAAAAGCAGGCGTACCGGTTATATGGCGACCACTGCACGAAGCTTCCGGCGGTTGGTTCTGGTGGGGCGCACAAGGTCCCGACGCTTACAAAAAGCTGTGGAAATACCTTTATAAAGAGCTGACAAATACATACGGCTGTAACAATCTTATCTGGGTCTATAACGGTCAGAGTGCCGACTGGTATCCGGGTGACGAATATGTTGATATTGTAGGCGAGGACATCTATCCCGGAAATCACGTTTACGATCCTCAGGTAAGCCGTTTCAAACAGGCGATAAACTACGGCAGTAAAACAAAGATAACGGCTCTCACAGAAAACGGCTGTATCTTTGATATAGATTCCGCCGTGAGCATAAACGCACTGTGGTGCTGGTTCATGACATGGGGAAACGAGTTTACCGTTAACGGCAGTAATTACAGTGAAAAATACACCGAAAAGTCGGTCATAAAGAAAATGTACGCAAGCAAATATTCATTAACTCTCGGATCGCTTCCGAAAATCTATTGACATAAGCTGAAAACGCTCCGACAGGCGAACACCTGTCGGAGCGTTTTTGCTACCGTTTTTAGCTTACGATATTTTTGATATAATTATCATACCATAAGCGAGCATATCTTGTTGCTGTACTCAACGGGGTCTTCTATAGGCATACCCTCAATAAGAAGCGCCTGATCGTACAGAATCTCGCTGTATGTTTTCAGCTTGTCCTTATCCGTTTCATACAGCTTTTTCAGCGTTTCATAGATAGGATGCTCTGCATTGATCTCCAGCACCTTTTCAGCCTTTGCGTCATGCTCTGCGGGCATCTGGCTGAGCACCTTCTCCATCTCTATTGAAAGCAGGCCGTCACTGGTCAGGCATACTGCATGGGACTTCAGTATCTTTGACAGTCTTACATCCTTTACCTTACCGCCGAGAGAATCCTTCATGAAAGCAAACATATCCTTGCTTTCCTCAGCCTTAGCCTTCATTTCTTCCTTTTCTTCGGGAGTTTCAAGGTCAAGGTCGCCTGCTGATACTGACTTGAACTGCTTTTCGTTATAGTCGACCATCATCTGTAAAGCAAACTCGTCAACGCTGTCGATAAGATAAAGTATCTCATAGCCCTTATCCTTTACAAGCTCGGTCTGAGGGAGCTTGTCTATCTTATCGACCGTTTCGCCGCTTGCGAAGTAGATGTACTTCTGATCTTCCTTCATTCTTGAAACATATTCTTCAAGAGTTACCAGCTTCTTTTCGTATGAAGAATAGAACAGCAACAGATCCTTGAGTAATTCCTTGCCTGCGCCGAAGCCGTTGTATACACCGAACTTAATCTGAAGTCCGAATACCTTCCAGAACTTTTCGTATCTCTCACGGTCGTTACGGAGCATCTTTGTAAGCTCGTTCTTGATAGAACGCTCAAGGCTCTTTTCGATTATCTTAAGCTGTCTGTCGTGCTGCAGCATCTCACGGGAGATATTAAGCGACAGATCCGCAGAGTCAACAAGACCCTTTACAAAGCTGAAATAATCGGGGAGCAGATCTGGGCATTTATCCATTATAAGAACGCCGTTTGAATAAAGCTGTAAGCCCTTTTCATAGTCCTTTGAATAGTAGTCGAAGGGAGCTTTTGACGGAATGTACATCAGTGCGTTATATGTTGCTGTACCCTCTGCCTTTGTGTGGATATGTGCGATAGGATCGTCATAGTCGAAGAACTTTTCCTTGTAGAACTGATTATAGTCCTCGTCTTTAAGCTCCGACTTGCTCTTGTTCCAGATAGGCACCATACTGTTGAGAGTTTCTATCTCGGTGTGCGTTTCATACTCGTTCTCAGTGCCTTCCTTGAGGTGCTGATGGCTTACTTCCATTCTGATAGGATAACGGATATAATCGGAATACTTCTTTACTATCATACGGAGCTTGTAGTCCTGAAGATACTCGTCATACTCCTCTTCTTCTGTGTTTTCCTTTATCTTAAGGGTTATCTTTGTGCCGACATCTTCTTTGTCGCACTCGGTGATCGTATAACCGTCTACGCCCTGTGAATACCACTTGTAAGCCTGCTCACTGCCGTAAGCCTTGGATTCGACAGTAACCTCAGACGCTACCATAAACGCAGAGTAGAAGCCTACACCGAACTGACCGATAACGTTTATATCGTCCTTGTCTGTGTCTGTATTGTCGTTCTTGAACTTGAAAGAACCGCTGTTTGCAATAACACCGAGATTATTTTCAAGCTCGTCCTTTGTCATACCGATACCGTTATCGGTAATTGTTATAAGACGGTTGTCCTTGTCAACCGCAAGGTCTATGCCGAGGTCTTTTCTCTCTATGCCGAGATTCTCCGTCAATGACTTGAAATACAGCTTGTCAAGCGCATCGCTTGCATTTGAAATAAGCTCACGCAGGAATATCTCCTTGTGAGTATAAATTGAATTGATCATCATGTCAAGCAAACGCTTTGATTCTGCCTTGAATGCCTTTTTTGCCATAAAAATCATATCCTTTCTATGATTCCGCCGGTTATACGGCGGGAATAATCGTAACTTTTCTGTCTGCAAGGTACTGTTATACATAACAATCGGTTTCCGATGCCTATTTTAGCACTCTATGTGTCTGAGTGCTAAAATATATTATAGCACTGTTTTTATATTTGTCAAGTGGCAGAAAAAATATTTTCCCGGCTGTTTCGTGTACAGACTGTTTAACAGAATCATCTGTACAGACCTCTGTTACAGCAAGCCTTATCCGACCTCGTCTTGCCAAACGGCTCCGCTCTGATATGCCCATAACGTGAAAAAATTGTGAAAGATGCCCTCTGAGCCTTATTTCGCTTGCAATAACAGGCGGTTTATGATATACTTAATCTGCATATCTGTATGCAGATACGAGAGGTAAAACAATGGAATCAACTTCAAACGAGGAAATAATATACGGTAAAAACGCTGTGACCGAAGCGCTCAAAGCCGAAAGGTCGGTAGACATGGTATATCTGCTGAAAAACTCACAGGGCATGAACAAAATAATAGCTCTTGCGAAAAAGCAAGGTATAGTAATCAAAGATGTCGGCGAGGACAAGCTTAAGGCTATGTGCGGTGACAAGCACGGCGGCGTTGCGGCTTGCCTTTCCGCTGTGACATACTGTACTGTTGAAGATATACTCGCAAGTGCCGAAAGCAAGGGTAAACCGCCGTTCATTATAATATGTGACGAGATACAGGATCCGCATAATCTGGGCGCTATAATCCGTACCGCAGAAGCGTCGGGTGCCGACGGCGTTATCATTCCGAAAAGACGCAGTGCAACGGTTAATCCGACAGTTTTCAAGACCTCTGCCGGTGCCGCCGCCTGGGTAAACATAGCAAGAGTATCAAACCTTGTCGACACCATAAAGACGCTGAAAAAGCACGGAGTATGGATATACGGTGCAGAGGCAGACGGCACTCCGATAGACAAGGCTGACCTTTCCGGTCCGGTAGCTCTTGTAATAGGAAGTGAGGGCTTCGGGCTCGGAAAGCTTGTAAGGGAAAACTGCGACGTTGTATTATCCCTGCCGATGTTCGGAAAGGTAAATTCTCTCAATGCTTCCGTATGCGCAGGCATACTGATGTACGAGGTCGTAAAGTACAGATAATCCCGATAATATAAATATGAGAAAGGACGCTTGATATGGCTGATTATTCAATTGACGATATTTTAGCGGAGCTTGACGCAAAAAAGAGCGGTTCTTCATCCGCCGATAATATTACAGCTGATAAGGACAACAGCGATATACCGCCAAGGCACAGCGATATAACCGCTACGGCAATTATAGAGGGTCTTGACGGCACCGACGACGGGGTATACATTCGTGAAGAAGACGGAAACACTGAAAAAGTTGACGCCGAATACATAAACGGGTCGGCAATTACCGACGCTTCAGATACCAATGCCGACATTGACGAAATAACAGGCGAAAAAAGCGATGTTGACAAGGTACTGAGTGAAACGGATCACTTTATGGTATCCGATGAAAGCAGCGAAATAGACATTGACGAGCACACGGCAAACGCAAAGGCGGCGGCAGAAGCCGAAAAGCCAACCCCGGTAAAGCCGTCCGAACCGCCGGAGCCTGTACACGAAATAAAAAAAGATATCGTAAGCGATGAAGAAAAGCGCAGAATGATGCTGGAAAAGGAACGTGAAAACACGAATCCGGACGATATGCTGGCACTTGTGAATCCGCTTGAAGTAAAGGAAAAAGTCAACGAGCAGGTAAAGGAGAAAGAGCTTGTTTCCGTAGCGGAACTCAGCAATATGTATGCGGGAAACACGCAGGGTATCGCAGGCGATGACTTAAAGGCGATAGCTCCGCAGAAGACAGCTCTTGCCGAAAAGATAAGCGAAACCGCCGATATGAAAATTGCAAACGAAAGCGCATCGGACGATGAAGAAAACGACGAAGAAACGGTAAAGGAATATCGCGGCAAGAAAACTACCGATAACCTTATCGAAAAGCTCAACAAGAACCTTGCTCAGCAGAGAAAGGAAAACGTCAGAGCTCACCGTACAATAACACTGAATACGATAAACGGCGGCAAGCAGACGCTTCAGCACCCGCTGAATATAGATTATCAGAAACAGATCATAGAAGCGACCGGCGCTATTCCTACCGAAAACCCTGTTGTAGAAGAAGAAAAGCAGGCTGAACTTGCGGCAGCAAAAAAGCACAAGCTCAAGGATTTTGTTCTTGAAGACGACACACCCGAACAGGAAGAAGAGCCTGCACAGGAAGAAGAATTTGAGGATTATGACAGCACCGGACAGATATGGGCTGACCTTTGCGCAAGCCACAAGGGACTTAGAATAAGGCTCGGACTGCTGACCGTAATTACAGCCATAAGCGTTATAATAAGTGCGCTCAACGACTTTAATCTGTTTGCAAAGCTCGGACTCGGCGCAAGTTTCAACTTCATAAACGGAACGACCGGCGATGTCAACTCATTGATATACATTTATCTGGTACTCGGTGTACTCGGATTTGCGATATGCTCGACCGCTATCAGCAACGGCGCAATAAAGCTGTTCACAGGTAAAGCGGACTGCGACTCCGTATGTGCGCTGACTTCGGCGTTTGCTCTTATCGGCGGTGTTATTGCGCTTGTCGATGTACAGACATTCAAGCTAGGTCATTCGTTCATATATCTGTCAACGGCGCTTGTAGGACTTATGTTCAACACTATCGGCAAGATATATATGATATCCCGTGCAAAGCGCAACTTCAAATTTGTATCGGGCGACAGTCAGAAATATTACGCTGAGGTAATAGACGGAGAAGAACGTGTTTCAGCTCTCACAAGAGCGGTCGGCGACCGCCTTCCCGTAATTGCGGCAATGCGAAAGACCGAATTCCTGACAGATTTTCTCAAATCAAGCTACTGTGACGATGAAGCCGACAGAATGTCGGTCAAGCTTATAGTTGCGTCTGTAGCGGCAGGTCTTGTAGCCGGCGTACTCGCGTTTTTAAATCCGTTCGGAAGCGAATTTTCAACAAGCGGTGCAGAAAATCCTTTATACTGGGCAATTTCAGCGGCAGTGGCAACCATATCGGTCGTGGCGCCGTTCTCACTTCTGCTCGTTGTAAACAGACCGCTCGCACGCGCTTCAAAGAAGCTGAGCGAATGCAACGCCGCTCTTCTGGGATATGATGCGGCTGTAGAGTTTTCAGACGTAAATACCGTTATGGTTGACGCAAAGGCGCTCTTCCCTGCTGGAAGCGTACAGGTAAAGAAGCTCAAGCGCTGGCAGAAGAAAAACTCTGTTGTAAAGACAAGTGTTGACGAAGCAATACTTATGGCGGCAAGCCTTGCAATACATACCGACGGAATACTTTCATATCCGTTCTATGATATGACGCTCGGTAACAAGGATCTTTTGAAAAAGGTCGACAACTGTATTTATGAAGATAATTGCGGCGTTACCGGTTGGATAGGCACAAAGCGTGTAATGCTTGGCGGCAGAGCACTTATGGAAACCCACAGCATAGACCTTCCCAACAAAAAGAACGAACACAAGTACTGCCCTGAGGGGCTTGAACCGGTCTACCTTGCGGTAAGCGGAGAGATAGTTGCGATGTTTGTAGTCGGCATGACCGCAAACCCAGAGATCCGTGCCACTCTCAGCGAGCTTCAGTCCAGAGGAATAACCGTGCTTGTGCATACTACCGACTCGCTGGTAACAGTAGAAAATCTTGCAGACCTGTTTGAGCTTGACGCTTCGCTTATAAAAGTGCTCCCTCATGAAGCCCATGAAGAATACAGCGAAAGCACAAAGTACACCTCACGCGGAAACGGCGGACTCTCATGTTGCGGCACTTTCACATCATTTGCAAGAGGTGTTATGGCGGCAAAGAGCCTTGTCCGTGACTTCTCGGTATCAAAGGCGGTTATGCTGGGTACATCGGCACTCGGACTTCTGCTGGTACTGATAATGGTACTGTTAAGACAGATGTCACTGCTTACTCCAAGCGTAATAACACTTTACAACACTGTGGCGGCGCTTGTTATGATGGCAGTGCAGAACGTAAGAAAATATTGATAATACAAAACGATGCATCGTATTTACGGTGCATCGTTTTTTTGCATTTTTTGTGCAACTTCTACTATTATCTTGACTTTAATTCTATTTTATGGTACAATTAAACTATATTATAACTTGCTATATTATACAGTTTGACAAAAAGGAAGGTGAGTAGCTTGTTCACCGGAAAATTTCATAAATACGCTGTAGCCGGCATCTGCCTTGCAGGAATTCAGGAAGACCATACAGCACATATTACCAAGGTTGTATCTGATGCTCTGGGCAAAAGAGGTTTCAAGGTAATGATATTCAATGCGTTCACGAATATGTACAATGACACGCCTTATTCAAAGGGCGAGGCAAGCGTATATCACCTTCTGAATTTAAATATGCTTGACGTTCTTATCCTTATGCCGGAAACCATAAAGAGCAACTGGGTATGCGATACTATAATCAGATATGCGCAGGCAGCTGAAGTTCCTGTAATTATTCTTGACGGCAAGTACAACAACTGCACGAATATTACTTACGATTACGGCGACTCACTTGAAAAAGTCATCGAACACGTCATAACAGTACATAACTGCGATGACCTGTTCTTTATGGCAGGGATCAAAGGCAATTCTTTTTCAGACGAAAGAATAGAATCGTTTAAAACCGTGCTCAGCCGTCACAATATGGCCTTTGACGAAAAGACTATGCTGGGTTACGGAGACTTCTGGGAAACTCCGACCGAAAATGTGATAAATACTATGATCGCCTCAGGAAGAAAATTGCCGCAGGCTGTTATATGCGCCAATGACAGTATGGCGATAGCGGCGATGAAGACGTTCGAGGCTCACGGCATAAAAGTGCCCGATGATATAATAGTTACCGGTTTTGACTCAATCTATCAGGAGCGCCTTTACTCGACTACGCGTCTTACAACATCAATCATGGATGCGGATGAACTTGCAAAAACCGTTGCAGATACCGCTTACGGTTACCTTAAAGGTAACGAAGAGCCGACAGAAAAGCATATACATTTTGCGTTTATTCACGGTCAGAGTTGCGGATGCCGCGAGTTTGACAATTCATACACAAACGAAAAGCTTAGACGTATGAACGAATACGACCTTGCGCTGTCAGACGCCGAGAGTAAAATGGCTTCGTTGTACACCCATACGGTCAACTGCAACGAAATAGGTGAGCTTACAAAGGCAATGGGCAAATATTTCAATTACCGTTCCGCACTCTGCCTTAACGATGACTTTCTGACGGATAACTCCCCCGTGATACCAAAAGCGTATCACAGCGTATTTACCGAAAAAATGACTGCCTATGTAATAAGAACGTGGGAGCAGTATCAATATAACATTCCGTATCTTACCAAGAACATAACGCCAAACCTGGGTGAAATGCTGAAAAGATACCGTACAATTATATTTATGCCGCTTCACTTCCAGGAACAGGTCATAGGATATTATGCGGCTGTAGCCGATGATCTGCTTGTATATCCCGGCGGTTTCTACTATGTACAGCGACTTGTCGGCTCGATAAATCAGGCATTGGAAAATTTCCGTATAGAATATCTTCTGAGAAGAGCAAACAACGAGCTGTCACTGACGCATTCCATAGACCCGCTTACCGGTATATACAACCGCAGAGGATATTTTGAACGTGTAAGCGAGCTTATTATGCACGGAAACAAAGAATGTAACGTTATTCTTGTATCGTGCGATATGGATCGACTTAAAGAAATCAATGATACATACGGTCACTCGGAGGGTGACATTGCTATAAGCGCCGTTGCAAACGCCATAAAAGCAGGTTGTGGAAAAAACGGTATCTGCGCGCGTTTCGGCGGTGATGAATTTATACTTACCGTACCGTACAACACCGATAAACAGCGTGAGCTGTCACAGCTGATCGCTGAGATCCAGACGGAAATCGACAAATTCAACCGCAGTGCAGGAAAGCCGTATGAGGTGTCGATAAGCGTGGGCGGATCATACGGCACTGTGACCGGCATTGATGATATCAATGAGCTTATGCGCAATACAGACCACCTTATGTATGAGCAGAAACGCCTTAAAAAGGCAAGACTTGTCCCTGCAATGGAAGCACAGCAGATCCGGCATGAAGTAAAATCTGCCGTGCAGGACTATGTTCAGCGAATGCACGAGATTTTTGCCGATTTTGACAAGTGCACCTACTTCTATATTAGCTATATAGATTTCAAGTGGTATGTGATGGAGAACAAATGCACGCCGAAATGCCTGCTTTCGTCTTCTGTCGGACCGCTACGTGCAATTTGGCTCAGCGGCGCAATATATCCCGATGACAAGCTACTGTTTGACAGCTTCTGCCATAAGATAAAAAAATCTTTCAACGACGGTATAACAAAGAAATCGCTTAGCGTGAATATACGGCTGTGTGAAATTGAAGGTGCAACGCCTGTCTGGTACCGTATCGATGTTTATCTTGCCGGCAAAAACGGAAAAATGGAAGAAGTTGCAGGCTACATCAGAACGCTTGAAACCGATGAAATAATGAACCTCGAAATACAGGATTATTACACAACGACCGATAATCCGATAATGTTCCACGATATGATATCACAGCGCCTTAACGCATACCCGGATACAAAATTTGCGCTTATACAGTTTGACGTGAAGCGTTTCAAGCTGATAAACGAAAATTACGGTGAAGACGCAGGAACAGAAATGCTCCATTTCCTGACACGTCAGCTGAACAACTATTGTAGCAATCCCAGACTGAGCGCAAGAATGAGCGGCGATGTATTTATGTTGCTTACACCATACACGGATAAAGACGACATTTTAAAGACCGTATCGGAACTGCAACTCAATCTCAAGGGCTTCCGCGAATACAGCTATGAATTTGTATTCGGCATATATCAGATAGACGACCGCAGTATATCTGTCAGAACGATGTGCGACTGTGCCGCTATGGCAAGACAATCTATCAAAAAAAACGCTCTTGAAAGCGTTGCATTCTATAACAAGAATATGCAGAAGGCGATAAAGGAACGTAAGTTTGTCGAATCGCATATGAAAAAGGCTTTAGAAAACAACGAATTTATCATCTATCTGCAGCCTAAGTTCAGCATATCAAGCGGCGAAGCTATCGGCTATGAAGCGCTTGTAAGGTGGCAGAGTCCCGAGTGCGGAATGATATATCCCGACAGTTTCATACCGCTGTTTGAAGAAAACGGATTTATCACAAAGCTGGACGCTTATGTATGGGAATGCGCCTGCATGGTACTGCGTGACTGGATAGACAGACATTTCACTCCGCTTCCGATCTCTGTCAATGTTTCCCGCGCAAACCTTGACGATGAATCATTTCTCGATGTCCTTGACGGGCTGATTGACAAATACAGACTGCCAAAGCACTTGCTTGAGCTTGAAATAACCGAAAGCATAGAAAATGATGAAACCCTGCGTATGACAGAGAAAATAAAAGAGCACGGATTTACCCTCCTTATGGACGACTTCGGCTCGGGCTACTCCTCGCTGAACACGCTTCAGGATACAAGATTTGACGTGCTGAAGCTCGACCGTGAATTCTTCTCAACGCATATGTCAAATGAACGCGGAAAGAAGATAATAATGCACACCATCTCAATGTCTAAGGACGTTGGTCTGGGGCTTATTGCGGAGGGTGTTGAAACAGACGATCAGGCGCAGTTTTTGGAAAACTGCGGCTGTGACACGGCTCAGGGTTATCTTTATGCAAAGCCTATGCCGGTGCAGGAGGCAGAAAAATATCTGAAAAATACCGCACAGAGTAAAACTGATAATGAAGGCGTAACGCCGTAGTAAAAAATCACCCGATGCTAAAATGCATCGGGTGATTGTCGTTTTTTCATTTACATCAATGATTCCGGTCTTCCCTCAGTTTACGGCAGACTGCAAGATTTGCCGCATAATAATCTTCTCTTGACATATAATTGCTGAAAACTTTTTCATACATATAATCAACACGGCATATTTCTGGACGGTCTTTATATATACTGCAAAGATTTCCGGAAAGATATATGCAGACTCCATCGCCACGATCGTATACGGCAAGCTGTTCAACACGGTTTATATGTCTGCAGCACTCACCGCAACCGGTACAAGGAAAGTGGACATCTTCATTATTCATCTTCTGATTCATCAGACTCAAAGATTGCGTTTATATTCTCCGCAGTAGTCAGCGATTCCGGTGTAAGATTGCCGTCTTCATTAAGGATAGGCGTATCAAGAACAGATTTTATCGCTTTCGCCATCGTCATAGATGCTGCAACTACATTCTGTTCTTCTTCGGTAAATGCGCTGTAATCGGTTCCGCTCGTTTTGATTATCTCTTCAAGACGGGAAATAAGCGGCGCAAATACAGTATCAAGCTTGAGAAGTAATCTCTTGAACATAGTAGCTCTCATTCGTATACCCTTGCAGGCAACTCTCGCTGTTACTATTTCTTCCTCGTATTCCCTTGCTTTTGCCAGATTTTCGTATGCAGCATCACGGTTTGCACTCGCTTTCGCCCCTACTACAAAGCCCATTATGGCAAGAGCGGGTCCTGCAATAAGTCCGCCGAGTACCGCAGTTCCTCCGGCAATGCCCAGACCGCCTGCGGCAAGCGAACCGCCTCCGAGGAACGCAAGCGTTGCGTTTGTTGCGGCAGCTCCGCTGAGAGTTGCTATTGCCGTTCCTGTTGAAGCGGCGGCAAAGGTCATTGTAGCACCGTATGCGCCGATTGCCGTAAGAGCACCGGCGGCTGCTCCGCCCGCAAGACCTCCGGCTACGCTTGACGCCTTCATCTGCATTTCCTTAAGCTCGCTGATAGCTTGTACATCTGTATGGAACTTATCTATTTCCTGCAACCCCTGAGAATCCTTGAGGTTAACATTATGTAGCTGTTCAAAAGCGGCTACAAACGACTTGATATCTTTTTCAAGTATGTCAAGCTTAGCCTGTCCCAGAGCCGCCAGAGCATGTCCGCTTTCTTCTCTTGACGTGTTCATCGCTTTAGTCGATCTGTCTATGATTCTCTGTGCCACATCGTTTGTGTCATTGGCGTCATGCTGATCTACACCGGCTTTTATAGACTTACCTACACCGAGTGCGGCGGCGCCTATTCCGGCAATAAGTAAAAATGGTATCGGCATATTTATCTCTCCTTTACGCTATATCAGCCTCAGAAACAGAAAACTCTATATCTGATGCTAAGCTTTCAATCTGACTATTGATTATATTCAACTGTGCCGTAACTTCGTCATAACTCAGTCCGGATTGCTTAAACCAGTCCTTCTTCTTTTCGAGCATAAGCATAGTTTCCGCTGTATCTGTCATTTCGGAGAAAAGAACATTATCAACATTGAGGAAGGTTTTGCAGAATTGCAGAATAATAGACTCACTCTTTGAAAAATCTTCATCTGCATATGCCAGATTGACAAGTGTCCATGCAGTGCCTGCAGCATTAGTTTCTCTACCTCTCAAACTTATTCCGGAATATTCTTCAATCATTGCAAGCGCCCTTGCAGAGAGGATTAAAGAACGCCAGCAAAAATCATCATCCGTAAGAAAACTATCGTAATACTCACCATATTCTATTCTGAACTGTTCCGCATCCTCTGTTTCCAATTCCATAGCTTCGGCTATTGATTTGAACTTATTTATTTCACTGTCTGACTTTTCTCCGTCTGCCATAATAAAGCTATAGAAAAGCTTCAGTTTGTTATTCTTTTCTGTATCATCGAAATAACTCGATTCGAACTCAGTACAGTCATCAATATCAATATCCGATTCGGCAATTTCTTCCATCAATTCTTCTACTTGGTCGTCACATTCTTCGACTTCTTCATCAACCTTTTCCAAAGCTTCTGTTATTTCATCGTAAGTTTTACTACGGTCTTTTTTTAATGCGTCTTTACTTTCTTCGAGCGCCTGTTTCTGCGAATGAAGTTGATAAAGTCGGTCAACGCTTTCTTTATCGACCCCGAGAAAATCAATCAGGAACTTAATAACAGTTTTTTCTTCGGCGGAAAATTCGCCGTCACAACCGCCGTAGTCTATAAGATTCCATATCACCTTACCGATGTAGCTGCTTGTTTCGGATATATCATCACTGAGCAAATGCGCAATAAGCGCCATTACGGAAACAACATCACCTTCAGCAATGCCCTTCATTTTATCTTCGCACTCCTGAACAACCTCATTGACATCATTCTTTTTTTGTATAAACATCTCTACATAATTATTTTGAGCAACGTTCATATCGTTGTCATTTTTGTATGTAACCTTCTCAAACCACTCACGTTCTGTATCGCTGATTTTTCCATCAGCTCTCAGAAAGTAGTAATACAGCTTGATCTGTATTTTATCTTCTTCGTAAAGATAAACTGACATTTTTACTCTCCTCCGTTTTTTTATTTAAAGCTCAAAGGCTTTATTACTGTTCATCAATGCGTCAAATCCTTTTTTGTCGCTATATTGCACTTGCCCGCCCAGCGCCTCGGTTATCTTGTTTGAACCTGCTATAAACCCGTCAATATCTCCTATACAAAGAGAATTCTTGATTGCGTCAAACGAATCGTTAAACACTTCCATCTTATCCTTGAGATATTGGTTGATCATATCGTTCAATTGACTGCGATAGGCTTTTATAAGTGCTATGTGCTGTTCGCATTCCTGCTCAACACGTATACGTTCTTCCCGTGCAAGTCTGGCGTCTTTTTCAAAAATGTATGAAAGAGCACTATAGCAAGCAGAGGCAACCGCATAGCCTATCATGCCTCCCGCCATACCGGCAAATAAGCTTACCGCATTAACCCCTGTTCCGAATAGACCGGCTACATAACAACTGCCGTACATAGCGCCGATAGTGCCTATACTGTCTTCCTGTAACTGATTCACACACTCTTCACCGGTAATTTTGCCATCGAAATATGCATAAATCTTTTTTGCCGAGTTTACAGTGAAAGTTGCAATTGTACCCGGAAGATTAAGCGGGGAATTTGCAAAATTACGAATTGCGGCTTTACTTGAATTCTGGGCAAAACCTTTTATCAGCGCACCGCCTGCACCTGAGACATATGCTGTTCCTGCCGCTCCTGCGGTATCCTTTGCAACATCTTTCGCCGCTTCTTCCGATTCCTTATCGCCTTTTATACATGCAACAAGATTCTTCACAAGCGAAACCGTACCGCCGACACCGGCGCCTATCGCCGCCGACTCCAAACCCGCACGATTTGCAACCTTAATAACATCTCCGGCAGTAGAAAGCAAAGGATGCGCTGCCGCAGATCCGGCACCTTTTGTTGAAACCGTACTCTTGCGGACATTATTTTTAATTTTTTCGCATCTTTCGATCTGCTGTTTTATCTTTTCTATTTGTTCCGGATTGCCTTTTTCGGTCTGTGCCTCCAGTTGTTTATGGAGCTTTTCAAGCTGCTTGTCGGCGGCTTTTATTATTCCGTCATATTGATCCGACGGAACATCTATTTTATTATCCGATTCAAAATACTTGTCATATTTTTTTGATCTGAGTTTATCGAAAGCTTCTTCGGGAGTTTTACCGACAAACTTCATCTGTGAGCCGCTTCCCTCGATTATATGACCGTTTTTATCAACGTCGTAATGATCTACCCGCTGATCGTTTACTTTTCCGAGGTCGTCGGTACGGACTTTTCTTGTAGGATCACCCTTTATAGCTCTTTCAGCGTTTACTCTTGCAGTTTCCTTGACCTCTGCGGCATATCCGGCACGCTGCTTCATATTGGAGTATTTGTAATCCGGATTTATCTTGTGCTGTGATATAGACTTAAGGCTGTCATGGAGTTTAATTCCGTTTTCGTTATCTATACCGTTATATGCTACAAGATGTTCTTTGATTGCACTTCCGTAACGATTTCCAACGTCACCTGCAACACCTGTTATTGCTCCGTTTTCTGCAATTTTCTGAACCTTAGACTTTTCACTCATTAAAACGCCTCACGATATGTAATGCTTTTGAGAATATTGAATTGCATTATTCTTTCTGTCTCTTATACACATCTCCGAGCCCACGAGA
>UQBC01000023.1 GCA_900539195.1 uncultured Oscillospiraceae bacterium
GCCCCAAGCAGGGTGAGGGCGGCAGCCCCATATTCAGCCCCGGCACGGATGCCGGGCGTGTATGCCCAAGGGCTTTGCAAGACGCAAAGCCAACCAAGCATACACAGCCTTTCACCGAGGGGAAGGGGTTTGGGGATAGGGATTGAGAATTTGCTCTATTTTTTATGAAAACAGGCTTTTCTACAAATGGCTGGAACGACTCACGATATTTTTGATAAATAAAACTTCTTTATGCCCTGAAAGATGTTTTCATGTCACATAAGTGACATAATTTGTTATATATTGCAGAATTTCTGAAATATACTGTCCCTTTTTACCCCACATTGTCACTGTTATGATACAAATACTCAAATAAATGTTGACAAACAGTACCGAAATAGAGTAAAATGAAATATAAGCACGTTTACCTTTACGGGGTAACTATGCCCTGCGGACGGTATATTCCGCAGTTACTGATTTATTATACAACAAAAAGAGAATAAAATCAACAATTAATATATAATACGGCAGTCAGGAACGCCGCACGGAAGGAAAAGGATATGAACGGTATAACGATACTGGGTACGGGAGAATACACTCCCGAAACCGTAGTCACCAATGAAATGTTCACAAAGTTCATTGATACTACAGACGAATGGATAACCACAAGGACTGGTATCCGTGAAAGACGTATGAGCCCCGACAAGCCCAATTTCATGATGGCGGCTGAGGCGGCAAAGGCGGCACTTGCAAGTGCGGGAAAGACAGCGAAGGATATAGACTGCATCATCGTTTCGACCTGCTCGCCCGATTTCTATTATCCGAACACAGCCTGCCTTGTACAGAATCTGATCGGCGCGCAGCCCTGTGCCTGTATGGACGTAAATACCGCCTGCACAGGCTTTATAACGGCGGTTGACATTGCAAGAAACTTCCTTGCAAACGACACCTACAAGACTATACTCGTTGTTGCCAGCGAGCGTCTGACAAGTCAGATAGACTACACCGACAGAGCAAGCTGTATACTTTTCGGTGACGGCGCAGGTGCGGTAGTTATCGAAAAGGGAGAGGGCAAGGAATACTACAGCCACTCCGGCGCAGAGGGCGATATGCTCCAGAGCCTTTACTGCAAGAATTTCTACGACAGAAACAACCCCTATTTCAAGGGTGACGACTGCCTTAAGGATATAATAGACACTCCGAACAAGGAGCGTTATTTACAGATGGACGGAAAGGCGGTATACAAGTTCGCCGTTGACGCTATGGCAAATGCGGTAGAATATGTATGCGAACATTCCGGTGTATCTCTTGATGATATAGATCTTGTTATTCCCCATCAGGCGAATATAAGAATAATCCAGTCCGCACTCAAGAAGATGAACGTTGATCTTGACAAGGTCTATACAAACCTCGAAACACACGGCAATACCTCAAGCTCGTGTATCCCTATGTGCCTTGCGGAGCTTGACCGTCAGGGCAGGCTTAAGCGCGGCATGAAGATATGCCTTGTCGGCTTCGGTGCAGGACTTACCTACGGCGCAACTATTTTTGAATATTAATCCACAGCTGAAAGGATAAAAACAATGGAAACAAGGATCACAAAATTACTCGGTATAAAGTACCCCATATTCCAGGGCGGTATGGCATGGATAGCCGAAAGCACACTTGCGGCGGCTGTTTCAAACGCAGGCGGAGTAGGTATAATCGCAGGCGGTTCTGCTCCTATTGACTATCTGAGAGATCAGATAAGAAGAGCAAAATCGCTGACAGACAAGCCCTTCGGTGTTAATATAATGCTTATGAGCCCCAACGCAGAGGATCTTGCGCAGCTTGTTATAGATGAAAAGGTTCCGATGATAACGACCGGTGCGGGCAACCCCGGCAAGTTTATGGAGGCGTGGAACAACGCAGGTATAAAGGTTATCCCCGTAGTACCCAGTGTTGCGCTTGCAAAGAGAATGGAAAGAAGCGGTGCGTCCGCAGTAATCGCAGAGGGAACAGAATCAGGCGGTCACATAGGCGAAAACACCACTATGTGCCTTGTTCCGCAGGTAGTTGACGCTGTATCCATCCCCGTTATCGCCGCAGGCGGTATCGCAGACGGCAGAGGAATAGCCGCCAGCTTTATGCTCGGCGCAGAGGGCGTACAGGTAGGAACAAGATTCCTTGCCGCCGAGGAGTGCCAGATCCATCCTACATATAAACAGCTGGTTGTTGACGCAAAGGATACAGACAGCATAGTAACAGGCAGAACTACAGGTCACCCCTGCCGTAACGTAAAAACAAAGTTCTCGAAGAAGCTCGCAAGCGGCGAGATGAACGGAACGATAACACCCGATGAATTCGAGCAGATAACGCTCGGCTCACTGCGTAAGGCAGTACAGGACGGCAACCTTGAGGAAGGCTCGTTCTTATGCGGTGCTATCGCAGGTATGGTAAAGAAGGTACAGCCTGCAAAGGAAATAGTGGAAGAAATGTTCGCAGAGGCTGAAAAACTGCTGAACAAGTAAGATAAAACGTTAAAACAAAAGGAGAAAATCAATGGCAACTGCAATCATCACAGGCTCTGCAAGAGGAATAGGTGCGGCAATAGCTCTCCGTCTTGCAAAGGACGGATATGACATCGCATTAAACGACATCGCTGAGAGCTGCTTTGAAAACAACGATATAATCGACAAGATAAAAGCAGAAGGCGTAAAGTGCGAAAAGTACATCGCCGACGTATCAAAGTACGATCAGTGTGAAGCTTTCGTAAAGAGCGTAAAAGCCGATTTCGGCAGTATTGACGTACTCGTTAACAACGCAGGTATAACCCGTGACGGTCTGCTTGTAAGAATGAGTGAAGAAAACTACGACCTCGTTGTTGCGGTAAACCAGAAAAGCGTATTCAATATGACAAAGTTCGCAGGCTCTGTTATGATGAAACAGCGCAGCGGCAGGATTATCAACCTTGCAAGCGTAGCAGGTCTTTACGGCAACCCCGGTCAGATGAACTACTCCGCTACAAAGGCGGCTATAATCGGTATGACAAAGACCACAGCAAAGGAGCTTGGTCCGAGAAACATCACCTGTAACGCAGTAGCACCCGGATTTATCCACACAGCAATGACAGACGCTCTTTCGGAAGAGCTGAGAGCGGCAATGGTAAAGCAGATAGCTATGGGCAGATGCGGCGAAGTTGAAGAGATAGCAGGCGTTGTATCATTCCTCGCTTCAAAGGACGCAAGCTATGTAACAGGTCAGGTAATAGAGATAAGCGGCGGCTTATCAATGTAAAGACAAGCCACGAAAGGAAATACAAAAAAATGAGCAGAGTTGTAATTACCGGTGTGGGCGTAGTAAGCCCTATAGGAAACACCAAGGAAGAATTCTGGAACAGTCTTATGGAGGGCAAGCACGGCTTTACATTAGAGCAGTGGTTCCCCGGTCAGAGCGAAGAGCTTAACGTAAAGGCTTCCGTAAAGGATTTCAGTGCAGACGGCCTTTTTGACAAGAAAGAGCTTCGCCGTACAGATATAATCACACAGTATGCCGTATATGCGGCTGACAAGGCTATAAAAGACGCAGGAAGCGACTTCAAGGATCTCGACCCTTACAGATGCGGCGTAATAATCGGCTCAGGTATAGGCGGCATGGAAACAACGCAGGAAGAGCTTCTCGCATATCACAACAAGGGCAACAAGAGAGTTTCAGTATTCACTATTCCCAAGATGATAGGCAATATGGCGGCAGGTACGGTTGCTATCCGTACAGGCTTCAAGGGCGTAAACTACTGCACAGTATCTGCCTGCGCCAGCGGTACACACGCTATAGGCGAGGCATTCCACGCTATAAAGAACGGCTATATGGACGTTGCCATAGCAGGCGGCACAGAGAAATGCTCGATAGGCTTTGCCTATGCAGGCTTCAACAATATGCACGCTATAACAAAGTCGACCGATGTTGACAGAGCAAGCATCCCCTTTGACGCAGAGAGAAGCGGTTTCGTTCTCGGCGACGGAAGCGGTATCGTAATTCTTGAAGAATACGAACACGCAAAGGCAAGAGGCGCAAACATCTATGCTGAGATCATCGGCTACGGTGCTACCTGCGACGCTTACCACGAAACAAGCCCCGACCCCGAGGGCAAGGGCGGCGCAAAGGCTATGGAGTTTGCTGTAAAGGAATCAGGCAGAGCGCCCGAAACCTTCAACTATGTAAACGCACACGGCACATCAACTCCCATGAACGATAAGACCGAAACAGCCGCTGTAAAGCTGGTATTCGGCGAACACGCAAAGAATATGGTCATCAACTCCACAAAGTCAATGACAGGTCACCTCTTAGGTGCGGCAGGCGGTGTAGAAGCAGTAGCCTGCGCCCTTCAGATAAAGAACAACAAGGTGCACCGCACATTAGGTCTTAAGGTGGCAGATCCCGAATGCGATCTTGACTATGCGGCTGACGGCACGAGAGATATGAAGATTACAGGCGCACTCAGCAATTCGCTCGGCTTCGGCGGTCATAACGCTTGTATAGCATTTGCTCCCGTAGAGGACTAAGAGAAAGGTTGACACAATATGCAGTTTGAAACTAATTCGCTTACCGATGCCGTAAAGGAATTTATCGGTATTATGAAGGACAGCGGTCTGTCCTATATGTATGTAAAGAACGACAAGTTCGAGCTTGAGCTTGGTCAGAAGAATCCCCCTCCCGCACCTCCTGTGATGCCCGCAATGCCTCCTATGGCTATGGCGGCTGCTCCCGCAGCGCCGACGTCAGCACCGCAGGCACAGGCTCCTGCTGCGGCACCTGCCGATACAGGCAAGAGCATAAAAAGCCCCATTGTCGGCACATTCTACTCTGCCCCCTCCCCCACAAAGCCTCCCTTTGTAAAGGTCGGCGATAAGGTAAACGAGGGCGACACAGTATGCATCGTTGAGAGTATGAAGGTAATGAACGAGATACAGGCGGATATTTCCGGCACTGTAAAGTCCATTGCCGTAAAGGACGGAGAGGCTGTTGAATTCGGTCAGCCGCTCATCATAATAGAATAACGGAGGACTGTACATATGTCGCTTATGAATAAAGAGCAGATAATGGAGATAATCCCTCACAGAGATCCGTTCCTGCTTATTGATACTATCGAAGAAATGGAACCCGGTCAGCGTGTGGTCGCCACAAAGTATATGAAAGAGGACGAGTTCTGGTTCAAGGGACACTTCCCCGGATACCCCGTAGTACCCGGCGTACTTATGCTTGAGATGCTTGCGCAGGCAGGCGCAGTGGCAATGCTTGCACTCCCCGAAAACAAGGGCAAGATAGGTCTGTTCGGCGGCGTCAAGGACGCTAAGTTCAGAAGACAGGTAGTACCCGGCGATCTTTTAAAGCTCGAAGTTGAGATAATAAAGGTCAAAGGTCCTATCGGTGTCGGCAAGGCTCTTGCCACAGTAAACGGTGAAAAGGCGGTATCCGCAGAGATCACCTTTGCTATCAAGTAAACGGAAGGCAAACGCTGTATGTTCAATAAGATTCTGATCGCCAACAGAGGCGAGATCGCTATAAGAATAATCCGTGCGTGCAGAGAGCTTGGAGTAAAGACTGTCGCAGTATATTCGACAGCCGACAAGACTGCACTTCACGCACAGATAGCGGACGAAGCGGTATGTATAGGACCTGCTCCGTCAAAGGACAGCTATCTTAATTCAAAGGCACTGCTTGCCGCCTGCGAGATAACGGGCGCACAGGCAATTCACCCCGGCTTCGGTTTTCTTTCCGAAAACAGCCACTTTGTACGTCTTTGCGACAAGTGCGGAATAAAGTTCATAGGTCCGGGCGCTGACGCTATGGACGCTATGGGCGATAAGGCAAACGCAAAGAAGACGATGATAGAAAACGACGTTCCCGTAGTTCCCGGCTCCGACGGTGTTGTTGGGACGCTTGAGGAGGCTCAGGAGATAGCCGCAAAGATCGGCTATCCGATAATGGTAAAGGCGAGCGCAGGCGGCGGCGGACGAGGCATAAGACTTGTTGAAAAGCCCGAAGAGCTTGAAGCGGCAATGACCGCCGCAAAGCAGGAGGCTAAACAGTTCTTTGCAAACGATGATATATATATCGAGAAGTTCATTGTAAATCCCCGACACGTTGAGATACAGCTCCTTGCGGACGAGCACGGAAATGTAATTTATCTCGGCGAGCGTGACTGCTCGTTACAGCGCCGTAATCAGAAGGTTCTTGAAGAAAGCCCCAGCCCCATTATGACGGAGGATCTCCGCAGGAGAATGGGAGAAGCGGCAGTAAGAGCGGCAAAGGCTTGCGGCTATGCAAACGCAGGAACGGTAGAATTCCTTGTAGACAAGGATTTAAACTTCTACTTTATGGAGATGAACGCAAGAATACAGGTCGAACACCCCGTAACCGAAATGGTGACCGGCGTGGATCTTGTAAAGGCGCAGATAAACATCGCCGCAGGACTTCCCCTGCAGTATAAGCAGGAGGATATAAAGCTCAGCGGTCACGTTATCGAGTGCCGTATAAATGCGGAAGAGCCTAAAAACAACTTCCGTCCCTGCCCAGGTAAGATAAAGTCGATTCATATGCCCGGCGGTTTCGGCGTGCGTATTGATACGGCGGTATATCAGGGCTACGAGATACCCCCTTACTATGACAGTATGATAGCAAAGGTGCTTGTAAAGGGCGAGGACAGGAAAGAGGCTATCCAGAAGATGAAGGTCGCCCTCTCCGAATTTCTCATAGAGGGTATCAACACCAACATTGATTTCCAGCTCAATCTCCTGCGTGACGAGGATGTCGAAAGCGGTAATTTCGATATAGGCTTCCTTAACCGCAAGGATCTGACGAATTATTGAAAAAACATTACAAAGCAGATAAAATATAATCTACAATAGGGTCGCAGGGGCGTAGCCCCCGACAGGGGTGAGGGGCGGTAGCCCCCATATCTCCCCCCTTCCCGGGAAGGGGGCAAGGGGGATGGGTTAATACCCTTGAATCTATCGACAGATAATGTTATTATTTGATTTGAGCAATAAAGGCGGTGCTTTAATTGTTAGAAGATCTGTTTAAAATGGTCAAGGACCGTTTTAATGAGGAACAGAAGGACGTGGCGGATTCCTCCGCCCCCGAAATACCCAAGGACCTGCTGTTCAAATGTCCCCGCTGTCAGAACGTGTTCTATATGGACGAGTTTGAAAAGCGTAAGAAAACCTGCCCTGTCTGCAATTATCACGCAAGGCTTTCCGCTAAGGAGCGTCTTGATATAACGGTTGATAAGGACAGTTTCAAGCCGTTTGACGAAAATATGGTGTCACTGAATCCTATCGGCTTCCCGGATTACGAGAAGAAAATAAAGGGTATGCAGGAAAGCACGGGACTTAAGGACGCAGTAGTGACGGGCGAATGCACTATACGAGGCTACCGTGCGGTCATCGGCATTATGGATTCCAATTTTATGATGGCGAGCATGGGCAGTGTTGTAGGTGAAAAGATAACAAGAGCGTTTGAATATGCCACAGAGCATAAGCTGCCCGTTATACTGTTCACAGCGTCCGGCGGTGCGAGAATGCAGGAGGGTATAATCTCCCTTATGCAGATGGCAAAGACAAGCGGTGCGGTAAAACGTCACAGCGACGCAGGCGGACTTTATATCACGGTGCTTACCGACCCCACAACAGGCGGTGTTACAGCGTCCTTTGCAAGTCTTGGAGATATAATCCTTGCAGAGCCTAAGGTGCTTGTAGGATTTGCAGGCAGACGTGTTATACAGGACACTATAAAGCAGAAGCTCCCCGACGATTTCCAGACGGCAGAATTCCTGCTTGAAAGCGGCTTTGTAGATGCGATAGCCGACAGACGTTCAATGCGTAAAACGCTGTCTAATATATTAAGACTGCATAATTATAAAAAAATCGGCGCTGACTGGCAGCACGGTTGAAAGGACGGTAATGATAATGTCAAATATGACTGCTACACAGCATCTTGAGATAATAAGAGAAAAGAACCGTCCGACGGTGAATGACTATATACCCGCTATATTCAACCATTTCACCGAGTTCCACGGCGACCGCCACTTCGGTGACGATGCGGCTATAATGTCAGGTATAGCAACGCTTAACAGCACGCCTGTTACGGTTATAGCACAGGTAAAAGGCAGAAACTTAGAAGAAAACAAGAAGTCGAATTTCTCAATGCCGCACCCCGAGGGCTACAGAAAGGCATTAAGACTTGCATATCAGGCTGAGAAGTTCCACAGACCCGTTATCTGCTTTGTCGATACACCGGGCGCATTCTGCGGTGTAGAAGCGGAGAAGAGAGGTCAGGGCGAGGCTATAGCAAAGAACATTGCCGAGTTTATGACGCTGAAAACCCCCGTTATATCGGTAGTTCTCGGCGAAGGCGGAAGCGGCGGCGCACTTGCGCTTGCCGTATGCGATGAGCTTGCTATGCTTGAGCACGCTTTATATTCCGTAATTTCTCCCAGAGGTTTTGCTTCTATTCTATGGAAGGACCCCTCAAGAGAAAAGGAAGCGGCAGATCTTATGAAGATCACCGCAGACGATCTGTACAATTTCGGCGTGTGCGATAAGATAATCGCCGAGCCTGTAGGCGGCGCTCATACCGACCCTGCACAGACAGCGGACAATATATCGGAATATCTTATAAGTGCAGTCGAAAGGCTGTCAAAGCTCGATATTCCGACGCTTCTCGACAACCGTTACAAGAAGTTCCGCAAAATCGGCGTTTTCTCAGAGTAAGCGGGTGCGACCCGCCTCAGATTTGCCGTTCTGACGACTTGCAATTTGCGTAACTAACGTTACCGGCGGTCATAATATGCTACAGCATATTCGTTATTTCGGACGGTAAATCAACAGCTTTCGGCAACCCTTTGAAAGTTGTGCAAAGTGTAGAAATACACCCTGCAAATTTAGACATTTTTTTAATGTATTTGTTGTAAATACGACTTGATTATTTCGGCACAATGCCGTATAATATTAACGAAAGAAGATTTCTTTTACAAAACACGGAGGAGATTTCAAATGGTATTTGATAAGGTAAAGAAGATAATCGTTGACCAGCTCGACGTTGAAGAAGACAAGGTTACAGAAGCAGCCAGCATCACAGATGACCTCGGCGCTGATTCGCTTGACGTTGTTGACCTCGTTATGAGCTTTGAGGAAGAGTTCGACATCGAGATCCCCGATGATCAGGTTGAAAAAATCAAGACTGTCGGCGACATCGTTAAGTTCATCGAAGAAAAGGTTGAAGACTGATTTACATCTTGCTTTAGCACATCAGCCGTATTTGTTAAACGCAGATACGGCTTATTTTTCTTTTTATCGTTGATTAAAAAGGGGGCTTTGCAGTGACATCTGTCTGCTTTACCGGACACCGTAGGATAGAATGTTCCGATATGTACGGACTCAAAACGCTTCTCGACAGCACTATATGCGGACTTGTAAAACGCGGCGTAACCGACTTTTATTGCGGCGGTGCGCTCGGCTTTGACACAATGTGCGCACATATGGTACTGTATCTCAAAAAGCGCAAGGCACTCGATATAAAGCTTCATCTTGTGCTCCCTTGTTCCAACGAGGAGCAGACAAAGAACTGGAGCTATAACGATAAGCAGGAGTTCTATGCTATACTTATGGCGGCTGACGATATTGAGTATATCGGCTCTGAGTACACCAAAGAGTGTATGAAAAAGCGTAATGCGCAAATGGTGGAGCTTGCCGACTGCTGTGTATGCTATTATGATGACAGCATAGCAAGAAGCGGTACGGGTCAGACGGTAAGAATGGCAAACGCCAAAGGGATAGAGGTTATAAATCTGTTCGATATGGCGTCGGAAAATATATAACAGTAATACAGAAACAATATAAAAACCACTGCCTATGTACAGTGGTTTTTCTTATATGCACAAAGGATACCGCAAACAGTTTTGCTTGCAGTATCCTCTTATTATATCTGAATACGCAGTAACGAATTGCCACCGCCGATAACGGAGGTTAATCAAATCACCAACCATCAGAACGGCGAGTTTGAGGCGGCTCACAGCCGCCGCCCGCCGGTAACGTAACCTCCGCAAATCACCAACCGTCAGAACGGCGAGTTTGAGGCGGCTCACAGCCGCAAAAAAAGGATACCGCAAAACTTAACCGTTTGCAGTATCCTCTTATTATATCTGAATACGCAGTAACGAATTGCCACCGCCGATAACGGAGGTTAATCAAATCACCAACCGTCAGAACGGCAAATTTGAAGCGGCTCACAGCCGCAAAAAAGGATACCGCAAACCTCAACAGTTTGCAGTATCCTTTTAATTATGCCTGAATATAAAACAACGTCAATAGGGTGCGCTGTAAGCGCCCGCCGGTAACGTAAGTTATGCATATCACTAACAATCAGAACGGCGAGTTTGAGGCGGCTCACAGCCGCACGGCGAATTGTCAGCGGCGACCCGCCGCTCCATCTGGGTTTCACGGACGAACATTCCCATCTTTTCATAAAAATGACGTGCGCTGTCGTTACCCTCCCAGACGTTCAGAGTAACTGTGTAACAACCTGTCTGCTTTGCAAAATCCATTACATAGTCAAAAAGCGTAGTTCCTATATGCCGACCTCTTGCGTTGCTGTCAACACATAAGTCATCTATATACAGCGTTTTAATATCTGTCATATTTGTTGCAAAAGCAGGCTCTTTGAGTATACAGAACGCATATCCCTGCACCGTGTCGCAGTCGTCTACAGCCACAAATACAGGTGTCTTTTCATCAGCAAATATATCCGACAGCTGATTTTCCGTGTACTTTGTCGTACCGTGTATAAATAAGTCGGGTCTTAAATCGGCGTGAAGCTCCAGTACCTGAGCGAGCAGCTCCGTAACACGCTTAATATCCTTGTCCTGCGCTCTTCTTACTCTTATCATCTTATGCCTTTACTATCTTGCAGTAGCTCTTTTTACCCTTCTTGATTACGGCAAATTCGCCTATCTCTATCATAGCCGCAGGGTCGGTCACCTTTTCATCGTTTACGCTGATACCGCCGCCTGTTACGTTTGTTCTTGCCTCTCTCTTTGACGGGCAGAGCTTTGATGCAACAAGAGCGTCAAGAATACCGATCTTACCGTCGTTTACAAGCTCGGCAGGCATAACCGCAGTAGGCATATCGCCGCTGACACCCTTACCGCCGAACAGCTCCTTTGCGGCGGCTAAAGCCTTTTCAGCCTCTTCCTCTCCGTGTACAAGCTTAGTAAGCTCGTAAGCGAGTATTTCCTTAGCCTTGTTGAGCTGTGCGCCCTCCCAGCTTTCCATCTCTCTTATCTGTTCAAGCGGCAGGAATGTAAGCATCTTTATGCACTTCATAACATCTGCGTCAGCAACGTTTCTCCAGTACTGGAAGAATTCAAACGGGCTTGTCTTTTCAGGGTCGAGCCATACAGCACCCTTTTCGGTCTTGCCCATCTTCTTGCCCTCTGAATTTAAGAGCAGGGTAATGGTCATTGCGTGTGCGTCCTTGCCGAGCTTCTTTCTGATAAGCTCCGTACCGCCGAGCATATTGCTCCACTGGTCGTCACCGCCGAACTGCATATTACAGCCGTAATCCTTGTACAGCTTGTAGAAGTCGTAGCTCTGCATTATCATATAGTTGAATTCGAGGAACGAAAGACCTCTTTCCATTCTCTGCTTGTAGCACTCAGCGCTCAGCATCTTGTTTACCGAGAAGCAAGCGCCCACCTCACGCAGTACGTCTACATAGTTAAGACTCAGCAGCCAGTCCGCATTATTTACAAGCAGTGCCTTGCCGTCCGAGAAATCTATAAAACGGCTCATCTGCTTTTTGAAGCAGGCAATATTATGCTCAATATCTTCCTTTGTGAGCATCTTTCTCATATCCGTCTTGCCGGAGGGGTCGCCTATCATACCCGTACCGCCGCCGAGAAGCGCAATAGGCTTGTTGCCAGCCATCTGCAGACGCTTCATAAGGCACAGTGCCATAAAGTGACCAACGTGCAGAGAATCGGCTGTCGGATCAAAGCCTATGTAGAATGTAGCCTTGCCCTCATTTATCATCTTGCTTATCTCTTCCTCATTTGTAACCTGAGCGATAAGCCCTCTTTCAATAAGTTCTTCGTAAAGTGTCATTTTCTTCTTCCTTTCGGTTTATTTTATTATTTTCAAGACAAACGTCTGTGTTTCCGTTTGCAATATCATGCTGTCATCTGATAGGAGCATTGTTTACCCATTTGCACTAATTCTCGGCTTATGAACGCTCTGTTTGTTTTGCGTCCTGCAAAACTCTGGGCGTTCAATATCGGGCATCCTTGCCCGTCCCTTGCCAAAGGTGAGCTAAATGTGATAGTTCTTCGCTCGAATTTTCAACAAACCTCAAATCAATCACGCACTATCATCAAACCCCGACCGTTCCGCTATCCTGCGAAAATCCGTAACGTTATTAAAGGTCGGAATTTGCTGCGCCCCACGGGCGCTTAGAGTTGGTCGGCTAAGCTGTAGATGAGCTTTTCTGTCTTTTCCCAGCCAAGACACGGGTCGGTTATCGACTTGCCGTAAACCGCATCGTCTGTGCTCTGGCTTCCGTCCTCGATATAGCTTTCAATCATAAGTCCCTTTACAAAGCCCTCAAGATCCTTGCTGTGACGGCGGCTGTGCAGAATCTCGTTTGCTATTCTTACCTGCTCAAGATACTTCTTGCCGGAGTTTGAGTGATTGGTGTCAACTATGACCGCCTGGTTAAGAAGCTCCTGCTTGCAGTAAAGCTCATAGAGCAGTGACAGATCCTCATAGTGATAATTCGGTATGGTTTCACCGTGCTTGTTTACAGCACCTCTCAGTATAGCGTGAGCAAGCGGATTTCCGCTTGTGTGCGTTTCCCAGCCTCTGTATATGAAAGTATGGCTTGCCTGCGCCGCACGGATAGAATTGAGCATTACCGACATAGTTCCGCTTGTGGGATTCTTCATTCCTACAGGAATATCAAGTCCGCTTGCGGTAAGCCTGTGCTGCTGATCCTCTACAGAACGTGCACCGACCGCAACATAAGACAGCAGATCGGACAGATAGCGGTCATTTTCAGGGTACAGCATTTCGTCAGCACAGGTAAAGCCCGTCTGCTCTATGGCGTGCAGATGAAGCTGTCTTACCTTGATAAGTCCCTCGAGCATATCCTCATGCTTTGTGGGGTCGGGCTGATGTATCATACCCTTATATCCTTCTCCTGTGGTACGGGGCTTGTTCGTGTAAATTCTCGGTATAATCAGTATCTTATCCTTTACCTGCTCCTGAACGGGTACAAGCCTTGAAATATAATCAATGACCGGCTCTTCCTTGTCGGCGGAGCAAGGTCCTATTATCAGCAGAAACTTATTGCTCTTTCCCGTGAATACATCGGCTATTTCCTTATCCCTCTGCGCCTTTATTTCCTTTACCTTTTCGCTTGCAGGATACTTTTTCTTGATCTCCTCAGGATCGGGCAGACGTACCAGTAGATCCATGCTCATTGTCTTTCGACCTCCAAAAAATAAATTTTGGTCTTAATCTTATGGGTGGAAAATAAAAAAGCCCTCCGTGCAAAAATGCACAGAGGGCGAATTATCGCGGTACCACCTCAGTTTATCCGTGCGTTTAGACCATTTCACACGAACCTCAAAAGCTATAACGTAGCTACCGTTCCCGAAGGACAGCTCAGGGGTGTATCTTCACATTAAAACGTCTGCCGTTTCACACCGACCAACGACTCTCTGAAAGCACGTTTCACGCTACTTTTTCCCTTCAAAGCCTTTAATATATCGCTTTAAACCGATTGTAGCATATCCTTGTTGTTTTGTCAAGAGAAAATTTCGTTTTAATTTTTTGCTTATAATCCCTTACGCAACCTTTGAGTAATCAATAATCGAAATTTCCTGCATCATCTTTCTACAATGTTCTATGATTTCTTCAATCTTTTTTACCACATCACCTGTATAGGTCACTTCATTACACTGAGTACATTTATAACACGGAACATTTCTTATAATTATAAGGCAATTGCCTAAATCGGTAACACTGGTTGTAAAACCTTTTTCGGCTCTTGAGCCACAATTTGCACATAACATAATCAGTTCCTCCTTGTTTTAAAATCATCCTGCCAATGTTGCTCACCACATAGTAGACTGTATTTTTATTATACACCTATCTGTGAAAAATTCAAGCAATCACAACCTGACACGCCCGATACGAATTTTTTACTTTTCTGCTTTGACAAAATGTAAACTGCAATCTTTTTTACTCGGTACTTTATAAAAACAGAAACTGTCTTACCAAACCCCGATATTCATTCAATACAAAAAAACCGCCGTCCTCACCGACAGCGGTTTTTTCATATAATAATGTTAAATACGCAATAGCCCATTGCCACCGCCGGTAACGTAACCCTCTCCAATCGCCGACCGTCAGAACGGCGAATTGTCAGCGGCGACCCGCCGCACGGCGAATTTACCGTGGCTTTCAGCCACTTAATTCATGTATTCGCCGTTGTATTCGAGGAGCGTTACACTGTCAACACCGTCGATAGCCTTGAATCTTGAAAGCTGTGTTGTGTCATTATTTACAGTCTTTATCTCGATAGTCAGTTCAATGCGGTCGTTTATCTGCGTCTTGTTCTTCAGCTTGTACTTGAGCGTTCCGAGCAGTGCGTTGACATTGCTCTCAGCGTCCGTACCATAGCGTACAACAAGAAGATAGCAACGGCGCTCCTTCTTAACCATAGTAAGAATTATGTACAGTGCCGCAACAAAAACAGTACCTATGATTGCAACAAAGTAAAGTCCTGCGCCTGCCGTGATACCTGCACCTACTCCCCAGAATAAGAAGCCCACATCGAGCGGATCCTTTATCGCCGAGCGGAATCGCACGATAGACAACGCACCTACCATACCGAGCGACAGTACAAGGTTTGCACTGATAGTCATTATGATAAACGCCGTAACCACCGTGATGAGCAGTACAAGTATGTTAAAATTGTCGCTGTAGACAACCCCTCTGTAGAACATACGGTAAACAAGATAAATTATCGCTCCGCACAGTGTAGCCGTGAGCAATGCGAGCAGTATTCTCGGCAGTGATAAGCTCTCAAGCTGTGCCGTAATATCAAAGCTCTGTCCAATAAGGGATAATAAATCGTCCCCCGTGCTTTCCGCAAGTGCGGTCAGATGTTGTAACATTTTTATTTTTCCTCCGATCAGATTTCCATGTTGCTGTTTATGTACGCATATTAAGGCTTGTCAGCTTATCATGGCATAGTAAAAATTTCGATACCGAATCCTGTCTTAACTTTACACCCGTAATCAGTTCTCCGAGATAAGACGGCAGATAGTCGTCATACTTTATCTCAATTACCGCCGTGAAATCTTCAACAGGCAGATATCTGACGCTGTCCGACAGCATATCGTCCGAAAATGCCCCGACTTTGAATCCGCTGTCAATGGTAAATCGCACATTGCCCTCCGGATTTACAAACGCCTGCCTGTTATAGTCCACTATAACCGACGGACGGAGCATAGCCAGCGAATTGCTGTAGGACGCGTCCTCAAGGATAGTCCCTTCATATTCGCCGCTCCATACAAAAGAATAATCTCCCTTTAATATAGAGTGATACTGTCCGGGGTTTATCCATATCCCACGCTTTGACGTCATATCCCTGTCCTTGTACTTGCATTCAAAATGAAGCAGATCTTCCGACAGGTCATATGTCCTTATACGGTATTTCTTACGGGTATCCGCACCTATCAGCTTATCGTTATACGCCGAGCGGTATACATCATCAAGGTATACGCTCGTTATACGATAACAGCCGTTTTCACCGTGCCTGTCGGGTGTCATGACAGCCGAAAAACGTTCTCTCAGTACCTCGCACTGCGCTACAGTAGCAGGAAACTTGTATTCATGCCGTAATGTACGTTCTCTGTATTTCATGCCGTCCCTCCCCGCATACAAAAAATCGTATAAAAGCAGTAAATGCAGTAATAGTATATCATATCCGACAGTAAATTTCAACAGATTTTCTGCATATCCGTTCTTATTTTTTGTTGTAATTATCTGTAATGTAAAATCCGACACCCTTTCTATGCAAAAAGCGCTTTACCTGATGAAATGGTAATCCATACTTTTACTTTTTCATTTTTTCACCGCCTGTTTAAAATAGTTTTTCTTCTTATTAACACCCGTACAAGCTCATTTTAAGCGGAGTTATTCACATATTCAACGGAGTTTTCCACAAAAAAAACGAAATTTGCACCACATAGTAGTGGAAAACACATTATTTTCAACATTTTCAACCGCTATACCTGTTGAAAAGCGGGTAAATCGGTGCATTATACGCTATGTTATCAACATCGCTGTCGTGTAAATCTGTTACAATATACTGTATGACAATAAGAAATTTTCAACTTAACAACCGTTCTCATTTAATTTCCTTTTTGTACCACTATATAACATTATTTGTAAAACGCATTTTTTGATTTCAACCGCCACGTTAAAAAAGTTTTCAATGTGCTTTTATCGGAAGTTTTAACAATTTCAACGGAGTTTTCCACCGTTTCTCACAGAATTTCACCGGAGCGAGTTGAAAACACGGTAGTTTTCCACACTTTTCTGTTGAAAACTAATATCCGCAGCGTATAATTTTACATATATTTCCTATAATACACTTTGTAATCATGAATTGTTGAAAAAAGGAGCGTATAAAATTGGTAAAGGCAGTGAACAAACTGGTGCTTGAGATAAACAACACTGAAAACGAATATTTTGAAAAGGCGATTTTCTATATCCGTCCCGAAATGTCATGCAGCAGCAAGCTGAGAAGTCAGGCACAGTTATATCTGAACGGCATAAGTCTTGAAAAAGCAGGGAAGAGTCCCCACAAAAACAAGCTTCCCTTTATAATAGGTGCAGTTATCGGAACGGTCGGCGCAGGGATAGTGTCTGCAATATTGCTTCTGACAGGAGTATTATAAACTTTTCCGTATATCCTTCAAAAACTCTGTTTTCCTCTGTTGCCGGAAATCCGGATAATAACTCACTGTTAACGTCTTTTTATACACTCCGATAAATCCGCAATATCATATTGCCCCGCCGTCAACGCAAGTTTTGCCATTCTCCGGCTTTGCAAAAGGCGAATTTGAAGCGGCTCACAGCCGCACCGCCGTCAACGCAAGTTTTGTCATTCTCTGCTTTTGAAAAAGGCAAATTTGAAACGGCACATTGCCACTGTGTAAAATTTTTGTAAAATTTGTCACCGTAACTTGTTTTTCTGTTGCTATTAAAGCCGGAAAATGTTATACTGATTATGACCGTTTTTAATATGCAAACGGTATGAAAAATGTATGGACAGCTTTATCGTAAGAAAGGATATTTATGAAAAAGACAAAGATAGTATGCACCTTAGGTCCCGCAACAGATGATGACAACGTTCTGCGTGAGCTTATAAAGAGCGGTATGGACTGCGCCCGTTTCAATTTTTCACATGGTACCCACGAGGACCACAAAAAGCGTTACGAGCAGGTTGAAAGAATAAGAAAGGAACTCAGACTTCCTATACCGGCTATTCTTGACACAAAAGGTCCCGAGGTAAGAATAAAGAGCTTCAAGGACGATAAGCCCGTAGAACTTAAGACGGGCAGTGAATTTACACTCACGACAGAAGATGTTATCGGTGACGAAAAGAGAGCCGCCATAAACTATCCCAATCTTGCAAGCGACATTGAAACAGGTGTTACTATCCTTATAGACGACGGTCTGCTTGAACTTAAGGTAACAGAGATTGACCGCAAGGAGAGCGGCGACGATATTCGCTGTAAGGTTATCCACGGCGGTATGTTAAAACCCAACAAAAGCTGTAACTTCCCCGGCATACATCTTTCAATGCCCTATCTCAGCGAGCGTGACAAGAGCGATCTGCTTTTCGGCATAAAGACAGGCTTTGATATAGTTGCGGCAAGCTTTGTGACCCGTGACGAAGATATAATACAGATAAGAAAGCTGCTCGACGAGAACGGCGGCAAGGATATAAGCATAATAGCAAAGATTGAAAATCAGGACGGTGTTGACAATATCGACGATATTCTCCGTGTTGCAGACGGTATAATGGTGGCAAGAGGAGATATGGGCGTAGAGATTCCGTTTGTTGAGATACCCAGAATCCAGAAAGAACTTATCCACAAGGGCTACAACGCAGGCAAGCAGGTAATAACCGCTACCCAGATGCTTGATTCGATGATAAAGAATCCCCGCCCGACAAGAGCGGAAACAACAGACGTAGCAAATGCCATCTATGACGGCACAAGCGCAATTATGCTTTCGGGCGAAACCGCCGCAGGCGCATATCCTATTGATGCGGTAAAAACAATGAAAGCTATCGCTGTAAAGACAGAGCAGGATATAGACTACCGCAAGCGTTTCTTCACAAGAGAAAACGAGGGTGTACCGAACGTTACAAACGCAATAGCGCACGCAACGGTAACAACCTCGATTGACCTCGGTGCAACCGCTATACTTACTGTAACAAAGGGCGGACGCACAGCAAGAACATTATCAAAGTTCCGTCCCACCTGTCCTATAATTGCGGCTACCACAAGCGAAAGAGCACAGCGCCAGCTTAATCTTTCGTGGGGAGTTATCCCGATAAAGTCGGAAGAGATGAGCGACAGCGACTCGCTTTTTGACCACGCAGTAACAAGAGCTATGGAAGAGGGACTTTTAAAGGACGGAGATCTTATAGTTATCACCGCAGGACTTCCGCTCGGAGTTTCCGGTACAACGAATATGATGAAGGTGCATATTGTCGGAGATGTTCTGCTTAAAGGCAAGGGTGCGACCGCAAAAGCAGTGACCGCCCCCGTCTGCGTATGCAAGAACGAGGAGGACGCAATAAAGCTCTGCCATTCCGGCGATATTCTTGTTATCCCCAAGACGAGCAATAATATAATGTCCGTACTCAAGAGCGCCGCAGGAATTGTGGTAGAGGATACAAACCCCGACTGCCATGCGGCTGTTGTAGGTCAGGCTCTTGATATTCCCGTGATTTACGGCGCAGAAAATGCCTCAAACGTTTTAAAGAGCGGTGTCACAGTTACAATTGATGCCGAAAAAGGCCTGATCCGCTCCTCCAACAACTAGCGGCAATGTGCCGCTTCAAGTTCCGCCTTTGGAATTGTTTGAGCTATCCGCAGGATAGTGAAACGGCGGGATTACACAAAGCAATAAAGTTAAGCGGTTACAGTGATATGCTGTGACCGCTTTTTGTATTATTATATTTTAACTGTCATCTCTCCTCACCAACCCTTCCAAAACCGCACTACCCCTTCGCTCAGCACAACGTCCTTGCCTCCCTTGCCAAAGGTGAGCTTCTATTGCTGAGCAAAGCTCAGCCAACTATTGAGGGTTCTTCACACCAACACCGCCGGAAACATTTTCCATGCCAACAAGAAGTTAATATTTTCGTGAGTGTATCAGTGCAACTGCACTAACATTAACCTTTCAAAAAAACGCCACTAGCCTGAGATATATGTACTAACCTGCGGACGTGTAGCGTTAAGCGTCCCTGCATTGACAGGATATACAATGTTCCGGTGGTTATTCGAGTTTAGCCAACACCCCAGCGGGGTACGGGTGTGGGTAAGGAAAGAGGGAGCCACGAGGGAGAAAACCTAAGGGATAGGGTTAGGGGCTGCAAGTCCCTCACCCTAGTCCCTTTGGTTGTCTCCCTCGTTAATAGCAGCAACGTTATTAAATGGAATAGCGAACCCGAGAAGTGCTGTCAGACAAAAAGAACTATCGGTAGCTTGCCAAAGGTGAGCTTCTATTGCTGAGCAAAGCCCAGCCAACTATTGAGGGATTGTCACACCACACCTCTCCCCACACCACCCCAATTCAAAATCACCGCCACAGGCAAAGCACGGATGCTTGTAACGGTCGCACAAAGTCGTTATGCACGGATGCATATAGTCAGCCATACCAAGTCACTGCACGATGCAGTGACAAAAAATGGCTGACAATGCACGGACGCAGCGACCACAAACGACCGTAAAGGCTCACACAATTTTTCATTTTTAATTCTTCATTTTTCATTTTTCATTAATCATCTCTCCCCTTGACACTTCCAAAATAATATGGTATTATAATCTTAATTATTCTTTTAAGAAAAATCGCAGTTTTTCGCCGTTTTTTTACACATATTTTAATGTATTTGCTGACATTTTATATAATTGTCGGATTTTATTGTGGTTTTTTAAAACAGAGGTGTGATGATGAGCTTTTATAATTCCTTCGAGGAAATTTTTCAGGAGATGAAAAAGAGACTTACTCTTACTCCTACCGCCATGAAATTGTGGATTGAGCCGTTAAAGCCGCTCAAACTCAATAATAATCATGTCTTACTATATGTTGAGAGCCAGTTTTCAAAAGATATGACAATGGCAAACTTCAAGACCGTTATGGAAGAAGCTTTCAGCGATATTCTCGGTTTTGACGTTGAGGTCGATATTCTCTGTTCGGAAGAACTTACAGTTGAACAGAAAGTAAAATACGGCATTGAGTCATATGCGGATTCTTCTCCCAAGGAGCTCCAGAAAGAACTTGACGATGACGATATCGTAAAGACCCGCCTTAAGAACAGCGAGCTTGCAAGCAATTATCAGCATACCTTTGATACATTTATAGTAGGCGACAACAACAAGCTTGCATATGCCGCCTGCAAGGCAGTAGTCCAGGAGTCCAGCACAAGATATAACCCGCTTTATATCTACAGCGAACCGGGACTGGGCAAGACGCACCTTCTTTCAGCGGTAAAAAGCGAGATGGAAAAACTTCATCCCGATATGAATATCATTTACACTACAGCAGATACATTCACAGATGATTATGTAAGCAATCTGCGCACAAAGAGTAATCTTGAAGCGTTCAAACAGAAGTACCGCAGCTGCGATCTGCTTCTCATAGACGATATTCAGTTTATGGCAAACAAGACTGAAACACAGCAGGAACTTTTCCATACGTTCAACAGCCTTTACAATCAGAACAAACAGATCATTTTCACATCCGATAGACCGCCCAAAGAGCTAAACGGCATCGAACAGCGTCTTATCGGTCGTTTTGAACAAGGACTTCTTGCGGATATCGCACCGCCTGAGTACGAAACAAGAATCGCTATAATAAAGCGCAAGGCTGAACTTTACGGTATGAATCTTCCGGATTCTATAGTAGACTTCCTTGCGGACAAGCTCAAGACCAACATAAGACAGCTTGAGGGCGCTATAACAAAGATAAACGCCCTGACGCTTGTTACGGGTTCAACGCCCACGCTCAATATGGCTCAGCAGGTAGTCCGTGATATACAGTCAAATCACGAGCCAATTCCGCTGACAGTTGAGAAGATAATTGCCGAAGTAGGAAAGATATACAGCGTAACCCCTGAGGATATGCGCTCGCAGAAACGTTCTTCACAGATAAGCACCGCAAGACAGGTCGCTATCTATGTTGTAAACAGAATAACAGGTCTTTCATATTCAAATATCGGTGTGGAGTTCGGTAACAGAGATCACTCCACAATAGTCTATGCTATAAATAAGGTGAAGTCCAGTATCAAGAAGGATCCGTCCTTTAAAGGTATGATAGACGATATGATAAAGAACCTCGGAAACAATGCCTGATTTATGTAAATTTCACCGCTTTTACCTTTGCGGTGATTTTTTACACAGCAAAAATCATTCAACAAGTTGTTAGTTTTAAACGGTGAAAGTAAGTTTAAAGTGTTTAATGTTGAATTAGTGTTAAAACTGTTGAAAAATTGTCAAGATCTTTAATCAGCTAATCAACTGACATCTTAACCACCGCAAAACCCAAAAACACAAGGCTGTATCTGCCTTTGTTCAACATTCAACACATTAAACGCCCCCCACCAACACCACCATAATAATTAATATTATTTTATTTATTTATCGCCTGCGGCGATATCCTTGCCAATAGGCTGTGGTGTTAAAAATTCCGACACACGGAGCTATAAACAAAATGTTGACATTATATATTTTCCGACTGGAAAATAATTAACCTAAACTTGAAAGGAAATTCTATGATAAAATTCAGCGTTCAGAAAAACGATATATTGGATGCCCTTACGACAACTGCAAAAGCTGCGTCGGCAAAATCAGTGATTACAGCTCTTGAGGGAATACATCTGAGCCTTACCGGAAATATGCTTACTGTGACCGGTTATGATCTTGAGCTTGGTATCAAATCTACTATAAAAGTAAACGGCAGTTCAGACGGTGAGCTTGTTCTCAATTCCCGTCTTATCTGCGATATAGTAAGAAAAATGCCGAGCGGAGAAATAATATTTGATGAATACGAACCTCTGAAGCTCAGCCTAAAGTGTGATGATATTACCTATTCAATAATGGGTATCAGCAGTGAAGAATATCCTCTGTTACCGGAACTTTCAAGAGGAGAAAGCTTTGAGATAAGCGAACCTCTTTTAAAGAGCGTTATCGGACAGACTCTCTACGCTGTTGCTACAATAGATACAAAGCCCGTGCTTATGGGTTCAAAGTTTGAGATCAAGGATAACGAGCTGAATGTTATATCGGTTGACGGCATAAGAATAGCTATAAGAAAAGAAAGTCTTCTGCATGAGGATTTCGACTTTGTAGTACCTGCCAAGACATTGTCCGAGCTTTTACGTCTGCTCAGTGACGATGAGAGTAAGATTGCCACAATTTCGGTCGACAGAAATCAGGGCATATTCAGTATTGACAAGTACACCGTTTTCTCACGTCTGCTTGAAGGCGATTTCTTTGATTATACAAAGATCATCGGAATGCCCTCCAGCGTAGAAGCTGTAATTAATGTAAGAGAACTTATAGAGTGCGTTGACAGAACACTTCTTCTTATCAGCGACAAGATAAAGTCGCCGGTTGACTTTACATTCAAGGACGATACGCTCAGAGTATTCTGTGAAACTGCGATCGGCAAGCTTGACCAGAAGATAAAGTGCGACTACAGCGGCGAAGAGTTCAGGATTTCATTCAACAGCAGATATATACTTGACGCTCTCAAGAATACCTACTGCGACAAGGTAAAGTTCCTGTTTGTACAGAATACGGCGCTTAAGATTGTTCCGCTTGAGGGCGACAGCTTTACATTCATCGTAAGCCCTGTAAGACGCCGATAATATGGCAGTTTTCAAAAAGCAAAGAAAATGGATCTATATTGCGTTTGTAATAGTTACGGCAGTAATTATGGCAATAATTATTATTCCTAAGCTTACCGGCAATTTTCTAATCGGGTCGTGGGAGAGCTCCGACGGACTGAGAAGATTTACCTTCGATAAAAATACACTTACAATAAGTTCCAAGATAAATTCATACAGCGAATTTTATGGATATTCATACAAAAATAATATATTAGCATTACAATCAAATAATGAAACAAAATATTATAATGTAAGTATAAAAGGCTCGGAGATAGTAATATCTTCATCTGACAGCGACAGTCCTGAGATACTTCATAAGGTGGTATAAATTATGGATGAAACTGTAAATAACACATCAAATAATGAAACTATTTGTACCGATACTGTACCGGAATGTACCACCGGTACGGCAGTTGGTACACAGCAGATTAACCAAAAAAATGACTTTGATATTGTGGATTTCGTCATAAGTCACAGTGATGAAAAGTCGGTCAGAAAGAAAAGTAAACTGCCTAAAATATTACTCTGTGTAATATTAGGAGTGCTGATTATCGGAATGTGCGTCATGTTTGCTGTATGGTCTTCCTTATCGCACAAAAACAAGCTGTGGGGAACATGGCAGACATCCGGCGGTATCACTATGACCATAACCGAAAAGAATATTACCATAAACGGCAAAACAAGCGAATATATAATCGAAGAAAAGAACGTCATAGCAATCAAGATGAACAACGAATATTATAAAATCATCTATAAGCTGGACGGCGACAGTCTTACGCTCACAATTCCCGATGAAAGCGGAGTTTCGGAGCTTAAATATACTAGAAAGAGTGATTAAAATGTGTATAAATGTAAATGTTAAACCTCCTTTTATAAAGCTTGAACAGTTTCTTAAGTTCAGCGGAGCCTGTGAAACCGGCGGTGAAGCCAAAAATGCCATACAAGGCGGATTTGTTCAGGTAAACGGAGAAATATGCACAATGCGTGGCAAGAAGATAGCAGACGGCGATATAGTAGAGCTTGACGAACAGCAGTATAAGTGCTGTATGAGATAATGACAAAATGAGATAAAATGCAGATAAAACGACTTTATGTAAAGAATTTCAGGAATATAAGAGAGCAGGAATTTTGCTTTCACGAGAATGTAAACGTCTTTTGCGGAAATAACGCGCAGGGCAAGACTAATCTCTGTGAGGCTATTTCTCTTTGTATGGGACCGTCGTTCCGTACCTCAAAGCAAAGCTCTTATATTCCTTTTTCTTTGGATAATTCTAAGGAAAAGTGCGTTGTAAAGATGTGGTTTACCACATCTTTTAATACTCAGAGCGAAAATATTATAGAATTTACTATAAGTAATAACAAGAAAGAGATAAAATACAACGGACTTTCCATAAAATCGGCTCTTGAACTATACGGAGTGTTAAAATATGTCGTTTTTATACCGGAACACTTAAATCTCATCAAGGGTGTACCCGAATGTAGACGTGAATATCTCGACAGCGTAGCTATGATGCAGACTCCCGTGCATCTAAAAAAGCTGTCACGATATAACAAAGCGTTAAAAAATAAAAATAATTTACTGTTTGGAATAAATTTTGGCGATGATTTATCTGTGATAAGACCGCAGATAGAGAGCTGGAACAGCGTTTTAGCGGCTGAGGGGCTTAACGTTACCTATGGCAGGCTTAAATATTTTTCACTGCTTGAAACTATAGCTTCACAGCTTTACAACGAGCTTTCCGGCGGTGAAGAGCTTAAGCTTAAGTACTATTCAAGCATATTTGACAGCACACAGCTTAAATGTGAGGAGATAAACAGTCTTTATAACGAATATCTGGAGCGGCTCAACAACAGCTTTCAGCGTGAGCTGAAGATGCGTTATACGGTACTAGGTGTGCATCGTGACGATATGAATCTTTATATCAACGGCAATGATGTCAAGGAGTTTGGCAGTCAGGGACAGCAGAGAAGCACAGCTCTTGCTTTAAAGCTTGCCGAAGCGGAAATAATAAGACAAAAGGACGAAACCCCGATAATGATCCTTGACGATGTATTGAGTGAGCTTGACAGCAGCAGACAGCACTTTGTCCTGAATCATATCCTTAACTCACAAGTGTTTATTACTTGCTGTAATATAAATGACGTTAAAGAACTAAAAAACGGAAAAGTCTGGAAAGTAGAAAACGGTATTTTCACGGAGGAATGATATATATATGTATATTCATATAGGTGGTGATGTATCACTGCCAACTTACAAAATACTGGGTATATTTGACATTGAAAAAACCTCTGTAAACAAAGACGTAAACGACTATCTTATGAAGCTTCAGAAGCAGGGTAAGATCTATTATGTTTCCTACGATATGCCAAAGAGCTTTATTGTAACAGAGGACTATGTTTATATATCAAACGTGTCGGTTTTTACGCTGAAAAGGCGGTTTTTAGATAATGAAATAAGGTCGGAAATATAAAAGGGGGCAGATTTTGTATCCGCTCCTTTTTAGCTTTGTTATCGTGTTTTCAGCAATGCAAAATTGGTATTTACAAACTGTTACATTATCATCTGTTTTAACTTTCCGTATAGATTTTTTATGTTGGGCATTCGATAAAGCATCGCTGTTACAGCAGTAATTTGGCGGCGTACAGTTTAATGTCCGAATAGCGTTGAAATGCCGTTTTTAAAAGCGTTTATGAGTGATTCAAGTTGACTTTGAAGCTGAAATGTGATATAATTATATATAGTATCGTGAGAAATTGCGGAAATGATGAAAGGAAAGAGCATGGCAGAAGAAATTCTTGATAAAAACGTCAATACCGTAGAGGTTGACGAGCCTGAAATCGACGGCGAAATAAAGGATATAGAGAATAATACACAGGTTGAACACGCTTACGGTGCAGATGATATTCAGATACTTGAAGGTCTTGAAGCGGTAAGAAAAAGACCGGGTATGTATATCGGCTCTACAGGTGAAAGCGGTCTGCATCACCTTGTATACGAGATAGTGGACAATGCCATAGACGAAGCCCTTGCAGGCTATTGTACCGAAATAAACGTTAAGATACTTCCCGGAGATGTTATTGAAGTAACCGATAACGGACGTGGTATACCTACTGGCATTCATCCTAAGGAAAAGATAAGTGCGGCTACTGTCGTATATACGATACTTCACGCAGGCGGTAAGTTCGGCGGAGGCGGATATAAGGTTTCCGGCGGTCTGCATGGCGTAGGTGCGTCTGTTGTAAATGCACTTTCAGAATGGCTTGAGCTTACTGTATATGATGGTAAGGAGATACATTTCCAGCGTTTTGAAAACGGCGGTCATTACAAGGAACAGATGAAGGTTATCGGCACAACCGATAAGACAGGTACACAGGTACGCTTCAAGCCCGATTCGACTATATTCCACAGCACAGAGTTCAAATATGATATACTGCTTGACAGACTCAGAGAACAGGCTTTTCTGAATGCCGGACTTAAAATCGTTTTAAGCGACCTCAGAGATGAGGACAAGCCTAAGCAGGAGGTTCTTCAGTACGAGGGCGGTATTATCAGCTATGTAGAATGGCTGCAGAAGAAAAGAGGAGCAGAAGCGCTTCATCCCGATGTTGTATATATTGAGGGACTTCTTGATAATATATCAGTAGAGATTGCATTCCAGTACAACACAGACTTCAACAGTGAAACGTTCAGATCGTTTGCAAACAATATTCATACAGTTGACGGCGGTACGCACGAGATTGCATTCAAAAATGCACTGAACAAAGTTATAAACGACTTTGTAAAGCAGTATAAGGAACAGCAGGCTAATAACAATAAGAAGTCTAAGAAGAAGCAGGACGAGGTCAAGGAGTTTGTTCCGCTGAGCGGCGAGGCTATTAGAGAGGCTATAAATGCAGTCATCTCGGTAAAGCTCCCCGAATGTGAGTTTGAGGGTCAGACAAAGGGTAAGCTTGGTAATCCTGAGGTTCGTCCCGTTGTTTATAAGATAACAGTAGAAAAGCTGACATATTACTTTGAAGAGCATCCCGACACGATAGCTATAATAGCTCAGAAGTGTATCAATGCACAGGCTGCAAGAGATGCGGCAAAGAAAGCTATGGAAGCTAAGAGAAAGTCTGTTGCTGACGGCGCAGGTCTTCCCGGTAAGCTTGCCGACTGTTCTGATACAGATCCTACAAAAACAGAAGTATATATCGTCGAGGGAGATTCTGCGGGCGGTTCTGCAAAGCAGGGACGTGACAGACGTTTCCAGGCTATACTTCCTCTGTGGGGCAAGATGCTGAACGTTGAAAAGGCAAGAGCAGATAAGGTTTATAACAACGATAAGCTTCAGCCTGTAGTAAAGGCACTCGGTACCGGTATAGGAGAAGATTTTGATATAACCAAGCTCAGATACGGCAGAGTAGTTGTAATGGCGGATGCCGATGTCGACGGCTCACATATCAGAACACTTCTGCTGACATTCTTCTTCCGCTTTATGCGTCCTTTAATAGAAGAAGGACATGTATATCTTGCTCAGCCTCCGCTGTTCAAGGTGTTCAGAGGTAAAAAGGTAAGATATGCGTTCAGCGACGAGGAGAGAGATGCCTATATTGCAGAGCTTGCAGGCGAAAGCAACGCAAAGGTTGACGTTCAGCGTTATAAAGGTCTTGGTGAGATGGATCCCGAACAGTTATGGGAAACGACAATGGACCCTGCCGCAAGAACAATGATAAAGGTAAATCTTGAGGACGCCGCAAAGGCTGACGAGATATTCTCGATACTTATGGGCGACAAGGTTGAACCCAGACGTGAATTTATAGAGCAGAATGCAAGATACGCAAAGGATCTTGATATATAATCTTTTTATTCGGGCGAGGAAAAATAAAATCCGTGAATGCTTAAAGGTGTTACTATGAATGATGAAATTTTAAATAATAACGAGGAGCAGCCCGATGAAAAGGAGCTGTTAAGACAGCGCAGGGAAGAACAGATAGAGCGTGTCAAGGCTCAGTATGAAACCGATGTAAAGGAAAAGGCTGAAGCTAAAGTAAGAATGGAAAAGGAGCAGGAGCTTGAAAAGGAGCTTGCACCGTTTATCACCGTCAGAAAAGGTCTTATAGCTTTATGCGGTCTTATGTGGTTTTTTGCGGCATTCTGCCTGCTTACAGGCACGCTTGAAATGAATATATTTCTGCCTATGTGTCTGTTTGCGATTGGTGCTGTTGCAGGCGTGAATGTGCCTATATTCATTAAGAAAAAGAAGATATTCGACGGCGTTATAGCCGGAATATGTACGGCAATTTGCTTTCTGACAGGTGTTGTTATACTGACGCTAGGATAATCGAAAGGATAATATGGAAGAATTACTGCTTAAAATCAAATACAGCATGACGCTTGACGAGATAGGCGAGGGATTCAAGCTGTTTCAGAAGAAATATCAGTTCAAAAAATCCCTGATATATACGCTTGTGTACATTATAGCACTGGGGCTTGGAATTGACTTTCTTATAAGGGATTACACCGGAATTTACGGTTATATTTTAGTAGGTCTGTCGCTCGGTATGATATTCTATACATGGTACAAGCCTGTGCTGATAAGAAGAAAGCTTATTGCGACTATAAGCTCACTTGCCGAAGAAACATATACGGCTGAGTTTTACCGTGACAGGATACAGATAACGACCGTAATAGAAGAACCGGTCATAGCGGAAAATGAAACCAAAACTGAAGAAGAAACCGATTCTCCCGCAAAGGACGAACCTCACGAGGAGGAAGAGCAGGAAGAAGTAGTTACAAATCTTTATTTTGGCTCTGATTATTTAGACGCTATGGAAAATGAGCAGATGTTTTTACTGTTTGTAAACAGACAGAATATTTATATTTTCTCAAAGAAATGTCTTTCCGAAGAAGAACAGAACAAGCTGAGAGAAATATTTACCGAAAAATCAATACTCTGATTGATATAAAAGAATCGGAAAGGAAATCGGAATGGAAAAAGACGTTAAAGAATTCAGCACAGCCACTGAAAAACTGATACAGGTAGACATAGAAAAGGAAATGCGTGAGAGCTTTCTTCAGTATTCTATGGCAGTGTTGGTATCAAGAGCTTTACCTGATGTAAGGGACGGCATGAAGCCTGTACACAGAAGAATAATATACACGATGAACGAGGCAGACAATACATCAAGCAAGCCGTACAGAAAATGTGCCTATACGGTAGGTGAAGTTCTCGGTAAATATCATCCTCACGGTGACGCATCGGTATATGATGCATTGGTAAGACTTGCACAGGATTTCTCAATGAGATACCCTCTTATCGACGGTCACGGAAACTTCGGTTCGGTTGACGGCGACCCGCCTGCTGCTTACCGTTATACAGAAGCGAGAATGGCAAAGATAGCTTCCGAGCTTCTGAAGGATATAAAGAAAGACACTATCGACTGGGGTAAGAACTATGATGATAAGCTGGACGAGCCTACTGTTCTTCCGGTAAAATTTCCGAATCTTCTTGTAAACGGTTCTGTAGGTATAGCTGTAGGTATGGCTACAAATATACCTCCGCATAATCTGAATGAAGTGTGCGACGCTATAGTTGCACGAATGGATAATCCCGAATGCGGCATAGAAGAAATACTTCAGTATATAAAGGGACCCGACTTTCCTACCGGCGGTATAATCATGGGATACAGCGGAATACGCTCTGCATATTATACAGGTCGTGGCAAGATTACCTTAAGAGGTAAAGCCGAGATAGTTGAAGAAGGTAACCATTCAAGAATCATCGTTACCGAGATTCCTTATATGGTAAACAAATCGAAGCTGCTTGAAGTGACAGGTCAGCTTATGCGCGACAAGCGTATTGAGGGTATTTCAGCTCTCCGTGACGAGAGTGACAAGGACGGTATGCGTATTGTCTACGAGCTTAAGAGAGATGTAAACGCACAGGTGGTTCTTAATAAGCTGTACTCATTCACACAGCTGCAGGATACTGTCGGCGTTATTATGATTGCGCTTGTAAACGGCGAGCCTAAGCAGCTGACACTTCTTGAGATACTGGATAACTATATAGCGTTCCAGAAGCAGATAATTACAAGAAGAACAGCATTTGATCTAAAGAAAGCAAGAGAAAGAGCGCATATTTTACAGGGCTTCCTGCTTGCTATTGATAACATTGACGAGGTTATTTCCATCCTGCGTTCAAGTAAGTCTGTACAGGAAGGTAAAGAGCGTCTGATGGAGCGTTTCAAGGAAGACGATCTTGCAAAGCTGTTGCAGAGGGCTATGGGAGAGAACTATAAGGATGTTCATTTTGAACACGAGATAGGACTTTCCGAAGAACAGGCGGACGCTATTGTTCAGATGAGATTAGGACAGCTGACAGGACTTGAACGTGACAAGGTTATTTCCGAGCTTGCCGAAATTATGGAGAAGATAAACGACTTCCTTGATATACTTTCAAGCGATGAGAGAGTAAAAGAAATAATCAAGGAAGAGATCACAGCTATCAAGGAAAAATACGGCGATGAGAGAAGAACCGCCATTGAGCCGGTAAGCGGAGAAGTGGATATAGAGGACCTTATCCCGGAAGAAGAATGTGTACTTACCTATACTAATATCGGATATATCAAGCGTCAGCCTGTAGATGTATACAATCTGCAGAAGCGCGGCGGTAAGGGCGTATCGGGTATGAAGCAGAGAGAAGAGGACTTCGTTGAGGATATGTTCATAAGCTCTACGCACGACAATATCTTATTTATTACAAATTATGGTAATATGTATAAATTGAAGTGCTATGAAGTACCTGAGGGTTCCAAGCAGAGCAGAGGCACAAACATAGTAAATCTGTTACAGCTTGACGAAGGTGAACGTATTGCGGCAATGATGAAAACAAGTGATTTTGCCGAGAATAAGTATTTCATCTGTGTTACAAAGTACGGAAAAATCAAGAGAACGCCGCTTTATGATTTCAGAAACGTTAGAAAGAACGGTCTGAGAGCAATTACGCTTGCAGAGGGCGATGAAATAGCAGCCGCACATCTTACTGAGGGTGACAGCTCGATTATAGTTGCTACACATCTTGGTATGGCAATACATTTCAGTGAAGATAAAATAAGAAGTATGGGAAGACTTGCCGCAGGTGTAAGAGCAATAAAACTGCGTGAGGACGACTATATTGTAGGTGCCGCCAAGGTATACAGTGATGATATGAGAATACTTACCGTAACTGACAAGGGATACGGCAGACTCAGTGCACTGAGTGATTACCGTATGCAGAACAGAGGCGGTAACGGTCTTAAGAACTACAAGATAAGAGATGACAGAGGATATGTCTGCGGTATACGTTCTATACAGGCTGATGATGATGTCATACTTATCAGCACTGACGGTGTTATTATCCGTATCCGTGCAAACGATCTCAGAGTGATGAGAAGAACAGGTTTAGGCGTAAGAGTTATGAAGCTGTCTGATGAGGACAGAGTTGTAACATTTACGAGAACCGAGCATGATGAAACTGCGGATATTGAAGAAGTAGAGCAGGCAAGTGATGAAGAAATAGCACAGGCAGAGGCTGAAGCTGCTGCTGAAGTTATCGAAGACGAGCCTGAAACAAACGAAGAAGAATAAAATATATCAGCCTGTCGGCAGAAATTCTGTGACAGGCTGATTTTCTGGAAAAATACCTATTGTTCCACATAGAACATTTTTATGATCGGGGTTATTTATGTACGAACTTGATTATTATGACGTTATAGTTGTAGGTGCAGGCCATGCCGGTTGTGAGGCGGCACTCGCCGCCGCAAGACTTGGATGTAAGACTGCCGTTTTTACTTTAAGTCTTGACGCTATTGCAAATATGCCTTGTAATCCGTGTATAGGAGGTTCTGCCAAAGGTCAGCTTGTAAGAGAGCTTGACTCGCTAGGCGGTGAAATGGGAAGAGCCGCAGACGCTACTTTTATTCAGTCAAGAATGCTCAATAAAGGTAAAGGTCCTGCCGTTCATTCTCTCAGAGTGCAAAGCGACAGGGTAAAGTATCATACCTTTATGAAGTCGGTGCTTGAGCATACCGAAAATCTTGATATAAAACAAGCTGAGGTTACAGAAGTGTGTGCCGAAAACGGAAAAATTACCGGAATAAAAACAAGGCTCGGTGCTTTCTATCCTGCCGGCTGTGTTATCATCACCACAGGAACTTATCTCGGCGGTAAGATTCATATCGGTGAGCTGAATTATCAGAGCGGACCGGATAACGTATCAGCGGCTTTACAGCTAACAGAGAGCCTCAGAAATCTCGGTCTTTCTATGAGAAGATTCAAGACCGGTACTCCTGCCAGAGTTCATAAAAGGTCTATAGACTTTTCTGTGATGGAAGAACAGGACGGCGATGATTATATTACTCCATTCTGCTTTGACAACACATTCAAACTCGAAAACAAAGTTAAGTGCTACATTACTTATACTAATGCCGAAACACATAGAATTATACTCGATAATCTCGACAGGTCACCTCTTTACGCAGGAAGAATACAGGGTGTAGGTCCGAGATATTGTCCAAGCATCGAAGATAAGATCGTAAGATTTTCCGATAAGCCAAGACATCAGCTTTTTGTTGAACCGATGGGTCTTGATACAGATGAGTATTATCTTCAGGGAATGTCAAGCTCACTTCCCGAAGATGTACAGATAAAGTTTTTAAGAACTATCAAAGGTCTTGAACACGTTGAGATTATGCGACCCGCTTATGCGATAGAGTATGACTGCTGTGATCCTCTTGAATTATATCCTACTCTCGAATTCAAAAAAATCTCCGGATTATTCGGTGCAGGTCAATTCAACTGTACAAGCGGATATGAGGAAGCCGCCGCACAGGGTGTAATAGCCGGTATGAATGCGGCAATGAAAATAAAAGGCAGAGAACAGTATATTCCTGACAGAACGACCTCTTTTATCGGTACGCTTATAGACGATCTTGTTACAAAGGGTTGCGTTGAGCCGTATAGAATGATGACCAGCAGAAGTGAGTACAGGCTTTTATTGCGGCAGGATAATGCTAATGACAGACTTGTGCCGGTAGGACACAAATTCGGTCTTATATCGGACGAGCGCTATCAGAGATTTTTAGAGCGGAAGAATATACTTGATAATGAAACGAGCAGAATAAAGAAAGCTACTATCTATCCTTGCGAGGAGCTTAATAAAATGCTTGAAAGTAAAGGTACGTCACCTATAACGCAAGGAGTTAAGTTTATAGAACTTTTAAAACGTCCTCAGATTGATTACAGAGATCTGGCTCAGTTTGATGAGAATGCACCTGAGCTTGAACACGATATAATAGATAAGCTTGAAATTAATATTAAGTATGAGGGTTATATCAAAACCCAGACCGAAAAAATCGAACAGATGAAACGTCTTGAAGAAAAGCAGCTTCCTACTGATATTGATTATAAGACTATATCGGGCTTAAGACTTGAGGCACAGGAAAAGCTGAATAAATACAGACCGCTGAATATAGGTCAGGCAGGAAGAATTTCCGGTGTTAACCCTGCCGATGTATCTGTACTTCTGATATGGCTTTCAGGGAGAAAACATGGAGAGAATTGAATTTATAATCAGTGAATTTCAAAAATGCAATATCGAATTATCGCAGGATAAAGCAGATAAGCTGTTAAAGCTGTATGAATTTCTTGTTGAGTACAATCAGAATGTCAATCTGACAGCTATAACTGATTTTGAAGAAGTAGTGGTGAAGCATTTTATCGACAGCGTGTTGCCGTTCAGTATGATTGACATTAAAGAAAACAGCAGTTTTATTGATGTAGGTACAGGAGCGGGATTTCCGTCCATTCCGCTTATGATAATAAGACCGGACCTTAAAGGCACACTGCTTGAGGCACTTAATAAGAGATGTGTATTCCTTGAGAAAGCGTGCGATCTTACAGGCGTTGACGCAAAGGTAGTTCACGGCAGAGCGGAGGACTATGCAAAAGAAAAGCGTGAAGCATTTGATTTTGCAACGGCAAGGGCTGTTGCGTCTATGCCGGTACTTTGTGAATATTGTATTCCTTATGTAAAAACTGGCGGCAGGTTTATTGCTCTTAAATCTGTAAATGAGGATGAAACCCAGTGCGAAAAAGCAGTAAACGTGCTAGGAGGAAAGATAGCGGAGATAAAAGACTATACAATAACAAATGGCGATAACAGACGACTTTTTGTGGTAGAAAAAATCGGTCATACTCCGACAAAGTATCCCAGAAATCCATCAATAATAAAGAAGAAACCATTGTAAAAAGAAAATAATTTAAAATATTCCGTCGTATCATAAAGAGATACGGCGGAATATTTTTATTGAAATTAGTTATAATATAGGTTAAAATGCTGTCAGGGGGGCGATATAATTGGGTATTTTTCTGAAAGAAAAGATTAAGTACGGACAGATTTTAACTGTATCGGTTGATAAGATTGATGTAAATCCAAATCAGCCGAGAAAATATTTTGATAATAAAGAACTTGAATGTCTTGCTCAGAGCATAAAGGAAAATGGGCTTCTGCAACCGCTTACTGTAAGAATAAAGAAAGACGGTAGATATGAATTGATAGCCGGTGAAAGAAGATTAAAGGCATGTAAGTATGCAGGACTAGATGAAGTCAGGGTTATAATTGAGAACAGAAATGAAGAAGAGTCTTCAGTTCTTGCTATAATTGAAAATATACAGAGATGTGATCTGAACTGTATTGAAGAAGCAATAGCACTGAAAAAACTTATGAAACATTATGGATATACGCAGGAAGAACTCGCCCGAAAGCTTGGAAAAGCACAGAGTACAATTGCAAATAAGCTTAGAATATTGAATTTATCTGAAAATGTTATTAAACTTGCAATACAGTACAATTTATGTGAGAGGCAGATAAGGTCACTATTACGATTGCCGGAGGAAAAACGTGAAGGTGCTGTTGAGCATATACATAAATGTCAATTAAATGTCTGCAGCACTGAAAAATACATTGAAAAAGTAATAAGAGAAGAAAATAAGCCGCCAAAATTCAAATGGACATTTAAAGAAAAAAGACTTTACATTAATAATATCAACAAAACTCTTGCAACAATGAAAAGATCAGGAATAGAATTCAGCTCTGAAAAAAAGGAGGAAAACGGTTATCTTGAGTATATAATCCGAATTCCTCACGATTGATGTTCATGTTGGAGAACGTTCATAAATTTGTTCCACATGGAACATTTATGAACGTTTTTTTGCAAAAAAGGCTTTATTTTTCTTTCATAGTATGATATAATAATAAAAGTGACGTAAAAGGAGGTACTATGGGAGAAATAATTTCTATTGTAAACCAGAAAGGTGGAGTAGGCAAAACTACTTCGGCTGTTAATATCAGCGCTGCACTTGGTGCAAAAGGCAAAAAAGTGCTTTTAGTTGACTTTGATCCACAGGGAAATGCAACCTCCGGCTACGGAATCTCAAAGAAAAATCTTAAAATAACCTCTTACGATGTCGTAATGTCCAATGTGCGTCCGCAGGAAGCTGTTCTCGCTACAAATTGTAAAAATGTAAGCCTTATACCTGCAAACGCTCAGCTTGCAGAGGCTGAAATGCATCTGTTGCAGATTGAACAGAGAAATCACCAGCTTAAAAAAGCTCTGATACAGCTTAAGGATGATTATGATATTATAATCGTTGACTGCCTGCCGTCACTCGGTATACTGGCAATAAACGCCCTCATTGCAAGCGATAAATTTATTGTGCCAATGCAGTGCGAACATTATAGCCTTGAGGGTCTGGCTCAATTGCTTTCAACGGTGAAAAAGGTTAAAAGAACCTCCAACAAGAATCTCTCACTTATGGGAATAGTATTCACTATGCTGGATAAGCGTCTGTTGCAATCAAATGAAATTATGAGGGATATCAGGAGAAATTTTCCTCCCTCATCTATATTCAATACAGTTATACCAAGAAATGTGCGTATCTCCGAAGCGCCAAGCCACGGTATGCCGGTTATTTACTACGATAAGAGCTCAAAGGGAGCCGAAAGCTATATGAAGCTCGCCGGTGAGATAATAAAGAAGCTTAACGATTAAGGAGGGAGTATGGCCAGACGAAGAGTATCAAATCAGAATTTAAAAAGCATTTTTGATGATAACAGTTTTGATGAAGACGAAGAAAGCATAAGCACCCTCAGGTTGACTGATATTGAGCCCAATAAGTCACAGCCGAGAAAAAACTTTGATATAGAGGCTCTTAATACACTTGCAGATTCAATCAGACAGAACGGTGTCATTCAGCCTCTGCTTGTACGCTCAATGCCAGACGGCACATATCAAATCGTTGCGGGTGAACGCAGATGGCGTGCCGCAAAAATGGCAGGCCTTACAGAAGTTCCTGTACTAGTCAGAGAACTTACGGATTTACAAGCTCAGCAGATTGCTCTTATTGAGAATTTGCAACGAGAAAATCTGAATCCTATCGAAGAAGCAAACGGTTATAAAGAACTAATGGATAAGTTCGGTATGACGCAGGAAGACGTGGCGAGAGTAGTAGGAAAGGCAAGATCGTCTATAGCAAATTCTCTGCGACTGCTTAATCTGCCTCCTATAATAGCCGAGATGGTTTCGAATAACGAGCTTTCAACAGGTCACTGCAAGGTCCTTCTGGGAGTGAGTGAAACCAAGGATATGGTCGAGCTTGCTCATAAGGCAGCAGGCAAAGATGTTTCAGTGCGTGAAATGGAACGTATGGTAAAGGCTCTTGATAAAACAGAAAAAACCGAAAAGAAAAAAGAAACATTCTATGTTGAGGCGGAAATAAGTCTTGCCAAAGCACTTGAAACTAACGTAAGTATAGTACCCGGCAAGAAAAAAAGCACAATTCAGATAGAATTCTATACCGATGAAGATCTGACCGATATTGTAAATCGGCTTGCAAATAATAAATAAGGATAAAAAGGAAAGGCAAATCAAATGATAGACATTAAGTTTTTAAGAGAAAATCCCGAGGCTGTAAAGGAAAATATTAAAAAGAAGTTTCAGGATGAAAAAATCGTACTCGTTAACGAGGTTATCGAACTTGATAAAGAATTAAGAGCCGCTCAGCTGAAGGCTGATAATCTGCGTGGCGACAGAAATAAGCTGTCAAAGCAGATCGGCGGACTTATGGCACAGGGCAAAAAGGACGAGGCTGAGCAGATAAAGGCTCAGGTAAAGCAGTTCTCCGATGAGCTTGAAGAGCTTGAAAAGAAGGAAGAAGAGCTTGGCGAAGAAGTTAAGAAAAGAATGATGGTAATCCCCAATATCATCGACCCTTCTGTTCCGATAGGTAAGGATGACAGCGAAAACGTTGAAATAAAGAGATACGGAGAGCCTGTAGTGCCCGACTTTGAAGTACCTTATCATTCCGAGATAATGGAAAGATTCAACGGTATCGATCTTGACAGCGCAAGAAGAGTAGCAGGAAACGGCTTCTATTATCTTATGGGAGATATAGCACGACTTCATTCCGCAGTTTTAGCCTATGCCCGTGACTTTATGATAGACAGAGGATTTACCTACTGCATTCCTCCTTATATGATTCGCAGTAACGTCGTTACAGGCGTTATGTCGTTTGCCGAGATGGATGCAATGATGTACAAGATTGAAGGCGAAGATCTCTATCTTATCGGTACAAGCGAACATTCTATGATAGGTAAGTTCATAGATACAATAAACGAGGAGGAAAAGCTCCCCTATACTCTTACAAGCTACTCACCCTGCTTCCGTAAGGAAAAGGGCGCTCACGGCATTGAAGAAAGAGGCGTTTATAGAATACACCAGTTTGAAAAGCAGGAAATGATAGTTGTCTGCAAGCCCGAAGACAGCGCTATGTGGTTCGATAAGCTGTGGCAGAATACAGTTGACCTGTTTAGATCGATGGATATTCCCGTAAGAACAATTGAGTGCTGCTCAGGCGACCTTGCCGACCTTAAGGTCAAGTCTTACGATGTTGAAGCATGGTCACCCAGACAGAAAAAGTATTTTGAAGTGGGCAGCTGTTCAAACTTAGGCGATGCACAGGCTCGCCGGCTTAAGATAAGAGTAAAGAGCAAGGATAAGGGAAACTACTTTGCACACACACTCAACAACACCGTTGTTGCTCCCCCCAGAATGCTTATTGCGTTCCTTGAAAATAACCTTTGTGCCGACGGCAGCGTAAAGATACCCGAGGTTCTCAGAAAGTATATGGGCGGTATCGACAGAATAGTTCCCAACGATAACAAGTAAGCTACAGAGCCACGGATACTCAGGTATTTGTGGCTCGTTTTGTTAACAGAAAGGTCATTATGGATAGCAGAAAGTATACCGTTGAATATATTCCCGAATTTGCCGACTGTGATAAAAAGTACGACATAAAGCCGCAGGTGCTTCTTGCGTGGTGTGCCGAACTTGCCGGAAATCATCTTCGCAGCAGAAATATAACACGGGAGCAGATGTGGAAGGACGGTCAGGTTTTTCTTCTCACCCGTGCCGCAGTTCATTTTGAAAAAGTACCGCAGTATAATAATAAATTGTATATGACAACGTGGGAGGGCGGAACCAAAGGCTCTCAGTTTACAAGAAAATTCGTTGTAAAAGACACGGACGGAAATATTCTGTGCGATGTCGATACTATGTGGGCGCTTGTAAATCCCCATTCGCATAAAATATGCAGACCGTCCGAATATATATACGAGCAGATTCCCTGCGAAGATGAAGTAGAAGCAAAAGTCATAAAATTCAAGGCGGAAGTTCCTGAGAAAATAAAGGATTATACATTCGTCTACAGCGATATTGATGCCAACGGCCATGTAAATAACGGAGTTTATTTAAGGCTTATGAGCGATATAATACCGCAGGATCTTACAGACAAGCATTTGAAAACGCTGAGGATAAATTTTATACACGAGTGCAGGCAGGGAGAAACTGTCGGACTTTATCTTGAAATAAACGATAAAATCTGCACTGCGGAGGGAAGATTCCCGGACGGCAAGGTTAGCTTTGAGGTACAGGCAGAATTTGTTTGACAAAATTTAGTTAATGTGCTATAATTAATATCAAGGTAAATTTAATTTACCTTTAAAAACAGGGAAAGGGCAGAAAAAATGCTTCACATCAAAAATTTGCATAAGAGTTACGGTGCTTTTGAAGTACTGAGAGGCCTTGAAATGAATGTAAATACCGGTGATATTTACGGATTTCTCGGTAAAAACGGTTGCGGAAAAACCACAACAATGAACATAGTTTCAAATATTATCCCAAAAGACAGCGGCGAGATCAATTTCGGAAAAGAAAACTGCAAGATAGGCTACCTGCCTGAAACACCGTCAATGTTTACATATATGAACGGTTATGAATATCTTGATTATATCGCTTCGTGCTGCTCCTATAAGGACGACAAGAAAAAACGTATAGATGAAGTTATCAATATAGTAGGAATGGCTGAGGGCGGAAAACGCAGAATAAAAGGCTATTCGAGAGGTATGAATCAAAGGCTCGGCATAGCGGCGGCAATATTTGACCATCCCGACCTGCTTATTCTTGACGAGCCGACTTCCGCACTTGATCCGCAGGGCAGAGCAGAGGTAATGAGCATAATCAAAAATCTTGCTGATATGGGTACTACCATAATTCTTTGCACACATATATTGTCCGATGTTGAAAGAACGGCAAACAGAATAGGAATTGTCCGTGACGGCAGAATGGCTGTCGAAGGAACTATTGCCGAAATCAAGGGTCAGTACGACAAAGCGGGCAAGAAAATAGTAATGGGCATATTCGGCGACCCTTCAGCCGCAATACAGCCCGTAAGCACTCTTACCGGCGGCAATTTCTATTTTGACAGGCAAAGAGCCGTTTTTGAGATACCTCTTGCCTCCGATATAAACGAGCAGGAAACCGCTCATCGTTTATTTGATTTATTGAATTCTGCCGGGCTTACCGTTTCACTTTTCGTCATCGAAAATAAGACGCTTGAACAGATTTATATGGAAACTATAGGTTAAGGAGGAAACAGAAAATGATAAAAGCCGGTATAAAAAAAGAGCTGATGCTTTTTACAAGAGGATTCAAGCTGTTAGGCGTTATTATTACTATCGTAGCAATATCGCTGCTGTATCCGTTTACCTATAAGTCAATGGAGCTTATGGCAAATCAGATTTCGGATATGGGTCAGCAGATGGGCGGCGAAACGCAGGGACAGGTTGAGAATGCGGCAGCTTCAATAAACAATATGCTGGGCTCAATCTCCGAAATGTACGGCGGAAGTATGGCGGCGGTAGGCTTCAAAACCGGAGTAAGCTCGCTCACGTCAACAGGCTCTCTTATAATAATGTTGCTGCTTATGTCAGCCGCAGGAGGTGAACAGAAAAAACGCTCGGTAATAATACCGACCTGTGCCGGACTTTCACCTTCCGGCTATGTAATGCCTAAATTTATAGTCTATCCGCTGGCAATAGGGCTAATGTCTTTTATCGGCGGAATGATAACGGGAGGTATAAGCAACCTCATTTATAACAATGAGTTGATTATAAGCAATATTGTATTCTCCTCGGTGTGCGGTGCGATATATATGTTCTTTATTACTGCTGTGTACTTTCTCGCAGGCCTTTCCACAGGAAGACCCGGTATATCGGTAATAATAGTGTATGCCGGATCAACGGTAGTCCCGCTGATTTTGCAGGCACTTGATATAGATAAGTATAATCCGTTTACCATGCAGACGCTTCTTATGAGTTCATATAGTGAGGCGGATATGAACAATTTCATTCTCAGCACGGTTGTTTCCGTTGTTTTATCAGTAATATCCTGCCTGCTGACGCTTATGATAACCACGCTCAGAAAGATAGATAACTCTGTCGGAGAAGCAAATCTATAAACAATCGGTAATAAGACCGTATATATAACTATATGTAAAGGAGAAGCGTTGCTTCTCCTTTGTTTTATGTGCAGAAATAATGCTGCCCGATAACCTTCTGTACAGGCCTGCTCATCATAAACTGGTTGCTTGTCTTTTTCGGATTATAATAGTAAATGCACCCACCGGTAGGATCCCAGCCGGATAAAGCGTCACGGGCGGCGTCATATGCAGAATCCGCTATAGGTTCATTGAACTGTCCGTCTACAAGAGCAGTGAAAGCACCGTTCTCGTAAATTATTCCTGCAAGTGTATCGGGAAATGACGGATGCTCAATACGATTCATTATTACAGCACCAATTGCTACCTGACCAATATAAGGCTCGCCTCTGCCTTCAGCGGAAATGATTCTTGCCAGAAGATTTATATTTGCAGTGGTGGCAGGAGGGATAGAACCTATAGATATACCAAGCCGTTTCAGCGTTGCATTATCGGCAACTCCCGTCTGCGCAAGCCCCTGCTGTTTCTGGAATCTAAGAATAGCTTCTTCTGTCTTTTCTCCAAAGTATCCAGTGACCTCGGCGTTAAACAATCCTCTGTCCTTAAGCGTCTGTTGTACCGCCTCGACCTCGGAGCCCTGCGAGCCTTTCTGAGAATAAGCCGTGACCGATTCATTATTTCCGTTTTTCGCAAAAGTCGAAAAAATACCGCTTATAAGAAAGATGATAACAGCGACCGACATCATTTTATAAAACGGATTCAATTGTCTGATGTATTCCATATTAAACACTAAACTTCCTTTCAGAATTTACCTTTATAAAGAGTATCTGCAATAAGCAAAAGAAAATACATTAAATGTGTAACCGAAACAAGAAAACTACATATAGTAAAAAAGAGCATATCGTTATCAAGATGTACCACTATTTACAGGAAATAAATAGCAAATAGCAAAAATGCAAAAAAATTCGCAAAAAAATTCAAAAAATGCTTGACAAACGTTATTTTCCGTGATATAATAGACAAGCACTCAAACGAGAGGGCACGAAAACAGAGGGT
>UQBC01000024.1 GCA_900539195.1 uncultured Oscillospiraceae bacterium
CCTTTCCCCAGGAAAGGCTGTGTATGCTTGGTTGGCTTTGCATCGTGCAAAGCCCTTGTGCATACACACCCGGCATCCGTGCCGGGGGCTGAGTGTGGGGCTGCCGCCATCACCCCGCTTGGGGCTACGCCCCAAACCCCATATTATTTAAAATATAGGTTTGGCAACAGATTGAAGCTAATTCTAAAGAGAAAGCGATATAAAAAAGTAGAACAAGAAGAAAAAACTATGTGAAAGGAGCGACCGCTCGGGCGGTCGGCGGGGAAAATCCGCAGTAAGAAAAATGGATAAGAAGTTAAGAAAGTTTGACACCAAGGTACAGTATCTGAAGTACAAGGTTTTAAGAGAAGTCGCAAGACACGCATGGACGACAGAGGGTACTGAAAAGCCTGCGGATTCGTTCAGCTTCTTTAATGACGTTGCGAAGAAAATAGTCAAGGATAAGCCCACAATGAGATGCTGTATCTACAAGGAGAGAGCTATCGTTTCGGAACGTATAAAGATTGCTATGGGCGGCGATCCGACAAATCCCAACGTAATTGAGGTAATAGACATTGCCTGTGACGAATGTCCCGTAGGCGGCTATGATGTAACGGAGGCGTGCAGAGGCTGTATAGCACACCGTTGCGAAGATGTCTGCCGTATGGGTGCTATCACATTTGACGAGCATCAGAAGGCGCACATCGACAAGTCAAAGTGCGTAAACTGCGGTCAGTGTGCAAAGGTTTGTCCTTACGGCGCTATTCTGGAATTCAAGCGTCCGTGTGAGAGAGCCTGCAAGATAGGCGCTATCTCAAGAGCGACAGACACAAGCTCGGCTGCGGCTCACATTGACAACGACAAGTGCATTTCGTGCGGTGCGTGCGTTTACACCTGCCCGTTCGGTGCGATAAGCGACAAGTCATATATCGTTGACATTATAGAAACGTTAAAGGGCAGTGACAACAGCAAGAATTATAAGGTATATGCGGTTGTAGCACCCTCGATTGCAAGCCAGTTCAGCTATGCGAAGCTCGACCAGGTGGTTACCGCTATCAAACAGCTTGGCTTCCACAGCGTAGTTGAGGCGGCTCTCGGTGCGGATATGGTAGCATACAAGGAGTCAAAGGAGCTTGCCGAAAAGGGCTTCCTTACAAGCTCGTGCTGTCCCGCATTCGTAATGTACATCGAGAAAGCATTCCCGACTATGACAGACAAGATTTCGCACAACCTGTCACCTATGGCTGAAATAGCAAAGTACATCAAGGACAGCGATCCCACAGCCAAGGTAGTATTCATCGGACCTTGTACCGCAAAGAAGATGGAAGTACAGTGGGATAAGGTAAAGCCCTATGTTGACTATGCAATGACGTTTGAAGAGTTACAGGCTATATTCGACAGCAAGGATATAGAGGTATCCGAGCTTGAAGGAACAGAGCTTGATAACGCATCGTACTACGGCAGAATATTCGCACGCTGCGGCGGTCTTGCAGATGCAGTTGCCGAGGCTCTCAAGGAGCAGGGCAACGAGGACTTCAAGCTGAACGGACTTTCCTGCGACGGTATTGAAGAATGCAAGCGTGCGCTTATGCGTGCATCCAAGAATCTTCTGCCTAATAACTTCATTGAAGGTATGGCTTGCGTCGGCGGCTGCATCGGGGGAGCAGGTTGCCTGACACACGGCGAAAAGAACAAGGCAGAGGTTGACAAGTACGGCAAGCTTGCTCACGAAAAGACTATAACAGAGGCAATACAGTCTTTTACACACGTTGAACCTAAAAAAGAAAATTAAATATATAAGGGTTATAATTTAACAGAGGTTTTTCCCTCTGTGATGAAAGGATATGGTTTTCAATGAACCTGCTGCATCTGAAATATGCGGTTGAGATCGAAAAAACCGGTTCGATCACAAAGGCGGCAAACAACTTATTCATGGGACAGCCTAATCTCAGCAAGGCTATAAAAGAGCTGGAAAACGAAATAGGTATCACAATATTCCGCAGGACTACAAAGGGGGTTGCTCCTACGGAAAAGGGCGGCGAATTCTTAGGCTACGCAAAGGCGGTGCTTGATCAGTTTGACGAAATGGTATCGCTCTACAAGCCTAAGGTGGATGACGGTGTGCGTTTCAGCATTTCCGTTCCAAGAGCTACCTATATCACAAAGGCATTTTCAAACTTTGTGAGCCTGCTTGATACCGACAAGGAAATATCCATCAATTTCAAGGAAACAAATTCGATGGACGCTATCAACAACATCCTGAACTTCGACTTCAAGCTGGGAATAATCAGATATCAGAATATCCACGAAAAGCAGTATTTTGCAATGCTTGACGGGAAGAATCTGAAATACCGTCCGTTATGGGAGTTTGAATACAAGCTTCTTGTGAACAAGGACAGCCCGCTTGCAAAGGAAAATCCGGACGGTATAGTGAAATATTCCGACTTAGAGGATTATATCGAGATAGTACACGGCGACCTTTCCGTGCCGTCGCTGTCATTCTCGAAGATATCACGTTCAAGCGTTTCGGAACACCGTAAAAAGCGTATATATGTTTATGAAAGAGGAAGTCAGTTTGACCTGCTCGGAAACCTGCACAACACCTATATGTGGGTTTCACCCGTTCCTAAAAGCTGTCTTGAACAGCACGCAATGGTACAGCTGAAATGCGATGTTCCCTACAAGGTAAACAAGGACGTGCTTATCTTCCCGAAGGGCTACAGCTTAAGCAAGCTCGATGAGCAGTTTATAGCGGAGCTTGAAAGAGTAAAGGAAAAGATAAAAATGGACGGCTTATATTAAGCCATGAAAGAAAGATGACAATGGATATTAACAGTATGCTGTACCGTCTGTGCAGTGTTGACGGCGTTTCGGGCGATGAAAGAAGTGCGTCCGAAATTGCACTGTCAATGCTTGAAAGCTACACGGACGATTGCAGTATTGACGATTTCGGCAACGTTATCGGACATATAAAAAGTACTGGCAACAAGCCGAAACTTCTGCTTGACGCACATATCGACAGGGTGGGACTTATCGTATCGTTTATTGACGATAACGGCTTTATAAAGGTCGGTGCGGTAGGCGGTCCCGACAGACGTGTGCTTGCGGCGCAGAGCGTGACGATTCACGGCAAGGAAAAAGTGAAGGGCGTTGTATCCGTTCTTCCGCCCCATGTAAAGAGCGGCGACGGAGTGCCTAAAATTGAGGAAATCGTTATAGACACAGGCTATACAAAGCAGGAACTTGAAAGCCGTATTGAGCTTGGCGACAGGATAACCTTCGACTGTGAGCCTGTGGCTATGCTCGGCACAAGATACTGTGCAGGTGCGCTTGACGACAGGTGCGGAGTGGCTTCTATACTGGTTGCTCTCGAAATGCTTAAAAGTAAGGAACTTACGTTTGACCTTGACGTATCGTTTACAACGCAGGAAGAAACCGGTGAGAGCGGTGCGAAGATAGCCGTGTATGATCTTGACCCCGACTATATTCTTGAAATGGACGTCAGCTTTGCGAAAACTCCCGACAGCGACAGGGCGAAATGCGCAGATATGTCAAAGGGCGTTATGATAGGCATTGCGCCGTCACTTTCAAGAGAGCTGTCAGGCAGGCTCATATCACTTGCAAAATCGGAAAATATTCCTTATCAGCTTGAGGTCATGGGCGGAAAAACAGGCACAAACGCCGACACGATGAGTGTGAACAAGTCGGGTGCAAAGGCGTGTACGCTGTCCATTCCGCTTAAATTCATGCATACTCCTGCCGAAATCATCGACACAGACGATGTTATATCCACAGCAAAGCTGATTACGGCTTTTGCCACGAAGGGCGGTGCCGAAAATGGCTGAATTGTTTGAGAATATAAAAAAGCTGTGTCTTGCCGACGGTACGAGCGGTGATGAGGGCGATGTAACAAAGCTGATACTTTCAATGCTGCCGCAGGAGTGCGATGCAAAAATCGACCCGCTGGGCAATATCATAGTAAATAAAAAGGGTGCTACGACACCGAAAAACAAGGTTATGCTTGCCGCTCATCAGGACGAGGTCGGATTTATCGTGACCTACATCACCGATGACGGAAATCTTAAATTTACAACTGTCGGCGGTATCAATCCAGAAGTAGTTATCGGCAGACAGCTTCACTTCAAAAACGGCACTGTCGGAGTAGTCGGCGGCAAGGCGGTACACCAGCAGTCGCCCAAAGAGCGTGACGAACCGGTAAAGCTTGACACGCTGACAATAGACATCGGCGCTTCATCAAAGGCGGAAGCGGAAAAATACGTTTCTCTCGGTGACTGCGCATATTTCAAAAGCGATTATACTGAACTTGGCAACGGCTATCTGCGTGAGAAAGCGCTTGACGACAGAATCGGCTGTGCCATTATGGTAGATATACTGAATAAGAATCTGCCGTATGACGTTACCTGCGTGTTTACTGTGCAGGAGGAGATAGGTACAAGAGGCGCAAAGGTTGCCGCTTATACGGTAAAGCCGGATTATGCTATCGTCCTTGAAACCACCACAGCCTGCGACTTTGCGGGCAATGACGGTGAAAAGCGTGTATGCGAACTTGGCAAGGGCTGTGTAGTAAGCTATATGGACAGAAGTACGATATATGACCGTGAGCTGTATCGACTCGGCTTTGAAAAGGCAAAGGAGATAAACGTTCCCTGCCAGACAAAGACGCTTGTAGCAGGCGGTAACGACAGCGGAGCAATCCATTCATCTGTCGGCGGTATCAGAACGGTCGCACTATCCGTTCCGTGCAGGTATCTGCACTCGCCGTCGTGTATGATAAAGAAAAGCGATGTGCAAAGTACCGCTGAGCTTGCGTATGCAATGTATCTTGCGCTTGCGGAAAAATGATAAGAAGAATATACGGCGCACTGCCGCCCGGTTATCCGTCAGACAATGTGATAGTCGGGCGGATAAATGCGTATTACAGGGCTTACGGAACGGGGTACGACTTCTGTACGTTCTATGAGGGCGATACCAGCGATAATATGCTTGCCCTTTATTACGGCAGTGAGCTTTATGTTCACTGCAACGAAAACGGCGATTCGCAAAGCATTATAACGTTTTCGGAAATGCTCGGTGCAAAAGCCGTAATGTCGGATATCAAGCTGTCGGAAGAATCCGAAACGCTTTATATAATGACATCGGGACAAATGCCTGCCGTGTGTAACAATCGGCTGAAAGCGGAATTTACCGAGGACTACCGCACTGTATTTGAGATACTGAAAAGCGGATTTTCACTTTCCGACTATCAGTTTGACGAATGGTATGCAGACACCTGCCACCGTGTACGTCACGGTATATCAAGGCTTATCGTAATGCATTACGGGAGCGAACCCGCTGCAACGGCGACAGTGCTTTTTGATGATGATAAAAGCTGTTTTCTGTCGCACATCGCAGTAAGACGGGATATGCAGAAAAACGGTATAGGAACAGCACTACTTTCCTGTACGGCTAATTTACTTGACAACAGAAAAATAACGCTTATCTGCAAGAAAAACGTACAGCGGTTTTATATAAACTGCGGATTTACGGCGACAGGTACAGCGTATGAAATAACAAGAGGATAAAAATGGAATTTTTCAATATTGACAGCAGACTGCTCGAAACGGCAAAGAAAGCCGAAGAAATGGCAAGCGAACAGTTTGCGAAAATCAGCGAAACCGCAGAGTACAACGGAAACAAGGTGCTCTCCGCATTTATAAACAACCGTGTCAGCGAAATGCATCTTAAAGGCACTATCGGCTACGGCTACAACGATGACGGCAGAGATAAGCTTGATATGGTATATGCCGAGGTTTTTCGCACGGAGGACGCACTTGTCCGTCACAGCTTTGTAAACGGTACGCACGCACTCTCCACTGCCCTGTTCGGCGTGCTTCGTCCCGGTGACACACTGCTGTGTGTAACAGGCGCTCCGTATGATACATTAACGGAGGTCATAAACGGCGAACACGGCGGATCGCTGAAGGAGTTCGGCGTAAAGTATGCGCAGGTGAATCTGCTTCCAGACGGCACACCCGACCTTGACGGCATAAAGGCGGCTGTAGCTAAGGGCTGTAAGGTGGCATATATCCAGCGTTCGAGGGGTTATTCGCTCCGTGATTCGCTGTCAATAAGCAAGATAGGCGAGATAATCAGTGCTGTCAAGAGTGTAAACAGTGACGCAATTATAATGGTTGATAACTGCTACGGTGAATTTGTGGAAAAGCGTGAGCCTACCGAGGTAGGCGCTGATCTTATTATCGGCAGTCTTATCAAGAATCCCGGCGGTGCTATTGCCCGCACAGGCGGCTACATAGCAGGCAGAAAAGATCTGGTCGAGCTGTGCAGCTACCGTCTGACAACAGTCGGAACAGGTAAAGAGGTCGGCTGTTCACTCGATGAGAACAGAGGTATGTACCTCGGCTTCTTCTTAGCTCCGCAGATAGTTGAAAGTGCTGTAAAGACATCTGTTTTTGCGTGTGCATTCTTCTCACTGCTCGGCTATGAAACGTTCCCTAAGTACAATCAAAACAGGACGGATATAATCGCCGCAATAAAACTCGGCACACCCGATGCTCTCTGTGCATTCTGCAAGGGTATACAGAACGGCTCGCCGGTTGACTCTATGGCAACTCCTGAGCCGTGGGATATGCCCGGATATGACAGCAAGGTCATAATGGCGGCAGGCGCATTTACAATGGGAGCAAGCATAGAGCTTTCAGCAGACGCACCGCTCAGAGAGCCATTTGCGGTATGGCTACAGGGCGGTATCACCTATCCGTCGGGAAAAACAGGAATATTACTTGCCGCACAATCAATGCTTGAAAGCGGCGAACTGAAAATATAATATATCTATAAATGGGGTTTGGAGTGTAGCTCCCCAACAGAGAAATATAAAAACAGAAAGGATACCCACTATGATAAGAAGTATGACGGGTTTCGGCAGAGAACAGGCTGTAATAAACGGCAGAGAAATCATCGCCGAAATCAGAAGTGTCAATCACAAGTTCTTTGAATTTTCGTCAAAGCTCCCACGCAACTACCAGTATCTTGAGCCTAAGCTGAAAACAATGCTCAAGGAAAAGATAACAAGAGGTAAGGTCGAACTGTCGCTCCTCGTTTACAACATAGACGTAAAGGACACCTCGGTAAAGGTAAATGAGCAGGTAGCATCACAGTACATAGAAGCTATCCGCACTATCGCTCCCGACCTTGGCATAACGGACGATCTTTCCGCATCCGACCTTTTCAGAATACCCGATGTATTCACGGTGATAAAGGAAGAAACAGACGAGGAACAGCTTTGGGCTGATATTTCATCGGTCGTAAGCTCGGCACTCGACAAGTTCATCGCAATGCGTGAAACAGAGGGTGTGGCACTCAAGGCTGATGTACTCGAAAAGGCAGATGTAATAGAGGATATGGTAAGCAAGGTTGAGATATACTCGCCCGAAAGCACCGCCGCATACCGTAAGAAGCTTGAGGACAAGCTCAAAGAGATACTCGGCTCATCGGATATTGACGAGCAGAGAATACTCACCGAGGCGGCTATATTCTCCGAAAAGACAGCCGTTGACGAAGAAACGGTACGTCTGCACTCCCACCTTTCACAGCTGCGCTCAATGCTCGACAGCGACAAGGAGATAGGCAGAAAGCTTGATTTTCTGGTGCAGGAAATCAACAGAGAAACAAACACTATCGGCTCAAAGGCGGCAGATATACGCATAACAAGACTTGTTGTGGATATGAAGAGCGAGATTGAGAAGATAAGGGAACAGATACAGAATATTGAGTAAGCGGCTGTGAGCCGCTTCAGATTCGCCGTTGCGGCTGTGAGCCGCCTCAGATTCGCCGTTCTGACAGTTTGAATTTTGCTATACTTGCGTTAACGGCGGATGTTGAAGGCAGTATCAAATTTTCCTTGACAACCGGGCTATGTAATGCTATAATAAACCAGTAATAAAGGGAATGATGTTCTCCCGGGGCTTTAGCCCGAACCGCTTTCAATTTAAGGATTTTAAGCTGATGACTTCTGCATTTTACGCAGTAGCTGTCGGCTTTTTTATTTTGCCGTTCTACTGCAAAAGGAGATATTTCTATGTTATTTTCGCTCGCCCTTATTTTCCTGCTCGGCTTTCTTGCAGGAGAACTGTGCAAAAAACTGCACCTGCCTGCCCTTATTGGTATGCTCGGCGTCGGAATATTGCTCGGTCCTCACGTTTTCTCGCTGATTGACAGCTCCGTGCTTGATATTTCGGCACAGCTACGCAAAATTGCCCTCGTGATTATCCTTATGCGAGCAGGACTTTCGCTGAACCTAACCGACCTGAAAAAAGTCGGCAGACCTGCCGTGCTGATGTGCTTTGTGCCTGCCTGCTTTGAGATACTCGGAATGACTCTGCTTGCCCCTGCCCTGCTCGGAATATCGCTTACCGATGCGCTTGTAATGGGCTCTGTCGTCGGTGCGGTATCCCCCGCCGTAATCGTCCCCAAAATGCTGAAGCTTATGGAAGAAAACCGTGGTCAGAAGTACAGCATACCCCAGCTTATCTTAGCCGGAGCGTCCGTTGACGATGTATTTGTAATAGTGATGTTCTCCGTGTTCACAGGTCTTGCACAGAGCGGTACGGTAAACGCTCTCGACTTTGCAAAAATACCCGTGTCATTGATACTTGGCATCGCCGCAGGAATACTTGTCGGATTTATTCTCGGCAAATTGATGAAGCTGATACATATCCGTGACACTGCAAAACTGCTTATACTTGTGAGCGTTTCGTTCCTACTGTGTACTGTAGAAGATACGTTCGGTGCGGTAGTGCCGTTCTCGTCACTTGTAGCGGTAATGGCAAGCGGAATAACGATTAACAGAATACGTCCCGAAGCCGCAGAACGTCTTTCTGCCCGTTTCGGACGTATCTGGGTTGCCGCAGAGATTGTACTGTTCGTGCTTGTCGGTGCGGCAGTGGATATTAACTATGCCGTCAGCGCAGGCATATCCGCAGTGATACTGATTGTTGCCGTTCTGCTGTTTAGAATGGCAGGCGTTGCGATTTGCCTTATCAAAACAAAAATTCCGTTCAAGCAGAGGTTATTCTGCTGCCTTGCATATCTGCCTAAAGCCACAGTTCAGGCGGCAATCGGCGGAGTTCCGCTTGCAATGGGGCTTTCATGCGGAAATATCGTGCTTACCGTTGCCGTGCTGTCAATAATTATCACCGCTCCGCTTGGCGCATTCCTTATAGATTTAACGTATAAGAAACTGCTTGATTAAAAAGAAAAGAGCTTTGATTTAATTCAAAGCTCTATGCTATTCAGTTATTGACATACAAATACAATATATGCTATAATTCTTACCGAGGGAAACTTCGGACGATAGGCGGTCATTCATGCTCCCAGACAATGTTTCATTGTGAAAGGAGGTGAAGCCCTTGATGTACATAACACTGAATAATCTCATTCAGATCGGTATATTCCTTACAGGATTTACCGTTATGCTTCTCGGATTATTATCTTTCATTAAAAAGAAATAATCGCCTTGTGTCTGCAAACTGAAGGCGATTATTTTTACACCTTAAGGGAGCGACCGTCTATGGTTCCCTCTTTTTTATATTATAACACGATTTTAATGTGCCGTCAAGGCACATAGCGGCAAATGCCGCAAATTTTGCCTATCGGGCAAAACAAAATCTACGTCAACTTAAACTCACCACGGCTTTACCGTGCCTACAATATCGCTTATCTTCTCTATTTTCTGTTCGGCGAGGAACTTTTCCATTCCCTCGCATACCTTTATCGGCGCATAAGGATCGTTAAAGATAGCCGTACCCATCTGTACAGCAGATGCACCTGCCATCATCATCTCGATAGCGTCCTCAGCCGTTGCAATGCCTCCCATACCGATAACGGGTATCTTGACTGCATTCGCCACCTGCCATACCATTCTTACTGCAACAGGGAACACAGCAGGACCCGAAAGTCCGCCGACATTGTTGTGCAGGATAGGCCGCCTTGTTCTTATATCAATTCTCATACCGAGCAGAGTATTTATCAGCGAAACGCTGTCTGCACCCTCAGCCTCAACAGCCTTTGCAATTTCTGTGATATTCGTTACATTCGGAGTAAGCTTTACGATAACGGGCTTCTTTGTAGCATTTCTTACCGCTCTTGTGACGCTTGCCGCACCCTCGCAGGTAACGCCCCAGGTAGCGCCGCCCTGCTTTACGTTAGGGCAGGAAATGTTCAGCTCTATCATATCAACATCGGTAGCATCCAGCTTTTCTGCAACAGCTATATAATCGTCAATTACCGCACCTGCGATATTTGCGATAACCACAGTATCCTGCGTTCTGAGTCTGGGCAGATAGTAATTTATAAACCTGTCAACACCGGGATTCTGAAGTCCGACGGAATTCAATATTCCGCTCGGAGTTTCCGCTATTCTCGGAGGGATATTACCGTCCTTCTTGTTTAAGGTCGTACCCTTGCAGGAAATACCGCCGAGCGCCGACAGCGGATAAAGATTGGTATAATCCTCGCCGAAACCGTATGCGCCGGAAGCGGCTATTACGGGATTCTTGAAATGCTTACCGCATACATCTACCGAAATATCAGGCTTGAAACTCATAATACTACCTCCTCACCGCTGAACACAGGACCGTCCTTGCATACTCTAAGCACCTTTTCTTCTCCGTCACGGATAACCGTGCAGGCGCAGACAACGCACGCACCTACGCCGCAGCCCATACGCTGCTCTAGAGAAACCTCCGAGTATACCCCTGCCTGCTTTGCCGCCGCAACGACTGCTTTCAGCATAGGAGTAGGACCGCAGGCATATACCGCCGCAACATCGCCCTTTGCAAGCTCATCTGCAAGAGGCTGTGCTATCGTACCGTGTACTCCCGTGCTTCCGTCATCGGTACATACTATAACGTTTGCCCCTGCAAGCGAATAATCCTTGTCAAGTATAACCTTGTCAAAGCTCCTGAAGCCAAGTATAGCAGTACACCTGTCGCCGTACATCTTTGCAATGTCAAGCAAGGGAGGCGTGCCTATTCCGCCGCCTACAACTATCACCCTGCCGTCCTTCTTTGCAGGAACGGTAAAGCCGTTGCCGAGCGGAGCGATAACGTCCATAAGATCTCCCTTGTTAAGCTCTGAAATCTTATCCGTACCCTTGCCCCTTACTTCAAAAACGAGCCTCATAGTGCCGTTTTCCTTATCGACCGAGCATATAGAGATAGGTCTGCGGAGCATATAGCCCTCCGCCTTTATCTGAACGAACTGTCCGATATGTGCGTTTTCGGCAACTTCCGGACATTTCAGCGTATATGAATATATCCCCTCGCCGAGCGCTTTTTTATCAACTATCGGATATGAATCACAAAAAAAGCTCATATATTTTCCTTTCCTGCGGTTTTGCCGCTGTGTAAAAATCAAGGCAACACGTTAATTTATCATGTTGCCTTGCTTCCTTGTCGCATAATCAACTGCGCATTATTGTATTGTCATCCTTGACAATTTTCACCTTCGCCGTAAGCGCTTCATCATCGCTTTCACTTTGCTTCGGCTTTATCACGTTGTTCTTCTTCCTGTCTGCAGGCTTCGCTATAGCTTTAAGTCTGCCGTACATAAAGTATACAACGAGCGACCCCACTATAACGTCAAGCACTGTCTGAAGGCTGAACCACGACTCTCCGGCATACAACAGGTTGCTCTGCGAAATATAGGTATAATCCCACAGCGCAAGAAACGCAAGTATTCGCAGAAGGCTGTTTGTAATCATAAGATTGTCGTAATACTTCTGTGCGTTTTCCGCTGTTATAGTAAGCGTTCTTGACTTATGCGGTATGAACATATAAACAACTGAGAACACAAGCACGACAAGTGCGATAAACGGCACTATGCCGCCGAGTATCCATCTGTCAAGCGGCACACCGTTCGGATAAACGTTATTTATCACCTGATCGGGGTGAATAAATTTATCATAGTATGCGTATGTCGTCTGATATATGAGCAGAGCCATAACCAGACCGAAAGCGTCTATAAATCCCCTCAATATCGTGTAATTGAATTTTACTTTATATTCGCCTGTTCTCAAAATCGCACCTCATTATATCTTTGTTATATCAACCATTTCAAGATCGTCTACAGTCTTGTCCATAGCGATACACTTTACAAGAGCGTTTGCCGTATCGACCGATGTAAGACAAGCGATAGAACGCTCAACCGACTTACGTCTTATCTTAACGCTGTCGAGTGCAGGCTTTCTGCCTGTTTCGGACGTTGAGATAACGTAATTTATCTTGCCGCTTTCAAGCAGGCTTATTACGTTAGGCTCCTTGTCCTCGTGTATGCGATAGGTAAAGTTTGTGGCTATCATATTTCTGTTCAGCATTGATGCCGTACCGCTTGTGGCGTACAGCTCAAAGCCGAGCTTTTCAAACTTCTCCGCCAGCGGCACTATCTCGGGCTTGTCTGAATTCTTGACGGTGAACATTACTCCGCCCTTCTTGAATATCTTGAAGCCTGCCGCTATAAGGCCCTTGTAGAGAGCTTCCTCAAATGTCTTTGCTATGCCGAGTGCCTCACCCGTTGACTTCATCTCAGGACCGAGCTGTGTATCAACATCGTGGAGCTTTTCAAAGCTGAATACGGGAACCTTAACCGCAACATAGTTGCCTACAGGATAAAGTCCGCTGTGGTAGCCCTGCTCCTTGAGAGTTTCACCGAGCATTATCTTTGTTGCAATATCGACCATCTGAACACCCGTAACCTTGCTGATATAAGGAACGGTTCTTGATGATCTCGGGTTTACCTCGATAACGTAAACCTCGTTGTTATATACAACATACTGGATATTTACAAGACCGATTACGTTCAGTGCCTTTGCAAGACGCTCCGTGTATGTCACTATCGTGCTCTTTATCTTGTCGGATAATGTCTGAGCGGGATATACCGAGATGCTGTCGCCCGAGTGAACTCCGGCACGCTCGATATGCTCCATAATACCGGGGATAAGGAAGTCCGTGCCGTCGCAGATAGCGTCAACCTCGACCTCAGTACCCATAAGGTACTTATCTATCAGCACAGGGTTTTCAAGTTCTGTAGCCGTGATGATTGTCATATACTCGGTAACATCGCTGTCGCAATGAGCGATTATCATATTCTGACCGCCGAGAACGTATGACGGACGGAGCAGAACAGGATAGCCAAGCTCGTTTGCGGCTTTGAGCGCTTCCTCAGTCGTGAATACCGTATGTCCCTTAGGACGAGGAATTTTACACTTTTCAAGCAGCTCATCAAACTTCTCTCTGTCCTCTGCGTCATCAATGCTTTCAGCCGAAGTACCGAGTATTCTGACACCGCTCTCCTGTAAGTGCTTTGTCAGCTTTATAGCCGTCTGACCGCCGAACTGTACTACAACGCCGTAAGGCTTTTCGGTAGCTATCAGCGAGTCAACATCTTCAAATGTCAGCGGATCGAAATAAAGTCTGTCGCCTGTATCAAAGTCGGTCGAAACTGTTTCGGGGTTGTTGTTGCAGATAATTGCTTCATAGCCCATTTCCTTGAGTGCCCATACACAGTGTACCGAGCAGTAGTCAAACTCGATACCCTGACCTATTCTGATAGGACCTGAGCCGAAAACTATTATCTTCTTTTTATCTGTCGGGTGCTGCTCGATAAATTCCGCAGCCTCGTTTTCATCGTCATAAGTGCTGTAGAAGTAGGGCGTTTCAGCCGAGAACTCTGCGGCACAGGTATCAACCATCTTGTATACTGCGTGACGTGTCTTTATGCCCTTGTCAGCCAGCTTCTGACCTGACAGCTTTTCGATAGTCCTGTCAAGGTAGCTGTACTTCTTCGCAAGGTCGTATTTCTCCTGTGTAAGCTCGCCGTCCTCAAGCCACAGCTCAAGCTCTGCAAGGTTTTTAAGCTTGGTTATAAACCACTTGTCGATAGTGGTTATATCATGTATCTCCTGAACGCTGAAACCTCTTCTCAGCGCCTCGAATACGCAGAACGAACGGTCAACATCGACATCGTGGAGCTTTGCTCTTACTTCTTCATCTGTCAGCTTCTTGAAAGCCTTTTTACGCATCGTGTCCATGCCAAGCTCTATTGAACGTACAGCCTTCATCATAGCTTCTTCAAAGCTCGTTCCAATAGCCATTATCTCGCCTGTAGCCTTCATCTGAGTACCGAGCGTTTTCTTTGCGTATACGAACTTATCAAACGGCCACTTCGGGAACTTTACTACAACATAGTCAAGCGCAGGCTCAAAGCAGGCGTAGGTCTTGCCTGTTACCTGGTTTACGATCTCATCGAGCGAATATCCTATCGCTATCTTTGTTGCAACCTTTGCTATAGGATAGCCTGTAGCCTTTGATGCAAGCGCCGATGAACGTGAAACTCTGGGGTTTACCTCAATTACCGAGTATTCAAAGCTGTCGGGCTTTAATGCAAACTGACAGTTACAGCCGCCCTCGACCTTCAGCGCCTGAATGATGTTCAGCGCCGCTGTTCTCAGCATCTGATATTCCTTGTCTGCAAGCGTAACCGCAGGAGCGATAACGATACTGTCGCCTGTATGAACGCCGACAGGGTCGAAGTTTTCCATCGAGCAGACGGTGATAACGTTGCCCTTTGCGTCACGGATAACCTCGAACTCGATTTCCTTCCAGCCCGAAATACACTTTTCAACAAGTATCTGCGTGATAGGCGAAAGACGCAGACCGTTTGTTGCAATCTCGTGTAATTCGTCCTTGCTATATGCAATACCACCGCCTGTGCCGCCGAGCGTGAACGCAGGACGTACAATTACGGGATAGTGTATAACCTCGGCAAAATCCAAAGCGTCCTCAACGGTTTCAACTACCTTTGAGGGAATACACGGCTCGCCTATAGCCTCCATAGTATCCTTGAACGCCTGTCTGTCCTCTGCCTTGTGTATAGTTTCGGGATTTGCACCGAGCAGCTTTACACCGTTCTCAGCAAGGAAGCCTTCCTCAGCAAGCTGCATTGAAAGGGTAAGACCCGTCTGACCGCCGAGCGTTGACAGAATGCTGTCAGGCTTTTCTATCTTGATTATCTTCTTTACTACATCAAGCGTCAGCGGTTCAATGTATATCTTGTCCGCCATGTGCTTGTCCGTCATGATGGTAGCGGGGTTTGAGTTTATAAGTACGACCTCAAGACCCTCTGCTTTAAGCGCACGGCACGCCTGCGTTCCCGCATAGTCAAATTCAGCAGCCTGTCCGATTACGATAGGACCAGAGCCTATAACGAGAACTTTCTTTATATCACTTCTTAACGGCATTTCTTATTCTCCTCCATCAGACTGATAAATTTATCGAACAGATACGCAGTGTCATGCGGACCTCCGCACGCTTCGGGGTGGAACTGCACAGTGAACGCAGGAGCATTCGTGTACATAACACCCTCGCAGGTCTTATCGTTTCCGTTGATATGGCTTACCTTGCCTGCACTTTCGGGAAGGCTGTCGCTTACAACCGCATAACCGTGGTTCTGCGATGTGATGAATGTTCTGTCAACAGTAACATCGGTTACAGGCTGGTTTCCGCCTCTGTGACCGTATTTCAGCTTGACAGTGGTAGCCCCGTTTGCAAGCGCTAAGAGCTGATGACCGAGGCAGATGCCAAACGTAGGTATCTTGTGAGGGATAAGCTCCTTCAGCGTATTTATAGATACCGTGTTGTCCTGAGGGTCGCCGGGTCCGTTTGAAAGCATTATGCCGTCCGGAGCAAATTTCAGTATTTCCTCCGCACTTGTGTCGTAGGGGAATACCGTCACGTCACAGCCTCTTTTTACAAGCTCACGTCTTATATTGAACTTATAGCCGTAGTCCATAAGCGCAACCTTGTATTTACCGTTTTCGGCGCTGAACTTCTCAGGCTGCTTTACGCTTACCTTCGGCACAACAGGACCTACAACATAAGCCCTTATCCTTTCAAGCGCCTGTGCCTTGAATTCGTCTGTCGGCTCGCTTGTTGTGATCATGCCGTTCATAACACCTGTTTCACGGATTATTCTTGTAAGCCTTCTTGTATCTATGCCGAACAGTCCGATGATGTTGTGCTTTTTCAGAAAGCCGTCTATGTCGCCTTCACAGCGGAAGTTTGACGGTACCTCGCAGTATTCACGCACGATATAACCGCTTACCACGCTTGTCTTTGACTCGTAATCCTCGTCATTCACACCGTAGTTTCCGATAAGAGGGAATGTCTGCGTTACAATCTGTCCGCAGTAGCTGGGGTCTGTCAGCGTTTCTTCATAACCTGTCATTGCTGTTGTAAAAACTATCTCGCCTACGACCTCGCCCTCACAGCCGAAGCTCTTGCCCGTGAACACCGTTCCGTCTGCAAGTATCAGATATGCGGTCTTTGCTTTGTTAGCCTTTAAGTCCATTTAATTCGTTCCTTTCATATATTTTTCTTTTTTGTTCTATCACTTAAGGGAGCTGTATCTTTCCTACAAAGCCCATTATCTCATCTCTCATACGCAGTGCCTCTCTGAATGCCGCACCTGCGAAATCATGCTCGTCACAGCCTTCTTTTTTATATGCTGTCATTATTCCTCTCGAGCTGTTTACTATACCGCCGAGACCGTTCGCATCGAATGCGGCGGCAATGTCCTTGGCTGTTGCACCCTGTGCGCCGTATCCGGGTATAAGGAAGAATGTGTGAGGGAGCTTTTTACGAAGCTCGGCGATCTGTTCGGGATATGTCGCACCTACCACTGCGCCTACGCCCGAATAGCCGTACTTGCCGGGAAGCTCCTCTCCCCACTTTTCGCACATATTGCCCATTCTTTCATATACGGGAACACCGTCTATCAGCAGATCCTGAAGCTCGCCGCTTGACGGATTCGATGTCTTTACCAGTACGAAAATGCCCTTGTCGTTTTCCTTGCACACCTTGATAAGAGGATTGATACCGTCGCTTCCGAGGTATCCGTTAACCGTCAGAGCGTCGCCCATAAAAGGCTCGTATTCCTCGTTTCCCACCTTTACCTTGCCCAGATGCGCTGCGGCATACGCTTCCATAGTTGTGCCTATATCGTTACGCTTGCCGTCTGTGATAACATACATACCTCTGCTTCTTGCATATTCCTGCGTCTTGTACAGCGTTTTCATTCCTGCCGTACCGTACATTTCATAATAAGCCGCCTGAGGCTTTATTGCAGGAACTACCTCGTGGAGAGCGTCTATAAGGCACTTGTTGAATTCAAGTATCGCCTTTGCCGCACCCTTGAGCGTTTCGCCGTACTTGTTGAAAGCCTTATCCTTTATGTACTGAGGCACATAGTCGAGCTTGGGGTCAAGTCCTGCGACTGTGGGGTTCTGCTTTTCGCAGATTGCACGAAGAAGATTATCCATTGACATTTTCGTATCCATCCTTTTTATTTATTTCAAGTATATCGGAGCTTACTTGTCCTCGTATACTATTTTTCCGTTTACCAGTGTGTACTTTACCCTGCCCTTAAGGGTCATTCCCTTGAAGCAGGTGTTCTTTGACTTTGAGTGGAGCTTTTCGGGGTCTACCGTCCAGCTTTCGTCAGCATCGAATATTGCAATGTCCGCAATATCGCCTATGCCGAGCGAGCCTCCCTCTATGCCCAGTATCTTTCTGGGGTTGACGCACATAAGTCTTACTATGTGCATAAGGCTTATCGTACCCGTGTGATAAAGTCCTGTCAGTGTCGCCGCAAGCGATGTTTCCATTCCCACAACGCCGTTGGGAGCTTTCTCAAAGTCTGCCTTTTCCTCTGCACTGTGCGGAGCGTGGTCGGTTACTATGCAGTCGATAGTGCCGTCTATTATAGCGGCGGTTATCGCCATAACATCGTCCTCCTCACGAAGCGGAGGATTCATTCTGTAGTCCGCATCTCTTGACAACAGCTTTTCGTCCGTCATCATAAAATAGTGCGGAGCGGTTTCGCAGGTACACATAACACCGATATGGGTATTTCCTCTTATCGTGTTCACACTGCCCTTTGTCGAAACGTGCGCAATGTGTATCGGCATCTGCGTATCCTGTGCTATGGCAAGCTCTCTTGCCGTGATTATATCCTCGCTCAACCTGCTCATACCCTTTACGCCGAGCTGCTGAGAGATCTTTCCCTTGTTGATTATACCGCCGTCTATTATCTCAAGATCCTCGCAGTGCGAAATGACCTTCAGTCCGGCATAGTGTGCCTTTACCATTGCCTGCGCCATCATATTCGCAGATTCAACGGGTCTGCCGTCGTCGCTCACCGCAACACAGCCTGCCGCCTTAAGTTCGTCATAGTCGCACAGCTCCTTGCCCTGCATACCCTTTGTGATACAGCCGACAGGATAAACCTTCGCCTTTGCTTTCTTTGCCTTGTCGAGAATATATTTTACCGTTTCCTTGTTGTCAACGGGCGGTTTCGTGTTCGGCATACACGCAAGCGCCGTAACACCGCCTGCGACAGCCGCCTCACAGCCTGTAATAATATCCTCTTTATATGTCTGTCCGGGATCTCTCAGATGAACGTGCATATCGCATATACCCGGTATTACCGTAAGCCCGTTGCAGTCTACCACCCTTGCGTTCTTATCATCACATTCAAGGTTATCGCCGAGCGCACGGATAAAGCCGTCCTTTATAAGTATGTCCTTTTTGCCTTCAAAACCGTTCACATAATCAACAACGTGACCGTTTTTCAGTAAAATTGTCATTATAGCACCTCGCAATTCTGCACAAAAGCCGTGTCTTTCTTCCTTGACGATGAAAAACACGGCTTTAATTCATATCCGCCCTTAGCAGATAAAAGATCCCATTTTACGAAAGATATGCTAATATCTGTATCGCACACCCTCGCCTATTTCCATAGTCATTTTATTATACTATATTTTCTGCCGTTTGTCTACAAGTTTACGAAATTTTTTTAATTTTTTATTTCACTTACCGGTACTTTATCTGCGTCCTCGTTTCTGAGTGCAATTACCGCACCTCTTACAAGATATGCCTTTATTCCGCTACCGCACAACACACATGTGACTGTTGTTCCTTTTGTAAAGCCGAGATCCATAAGCCTTCTTTTCATATCTCCTGCAAGTAACAGCCGTTCTACCCTGCATTTTTCATCTCTTTCAAGCTGTGCCAGACTTCTCACATAAACGCCTCCTTCATTTCTTCGCTTATTGCCAGTTTATGAAAGAAGGCCGCAGGCGGTTAACCGCATCAGTTTATAGAAATAGTCTGTTTTTTCAAAAAAGTGCTTGTTCTCAATCCCTATCCCCAAACCCCTTTCCCCGGGAAAGGGGCTGAATGTGGGGCTGCCGCCCTCACCCCGCTTGGGGCTACGCCCCAAACCCAAATTATAAAAGATCTGTAGGTTTTTCGACAGTCTGAGGCGGTTAACCTGCATTTTACCCGAGCATCACGCAAAAGCCTTTTTCGGAATCTCCGTACAATGACAACGTTTTACTCCTTGCTAAACCTCACCGTCTTATCCTTCATCGATATTTTTTTACAGCATACCCATAGCCGCTCATTCCTTTCTTATACGTCAGAAAGGAATGATCTATCGGCACACCGCAGATTTTTGCTATCTCATCGTAAGTCAGCGTAATTTCACGCTCGCCGCACTTCCCGATATATTCCCACAAAGAATCGTACTTGCTAATATATCTTCTTACAAAAGCCTCATCATCTTGCATTGCTCAAGCCCTGCGCTCCAGAACTCAGACAGCGGCAGATTCTTTACCCTGCATACAATGCTTGCGTTCATCGCACCGTGTCCGACTATCAGAATATCCTTGCCCTCTTTTATCTGCGGATAGATTACCTCGTCAAGAAATTCACCCGTTCTGCCGAACAGCTCGTCAAATGTTTCCGCCCCGCCTATAGAGCTTGTATACTGCTCGGGGTGGAAAAACAACAGGTTTATAGGACAGTCGGGAATACTGAAGCTGTTCTCGATACCCTCATATTCCCCGAAGCACATTTCCTTCAGCCTGTCGTCCGTTACTATCGGCACATTTCTGCCCTCAAGCAATATCTCGGCTGTTTTCCTTGCACGGATAAGCGGCGAACAGTAGCAAATATCAAGATGCACGTCCTTATACTCCTCCCGTGCCTTTTCCGCCATTTCTATTCCCTCACGGCACAGCGGAATATCCGTCCTGCCCTGCAATTTTTTCTTTTTATTCCACTCGGTTTTACCGTGTCGCATTATGTATAGCATCAAAATCCTCCGTGTAACGCTTTATCAGAAAAGATCAAGCATACTGTCAAGATATATTTCTTCTCTTACTTTCAGCCGGTATTCCGGCTTTGTCATATAGTACAGCAGAAATTCAAGCACTACCGCACTGCCAAGCCCCCTGCCCTCTATCTTGAACTGATTGAACCCCATCGGCAGATAGATATTTTCAATATCGTTCGTTCCGATAAACGCAGGGTTTTCCATAGCCTTTGAAAACTTATACCCCTCGTTGCCGCCGGGAGAACGGCATATAAAATCCTCGCAATCCTCACATAGACTTTTACGGCTGACATTTTCATAACAGCTTTTCCTGTCGGTACAGCCGAAATAACAGCATTCGTTGCAAAGAAATTCCACCTTGCTTTTCTGCCTTTCGGTAAGCGTACCCAGCTTGTCAAAAGCCTTGTTTAATCTGAAATCCGGTACAACAAAGCGAAAATCCTCACGGCTAAGCTCTTTTTCAAGCTGTATAAAATCCGTCAGGACCTTTGTAGTCGATGATACAAAATACAGACCCGGATAATTCTTTCCTATATATTCAAGCAACAGATCCGAACAGATTATAACGCCGTTCTGCGCCGCTGTGCTTTCGCTGAACATCTCGCACAGCCTGTTGCACTTTCTGTCTGAAAGATGTTCTTGCTTTATAAGAGAATTGCTGAACGTGAGCCTTGCGGAAATGCCGTACTTCTGTGTAAGCTGAAGCACCTTTTCAGCCTCATCATCACCGAACCCAACACGTCCGCCGCCCCACAGACAATCCGCAGGTGCGCCGTATATCGAGCCTATCTCGCACCAATCGTAAAAATACTCCCTGTGATTATAGAATAAAGGCAGAAACAGGCTGTACAGCCCGTAAAACTCAAACAGACCGGGGAGGTGGAAATATGCTGTCCCGTCACATTTTTTGTAAGTTTCCTGCGTCATATTCCCATCCCCCTTTAAAATCGTTTCTATCTTTGTACCATTCATAAAATCCGTAAATATCAGTTATCACATAATTTCTTCGTAGGGCGAGGATCTGTGTGTGCTTGTATGGCTTTGCGTCCGTGCCTCGTCAGCCATCAGTGTCGCTGCGTCCTGCAGCAACTAAGTGTGGCTGACTTTAAGCATCCATGCTTAAAGCCTTTGGGCGTTCATTTCAGGCATCCTTGCCTTGCTTGCCCCTCCTGTTACATCAACCGCCAACATTACCGCAAGCCTTGCGAACAGCCTGCCAAGCGCTTAAAATCATTCCTGCCTTTAACGGATTTTGTGCTTTACAGTATCACACAAAATCAAATCAGTTTATCCGCAAAAATCGCTTTTGTAAAAAAGCCACCGCAAAAGCGGTGGCTCAAAAAATTATTTACCTAAAACCTTCTTAACGGTATTAGCAATATTATCCGCACATAAGCCGAATTCTTCAAGCAATGCTGCCGCAGGACCCGAATGACCGAATGTATCCATAACACCGATCTTTGTAACGGGAACGGGATAATTCTCGCAAAGAACATCGCAAACAGCACTTCCTAAACCGCCGATTATGCTGTGTTCCTCAACAGTAACTATCTTTCCTGTTTCCTTAGCCGCCTTGATTATAATATCCTTGTCAATGGGCTTTATCGTGTGTATGTTGATTACACGGGCATTGATACCCTGACCCTTGAGTGCGTCAGCCGCCTCAAGTGCCTGAGCTACCATAAGACCTGTAGCAACGATCGTTATATCATCGCCGTCACGGAGCTGTACGCCCTTACCAAGCTCAAACTTATATGTATCCTTATCGTTGAAGATAGGAGCGGCAAGTCTGCCGAATCTCATATAGGTAGGTCCCACATAGTCAGCCATAGCGAGTACAGCCGCCTTAGCCTCAACATCATCGGCAGGGTTGATTACCGTCATACCGGGTATTGTACGCATAAGTGCAATATCCTCGTTGCACTGGTGTGTCGCACCGTCCTCACCAACGGAAATACCTGCGTGTGTTGCGCCGATCTTAACGTTCAGATGAGGATAGCCTATGCTGTTTCTGAGTATTTCATAAGCTCTGCCTGCCGCAAACATAGCAAATGTGCTTGCGAATACGAGCTTGCCTGTAGTAGCGATACCTGCGGCAACGCCCATCATATTTGCTTCTGCTATACCGCAGTCAAAGAAGCGGTCGGGATATGCCTTCTTGAATATACCTGTCTTTGTTGCAGCCGCAAGGTCTGCGTCTAAAACTACGAGATCGTTTCTCTTTTCAGCGAGCATTACAAGAGCTTCGCCGTAGCTTTCACGGGTTGCTTTTTTCTCCATTTTAATACGTTTCCTTTCCGATTACTTTTCAAGCTCGGCAAGATGAGCCTTGAGTTCTGTCATAGCCTGGTTGTACTGTTCTTCGTTGGGAGCAGTGCCGTGCCATGATACCTGATCCTCCATGAAGGAAACGCCCTTGCCCTTTATGCTCTTCTGTATAATTACCGTAGGCTGTCCCGAGATCTTTTCAGCTTCAGCGAAAGCCTTTTCGATTGCGTCAAAATCGTGTGCGTCTATAGAAATAACATGCCATCCGAAAGCCTTGAACTTCTCGTCTATCGGATAGGGTGACATTACATCGCTTATTCTGCCGTCTATCTGAAGTCCGTTGTTGTCAACTACGGCTACGAGGTTGTCAAGCTGATAGTGTGCCGCAAACATAGCAGCCTCCCATACCTGACCTTCTTCTATCTCGCCGTCGCCGAGTATAGCGTATACCTTGTAAAATTCATTTGACAGCTTACCGGAAAGAGCCATACCGCAAGCGGCTGAAATACCCTGGCCGAGTGAGCCTGTGCTCATATCAACACCGGGGACCTTGTTCATAACAGGGTGTCCCTGAAGCTTTGAGCCTATGTGACGGAGTGTCTTTAAATCTTCTACAGGGAAAAATCCGCGGTTAGCAAGTACAGAGTACAGTGCAGGGGCTGTGTGTCCCTTTGACAGTACAAGTCTGTCACGTTCGGGCATCTGAGGATTTTTCGGATCTACATTCATCTTTGCAAAGTAGAGATATGTCAGTACATCAGCTACCGAAAGCGATCCGCCGGGATGTCCCGACTTAGCGTTGTAAACGCCCTCGATAACACCCATTCTGACCTTGGTGGCAGTTATCTCAAGCTGCTTTTTTAAAGTTGCGTCCATTTTTTAAGGTCCTTTCCGGGCAAAGCCGTGCTTCGCCTTTTTCGTTTAGTCGTTCTCCAATATTATATTACATTATTCGCGATAAGTCAAGTATACCGACAGCTCAGAACAGCTGTGAATAAAACAAAAATATTTGACTTTTTTTCGGATAAGTTATATCATTATCGGCAGAATATGCTTTATCGCCGCTTCGTTTTCAACTGGAGGTTCTATGGACGAAAAAACACTTGCACTTGTGCAGAAGAATAAATTATTCGGCAATATGTCGGGAGAAAATACCGAGCTTTGCGTAAAATTGCTTTCGGGCAGGACAGTCGCCGCAAAATCGGGTGAAATTATCATGAGCGAGGGTGAACCTGCCGACCGTATCGGAATAGTTCTTTCAGGCAGCGTTCAGGTCATCCGGGAGGATTATTACGGAAACCGTGACCTTGCCGCTCTGATAAGACAGGGCGGAAGCTTTGCCGAAGTATTCGCCTGCTCAGCCGTAAAACTCCTCCCTGTGACTGTAGAAGCCGCAGGCGACTGTACCGTAATGCTCCTTGATTACGGAAAGCTGTCCTCGCTGTCGTTATATCCGTTCTATCCGCAGTTTGTAATAAACCTGCTGATAGTAATTTCCGATAATGCTCTTATGCTCAACCGCAAGGTCGAGATCATCTCAAAGCGCACCACCAAGGAAAAGATAATGGCGTACTTAAGCCACGAAGCCAAGAAAGCCGGAAGCGACACCTTCACTGTGCCGCTCGACCGCCGCTCTATGGCAGATTATCTCGGAGTAGAACGCAGTGCGATGTCAGCCAGGCTGTCCGAGCTTGTGAAGGAAGGTCGTATAATGGTTGACAAAAACACCTTCACCGTTCTTAAATGCCACTGCGGACTTGATAAGATCAATAAGTTCTGAAACTCAGCATATAGATCTGTTCCGGCATCCACAGTTCAAACACCGCAGGCTTGTCCCTGTCGATCCCGGCAAGCACAGCCTTGTCAAACTGTGCAGTCATCGTATCAAATTCGGTAACATCTACCGTTGGCTTCACCTCAGCCTCGCATAATGTCTTTCTGCCGTAACGCACGGTTATTTTGCCCGTATTGACACGGCTTCCGCACACTATCTCTATACTGTCTGCGTCACCGAGTACACAGTTGTTGTAAATCAGTCCACCGCCGAGCATATAGTGCTGTTCGAGCTTCTTGCTGTATTTCATTTTCGTATTATACTTACCGTCGTAGTTCTTTGCAAGTATACCCTTACAAAGCTCTCTCGGCGGTATTTTTTCACCGCTTACCTCAATAGTTTTTGTGAGCCTGATATCATCGCTTGAAGCGCCTGCCATGAATGTATATCGTCCCTGCTCTATCGTAAATCTTTCACGGCTGACATCATAGAAACGCAGTTCCGACTTGCTGATATCAAACTCTATATGCTGTGTCTGTCCGCACCCGATATGCACACGGGCAAATGCTGTAAGCTGTTTCAGCGGACGCTTGACCGACGGATCTTCCGCACGGAAATATACCTGCACGACTTCATCGCCGTCAATATCCGATACGTTTCTGACATCGAACGAAATATTTATGCTGTCGTCATATTCGGTCACTTCAAGATCCGAATATTCAAACCTTGCATAACTCAGCCCGTATCCGAACGGATAAAGCGGCTTACCTTTATAGTAAAGATAAGTCATATCGTTTTCTATAATGTCATAGCTCTCTATCGGTGCAAGTTCATATTCACTCCTGTACCACGTCTGCGCCAGTCTGCCCGCAGGCGAATATTCACCGCTGATAACCTTTGCAAATGCATTGCCAAGCTCAGGTCCCGCATGGGTCGTATAGATTATCGCAGGCATATATTCCTGCTCCTCACATATCGAGAACGGATAGCTTGACACCACCGCCATTACGCATTTGTTGTTGGTGCTGTAAACCGCTTTGGCAAGCGCAGAATCGTGTGCGGGCAATGACAGCGTCTTACGGTCGTACATTTCACGGGCAACTATCATAGGATCGTTGCCTATGCAGACTATCGCATAATCCGCCTTTTCCGCAAGCTCAGCCGCACGTCTTATACCGTCCGAAACAATCTCTTCGCTAAACATCTTGTCGTCGCTCAGTCCGAACTGTTTTACAAGCGTCAGCTTTCCCTTTTCGTCAACGCCGAGCGCCTTACCGAAATATGTGCGGTACAGCACTTTATCTCCGTGCTTCTGCGGTTTCATTATTTCCTGCGAATACCAGCGATAAGTGCTTTCGCTGTCGCACTTGCAGGTATTTTCGGTTATGTACCTGTTATTGTAAAGCGAGCGGTACGTTGTTTCATCGTGACCGTATTCCGCCTTTTCAAAAAGTGCCCTCGGATCGTCCTTTTCGTAAATCGCACTCACCGTATCATCATCGGATACGCCAAGATACTTTCCCGTAAGTTCGGATTTTATAACCACACGGTCACAGCCGTTGTCATACATCGCACCGGCAAATTTTCCGCTTATGCCGTCAAGTATAGTCGTATTGTATGACGAATAACCCGTGTACCAGTCCATAAGATTACAGTTGCCGTTAAGACCTATCACAGCAACGCTCTTATTTGTATCAAGCGGCAGTATACCGTTATTTTTAAGCAATACCGCCTGTTCCAGTGCCGCACGGTGATTGAGCTTTTTATGCTCATCACAGTCAAGCACACTTTCGTCGATATCCGAGAACGGGTGTTTTTCATCAAACTCACCAAGTCTGAACCTTGCAAGCATGGTATTGTAAAGCGCCTTGTCTATATCCTTTTCAGATACAAGTCCGCTCTTTACCGCTTCAAGCACCGACGCCTGAACCACATCCTCGCTGTCTGTCATAACGTCCGTGCCGTTCTTTATCGCAAGCGCAATTGTTTCTGCGTGTGAAGTGCTGTAACCGTGAAATGTTACGTTTTGTGAAAAATCTCCGCCGTCAGTTACGACAAAACCAAGTCCCCACTTATCTTTAAGAACTTTCTGTATATCCGGGTTTATTACCGCAGGCACACCTGAAAGCTCGTTGTACGCCGCCATTACGGAGTACGCTCCTCCGCAGGTTATGGGACGTTCAAATGCCGCATAGTAATATTCATTCAGCGTCCTCGGCTCAATATCGGAAGACGCCGTTCCACGTTCATTTTCGGTATTGTTGGCACAGAAATGCTTCAGTGTCGGTATCGATTGCATATATTCACCTTGCCGGTCTGCAAGTCCTTTTGTGTATGCCGCCGACATTTCACCCGTTAAAAACGGATCTTCACCGTAGCCCTCTTCATTTCTTCCCCAGAGCGGATTTCTGCACAGGTCAACGGTAGGTCCCCACAGCATCAGATGGCCGCTCGGGTGGCGTTTATTCAGCACCCGTGCCTCCTTACCTGCCGTAAGCCCGGCTTTTTCCATTAGCTCTGTATCAAACGTTCCGGACAGCCCTATAGGCTGCGGAAATACGGTCGTCGGCTCTTCGGGATTTCTTGAAACATATCCCCTTGCAACTTCCGCACCGACATACCACTCTCCTATATCAAGGCGAGGCACTGCCGCCATATGGTTTGACATCAGACCTGCCTTTTCCTTGATTGTCAGCCTTGATAAAAGATCCTTTACACGCTCGTCAAACGACAGCGAGCTATTCCTGAATCTATATTTATTCTCCATGTTCTCCTCCGTCTTGCAGTTGTTGACTTTTTACGCAAACCGCAATATACATCATCGCTATCATAGCATATGTAATCGTTTTCGTCAATAGCATTTTGTGCATTTTCGCAAAATAACGCAGTGCCGTTTTAAAGCATATCTGCGTTATTCCGTATTCATTTCAAGCCGGATACTTACTCGATTTTCGGCATCCATTTACCCTTCCATGTGTACAGCGCCATAAGCACGACGCCTATTACCCACGAAACAGGGTACAGCAGATAAACGCCGTCAATAGTCGGGAAAAGCGGCACTACGAGCCATATCCAGAATATTCTGAAAATGCACATTGCGAACAGTAATATCAGCATCGGAGGAATGCTCTTGCCCGTGCCTCTTACAGCCCCCGCAAGCACATTCATTATTGCAAGCAGGAAATAGAACGGGCAGAAGTATTTCATTGCGGTTTCGCCGCAGGCGGCTACTGCGTCATCGTTTGTGAAAAGCCTTATAATCGGGTCGGCAAACACAAGCAGCAGGACGCCTGTTATGACAGTGTAAACAACGCCCATACCGAGTGCTGTCCACATACCCTTTTTAACACGTTCGGGCTTATTCGCACCGTAGTTCTGACCGACAAAGGTAGTCACCGCCATACTTATACTAAGCACCGGCAGGATGTTGAAGCCGTCCACCTTAAGATATGCGCCGAAGCCTGCTACCGCATCCGAGCCGAAGCTGTTGACGCTTGCCTGTACAAGCACGTTTGAAAAGGAGATGACCATATTCTGAATGCCTGTAGGCAGACCTACCTTTATTATCCTTATCGCCATATCCCTGTGTACCTTTATCTGACGGATAAACAGCTTATAATCCGCATTTACCCTCACCATATAGATTATAGCCATAACGCAGGAAACAAGCTGGCTCGCATCGGTCGCTATCGCCGCACCCTCTACGCCCATACCGAAGCCTTGTATCAGTATAAGGTCGAGTGCAATATTCACAACAGATGCCGCACCGAGATATAACAGCGGTCTTTTTGAATTTCCAGCCGCATTGAATATTCCGGCACACATATTATAAAGCACGTTGAACAGCAATCCGCCGCAGTATATCTGCAAATAGAGCGATGCGCCGTCAAGGATATTATCCGGTGTCTGCATCCATACGAGGAACAGTCTGCTCATAAATACACCCATGACCGTCAGCACAAGGCCGATTATAACTGCGATTGCCATAGCCGTATGTACCGCTCTTTTCACATCGTCCTTACGCTTTGCACCCATGTACTGCGATATAATAACGCCTGCGCCGACCGATGCGCCCTGGCTGAACGCTATCAGCAGACTGACGATAGAGCCGGTTGAGCCTACCGCCGCCAGAGCCTCCTTGCCCACGCAGTTTCCTACTATTATAGAATCGACCGTGCTGTATAACTGCTGTAAGAGGTTGCCCAGTATCAGCGGCACGGAAAATATAAGCAGCTTCTTCCAGATAGAGCCCTCTGTCATAAGGACCGTTCCGGATTTCTTCTTTTCTTTTATATCTACGCTCAAGTTAAACTTCCTTTCTTCATCCATAAATATTATACTCATTTAAAAGAATATGTCAACTTCCGTTATCACTGACGTTTTGTGCCACAGCATATTGAACTGTGTTACAGATTGTGATAAAATGTAAATAGCAGAAAACACGCCGAAGGGATATGATAAATATGACAGACGAAAAGAAAAAAGCTCCCGAAGCTTCCGTACAGCCTGATGATAAAAGCGACTACAGACAGTCTGCCGACAAAGAGGAGGCTATATGGGATATGAAGCAGGAGCTTGATGATTATATCGAGGATCAGGGTATTTATATAAGGCAGTAAAATATAGAATAAACCGATTTGCCCTTTCGGGATAACTATGCGATAAGAAGTGTGAGAAACGGATACAGATAATATGAAGCCGTATATATCCGTATTCCGCCTAATATTTCAAAAACGCACCCGATGACATAAGAGAATTCATACGGGCGGCTGAAGAAACGCTAAAATAAGCTTGACAAAGCACTTTAACTGTGCTAAAATCATTTTTTGTGAGTTCGCAATATCCTCACTTTCCGTCAAAAGACGGATAAATCAAAACTACGAAAGGACAATTCAATATGCGAAACAAAAAAGTCCTGTTTATCACACAGGGAGCCGTTATCGCCGCAATCTATGTAGTGCTGACCTATATTGTCAGCCTGCTGGGGCTTACAAACGGCGTAATTCAGGTGCGTCTTTCCGAGGCGCTCACAATCCTGCCGGTATTTACTCCGGCGGCAATTCCGGGACTGGTTGTAGGCTGTGTCATCTCAAACATACTGACCGGTGCTGTAATATGGGATGTTATCTTCGGAAGCCTTGCCACACTCATAGGAGCGGTAGGCACATATCTTCTGAGAAAGCATCACAGGATACTGTACCCCCTTCCGCCCATAATTGCCAATACTGTTATAGTACCGCTTGTACTGACCTATGCTTACGGTGTGCCGGACGCATTATGGTTCTCGGCGCTGACGGTATGTGCAGGTGAGGTCATCTCCTGCGGAGTTCTCGGTCTGCTCCTGTATCACGGACTGGACAACAAATATTGCAGACGTTTGTTTACCGCAAAGGTTTAACAAACAAAACAGTTTGAGCCGCTATGATTATATCATGGCGGCTTTCGTGCAACTTGTACATTTATTAACGGTTTTTTGGTGTATTCCACCAAACACACCGCTTTACTTCTTGACTTATTACAGCATTTGTGATAAAATCAGATTATCAAAATGTAAGTTCAAGAGGTGTTTCTTATGAAAAAAAATAAAGGCTGGTTAAAAAATAAAGCGCAGAGCCAGGTAGTTGTAATAACATTTTTATGCGTTGTCTGCTGTATAATGATGCTGGCTACCGTTGCCGTATGCACTGTCAACATTCTGACAATGGTAGGTCACGACGACCCTGTTTATCATTCTTCGATAATGCTGTCACTGATTACCGAGGGCATTTCGCTTATCGTTACTGCGGCATTTATCCTGCTTTGCATTTATGTAAAAAAAGCAATAGTAAAGCCTATCAGAAAAATCAGCAACGAACTTAATAACTTCTCAGAGGGTATTCTTTCCGCTGAATTTGACGTTAAGATAAACGACAGCGATATAGGAAAACTTGCCGGCTCGCTCAATACTGCCAAATGGTATCTCAAAAAAATGGTCGATGAACTTACATATCTCCTTACTCAGATGTCATACGGCAACATCAGCTTTACCATTAACTATGATTACAAGGGCGAATTTGCTCCCATAAAGTCGGCATTCGAGCAGATACTTGTAAATCTTAATGACTCGTTTTCAAAAATACAGAAGGCAGGCACGACGCTTTACGATGCATCGGAGCAGGTTTCAAGCGGCTCTCAGGCACTTGCACAGGGTACAAGCGAGCAGGAAGCCTCTATCCGTGAGTTGTCAGACTATGTGCAGGATATTTCAGGCAAAGTAAACAAGAACGCCGAAAACGCAAAGAACGTAAGTGAAATTTCAGATACTGCGACCACCGACCTTAAGAAAGGCAATGCAGAAATGCAGAAGATGCTTGCCGCAATGAAGATAATCGATGAAAAATCAGTCGAGATCGAGAAGATTATCAATACTATCGACAACATTGCATTCCAGACAAATATACTTGCTCTTAATGCCGCAGTAGAAGCCGCAAGAGCAGGCGAAGCCGGCAAGGGCTTTGCAGTCGTTGCAGACGAGGTCAGAAACCTTGCAAGCAAGTCCGCAGAGGCCGCTCAGACAACAAGCGAGCTTATCAGCAGCACTATCGAAGCCGTTTCAAACGGCACAGCAATTGCCGATTCGACAGCTCAGACTATCGAAAGCGTTATGGAGCGTTTCAGCAACGCAAACTCGCTTATCAACGAAATATCGGACAGCTCGGCACAGCAGGCGACTATGGTTGATCAGGTGCTTTCAAGCGTCGGTCAGATCTCAGCGGTAGTTCAGAACAATGCCGCCACAGCAGAAGAAAGCGCAAGCGCAAGCGCACTTACTGCCGCTCAGGCGAAAGAGCTTCAGAAGATGGTCAAGCAGTTCCATCTGCGTGAAGACGGTCAGGTTCATCTTGAAGGACCTATGGAAGAATAACAGGAATAGCAAACAAAAGCAGGCTGAGAATGCCTGCTTTGTTTTTAGGGAGAATTATATGACTACACAGAAATTTGAATACAAGGGAATGTACTGTAAGAAATGGCTTTCCGATAACGAAAAGGCAAAAATACAGATTATTCACGGGCTTGGCGAAATGTCGGAATACTATGAGCAGTTCGCAGAATATATTACAGCCAAAGGAGTTTCGGTATATCTTTGCGAATACCGTGAACACGGAAGGACGGCACTGCCTGCAAACATAGATAATATCGTTCAGACCGCTGCAAAGGAATGCGGTGATTTTTCGTCATACGTTCAATCGGAAAGTGACACACCGCTGTTTCTGCTCGGTCACAGCCTTGGTGCACAGATGGCTCAATATGTTATTTGCCACTGCGATAGCTCGCTTTACAGCGGAGTTATCCTTACAGGCTGTCCGCATATACACGGTACCGATACACTTCTTTCGGATATTGACGCAGAAATATCCGAAAAAGGTGCAGACGCTCCCAGTACAGACGTATTTCTCAAGCTGTTCGGAAAGGTTGCCGAGCCGTTTCCCGAAAAATGTACAGTTTCTTGGGTAACCTCCGATCTTGAACGTGCCGAATATTACGAAACTCTCCCCTACACGAATAAGATGTACAGTTGCCGTTTTTACAGAAGTTTTTTACAACTTGCAAACGAAGTGCAAGACGATAAATATCTGTCGGATATCTTCCCGAAACCGCCGGTTCTTTTAATAAGCGGAACAGAAGATATGGTGGGCGACAAAGGAGAATATGCAAAAGAAAAAGCCTCTGTGCTTAAGGCAAACGGCTTTGATGTCAGACTTGTAATACTTGACGGTATGCGCCACAGCGTATTACAGGAAAAAGAACGCACAGACGTTTACCGCCTCATTGCAGATTTTATTTCAAATCAGGAACATAATGATAATCTCTGATTTTATAAGCATATACAAAAAACGCAGTGCCGCTACCGACACTGCGTTCTCTTTTATATCGTAATTTATATCGCCCGAAAGCGTCTTATAAAACCGCTGTCAGATCTTTACAAGCTTTTTTTACTCTCTTCATATGCGATATAGTGCTTTTTGATCTGAGCCTTGCTCTTGCTCCTGATAAGCACGCTTTCACCGTTATCCAGTCTGAACTGTTCATCAACCGCTGTGATATGATCCATATTGACAATATAGCTCCTGTGACATCTCAGAAAACGTGATTCATCGCCGGACAGACTTTTTTCTATATCGTCAAGCCTCATATACAGTGAATATTCCTCGTCCTCAGTATGCAGTATACAGCGGTTGTTACAGCTTTCGATATAGATTATATCACTGCACGGCACGTTTACATAAGTGTTGCGCACCTTTACTCTCATAAAATCCGTGTCATATTTTTCAAGAACCCTGTCAAGCACACTTTCAAGCCTTGTCATATTGTACGGTTTGAGTATATAGCCGTTTGCTCTTACACTGTAGCTCTCGATAGCATATTCATCGGTAATCGTTGAAAATATCAGCAGATTCTCATACCCGTTATTCCTGAGCTGTCTTGCTATATCTATGCCCAGTTCATCGCCGACATAGATATCCATAAATACAATATCAAAATTTGTATTATCGTGCAAATCATCAAGCAGGCTCGTGCCGTTTTCATACAACCTTACCGTACACGACAGCTTACGCTTTCTGAAATATTCAATTACAAGTGTCTTTGACAACAATAAGTCAATTCTGCTGTCGTCACATATTGCTACTAACATAACCGATCCTTTGCCGCTATACAGTTGTAATACCGTATTGTGAGAGCTGAAACGCCTGCAAAAGAAGAACTCACAGTATCTTCTCTGATATTATTTTAACATATTTAATTTAATATTGCAATAGCAATACTATATATTTCAATAAATTCGACAAATTATTCAGTCCAAGCGCTATTGATAGTTATACCCACGTTCCGTTAACGAATACAGGCACTTCACTACCGTCATCTTTGATGCCTGTTATCTCAAGATCGTCAGAGCCGACCATAAAATCGACATGAATTATCGAGTCGTTGATTCCCATCGAATGTATCTCGTCAAGCGTTTTGTTCTCAAAGCCGTCAATTACTTCCTGAAATCCCTCGCCGACAGCAACATGACAGCAAGCATTCTCGTCAAAGAGCGTATTCATAAAAAGCAGACCCGAACGGTTTATAGGGGACTCCTTGGGTACAAGAGCAACTTCGCCCAGCATTGAAGCGCCGTCGTCCATCGCAAACATCTTTTTCAGGATATCCTCGCCTTGGCGCGCCTTACAGCCCGATACCCTGCCGTTTTTGAATTCAACCTCAAAGCCATCTATCAGATTTCCCGACCAGCTGAGAGGCTTCGTAGCAACAAGCTTACCATCGCACTTGCCTTTCATAGGGCTTATAAATACTTCTTCTGTCGGCATATTAGGAACATATGCCGCACCGTTGACACGGTTGATATCAGCCGCACCGCACCACTTTGCACCGGGGATAAGCTCGACGGAAAAATCCGTTCCGTTACTGCTCTTATATTTAAGGCTCTTGAAGCCCTGTGCATTCAGCCAATCGGCTTTTGCTCTCATGGTGTCGGTATGCTCTTTCCATACCTTTTCCCAGTTTCCGTTACCGTCAAGATATACGCACGAGAAAATAGCGTTCCACAGCTTTTCGACCGCCGTTTCGGTGTCGTCATCAGGGAAAACTTTCTTTGCCCATTTCGGAGAGGCGGCGGCAACTATCAGCCACTGATGCTTGCCGTCAATCTCATCACGGTATTTTTTTAACACCTTTGAACGCATCTGACCTACTGTAGAAATTACATCCGCAGGTACACCGCTGAGTTCGTCGGGATCGGCAGATTCAATAAATATTCTTGCAGGCAGATCCTTTACCATCTGTTTCTGACGTTCTTCTTCCCACGGAAGTACAGTGCCGAGCGTTTCAACACTTGCATTCTCATAGTGCAGTCTGTCTATAGCCCCGCAGCTCCAGAACATCTCAACATAGCTTGCGCCTGCGTTATAGCATTCCTTTGCCACAAGCGTTGCCAGCTCGTGCTGATCGACCTCGGTATAAAGACGTACCTTCTGTCCTTCCTGAACGTTTGCACCGACTTTTACCATAAGCTTTGCATATTCGCCAAGCATTTTTATATCCATATTGTTTAACCTCCGTAAAAACAGCCTTAACGGACAGTATTACCCGAAAAAGATAAATTATCCGCCGCTGTCAGCATTACATAACTATTATAGAACTCTTTTTATATGCTGTCAAGCTACTGCCCCGACTGACAAAAAAACGCCTCCGTATCTCATTGACACGGAGGCATTATTATATTTACTTGTTTATAACTACCTTTAAGCCTTCAGCGCTTTCAACTGTGAAGTGCTTGTCTGTAGCCGTATGTGTAACAGTGATTGTATCGCCGTTTCTCTCAGCCATAACAGTAAGCTCAAGCTTAGCGTCCTTATCATAGATCTTGCACTGAGTATTCTTGCCGTCCTCAAGCTGATAGATAACAAGCTTAGCACCTTCTACATAGTCATATGCGAAGTTACGCTCAAAGTTACCGTAAGCGATTATGCTGTTGGGCTTAGCATACATACCCATTGAGAAGTAGTCGTACTTCTTGTCGTACCAGTTACCGCCCTCAAGAACTTCTCCTGTCTGAATATCGGTCCACTTGCCGCGAGGGAGATAGAACTGAGCAGTACCCTCCTCGTTGAATACGGGAGCGATAAGCAGGTTATCACCGAACATATACTGTCTGTCAAGAGGTAAGCAGGCAGGATCGTCGCTGTATTCCATAACCATAGCTCTCATCATAGGAACGCCCTTTTCATGAGCCTTTACTGCGTTAGCGAACAGATACGGCATCAGGCGACCCTTGAGCTTTGTGAAGTGACGCAGAACGTCGCACGCTTCTTCGTCAAAGTTCCACGGTACTCTGTATGAGCTGTTGCCGTGAAGTCTTGAGTGTGAAGACATAAGACCGAATGCAGACCATCTCTTGTATAAGTCGGGTGAGCCTGTAGCCTCAAAGCCCGAAATATCGTGGCTGAAGTAGCCGAAGCCGGATAAGCAGAGTGAAAGTCCTCCACGGAGCGTTTCAGCCATTGATTCGTACTGGCTGAAGCAGTCGCCGCCCCAGTGTACAGGGAACTGCTGACCGCCGACCGTAGCAGAACGTGCGAACAGACAAGCCTTATCCTTGCCGTAGAATTCCTCAAGCACCTCAAATACGCACTTGTTGTAGAGATATGTGTAGTAGTTGTGCATTCTGTAAGGATCGGAGCCGTCGCTGTATACAACATCGGCTGTGGGTATTCTCTCACCGAAGTCCGTCTTGAATGCGTCAACGCCCATCTCGCACAGTGTTCTCAGCTTTGCCTTGTACCACTTGCAAGCCTCAGGATTCGTAAAGTCAACGATAGCCATACCGGGCTGCCACATATCGCACTGGAATACGCCGCCGTCCGTCTTCTTGATGAAGTAGCCGTTCTTTACGCCCTCGTCAAATAAGGAAGACTGCTGAGCGATATAGGGGTTGATCCATACGCAGATTTCAATTTTCTTTTCCTTAAGACGTGCGAGCATAGCCTTGGGATCGGGGAACATTCTCTTATCCCAGGTGAAGTCGCACCAGTTGAATTCCTTCATCCAGAAGCAGTCGAAATGGAATACCTCCAGAGGAATATCACGTCTTGCCATTTCGTCTATGAAGAACGAAACTGTTTCTTCGTCATAGTTTGTAGTGAATGATGTTGTCAGCCACAGACCGAATGTATATGCAGGAGGAAGTGCAGGCTTACCTGTCAGCGTTGTGTAAACGCCGAGTACGTCTGCTATTGTCTTACCGCCCATTACGAAGTATTCCATTCTCTCGCCCTGAACGGAGAAAGCAACCTTTGAAACCGTTTCGCTTGCTACTTCAAATGTAACGTTCTCGGGGTGATTTACAAATACACCGTAGTTTCTTGATGATACATAGAAGGGGATTGACTTGTATGTCTGCTCAGAGCAAGTACCGCCGTCGTTGTTCCATACTTCTACCGTCTGACCGTTCTTTACGAATGTAGAGAACTTCTCGCCGAAGCCGTAGATGTTCTCGCCTACGGAGATGTTGAGCATCTCTCTTATTCTTGCAGGCTCGTCTGTAGATGCGTGTGCATAGAAACGCTCCGCCTTTGTGCCTTCCATACGGTGGTCTGTGAGCCAGGGCTGTTCTTCAATATAAGAAGTTGTTCTCCAACCTTCCTTTGTGAGCAGCTTTCCGTCATAGAAATACTTGATATCCCAAGCTCCGCCTGCCTTACCGATTCTTACCGAGGTCTTGTTTGAAACAAGCTCCCAGTACTCGTCCTTCTCGTTTATAACAGGCTTGAAGTTTGCGTCCTCATATAATGTGAAGTCCGGACCCTTCTTTACAGCACCCTTGTAATGCTCGATCGTAACCTTGATCGAATCGGCAAGCGTAGACGTAAAGGTGATCTCAAGAACAGGACCGCCAAGCGTCATTCCTCTGTTACCGATCCACTGGTTAGTGGCATATACGGTTATCGAGTTGTCTGTAGCCTTTACCTCATAGATCTGAGTTGCATAGTTTACGTCGTAGCCCGACTTGTTCATCCAGAAACCGTCTGAATACTTCATAGATTATACCTTTCCTTTCAAAACGGCGGTCACACATCCGCCAAAATTCACTTTTCATGCGGGTTCTCCCCGGGGTAATAAGGCGGTAATACATTCATGCCGTTTCCGATATAAGCTCTGCTTGCGTGCGCAATCCACACCTTTGACCGACCATTATCCGAAACGTCGTGTAATCGTTTACCTGTCGTTTATTCTAACATATAAATTTACAAAAATCAAGTGGTTTTTGAAAAATTTTTTTGTTTTTTAAAAAGATGTTTCCGTGTCTTGTACGTACTGTCTGAAAACTTATATCAAAGCCGCATTGCAATGCCGTTTTTACATTATATCGGTTAAGATTTTTCTTTGCAACAATTTGCAGTAATGTGTCATTGCGGATTTACAGTTACGGTTATTTTGCTTATACTCGACTTCCGCCGGAGAAAATAATAAGCGGCAGTATAGCTTTACGAATTAATGATTGCGCAGATTTTTCGGATTGCGATATCAAAAAACACTTTTCAGCAGCCGATTCTTAGCATTCACAAAAATATATTTTCAGGCATATACTACTCTTGTATCAGTCATAATATACCATAATCTACATAATGAGGTGATTTTTGATGTGTGGAATAGCAGGATGGGTAGATTGCCGCAGACTCTGCGACAGCACCGCAATAATGCGCAGAATGGCGCAGACAATGATACCGAGAGGACCCGACAGCGGCGGCTTCTACACCGATGATAACTGTGCCCTTGCCCACCGCCGTCTTAGCGTCATAGACCCCGCCGGCGGTGACCAGCCGATGACCCGTAAAACCGCCCTCGACAGCTACACTATCGTCTATAACGGCGAGCTGTACAACACCGCTGAGATCCGCTCAGATCTTGAATCCGCAGGCGTAACATTCACTACGGCAAGTGACACCGAGGTACTTCTGAACGCCTACATTACCTGGGGCGAAGCCTGCCTCGACAAGCTAAACGGGATATACGCCTTTGCTGTGTGGCAGGAAAAGGAAAAACAGCTCTTTCTTGCCCGTGACAGAATCGGCGTGAAGCCGCTGTTTTACTACGAATACGCAGGCGGTATTATCTTTGCGTCCGAAATAAAAACACTCCTCGCCCACCCGATGATCGAGCCTGTCATCGACCGTGACGGCATAGCTCAGATAATGCTTTTAGGTCCTGCCCGAAAGCCGGGAAGCGGTGTATTCAAAGGAATCAGGGAGCTTCGTCCCGCCGAGTGTGCCATGTACTGCCGATGCGGTCTCAGAAAGCGCACCTACTGGTCGCTCCACGCCCTTCCCCATAAGGAAAGCGAACAGGAAACCGAACAGCACATAGCCTACCTGCTGACCGATGCTATAAAGCGTCAGCTTGTCAGCGATGTTCCGCTTTGCACTATGCTTTCGGGCGGCCTTGACAGCAGTATCATAAGCGCAGTCGCCGCCAAAGAATTTGAACAAAACGGCAGACAGCTCACCACCTATTCTATCGACTACAAGGACAACGACAAGAACTTCCACAGCAGTAAATTCCAGCCCGATATGGACGCACCGTGGATACGGAAAATGTCAGCGTTCATCGGCTCCAAGCATATAAATGTCGAGGTCGATACGCCCGCTCTGACCGACGCTCTGGAGCTGTCAACCTATGCCCGTGACCTGCCCGGAATGGCAGACGTGGACAGCTCTCTGTACCTGTTCTGCAAAGCTATCAAGGGCAATTTCACCGTTGCTCTGAGCGGTGAGTGCGCCGATGAAATCTTCGGCGGCTATCCGTGGTATCACAACGAGGAAATTCTCTACAAACCGGGCTTTCCGTGGGCTTGCTCGACCGCATCCCGTGCGGATCTGCTCTGCGACGGGATACTGGGCGACATTGACCCGAGTGATTATGTCAACTTCTGCTGTAACGAAACGCTGAAGAACACCGAATATCTCGACACCGACAGCCGCAAGGACAGACGTATGCGTGAGATGTTCATGCTGAACTTCTATTGGTTTATGCAATGCCTGCTTGACCGCAAGGACAGAATGAGTATGGCTCATGGGCTTGAGGTCAGAGTGCCGTTCTGCGACCACAGGATCGCCCGTTACGCTTTCAATATTCCGTGGGAAATAAAGGCGGCAGGCGGCAGGGAGAAAGGCATTGTCCGCCGTGCGATGAAAGGCATACTGCCCGACGATGTACTCTGGCGCAAGAAATCTCCGTACCCGAAAACTCATAATCCGACCTATCTCGCCGAGGTTATCCGCAGGATGAGGGCGGTGCTTGCCGACAATGAATGCCGCCTTACCGAGATCGTCAGCCGTGAAAAGCTGTTACGGCTGTGCGACGATCCGACACTGTTTGAGGGAAATTGGTACGGTCAGCTTATGACCTCGCCGCAGATCTTCGCATATCTCTTGCAGATAGAATATTGGCTCAGGCGGTATGATGTGAGAATCGACAGGCAATAAGCATAGAAAACGGGTATCGGCATTTTACCGATACCCGTTATATTTTACTTCTTTGTTCGGACTGTCAACAATATCTGCCGATTTTCTCAAGAACGGCAATAAACCGCTTGTCATCACGGATAGCGTTATATCTGTCCGCCTGCATTTTATCGTACAATTCCTTGCAGTCCGTGAAATCGTAATTCTTGATAGTATTGAACGGACCATATTCGAGATTGTTTACAAGCAGAGATGTGTGCCGTGCATTTTCGGGTAGCGTATCTGACATTACAGCAAATTGAGCCGCTTTTTCAAGACTTGATAATGCGAGCTCATAATCGCCCTCAGACATAGCCAGATCAGCAATATACCTATGCGTAATTGACACTGTACCGCTGTAATTAAGATAATCGCCGTCATCAAATACAAGTTCAAGAATCGCAAGCGCCTTTTTCATTATTTCTATTCTTTCCGCATCGGACATAGTTTCATTCCTGTATCCGAGGTCAGCCAGATTTATTAACGCACACCAAAATATACTTGTATACCACTTTATTGCACGTTTCAGATGTGTTTTCTGCTGTTCTCCCTCATATAAATCCCCGAGAACTACTGTATCGGTACATCCTATATTGGGAAGCTTCTTAGCGTATTCAATCGCCTTTTCCTTTTCTCCGAGACTTGAATAGATATAGCAAAGCTGCTGAGTTGTTTGGTTAATAATCGCACCGTCTGTGCAATGCGATAAAATACGATTTCCTATTTCAGCAGCCTCACGATTGAAGCTGATTTTTTCTTCTTCGGACAATCCCCGACCGTCTTTGTATTCACAGAATGCCAGTTGATTGACAAGCCTGAATTGAAGCTCATAATTTGTAGGATAGGTTTTTACCGCATCACGCAGTAGCAGAATATTCTCATAGATCAAGCCCTTTGAGCCATTCTCTTCAAGCTGTCCGAGCAATTCTTTTAGCTGTTCCTCGCTCCTCCAATTCTCCATTCCCATAAGCTCGTCAAGAGTAATTTCAAAGTAGCTCGCAATAGTCGGCAATAGCGTTATATCGGGATAAGTCGTTCCGTTCTCCCAGCGGCTCACTGCCTGTGCCGACACACCTAGAACATCAGCAAGCTGTTCCTGTGTAAGCTCACGCTGTAATCGGAATTTCTTTAGGTTTTCGCCAAGTTTAAGCCCTAGATTTAGCATAGTGTTTTCCTCCGTACTGTTCATTTGGAGCTCCTGCTATAATAATATTCGATTTCAGCAGATTTGTCTATAGCTCGTTTGTTGAGAAGAATTCAACTATAGTGAGAGTGATTGCCGGATGCTTACCGAACTTTGTTGATATATTATGAAGTCTAAAGTGCTTTTAATTTATACACATATAAGCTGAACCTAAGTCATATGGAATAAACCGTTCCGCAAATTCTATTACCGACTTTATTTGATTATATCTCCGGTTATCCTCTCCGTTTGTTCCCTCGATTATATCAATGATTCTTTCGTTTTGCATAAAAGTCAGTTTCCAGTGGTATCCGTCAATAAGTGCTTTACCGTGATTATCGGAATCATAGCAAAACAATTCAGAAGCCGCCGGGTTAATAATATGACCTGACGTTTCTTTATTTATCCGAAACAGAATGTCATCATTGCTTTGGAACAAATCTCTGTATTCAATAAGACCGTTTCTGTGAATACACACTCTGTACCGTTTGTCATAAGCCGCCTCATTGTATATTTCGAGACGGTTCACCATTCTGAGTAACATATGACGTTTACGTCTTGACTCGTAATTGCTCATTATACGCTTTCTGAATTCAGCCGGAACAGGAACATTGTATTTGTCTACATAATTTGTAAAAACATCAGTCCAGTAGTACAGCCCATCCGAATAGATGTTTCCGTAACCGATAATTTCGTCGGGATTTATAATGTCACGCTCTGTACCGGGACAGCAGATTACACAATGCTCTCTCAGATATTCCAGTATTATTTTCTTTTGGCTGTCCGGTTTTTCGCAAACAAGTTCTTTTATTTTCGGAAGCGATTTATCGCCATATTCATAAGCAAATCTCACGTCTATATGACTGCGTTCCATAGTAAGCCTTTCAATATCGAATTTTGATATTATGCAAAAGCGGTCACAGCTTGCCGCCGTGACCGCTTTTATTAATTAACGCTTTGTTTATTCCCGACCGTTCGCTAACCTCAATAACGCACCAACCTTTAAAAAGGTCGGAATTTGAAGCGGCACATTGCCGTCCGCTTTATATTGATTACTGCTTTGTCTATTCCCGACCGTTCGCTAACCTCAATAACGCACCAACCTTTAAAAAGGTCGGAATTTGAAGCGGCACATTGCCGTCCGCTTTATATTGATTA
>UQBC01000025.1 GCA_900539195.1 uncultured Oscillospiraceae bacterium
GGAACAAGGGTACGACCGCAAGCGGTTACCAGTTACAGCAGTACAAGGGCGGTAAATGGGTGACTGTTTATACAGGCACAAAGGCTACTTCTACAAGCTATACGGTAAAGAGCCTGAAGTCAAATACAAGCTATAAGTTCAGAATAAGAGCATATAAGACTTACGGAAATGCTAAGCAGTACGGCTCGTGGAGCGGCACGCTGACAGTCAGGACGAAGAAGTAAGCAATAAAAATCCAATAGCTATAACAGGCATCGGTGTGAAAATCGATGCCTGTTTTTTATGGTGCGTGAGGTATGCGGCAAGCGGTGTTTACGGGAATGGAAATAATCGTGGCGACAGGCGGTAAAATAGCTCTGTATGATTTATATTGAAATTCGGTGTGGATTGTGCTATACTTGTAACTAATGAATTCTGAAATTCAGAATGTGGAGAACGGAGAGAACATTATGAAGAAAGCTACTATAGAAACAGCTGTACAGTCGCTCATTGACTATGCGGTTGAAAAAGAGCTAATAACAGTTGACGATGAGATCTATGTAAGAAATTGTCTTATGGATATATTGAAGCTTGATAACTGGAGCAATCCAAAAGGCGGTAAATACGGATCGGTTGATGAGATCCTGGATGATATAGTCGACTATGCGGCAGAAAAGGAAATAATTCCGGCATCGAATGCGTGGAGGGATCTTTTTGACACAAAAATAATGGGTGTATTCACAGCTATGCCGCATGAAATTATTAAAAAATTCCGTGAAAAATACAGCGAAAACCCTAAAGCAGCTACCGATTGGTATTTTACATACAGTGAAGATACAAATTATGTCCGCAAGGGAAGAATAGCAAAGGATATACGCTGGAAGTACGACAGCGAGTACGGACAGCTTGATATTACCATTAACCGTTCAAAGCCGGAAAAGGATCCCAGGGATATTGCCGCCGCAAGAAATGCGGTAAAGGTTTCATACCCTGCGTGCCAGCTTTGCATGGAGAATATGGGATTTGCGGGTACGCTTACTCACCCTGCAAGGCAGAATCTCCGTCCGATACCTATGATTATTCACGGTGGAAAATGGGGATTCCAGTATTCGCCGTATGGCTATTACAATGAGCATTGCATAGTGTTCAACAGCGAGCATATCCCGATGAAGATCGACGCAGATGTTTTCGGCAAGCTGTTTGATATCATTGATATGTTACCGCACTATTTTGTCGGCTCTAATGCAGATCTTCCGATCGTAGGCGGTTCTATCCTTTCTCACGAACACTTCCAGGGCGGACGCTATACATTTGCTATGGAAAATGCCCCGGTTGAACACGAGTTCAGTCTAAGCGGCTTTGACAGCGTAAAGGCGGGAATTGTCAAGTGGCCTATGTCGGTTATCAGATTGAGCGGAAAAAACAGGGCTGAGCTAGAAAGTGCTTGTGATAAAATTCTTGTTGCGTGGAGAGCGTACAGCGATGAAAGTGTCGGAATATATGCGTTCACAGACGGTGTACCGCACAACACGATCACTCCTATAGCAAGACGACACGGCGATGAATATGAATGCGACCTTGTGCTTAGAAACAACATCACAAGCGAAGAAAGACCGCTCGGCATATTCCACCCGAATCCGTCATTGCACCACATAAAGAAGGAAAATATCGGCCTTATTGAAGTAATGGGTCTGGCGGTACTTCCCGCAAGACTTGCAAATGAGATAACAGCACTCAGTGCGGCATTGGTAAACAAAACGGATCTTTCAAGCGATGAAAATCTTTCAGGTCACGCCGAGTGGATGACCGGTCTTTATAAGAAATATCCGGATGTGAAAGCGGAAGACGCCGAGAAAATCATTAAGCTTGAAATCGGAGCTGTGTTTGAGCAGGTACTGCTTGACGCAGGCGTTTACAAGCGTGATGAAAAAGGAAGAGAAGCGTTCAGAAGATTTATTGACAGCGTAAAGTAAATCTAAAAGCCGCCCGATATTGTTGTCGGACGGCTTTTATAGCAACTGAACTTTAATTGCTTAGTACATATTGCACAAAAAGCAAGGCTGGTTTACATACAATGATGATATAATTTGTTCAGGACGGTTGATTTTTATAACGAAATGTGATATACTCTTATTTAAATAAGTGCTTGTTTGTTTAAGAACGATCAGATGGGAGGAGGATTGCTATGCCGAAAATGAAATATAAAACGGAAGTATTGTCAGTTGTAGCTGGCGTAATGATAGCGATCTTCGTTGTATTTGCTTCCGTCTTTATGGTACATACCATGGACGCACTTGATGACGAGGTTAACAAGTATATAGACCGTACCGTAACGCAGAAATGTGAGATAGTCGAGAGGGCAATCGATAGTGATATCAGCACTGTCAAGAATTTTGCTGCGTGCCTCAGCGATTATAAAAGCACAGATGAGAATGTGCTTATCCGCAAGATAAAAGAGCTTGAAAACAGCAGCGAAACGATTGAATCATTTATTATAGCAGATGAAAACGGCGATGTAATAACAAGCAAACGCATTGAAAAGAATATATCCTCACGTGATTATTACGAGAAGGCAATAAACGGTGAAGTAAACATTTCAAGAGCTATTTTCAGTGAACCTGACGGAAAAATGGTAAATGTCATTGCGGTTCCGATATACGGTGATTATCGGCGGATCATCGGTGTAACTGCCGGCATATGTGACGCAAGCAGCTATGACTCGCTTCTTGATATGTCTTTCTCAGGTAACGGAAGCGACAGTAACGGCTATGTTCTGAATTCCGACGGCGAGGTCGTTATATCAGGTAACAATGCGCTGGGCGACAATGTTCCGATGGGCGATCTGTTATTCTCTTCTGATCTACTGGCTGGCGTGGACGAAAACACCAAAAGCACGGTAAAGGATAACTTTGCAAAGGTGAGCGGCAGCGGAATAATCAAGAGTTACTGCAAGGGTGAAAAGTATATTGCTTATTATTGCGGTTTCACAAACTACAACGACCTACACTATCTTCTTATTTTCAAGGAGAATGTGGTAGCCGCACAGCAGGATTTTTATGCAGTGGCGAACATATTGATGTATATATTCTTTGTTGTGATACTGCTTGTAGTAATTGTGGCATATATTGTTATAGTAAGGGTTTCGTTCCGCAGACTGGAAAAAGCCAATTCCGAGGTCAGCCGTATTGCATACACAGACAGACTGACAGGATACAGTACCTGGGATAAATTTGTTATTGATTCCAAGAAGCTTCTTCAGCATGAATATCGCAGATATGCGCTGGTAAGCTTTGATATTGATAAATTCAAAGCGATAAACGATATGTACGGACACGAGGAGGGTAACAGAGTACTTAAGCTTATTGCCGATACAATAAACCGCAATCTTCAGGACGGCGAGACATTCTCAAGAATAAATTCCGATAATTTCTATATATTTATGATCTACCACAGTGACGATGATATCTTGCAAAGAGTAATTTCACTGATACAGGCTATAGAGTATGAGGTAACGGAGTTTGTGCCGGTACTTTCATTCGGCATTTACAGGATAATCGACAAGAACGTTTCGATAAGACGTATGGGCGACCTTGCGGATATTGCAAAACGCACGGTAAAGTACGGCGATGACAGCGCTTATGCTTTCTATAATGAGAGTATGCTTGAAGAGATGCGCGAGGAGAAGCGCATTGAAAACGAAATGCAGGCGGCGCTTGATACTCATGAGTTCTGTGTGTTCTATCAGCCTAAGGTATCGCTTGACGGCAAGGTGAATCTTACCGGTGCGGAGGCTCTTGTAAGATGGATAAAGGACGGAACGGTCATTTCTCCCGGAAAGTTCATACCGCTGTTTGAAAAGAACAGATTTATAATTAAGCTCGACTTCTACATAATGGATCAGGTTTGTCAGAAGATAAAGTGCTGGCAGAAGTACTACAATGATCTGCTGATTTCGGTCAATATGTCGAGAGTTCATCTCAAAGATCCGCAGTTTGTCGAAAAGCTGAATGATATCTGCGTATCCCACGGCGTTTCGACTTCAAGCATTGAAATTGAGATCACAGAGAGTGCGGCTTATGAATCACTTGATGTGCTGACGACAGTATTCAAGCAGCTCAAGGACTACGGTTTCCATATTTCGATCGATGATTTCGGTTCGGGTTATTCTTCACTCAATATGCTGAAAGATCTTCCTGCCGATGTGCTGAAAATTGACAGAGCATTCCTTGCGGAATCAAACAGCAACAAGAGAGCCAACGATATACTGGGTTATGTTATCAGAATGGCAGGCTCGCTTGGTATGCATACAATATGCGAGGGTATCGAAACCGATGAGCAGGCAAAGCTGCTCAGCGGTCTTGGCTGTGAGATGGCACAGGGATTCTACTTTGCAAAGCCTATGCCGAGTGATTCCTTTGAAGAAATTCTTAGAGGCAACAGCAAGACTATCAATATTCCGAGTAATGATCCCGAGGAGGATAAATGAGCATTTCAAATGAGTCTTTTCCGATAATTGCAGGCATTATTACCAATACGGCAAGGTCGATGACAACGGTTATGAGATATATCTATACCGTGTCGGACAGCGATTTTTACAACATAAATATCAAGGACGTTTTCAGAATTGCCCTTATGGACGTTACAGAAACGTCAAGGCTTGAAAACCTCGGAATCAGGATAAAGACGCCCGAAAATGACGCAATGTTTGAAACAACTGAGTTCGGCAGAGTACAGCATCTTATCATGTACAGCCTGGCGGCAAGACTTCCGCTTATTTCAAGGCAGATAGAGGATTTTCCGCTGTCGGATAAGCAGCTTAAGCAGGTATTTGAATTGCTGATAAAGAGCGGTGCGGATAACTTCGGTGATATAATTTATGAAAGCTATGAGGAAAATCTGAAAGTACGAAAGCAGAAAACACCGTTGCCGTCATATTCATCGGACTGGTTCAGACGTTATGTTTACACATATATGCCGAAGTTCGGTGAGATAAATAACCGTAACCTTTATTTCCTCGGCTGTGTTGAGGCTATGTTTCCGCTGTATTATTCGGCGATGACGGCACAGCTTAAAAAGGTCATGTTCCTGCTTGATAAGTGAATTAAAATCAAATCCCACAAACGTTTTAAGGCGGTTGTGGGATTTTGCTAATCGGAGATCAAATACAACATTGTTTAAAAGACAATTGCGGCAAGCCAATCCCACACGAAAGTCCATTCAATAGCCGATAGAAGAGTAGACATAATGCAAGCGGAGGATAATATGAGAGAGATTGAAACAAAAAGGCTGTTACTCAGAAAACTGCGAAAAGATGACGCAGAGAGTATTTTCAGAAATTGGGCGAGTGACAGTGAGGTTGCAAAATATGTCACATGGAATGTGCATAAGGATATAAACGAAACTAAGGCGATTCTTGATATGTGGCTTGCGGAATATGATAACGACAAATGTTACCGTTACGGCATTGAAAATAAGGCTGACGGGGAGCTTATAGGAATGATAGATGTAGTCGGTTATCATCACGAAAATCCCGTGATAGGATATTGCTCCTGCCGCAGGTACTGGGGCAACGGATACATGACCGAGGCTCTGGGTGCTGTTATGAAAGAGCTTGCTGAGGACGGATTTGATACATTTGTCATTGAGGCGGCGGATGATAATGTGGCAAGCAACAGGGTTATTGTGAAGAACGGATTTCAGCTTGTGGGGAAGAGAGAGGACAGGCTGTCGGAAATAAAGCCGCAAGTCGTTACGATAAATTCGTATAGGTATTATGTCGACAGATAAATTAAACAGCCGCCCGTGTGAGCGGCTGTTGTTTATCGGTGCGGATAATTGTTAAACCGAAGAAATGCCCCGCTGTATTATCCGACACCTATCGTACAGCCCGAAAGACAAAAATTTTTACTCGGAAAGCGATGCTTCTTAGGAATCGGTATCGTTATATATATATTCGTTGCAGTCGATACGGTCATTATCCAAAAGATGCAATAAACGTGTCATTTTGTATTCAGAGAGACGATTTTCCATTGTAAACTCGGTGCCGTTGCATACAACGGTAACAGTGCCGTTTGCTTTTATATTTATTTTTGCATTTTCAATTCCGAGCGGAATACATGATAAATCAACCGATATATAATTATCTGTGCTTTCGCTTAAGTCTTCCCTGTCTGCTTTTGATGAAGATGGGGGTCCACTAAAAATCGACCATAATATACAATTCATCCAGCCGACCGAATCGCTCGTGAAGCGCTTCTCGCTGTGATTGGAAAATGACGAGGCAAAGTAATTTACCGAATAGGGATAATCCAAATCCGATGTATCATGGTTGCAAATAAGCGTGAGAAGCGTTTCATTCACAGTGGGAGCTGTAATATAACGGCAGTAGGTGTTATAGTCCATTCTTACGGCTATGGCTATGTGCGGTCTGATTCCTTTCAGTGAAAAAACATAATGATTTTCTGTTTTGCCGTCAGCGTCGGTGACTTCTGCCGTACCTATATATCCTCTGCGCATTTCATCATCGGGTGAAATGTAATTTATGCGCTTGTATACAGTGTCGTTGTAAATTACGGTATCATAACATTCGTCCGAAAACGTTGTGTAGGATATATCCGATGATGTGTCTGACGAGCCTGCAGGATTTATTGCGTTGTTATTGATTCCTATTATAATTGCGGTACATACTGCGACAAGACAGAAGCAGGCGGCTGAAATGCCGAGAAAAGCGGAATTCAGATACCACTTGTTTTCGTGCGGCGTTTCGTCAAGTGCGTCGGAAATATATTTTTCATTTATGCCACCTAATGCAGTAAAAAGCGGGAATGCTTTATGCTCGTTCATGATTTTTCTCCTTTCTGAATGTATACATCTTTATCCGAAAGATATTTTCGGAGTTTGGTTCGTGTGCGGTTTAAAATAGATGTTGTATTGGTTTCGGTAATTGCTAATCTTTCTGAAATATCGGCTATACTGTAGCAGGCAAAATAACGTAAGACGAAAATTTTGCGTGTACGCTCGTCAAGCTGTGCTAAAAACGTGTTTAGAACAGATTTAAGTTCATTGTTTTCTGCCGACTTTTCGGTGTTGTCCGTGGCCGGAATACATTCTTCAAGTTCTGACAGCAGTGCATCTGTTTCGCCGCAGCGCTTGGAGCGTGTGTTATAACGAAGCTTGTCGAGGGAAAGGTTGCGAACGATTTTAGCCACATAAGCACAAAGACTGCGTGGCTTTTCGGGAGGTATCGTGTTCCATACTTTCATATATGTATCGTTTGTGACTTCTTCGCTGTCGCTTCTGTTGCCGAGAACGTTATATGAAATCGATGAGCACAGTCCGCCGTATTTTTCTGACAGGAGCTTTAATGCCAGCTCACTGCGGCTTTCGAGCAGGGTGGTGATTTTCTTGTCGGATATATTCATATTCACTCTCCTTTTTCTCTCTTTATATATTAAGACGATATTTTTACGAAAATGTCACAGGATATTGCAAAAAAGCCGTCCGTGCGGGCGGCTTTTTTTATAAGCGTTTATTAAGAACAGATTTGTGCGACTCACATCCGCTCGCACTATTGGGTCTTTTTGCGGAGGAGAAAACCGAGAAGCGAGAAGATGAGGAACATTCCGAGGTTTGCAACTACTACGCTTGCACCTGCGGGGAAATTGTCGGCATAGTAGGTTATCGCTATACCGATAATGTAGCTGACGCAGGAAACAACCGCAGAGCAGATCGTTACACTGCGGAAGCTTCTGAATACTCTCATTGAGGTCAGCGCAGGGAAGATTATAAGGCTTGAAATAAGCAGCGCGCCCATAATCCGCATTCCCACTACAATAGTAAGGGCGGTGAGTAGCGCAATTATCGTGTTGTATACACCCGACTTTACGCCTGTCGCCTTGGAGAAATTCTCGTCAAAGGTCACGGCGAAAATCTTGTTGTAGAATAAGACGAACATTACAATGACAATAACCGAGCAGATTATGCTGAGCGCAAGATCGTCGTTGCTTATCGCCATAATACTGCCGAACATATAGCTGTTCATATCCGTTGCACTGTTAGTCTGCGATATGACTATTGCACCTATCGCAAGCGCACTACTTGAAAGAAGGGCTATTGCGGCATCTCCTTTTATCTTGCCGTCAGAGCTTATTCTGAGCAGGATAAATGCGGCTACGATTACAACTGGGATAGATACCTGCAAAGGCGCTAAATTCAGTGCGGAGGCTATTGCAAGCGCACCGAAGCCGACGTGGGATAATCCGTCGCCTATCATAGAAAAACGTTTTAATACAAGGCTTACACCAAGAAGTGCGGCGCACAGCGAAACAAGAAGTCCGACTACAAGCGCACGCAGAAGAAATCCGTATTGAAAAATCTCAAGCATTTTAACGAGCCTCCTTTGAGCCTGTGTGATGGTCGCAGGTGCAATGACAGTCACAGGTACTCATTGCGTGGAATATATCGGTACTGCGGTACTCGGCGGTAGTTCCGAAGAAGTATGCGCCGCTCTCCATATGGAGTATCTTTGTACCGTATTTCAGTGCGCCCTGCAGATCGTGGGAGATCATTATAATCGTTATGCCCTGCTCACGATTCAGCCTGCTTATTATCTCATACATTTCAGCGGTAACCATAGGGTCAAGTCCGGAAACAGGCTCATCGAGGAGAAGCAGTTTTCCTGTCGCACAAAGCGCACGGGCAAGCAGTACACGCTGTTGCTGACCGCCCGACAGATTGCGGTAGCTGCGGCGGGCGATGCCGGTTATGCCGAGAAGCTCTATGTTGTCATCGCAGAGCTTCTTGTCGACTTTTGAATAAAAGGGAGAAAGCCCTTTTCTGCCAAGACAGCCCGAAAGCACTACCTCACGGACGGTAGCGGGGAAGTCCTTCTGTGCGGCGGTCTGCTGTGGAAGATAGCCGATTTCGGTCTGTTTTAATCCGTCACCGAAGATTATTTCACCGGAGAGCGGGGAACGCAGTCCGAGAATGGTTTTCATAAGTGTGGATTTTCCGCTTCCGTTCTCGCCGACTATGCACAGATAGTCGCCTGCGGAAACATTGAAGCTGAGATCCTTTACAACAGGCATTCCCTCGTAGCCTGCGGTAAGATTTTTACATTCGATAAGATATGACATTATTAATCCTCCTGTCAGCCGTTAAGGGTCAATTTAAGATTTTCAAGATTCTGTTTCATAAGATCGACATAGCTTACGTTGTTTTCAATATCCTGCTTTGAAACGTTGTGGCAGGAGTGAAGCATCAGCTTTGTCGCTCCTGTTTCATCGCACAGAGTATCCGCTATTTTGGTACTGCTGAATTCAAGATAGTAAACTGCGGGAATGTTGTTTTCCTTTATCGTTTTTGTCAGCTTTATCATCGTAGAAACGCCCGGCTCGGATTCATCGGAGCAGGCGGCGAATGCGGCACTGAATTCAAGACCGTATTCGTGCGCAAGATACCTGAACGGGAATTTGTCAGCTAAAACTATCGTCTTGTTCTTTGCGTTGTCAACCGCCGATCTGTAAGCATTATCAAGGTCGGAAAGCTGTTTTGCGTAGGCGTCCTTGTTTTTTGTGTAGGTCTGTTTATCCGACGGGTCAACCTTGCAGATTGCGTCATATACCGCCGAAAGCATAAGCTGAGCGTTTTTGGGCGATGTCCATATATGCTCATCGGTTTCGTGTTCATGCTCATGCTCATGCTCATGCTCGTGGTCATGGTTGTGGTCATGTTCATGCTCGTCCTCGTCCTCGTCTTCCGAAAGGGCAGGAACATAATCAATCAGCTTTACTGCTGTTACATTTTCCGTATCGTTTGAATTTATCAGCTTTTCAGCCCATTGTTCGTTTTCGCCGCCGATGTAGAGAAATATGTCGCAGTTGCGTATTGCAATCATATCCTTAGCGGACGGCTCATAATTATGGATCTCGCTTCCCGGAGGGAGAAGAATGCTGATTTCGGCATTGTCGCCGGCTATCTGCCTTGCAAGGTCATACGGCGGAAATACGGTCGAGATGATTTTCAGCTTGCCGCTGTCGCTGTTTGAATAACCGCTTTCCGACGAGCAGGCACACAGGCTGAGAACCGTTGCTGCCGCAGTAATCACGGCAAGCAGTTTTCTGAATATTTTCATTGTATCACTCTTTTCCTTTTGTGTCGTGCTGTTTTGCACATTCTCCGCAAATACCGTAAAAAACGGTGCGTGAGCTGTCGATAGTAAAATCATGCTCGGCAGAGATATGCGCCGCAATATCTTTTAGGTGGTCGCATTCAAGATGAATGAGCTTGCCGCACTTAAGGCATTTCAGGTGAAAATGGTCGTGGCATTCTTCGCCGCCCGAATACTGATAACAGGCGCTCTTGCCTTCGCTCAGGATATACTTTCTGACAAGGTGCTGCTCGCAGAGCTTTTCAAGATAGCGGTAGACGGTGGTTTTGCCGACCTGCTCAGCTTTCAGCGCATCGGCTATATCGTCTGCGGTAAGGTGGCTGTCGGCGTTTTCTTTTATATATTCAAGTATCAGCTCACGCTGACGGGTGTTGTATGACATTTTAATTCCTCCGTAAAATTACGAATGCAAAATTGAAAATGAAATTCAATTTCAAATCCTTAGCTATTATACTCTTACTGCTGTCGGATGTCAAGGGATTTTTAAAAATTCTTGAAATTTCCTGCTGAATATGATAAAATCAAAATATATGAGCCTACAGCGAGGTGTAACTATGGATAACAAGATCCGCATATCAAAAGATGAGAACGGCGCAATCGTACTGCGTTTTGAAAAACGTGACGACTGTGTAAAATACAGTGTATATTTCAGGCGTGAAAACGGCAGATTTAAGCCCCTTATAACTACCGAAAAGACAGCGGTAAGGGTAAGTGCGGTAGACGGACTGTGCTTTTTCAGGGTAACAGGACAGACGGACGGCGGAAGAACGGTGAATATCGGCACTGTGGATACTTCTTCGCTTATCGAGCGTACCGGCTTTATCACTATGGGTTCGTACAATGTGCAGAAGATTGTTGAAAGAAGCCCTAAGTTCACAGCCGATAATACGATAAGAAAGATTTCTCCGCTGACGGCATTTTTCCCGGAAAAAACCGATAACAGCGATGCTCAGGGGGAGAGCAGGACGTTTGAATATATAAAGGAAAACCGCTCGGACTATTTTATTTTTGACTTTTACGGTACTGCGGTGCATGGACTGATAAAGACGGATAATTCATTTCTGACTGGCGGTATTGACGGCAATGAAAAGCACGGCGAAAAACTGCCGAACATATTGCCGGAAGATGTTTATAAGCCGCTGGTCGATATTTTTGCAAAAGAGATACTTGAGCTTTATCCTGCGGACAGAATCATTCTTGTAAGGACGATTTCTCCCGAATTCTACGCAATAGGCAGACAGGTCAGAAAAAGCACGCCGAAGAACAAGCTGAACGCATTCCTTGAGGATATTGAGAATTATTTTATCAAAAAGGTACACCCTGTTATAATAGACCTTTCAGGAAGATATTTCGGCGATTTGTCGTTGACCGGTGACGGAAAAGAGGCGGTGTTCAACCGTTTCTATTTTGCAGACTGTGAAAAGGCGCTTGATGAGATCACATCGGGAGAACCCGGCAGAGTGTACAAGGAGCAGGATATTGATTCAAGGCTTGAACAGATACTGTGCTATTATGACAATGCGTGTGCAAGGGGACTGCTTACCGTTCTGCTTGACAGAAAAGAGCCGGCAGACGCACTTATGTTCCATACTTCAAGAGAATTTATTGCGGAGAACAGGGCTGAAATAAAGGATATAATCGAACAGCATTACTCAAGCATAACCGATATTTACAGATATTACGATTTCGGCGACAATATCGAGATGAAGAATGCGGTGAAGGCTATTGCGGCACTGGAAAGCAATACGCTGCAGAATGTGACTCACGGCGAACTTATAAGACTTCTTGACAGGCAGTACAGAATAAAGCGTCCTATTGCAAACTTTGTAAGGGCTACGCTTGGCGGTGCACTGGGAAAAGAGGTAGATGTAAACGAGCAGAACCTGCGGTTTATGACAAGGGTCGCATACGAGCTGTGGAACGGCGGTGATCCTAAGGCAGTGCCTCAGAAGATAGATGAATATGAAAAGATACATAACTTCACATTGATAGATATGTGGGGTACTGGTGTCATAAAGAGAGCGCTTGCAAAGGCTACAACTATCAGAATGAATGTGGCGGTGAGCGGAGAGTCGTTTGTATGGGCGTTCGACAAGCCTCATTCTGTAGAGGAAAAGAGGTTTGCCACTGCCGATAAGTCGGGCTCTAAGGCAATATCACAGCTCATGAGAACAACTGTGCAAAGGCTCACGGTGAGTCAGTCACGGTGGATAGCGATAGATATGGCGGACGTTATTGCGGATAACGCAAAATATAACGGCGAGGGATTTACTGTAGACAAGCAGTACGCAAATTCCGACCTTGCCGTTATTCTCGGAAAAGCGGGACAGCCGTTCACGCTTGACGCAGTAAAGGATAAGGAGCATATTCTTGCCGCCTGCGATAAGCTGTCGCAGTTTGTGAAGCAGAAATACGGCAGTAATATAATTCTGTGCAAGGTGTCGCTCAATGACAAGGTGAGGGATTATGACGGAAAAATTAAGCCGCTTGTGACAGACAAGAAGAAATTTGCAAATGCAAAGGCACTGCTTAAACTGTGCGAGGAGAGATTTGCTGAAAATACGGATTGCTATATACTGGATAACTCAAAGAACTATGTTTCGGATGAGAATTTTGCATCGGGCGGTGCGGGTATAGCAAGGTTCGAGGCAGATTTTTACTCGGCTACGGCAGAGTATGTGGATTATATCGTACAGTACAGCCCTGTGCAGAAGTATTTTGACAAGCTGTAAACGGTACAGAAAAAATCTAATATGAAACTGCCCCGTGAGCTTTCTCACGGGGCAGTGCTGTATTCTGTGTAAATTATGCTCAGTCGTCAAGAGCCGAGTACATAACCTGCTTTAATGTTCTGAGCGGACGTATGCCGTTGCCGCCGCAGACCTGTATAAAGTACATAAATGTAAGATTATTTTCGGGATCGTTGCAGAAGTAGTTTCCTGTCCAGCCGTCCCAGCCGTATTCGCCTGTACTGCCGACAGTAGTTATTTCGGGGTTTATGAGCGTTCTCATAAGTCCTCCGTAGCCATAACCGATACACGAATCCCAGTTGAATGTCTTTGCCTGTTCGGCGGTGATGATATTGTGCGATATAAGGTCAACTGCCTTGCGGCTGAGTATGCGGGTATCGCCGTATTTTCCGCTGTTCAACAGCATCTGAGCGAATTTTTCATAGTCGTTTACGGTGGAAACAAGTCCTGCACCGCCTATCTCAAATTCGGGACGCTTTGTGTACTTGTAAACAAGACCTAAGTGCTGCCAGTCGCACGGAGCGAGCTTTCCGTCCTCGCCTCTGATATAGATTTCTGCAAAGCGGTCACGCTTTTCGGCAGGCACATAGAAATCGGTATCGTTCATACCGAGAGGCGTAAATATCTCGTCTTTCAGGAAGTCACCGAAACGCTTTTTGCTTACAACTTCAACTATCGCACCGAGAACATCGGCACAGACGCTGTAGTTCCAGCAGGTGCCGGGCTGTGCAAACAGCGGTATTTTACCCATTTCGTTGCACATCTCAACGGTTGAATATGTGCCGTTTCCCGAAAACGCTCTTTCGTAGAATTTATCGAATAAATCAGCCATTTTATCGCCGGAGGGATTTACGTTTCTGTCGGGGTACATAAGTCCTGCGGTCATTGTAAGCAGGTCGATGATTTTGACTTCACGGTTTGCCGGAACAATGCCGTCTGCGGTTTCGACCTTCTGATCCTTAAAGCCCTCAAGAAACCAGCTTACATTGTCGGAAAGGTCGATAAGCCCTCTGTCGTAGAGTATCATTGTCGCAACTGCGGTAATAGGCTTTGTCATACTGTAAAGACGGTATATCGTATTGTCGGATACCTTAAGATTACGGGCAACGTCAGCCATTCCGAAGCATTTATCGTATACTCGCTCTCCGTCCTTGATTATTCTTAAATGTCCGCCGGGAATCATTCCGCTGTCAACCTGCGACTGCATCATTTCATCAAGGCGGTTTAATTTATTCTTGTTCATAGTAACTCCTGTTTGCCTTACGGCTGTTATTTTCAGATTTATTGTAGCATATCCGATGCGGAAATGCAACGTAAAAAGGAAAAGAAACAGCTTGTACGGCTGTTTCTCTATTAATTTACTTAATTTCAAGCGAATCTATAACGCCTGTTATAAGGTCGGGGAAAGTTTCATCTTCAGTTGACTGTGTGAATGAGAAACAGTAAGCGTCTTCACCTGACTGTATCATATACTGGGTTATGGTCGTTTGCTTTGTTACCTGTGAAACCATTCCGGTAAGCTGCATATATACGGCTTTTTTACCGGCTATTTCGGTATGCTGAAAATCAACGAGCTTGAAGTCTTCCATAGTTGCCTTATATGTTGCGGTCATTTGCTCGTCTGTTACGTTTTCAATGGGGCTGTCTGTTTTGCTGACAACAAGATTGAACTTATTTTCATCGCTGTCATCGTCCGATGCAAACTGATATGCAAGGGAAGCGCTGGCAAGCTTCCAGCCCTCAGGCATTTTGAATGAAAGATTGCCGTTTGCAAGAGTGAATTTCCCGTCCTTTATATATTCATAGGTAACGGTCGATTCGGCGCTGGTTTCACTGCTCTTGTTTTCATCGTTGTCTTTACTTTCTTCTGAACTGCTGTCCTTTTTGGTTTCCGGTTCACTGTTTTGTGATGATGAGTCGGAGGGCTCGGAAACAGAGGTTGTATCGCCTATGCTTCCGCCGTCAGATGATACAGCGGAAGAGGTCGATGTTGAACTGCAGGCGGTGAGTGCCGCTGTACAGGAGAGTATCAGAGATACGGCAATGAGTTTTATATATAATTTTTTCATTTTTATCAGATCCTTTCAGGGGCAAGTGTGCCGAAACGGCTTTGCAAAAGATATTTTAGCACATAAGGCGCAAAAAGTCAATTTCTGAACATTATAAAAGCCGATTGTGAAAGAATTTTCATTTAACATTTTCTTGTTGCGACACTTCTAAGGAAAAATCGGTGTGTTGTCAACAAATCCGTGTGTTTGTCATAGAATAATATAAAACATATCGGAGGTAATTATGGAAAAATGTACATTCAGCATAGTCACACAGAAGTACCTTGCGTGTTATGAATCAATTCTTAACAATATGATATCTTGTATGAACAACTCAAGGGTGAATGACAGCGTATCGGGAAATTTTATCGTGACAATGATACCGCATCATGAGGGTGCTATAAAGCTGTCGGGAGAACTGCTGAAATACACTACCTGTGTGCCGCTTCAGGAGCTTGCACAGAAAATAATAGAGAAACAGACAAAAGGTATCGAAATGATGAAAGAGATACTTTGCGGATGCAGAAGATACAGAAACGATCCACAGTCAATGTGCACCTACAGAAGGCAGTACGGCACCGTTACGCAGAATATGTTCAGCCGTATGAAGTCGGCGTGTCCCGATAATGATATAAACATAAGCTATATAAGGCAGATGATACCTCATCATGAGGGCGGAATAGCAATGAGCAGAAACGCGCTCAGGTTCAACATATGTCCTCAGCTTAAACCTATGTTGAATGAAATGATTGAGTCACAGGTAAATGGTGTTGAGGAGATGAAGAAAATACTCGGTTGTTATTCGGAATAATTTATACAAGTATACAAAAACCCCATCGGCATAACACCGACGGGAGTTTTTGTTATTTGAAAGGAGACGAATGCAATTTTAAATTCAGCGCTTAACGTTGAATGCACCCATACCGGGATAAACTGCGCTGTCACCGAGCTCTTCTTCAATTCTTAAGAGCTGGTTGTACTTTGCCACACGTTCGCTTCTGCTGGGAGCGCCTGTCTTTATCTGGCAGGTATTCAGCGCTACAGCAAGGTCTGCGATAGTTGTATCTGCGGTTTCGCCCGAACGGTGAGAAGAAATTGCGGTATAGCCTGCCTTGTGAGCCATTTTGATAGCTTCAAGAGTTTCGGAAACAGAGCCGATCTGATTGAGCTTTATAAGAATCGAGTTACCGCAACCGAGCAAGATACCCTTTGAAAGCCTTTCGGTATTTGTTACGAACAGGTCGTCGCCGACAAGCTGTACCTTATCGCCGAGTTCTGCGGTGAGTTTCTGCCAGCCCTCCCAGTCTTCTTCGTCAAGTGCGTCTTCTATTGAGATGATCGGGTACTTTTCAACAAGGCTCTTCCAGTGTGCTATAAGCTGTTCTGATGTAAACTTCTGACCGCATTTAGGCAGGATATATTCGCCTTTCTTTTCACCCTTCCATTCACTTGAAGCAGCATCCATAGCAATCATAAAGTCCTTGCCGGGCTCATAGCCTGCATTCTTTATGGCGTTCAGAATGTACTGAATGGCTTCTTCATCGCTTGCAAGGTCGGGAGCAAATCCACCCTCGTCGCCTACAGATGTAGCAAGTCCGTTTGCCTTTAGCAGAGCGGCAAGTGAGTGGAATACTTCTGCACACTGTCTTAATGCTTCTTTAAATGAAGAAGCGCCTACAGGCATTATCATAAATTCCTGTACGTCAACCGTATTTGCCGCATGAGCGCCGCCATTCAATATATTCATCATGGGAACGGGAAGCCTGTTAGCGCTTACACCGCCTAAAAATCTGTAAAGCGGGATTTCGAGTGACGCAGCTGCTGCTCTTGCCGCCGCAATAGATACTGCAAGAATAGCGTTTGCACCGAGCTTAGACTTGTCCTTTGTACCGTCGGCATCGATCATTGCCTTGTCTACCGCATAAGTATCGCAGGCATCTATTCCGGCAATAGCGTCGTTTATTACAGTGTTGATGTTTTCTACAGCCTTTGTTACGCCCTTGCCGCCGTATCTTGACTTATTGCCGTCACGCAGCTCGAGTGCTTCAAATTCGCCTGTTGATGCACCGCTGGGAGCGGTGCCTCTTGCAACTGTGCCGTCTGCAAGATAAATTTCAGCTTCTACTGTAGGATTTCCTCTTGAGTCGAGAATTTCTCTTCCGACCACCTTTTCAATTACTGTATAGGTCATGTAATTGCCTCCGTTTGTTCTGTTAAATATATTATTGTATTTTTTGCCGCAATAATTCGGCTTATGAGGTGAAATGTGGTTAGTATCGACTAACCAAGTAGAATTATATCATAACGCTTTGCATTAGTCAATAGGTTTTGAGAAAAAAGTTAGAAATAACTAACTCAGCAATAATTATAAGCCCCTCCGTATAAAGGAGGGGCTTAGGACTATTTGATTATAAAGTCAAGCTTCTTGACGTTTGTATCCTGCGAGAATGTTATGACATTATACATAAACAGTACGTTTTCATAATCTTTCAGGCTTACGCCGATGCTTGAAAGGTCGCCGTTTATATATCTCAGGTCAAGTACAGTTATATGGCTGTAATTCTTGGTAAGGAACGGTATGAGGGAGTGCGCATAGCTGTCCTTGATGATAAGCAGACTGCCCTTATCGTTTTCCTGAGGAATTTCGCTGTTGATATCTATCCTCGGTACATTCTGTCCGAGGAACGTGGAATACTTATCTTTAACATCGAGAAATTCACGGAAATAAAGACTGCTGTATGTGCTGTCGGGTTTGGGACCGCTCTTGTAGACAGACACCTTGACCTGCGGCTCATTATTTGCAAGTGTGTAAATATCTATCGTATCCGGCGTAATGCCGTTATCGAGCGTCTTGGAATAAAGCGTACCCCTGAACTCGTTAGAGGCGTGCTCAATGCTGAACTTGTCTTCACTGTAGGCGGTGAATTTCATAGCCGACGCAGCGGATTTGTATCCGATATATGCGCCATAGCTGGTCCAGTGGTGGTCGGTACGGTAGTAGATATATTCATTCTTTGCGGCAAGCAGCCCTGAGTATACGTCTATACCTGTTATTGACGGCAGGCTGTCGTAGCAGTTTTTGATAAACAGCTTCTGGTCAGCCGCTCCGCAGTTTGCGGGGAGCGTGTCGCTGTAAATTTCCTGGGCATTGGGTGCAAGCATAAAGTACATCTTCATCCTGGGGTACTTTTTGGCAAACTTCTCCATAGCGGCAAGGTTCTTGTTTACACTGTCAACGCTGTAGTCGCTTGTTCTCCATGACTGCATCATTCTGCCGTCTTCGGTGAATATTCCCTTTATCTCCTTTTTGCCGAGCAATCTGTCGAAATCGTTCATAAGGCTTATCCACTGTTCGCGCATTACTATTCTGTCAGAAAAGTAGTTTTCAAACTTAGTCATAAACGTTTTGTCGGTTACGGTATCGAAATTGAACTTCGGCATTTTTTCAAGGTAGCGGTTTTCATTTTCGCTGAACGCATTTTCGGGAAGCTGTGCGCTTGATATTATGGTTGCAACGGGTACTGCTATCGAGATAAGAGCAAACAGCCCGATAAGCAGGAACTTATAGATATTTTCTTTTTTCATCTTGTTTACTCCTTTCTCAGAAATTGAAGTACAGGAACGGATTGTATGTCTGGTCGACAAGATAAGCGGCGCACATAACGAACATTCCCATAAGGGCAACTATTCCGCCGTAGTTTATAACGGGCGGGATTTTCTTTTTTATAAATTCTACTGCAAGTTTCGGCAGGTTGGTACAGCCGATTATACAGATTATGAATGTTATTCCGTATGTCGCTATCTGATACATTGCGGTACTGTCAATGAACGGTGTTCCGCCTGCACCGAACATATTGGCAATATATGCGCCTGCGGTCGGCAGGTCTGCCGTATCAAAAAGCACCCAACCGAGTATTACAAGAAGCATAGTGTAGATGTGACAAAAAACATCGGGAATTTTCTGAAGCCACTTTCCGAGAAAGAGCTTTTCAAGTATAATCACAACACCGTAGAGCGAGCCCCAGAGTATGAAGTTCCAGCTTGCACCATGCCACACGCCTGTAAGGAACCATGTTATGGCAAGGTTAATGATCGTTCTCGGCATACCCTTGCGGTTGCCGCCAAGCGGAATATAAACGTAGGATCTGAACCATGATCCGAGGGTTATATGCCATCTGCGCCAGAATTCCGAAATGCTCCTTGAAAGGTAGGGGTAATCAAAGTTTTCAGGGAAGTGGAATCCCATCATTTTGCCAAGACCTATAGCCATATCTGAGTATCCCGAGAAGTCAAAGTAAATCTGGAATGTAAATGCGAGTATTCCGAGCCATGAGCTTACTACAGACACCTGTGAAATATCGGAGCCCTTGACTGCTGTCCATAATGCGCCGATGCTGTTTGCTATCAGCACTTTCTTTGAAAGACCGATAATGAAACGAACAATGCCATCGTAGATAAGGTCTATTGTAATGGTTCTGTCGTCAAGTTCTCTTGCAACATCGTCATATCTTACGATAGGACCTGCAACTATCTGCGGGAACAGTGTAACGAAAGCCGCAAAGCTGATAGGATTTTTCTGAACCTTTACGTTGCCCATATATAAGTCTATCGTATAGGACATTGACTGGAACGTGAAGAAGCTGATACCGATAGGCAGCATATTCATAGGCAGAAAATCAATGCCGAAGAAGTTCATATTGTTTATGTCGATTATCTGACTTCCTGCTATTGCGTTGATGTTTTCAGCGATGAATCCACTGTATTTAAACACGCCGAGAAGTCCGAGATTCATAACAACCGACACAATAAGGCATAGCTTGCGTGGGAGCTTTTTCCCTTCAAAGTGGTTCATTACAAGACCCGCAAAATAGTCTATCATTGTTGAGATAAGCATTACTATGACATAAATCGGCTCACCCCACGAGTAGAAGAGAAGTCCGCTCAGCAGGATTATCAGGTTCTTGCCTTTTTTCGGAGCGATGTAATATATCAACAGCGTTATCGGCAGAAACAGATATATAAATATCGATGTTGAAAATACCATAAATCAATTACCTTTCAGATATCGTTTTTAGTTTTCAGTTTTCTTGCAGTAATTACTGCGTTTTCATATTCTTCTTTTGTGTAAAGCCTGTTTATTACTTCAAGCATAGTATTGGCGCTGAGTATCGGCGGTAAACCGAGCGCCAGCAGTACATTTCGTCTTAAATCGGCACTGCCGGGTGCGCCTATCATGCCGTCGTCCATCATATCGGACTTTTTAAGAAAGTCGTGCTTTTCGGCTGTGTTGTTTTCGGCTGTCACTCCGGCTTTACCGAGAGCCGCTTTCAATATTTCGCTGTCAAGTCCCTCAACGCCGAGATATCCTTCTGCGGACGGAGCAATCTTACGTTTTTCCTTGCCTTTTATCTGAGGTACGAATACATTTGTTATATTTCCGCCTTTACAGCATCCTTTTATATGATTCCTTATACGCAGTCCCGCACTGTCGCTGTCGGTAAGTATCACTATGCCGCAGGTAGTCGCAAGGGTGCGTATAAGCTCTGTTTTTTCCTTGTCCTTATAAATGCCGAAGCCGTCTGTTGTAATTATTACGGCGTCTAGCAGGGAGGAGAGCTTGACTTTATCATATTTGCCCTCGACTATCACTGCCTGATTCAGTTTTATCAATAGTACGCCCTCCTGCTTTTTTCGGGAGATAGCTTTACTATCGTTTCTTCAAGTACAGTTCTGCTGTCTACCGCCGATGTTTTAAGCATGAGGTCGGCATTGAACAGAATGTCAAGGCAATTTCTTATATGCGCCATATCAAGCCGTGAAACGAGATTCATTGCTTTTGTCACAACGAAGGTACGGTTTTTCGCATATCCGAAATCCTCGGCAACCTGTGAAGCAGGCTTCCCTGAGCTTTGCGCCGCCTTTGCACGGTAGAAATCAATGTAGCTGGACGAAAGCGAAGCAAGTATCACAATAGGGTCGATTTTCTGGGAGATAAGGTCGTCAAGTATAAGCAGCGCCTGCTTGCGGTTGCCTTTTGTAAGTTCCGTTGCAAGCGAATATATACTTGTATCAAGCTGTTTAATTGTCAGCTTGTCTATCATTCCGGCGGTTATCTCACCTGTGCCGACATAACTGCACAGCTTGTCGGTTTCGACAGAGCTTAGCGACAGATCGCACAGGGTAAGTTCAGCTATATGCTGAGCGTTCGGTCTGGATATTACACAACCTCGCTTTGCCGCCTTTTTCATGATAAGTTCTGTTACCCTCGCAGGCGTAAGATGGGTAAACTCGCATACTGCGGCGTTTTTCTGCTTTGAAAGGGCGGTGATAAGCTTTTTGTTCTTGGCTTTTTTCAGCTGTTCGGTGTTTCCGGTCATGCTGATTATGACAGTACATTCATCCGGAACGTCTTTAAATGCGTTCAGTATCGTTTCAATACCGTTCTCATCAAACTTTTCCATATCAAGGTCGCTTATCAGGACGGCTTTGCTGTCGGCGAAAAGCGGCATACTTTCTATGCTGTCAACAAGAGTATCTACAGGAAATGTACTGCCGAGCTTAGTCAGATTGATATCATTTCTGTCCTTGCCGACTGTAGCGTCAAGAAGTCGGTCGGTGTAGGTCTTTACAAGAAAGCGTTCCTCGCCGTAAAGATAGTTTACACGGCTGATTTCTCCGCTTTTTATACCTGTGGACAGCTTGTCTTCGTCAAGCTTCATTTTATCGCTCCTTTCTATCTGTTATCTGTGCTGACGGTAATTCCGTCTGCGGTTACGGTTATTTTGCAATCGGTGTAATAAAGTGATATACCGTTTTTGCTTTTCGCATATCTGTTTATGAAAAAGCACGGGGCAGAGGAAGAAATATATTTGCTTGTGCCCCACAATATATTTGCCGTGTTTTCTTCTATATTTCCGATATCGGAGATATTTATCCGTGTATCAAAGGCGGTGAGCAGTACAGAATTGTTCTTGCAGCCAAGCGAAAAATATCTGCCGGAAATGCCGTTGTTGTCTTTGCAGAATGATATGGCAGATGAAAACCTGCTTGCTGTGCCGACAATATCAGCGTCATAATCGTCAAGGCAAAGAACAGTCAGACAAGACGCTGTTCTGTTATTATCAAGTATTTTGTTTCTTATAACGCCAAGCTCTTTCTTATCGTTTCCGACAAGAACTGCAGCTGTAATATCATCGGAGATTATTACAACCGAGCCGTTTTTTCCGTCGCTGTGAAGCAGTATCTCTACATTTCCGGAGGGCAGAAGAGGAAGCGTCGAATTGACTGCGGTAAAGAACAGTGCGGCAGTCAGAAAAATTATCGTTATATGTTTTCTGTGCGTCAGGATAACCGCCGTTACAGCGGCTGTCAGAGCAATAATAAGCGTAATTGTGACAGTAAGTGCATCACAGCTGAAATGCAGAAAAGGAATAGCGGCAAAGAATGAGAATACCGCTTGCATAATCTTACAGCAGAAATGCGCTATTACGGCTATCGGGGTGATTATTCCGCCGGTCAGCGCATAAATCAGCATTGCGGTAAGACACACTGTGAAAAGCGGCAGGACTATAACCGATACGAATATACCGGCTACCGAGAATGTGCCGAAATATATTGCAGAAAGCGGTATACCTGCAAGTGCCGCACAAAACGAAACGCATAACGTATCACAAAGCTTTTTATTAAGTCGAGGAAATGCAGTAGTCAGCTTACCGGATATTGCCGGAGCGGCGGCACCTGCGCCGAGTGTTGTGACAGCCGACAGTATAAGACCTGCGTCTGTGCAGGAAAGCGGGTCGAAAAGCGTTATAAGCAGTACCGCAAGCCCTACCGAGGTCACACAGTCGCTCTTACGGTAAAAGACCGCACCGATATTTGCTGTGATAATCATTATTCCGCTTCTTACTACCGACGCCGTAAAACCGAAAAATGCCGTAAAGCACAGCGTCAGCACTACAGTAAGGATAAAGCGGATACGATATGTTCCTGCAATTCCTGTTATTGATAACAACGCCATAAGAATTGTTATGATAAGCGTCAGGTGCATACCGGATACCGCCGTCAGATGAGCTACGCCTGCCGCTTTGATATCATAATAAAGTTCATCGGAAAGCGAGCTTTTGTCACCTGCGAATATGCCAAGCATCAGTGCGCCGCTGTCATCGGAAAATTCCGTTTTGATTCGGTCTGTCAGGTAATTGCGGTAGTCATCTATGAAAGATAACGGGTAGTCGCCTTTTGTTACAGCAATATCACTTTTCAGCGTTGCGCTAAGCGTAATACCGTCTGAGCGGTATCTGTCGGCAGTATTATATGCGGCTGTATTGAAAAGCTTGCTGAATTCAGCGCTGAAGCGGAGCGTGTCGCCCTTTTCGGCGTGTATATCATCAGAATATAGCAATATGCCGACCTTGCCGTTTTCAGTATTGCTTTCAAGAGTAAAAACAGCGCTGTCCGTACTTATTGTTCTTTTTGAAGTTACCGTTGCGCTGATATCATATGTGCCGCCCAAAAGAGGATCAGCCGCTTTGTCAAGCTGTAAAGATACAGCAAAATATACGGTGATGCCAATTGTACAGCAGAGCAGTACAGCGGTAATATCATATTTCTTTGTCAATAATGCAACAGCAAGAGCGGAGATAACAAGCAATATTATCCCACAAATGAGAAAAATTACAAATTTGACAAAAATTGAGGCGAAAATCAGTCCTATCAGATATGATGCTCCAACAGCCGCTAATTTCCGCCTCACAATTATTTACCTTTTATGCAAGCTCAACGCTCAGCTTCTTGCCGCCAAGTAAGTGGAAGTGGAGGTGACGTACAGTCTGTCCGCCGTCTTCGCCTACATTGGAAACAAGTCGCCAGCCGTTATCTAGATTGAATGACTTTGCCAGGTGCTTTGCAACTAGCATAATGTCCTTTACAACATCAACGTTGCTTTCGTTAAGCTCATCTGCACCGCCGATATGTTCTTTAGGGATAATAAGAATATGTACGGGCGCCATGGGATTTATATCCTTGAAAGCGACAACCTTGTCGCTTTCGTATACCTTTTCTGAAGGAATTTCGCCTGAAATAATTTTGCAAAAAATGCAGTCCATCTTATTTTTCCTTTCTGGCTCTGATCAGCCGATCATGTTCTTTACGATATCTGTAAGAGCGAGGAGCGCTTCGTCAATCTTAGTAACGTCTGCGATACCTGCCATAGCTGTATCGGGCTTTCCGCCGCCCTTACCGCCTGCGATAGCCGCAATTTCCTTAACTATCTTACCTGCATTTGCGCCCTTTGCAACAGCCTCGGGGCTTGCGATGCAAAGGAAGTTGCCCTTGCCGTCGGATACGCCTGCAAGCACTGCGATGAACGAATCGTTGGCGTCTTTCAGCTTGTCGCCGGCTTTTCTGAGGCTGTCGCCCGTTACGCCCGAAAGCATAGCGGAGAATACCTTTATGCCGTTTACTTCTGTTGCGTTCTCTGTTACATTCTTCATCTGGCTCATTGAAATGATGCCGTTAAGGCGGTCTATCTCAGCTTGCATAGCGTGCATCTCGTTCATCATATTTTCGCACTTCTGCATTACGGCGGAGGGGTTTGCTATTTTCAGTACCTGAGCAATGTTTGTAACCATTGCCTTTGTCTGATCGTATGCGGAGAGTACATTGTAGCCTGTTACGGCTTCGATTCTTCTTACGCCCGAAGCTACCGATGTTTCGGAAATTATCTTGAACAGACCTGCCTTTGCGGTATTGTCAAGGTGAGTACCGCCGCAGAACTCTGTTGAAACATCGCCTGCCTGTACAACTCTAACAATATCACCGTACTTTTCACCGAACAGAGCCATTGCACCCTTCTTGCGTGCTTCTTCAATAGGAAGCTCCTCGGTTACTACCGGGATACCTGCAAGAATCCAGTCATTTACGAGCATTTCGATCTTTTCAAGCTCTTTGGGAGTTACTGCGCTGAAGTGACTGAAGTCAAAACGGCATCTGTAGGGATCTACAAAAGAACCTGCCTGGTGAACGTGGTCGCCGAGAACCTTTCTGAGCGCCGCCTGTAAAAGATGTGCGCAGGTGTGGTTTCTCGCTGTAGCCATACGCTTCTTTTCATCGACAGCCGATTTTACGCTGTCATCTGTATAGAAGCAACCGCTCTCGACATGGCAGTTGCAGATAAACTGTCCTGCGCCTGTCTTTTTGGTGTCGATAACCTGCATTACGTTTTCGCCTGCCGTAATTGTACCGCAATCGCCGACCTGTCCGCCGCTTTCTGCGTAGAAAGGTGTAACGTCAAGAACAACGGTTACCTCATCGCCCTCGTTGCAGACATCTGTAACCTCGCCGTCCTTTATCATAGCAAGGATCTTGCTGTCGGCGGTAAGCGACTTGTAGCCTACGAATGTAGTTGTAAGTCCGCTGAGCGCATTGGCCGTAGCTTCGTCCCAGCCGCCCTTGAATGCCTGATTTGAGCGTGCCTTTGCCTTCTGCTCATTCATAAGCTCGAAGAAGCGTTCTTCATCTATACCGATATTCTTCTCCTGAAGGATCTCTCTTGTAAGGTCAATGGGGAAGCCGTATGTGTCGTGCAGCTTGAAAAGGTTTTCGCCGCTTAAGATAGGCTTCTGCGTATCGTCTGCTGAAAGCTCCTTTATAAATTCGCCGAGTATCTGCATACCCTTGTCAACTGTCTTTGCGAAGCTCTCTTCCTCTGTCTTGATGACCTTCTTTATATATTCTCTCTTTTCGTCAAGCTCAGGATAAGCTGTGAGGTTTTCGTTTATAACCGTGTCGCATATCTCATAGAGGAAGGGTCTGTTTACGCCGAGCATTCTGCCGTGTCTTGCGGCACGTCTTAACAGACGGCGCAGAACGTAGCCTCTGCCCTCGTTTGAAGGACGGATACCGTCGCCTACCATAAATGTCGTTGAACGGATATGGTCGGTAATAACACGGATAGAAACGTCTGTTGTGGGGTCATCGTGATAGCTTACACCTGCAACGGAGCAGATCTTCTTCATAATGTTCTGAATAGTATCAACTTCAAACAGGTTGTCAACATCCTGCATTACGCAGGCAAGACGCTCAAGTCCCATACCTGTATCAATGTTCTTTGTTGCAAGCTGAGTATAGTTGCCCTTGCCGTCATTGTCGAACTGTGTGAATACGAGGTTCCATATCTCGATTATTCTGTCGCATTCGCCTGCCTGTTCAAAGTTCTCAAAAGGACCGTATTTTTCACCTCTGTCAAAGTGTATCTCAGAGCAGGGACCGCAGGGTCCGCTTCCGTGCTCCCAGAAGTTGTCTGCCTTGCCGAGCTTGATTATTCTGTCACGGGGTACGCCGACTTCATTTGCCCAGATGTCGCCTGCTTCATCGTCTTCTTCATAAATTGTGACCCACAGTCTGTCTTCGGGGATCTCAAGTACCTTTGTGAGATACTCCCACGCCCATGCAGTAGCCTCGTGCTTGAAGTAATCGCCGAATGAGAAGTTGCCGAGCATTTCAAAATATGTGCCGTGTCTTGCCGTTTTACCTACATTGTCAATGTCGGGTGTTCTGATACACTTCTGACAAGTCGTTACACGGTGTCTTGGGGGCTCTTCAATGCCCTGAAAATACTTTTTAAGAGGTGTCATACCTGCGTTGATAAGAAGTACAGAGTTATCACCCTGCGGTACAAGCGGTGCCGACGCCATTCTCAGATGTCCTTTGCTCTCGAAAAATTTTAGATAGCTTTCTCTAAGATCGTTAAGTCCTGTCCATTTCATATAATTTATGATTCCTTCCGTTTATCATCAGGGACGCAAAAGCAGTACCCGATTTTTAGTTGAACATACATATTTAATTATATCCGATTTTGGCAAAAAGTCAATATTTTTTTGCGATAAAGGGCAATTGATAAGGAATAAAAGAAAATAGCACCCGATAAGGGTGCTATTTTAAGAATTATTCTGTTGCCTGTGGATTGTTTTCACTGTTGTTTATTGTATCTGAGGAATTTTCACTTTCTGCAGCGGAAACAGAACTGTTTTCCGGTTCGGCTTTATCGCTCGGATTGACCCCGAATGCTTTTGCGGCTGTGCCGATAAGCTCGGTAATTCTGCCGCTCGGACGCTCAAAATACTTGTTTTTCAGCACGGTTATTTTTCCGTCCTTGACCGCTTTCAGATCGGAGTAATTTTCGTTTGCGGTCAGTGTGTCTTCACCGATCGTATCGCTGACGAATATAATGTCAGGTTGATTATCCGCAAGATCTGCCGCCTTATATGAGTAACCGCTTGAACTTTCTGCAATATTGGTGCCGAAAAGGCTGAGAACGGCGCTTTCAAATGTATCTCCGCCGGCTGGGGTGTTTGCGGCTGTGACATATATGAATTTCTTATCGGTCTTTTTTATCGCGTCAAGCTGTTTTTTTATCGGCGAGAATGCTTTTTCACCTGCCGCTTCTCCGTCAAACTGACCGTTCATTGCCAGTCCGAAGAACTTGTATACATTCTCAAATTCTTCAATGCTTCTGGGGGAGGGGATAACAAGCACCTTGATTCCCTGTGCCTCAAGCGATATCTTGTCCTTGGTTACGATCGGTGTTGCCGTAATGACAAGATCCGGTTTGAGCTTTTTAATAGCCGCAATGTCGGGGTTTGCGCTGCTTGCCGCCTTGGGAAGTTCCTTTACGGTCTCAGGGTAGTCGCAGTAGTCGCTGACGGCGGTTATTTTTTTCCCGTATCCCATTTCAAACAGTATTTCGGTATATGCCGGGGTGAGTGATACGATCTTTTCGGGAGCTTTGGTGATCTCCGTATTGTTCAGCGTTACAGGGTAGGCGCTGAGCGATTCGCTGTTTTGCGATGAACTGCTGCCATCCGTTATAGCACCCGATGATTTTCCGGGTATCAGCATGATGTTTTCACAGCCGCCGAATGTGACGGTCAGCGCGAGCAGGATTGCTGTCAGCGCTAAAAGCTTTCTTTTCATATCACATCTTCTCCGGGTCTATGCCGAGAGCAAGCTTTGATTGCAGGCTGTCTGCAAACTGTCTGGCTATTCTCGGCGATCTGCCGTTACGCTTTAGTGCAAATCTTTCAGCGCATCTGTCGAGTTTGTCCATATCTATTATAATTCCTCTGTCGAGGATAAGACTGCGTACAATTTCAAGATATGTTTCCTTGTTGGGAGCAAGGAATGTAACGAACAGACCGAATCTGTCGGACAGCGACATACTTTCATCGATTTCGTCTGCACTGTGGACATTGTCGCCCATACGACTGCTTTCGGTTTCCTTGATAAGATGGCGGCGATTGGTGGTCGCATATATGAGTATATTTGACGGTCTGCCGCATACAGAGCCTTCAAGAACCTTTTTAAGTATACCGAAGCCTTCATCGTTTTCGCCGAATGAAAGGTCGTCGATGAAGATGATGAACTTGAGAGGACTTGCACTAAGTGTTTTGTACAGTGTCGGCAGGCAGGCAACATCCTTTTTGTCTACCTGTACTATGCGTAAATTCGCATATTCATTGAGGAGCGCCTTGACGGTCGATGATTTTCCTGTACCTCTGTCACCGTAGAGCAGAGCATTGTCTGCGGGGTGACCTGCTATGAATGCTCTTGTGTTATCAACAATCTGCTTTCTTTGCGATTCGTATTTCTTGAGGTCTGACAGACGTATAGCATCGGGCTTTTCGATAGGCTGAAGCTCGCCGTTGTCATAGACAAAAGCCTTGTACTTGGCGTAAATGCCGCTTCCGTTCTCGCTTATATGACGGATAAAATACTCTGCGTTGCAGTCAAATCCGCCCGTTACATATTCGGGGAGGGAGAAAATAAAGTTCTCATTGAATTTCTGAAAGAGGTAATCTTTCAGCTTGTGAGCCGACATCTTTGCAAGCTCTTTTATGACCGATACGTCATATTCGACCGCATACTGCTTGTTTGTATCTTCTTTTTTTATGTAGCTTTCAATGAGCTTTGAATCTGCATAGGTAAGAAGTTCACGCAGATAATCAGCAAGCGTCTTGTCGTGTGTCAGCAGATAACGTGCAATATTCGTATACGCGTCTATCGCTGTGCATTCATCGTCGCTTGCGAGCCGTTCAAACTGACCTATCAGATAATCGCCGCTTATGTCAAATGCGGTGAGAGATCTTAATTTGTGTGATGTTTCTTTCATGTTCTTGCCTTTCTTTCTGTCCTTATATATCCTGCTGTGCCGTGTTTCTTATAAGCGCCAGCATATTGTCAAAATCCTCAAGCGTTGACAGACTGCCGCACATATTGCGGAGCTTTGCCGCACCGGGTCTGCCTTTGAGATACCATGCAGTGTGCTTTCTGGCTTCCTTCATTCCGATATATTCACCCTTATCTGCACAAAGCAGTCTGATATGCTCATTCATGATATCAAGCTGTTCATCGGGGGAGGGGGGAGGCGGCGTTTTACCCGTTTCAAGATAGTGCTTTATTTCCGAGAATATCCACGGTCTGCCGCAGGCGGCTCTGCCGACCATAACCAGATCACAGCCGGTGTAATCGTACATATGTTTACAGCTTTCTCCGCTGTCAATATCTCCGTTTCCTATTACAGGTATATTCAGTGCCTGTTTTACTTCTGCGATTATGTCGAGGTCTGCCTTTCCGCTGTACATCTGGTTCTTTGTCCTGCCGTGAACAGCTACGGCAGACGCTCCGCTTTCCTGCGCAACACGGGCAACTTCGACTGCGTTTACGTTCTTTTCGTCCCAGCCTTTTCTTATCTTGACCGTTACCGGGATATCTGTGGCTTTTACTACCGCCTCAACGATATGTCCGAGAAGAACGGGATCTTTCATAAGTGCAGAGCCTGCGCCGTTTCCCGCAACCTTCGGTACGGGACAGCCGCAGTTTATATCTATGAAGTCGGGCTTATACTGTGCCGCAATAACAGCCGCCTTTGCCATAAATTCAGGCTCACTGCCGAAAAGCTGTATTGCCATAGGACGCTCATAATCGGTGACGGTAAGCAGAGCCGCAGTTTTCCTGTCGGAATAGCACAGCCCTTTTGCACTTGCCATTTCTCCTGTGAGCAGTGCCGCACCGTATTTTTTGCACATAGTACGCATTGCCTTATCGGCAACAGACGCCATCGGAGCCAGTGAAGCGGTTTTTTCTATTTTAACATTTCCGATTGTAATGTATTCCACTGTCGGTTTAAGTTGACTCCTTTCGGAATATATTTAAATTATTATATCACTTTTTTATCGTCTGTTCAATAGTTTATGAGGCTGTGAATACGGAAGTTGCCGCCAATCTGAATCTTTTTATACAATATTCCTATTTTTAACTTGCAATTCGTCAAAAAATATTGTATAATATTACACGGTATTTTTACCGCATGAGTGTAACGGATTATTTAAACGCTGTTAACATTACGGTGTTATCATTGATATAATGCCGTTAAGGCAGAAATGTTCACGTTTTCACGTTAAGGAGTTGTTATCTTGGCATTCAAGTTATTCGATTATCAGAGTTCGGGCAAGGGCGTATCAAAATCGGCACCGCAGAAAAAGCCGTTTTTCAAATATTGGGAAATATTCGGCAGAAAGTTCTGGAAGCTGATAGAGCTTAATATGCTGTATGTTCTTTTCTGCATACCCATAATTACCTTCGGACCTGCTACGGCGGCTCTTACTCACGTTATGAGAAAGTTCATTCTCGAACAGCCGTGTTTTGTTTTCGATGAATTCTTTACTGCTTTCAAGAAGAATTTCAAGCAGTCGGTCTTTATTGGTATAGTTGACGTTATAATGATAGTATCCGTATGGATTGCCTGCTTCCAGTTTCTGATGAACGAATCGCTTCCCGACGGCTCGCTTGTGTTTATCTGTATTATGATATGCTGTGCTACTCTTGTGTTTATAATGCACTTCTATATTTATCTTGAGATTGTTGCACTGAACCTTTCAATCGGCTCGATTCTCAAGAACGCTGTTTTCCTTGTTTTCCTCGGAGTAAAGCGTAATTTCATTGCGCTTATCATCAATCTCGTTATAATAAGTCTTATTGTGCTTTTTTTACCTTTTTCGGTATTTGCGGTTATATTCTTACCGTTGTCGCTTATGTGCTTTACCACTACATTCATCTGTTATCCCGTGATACAGAAATATATTGTCAATCCGTATTACGAGGAGCGCGGCGAGCGTAACCCCGAGCTTGGTCCGATAAGCGAAGAGGATATTGCCGAGAATGCTGTCTTTGTTGACAGAGGCGGCAGTGAAAAGGAGATCAAGGCGGTTCCCAAGGCACACGGCAAAGTTATCAAATAATTATTACGGCATTCCCGCAGAAAGTGCGGGAATGCCGTTTTGCGTAAAAAAGGGGATTCGACCCGTATTTACAAAAAATGTTGCATTATACCTTTAAAAGTGGTATAATTATATTATGTATCGTGCAGTTTTTACTGCATCGTTATCCGGCAGAACAAAAAGAAAGAAGGGTATTGATATGAAGGCTGATTTACATTGTCACACAACAATGTCCGACGGTTCACTGGGTCTTGAAGAAACCATTGCGCAGGCAAAGCGTTACGGCATCGATTATTTTGCGATAACCGACCACGACACGCTTTCATCTTCGTCAAGGGCGGTTGTACTCGGTGAACGTTACGGCGTAAACGTAATTCCTGCTGTCGAGTTTTCTACATACGACAGCAAGCACGGAACAAAAGCGCACATAATCTGTTATAATCCCGAAAAGCCTAACAGACTTGAAGGCTTATGTCTGCGCACTTGTGAACTGCGTAAGAAGCGTGGCAAGCAGATGGCTATGAAAGTGCTTGAAAAATATCCTATAACGCTTGAGAGCATATTGCGCTATGCCACAGGCAGCAAAGTAATATTCAAGTGTCATATCATGCACGCCCTTATGGACTACGGTTATACTACCGATCTTTACGGAAAAGTATATGACGAGCTGTTCAATCCCGTAACGGGACTTTGCGCAGAGGAAGTAAGTACGGATATGCAGGACTATCCCGAGGTGCATTTTGTGCTGGAACTCATTCACTCGGCAGGCGGTTTAGCGGTACTTGCTCACCCCGCTGTATTCGACAATTTTGAACTGCTTGAGGAGCTTGCCGCAGCAGGAAAGATAGACGGTGCGGAGGTATGGCACCAGAGTGCAAATGATGAACAGCGTGAAAGACTGCTTAAAATAGCGGAAGAGCACAATCTCATAACGACTGGCGGCTCTGATTTTCACGGATTCTATAACCACTATCCGATAGCTATCGGCACGAACTACACTCCCGATGATTCGCTTCAGCGTATTCTGAAACGGAAAATAAAATAATTATCCCAAAAGGAAGGAAAAGAAAAATGGCAACCGATATCAAACAGCAGGCACTGGAAAAGCACTATGAATGGCAAGGCAAGATAGAAGTTATTTCAAGAGCACCCGTCAATACAAGGGAGGATCTTTCGCTTTGCTATACGCCCGGTGTTGCACAGGCCTGTCTTGAAATAGAAAAGGACCCTTCGCTGTCATACAAGCTGACACGCCGTAAGAATTTAGTTGCGGTCATCACGGACGGTACAGCCGTACTCGGCCTTGGCGATATAGGCGGACTCGCAGGAATGCCCGTTATGGAGGGCAAATGCTGTCTGTTCAAGGAATTTGCAGGCGTTGACGCATTTCCTATCTGCATAAAGTCTAAGGATGTTGACGAGATAGTAAGAACGATAGAGCTTATATCCGACAGCTTCGGTGGTATCAATATAGAGGATATCTCGGCTCCCAGATGCTTTGAGATCGAACGCAGACTGAAAGAAAAGCTGGATATCCCCGTATTCCATGACGATCAGCACGGAACAGCCGTTGTAGTAGGTGCGGCTCTTATCAATGCGGTACGTTGCGCAGGCAAGCAGATGAAGGATATTACGGTTGTAATAAACGGCGCAGGTGCGGCAGGTATTGCGATAGGCACATTCCTGCTTAATATGGGAATAGGTAATCTTATCATGGTCGATATAAACGGTATTATCAATAAGGACGATAAGTATGAAAATCCCGCTCACGCAGAGATCGCAACAAAGACAAACAACAATAACATAAAGGGTGGACTCGCCGAGGCAATGAAGGGCGCAGATGTATTCATCGGCGTATCAAAGCCCGGCCTTGTGAGCGAGGATATGATAAAGTCGATGGCGGAAAAGCCGATAGTCTTCGCTATGGCAAATCCTGAGCCTGAGATAATGCCCGACAAGGCTCTTGCCGCAGGCGCTTATATCGTAGGTACGGGCAGAAGCGACTTCCCCAACCAGATAAACAACGTTCTTGTATTCCCCGGAATATTCAAGGGCGCTTTACAGTGCGGAGCAAAGGCGATAACGGAAGAAATGAAGAAGGCCGCCGCTTATGCAATAGCGGATATTGTAACTCCCGACAAGCTGTCGAGAGAATATATAATCCCCAGCCCGCTTGACAAGTCGGTAGCAGAAGCGGTAGCCACAGCAGTTGCAAAAGCGGCACAGCAGTAATATAATCTGCACAGACAATTTGAAAGGAAGACGAAAAATGACATTTGAATACACACCCAAGGGAGTATGTTCCCGTAAAATGATAATAGATGTTGAAAACGGCAAGGTAGAAGGTCTTCAGGTAATAGGAGGCTGCAACGGAAATCTGCAGGGTATAGCACACCTTGTAAAGGGTATGCCTGTTGATGAGGTTATCGAGCGCCTTGACGGTATAAAGTGCGGCTCAAAGAGCAGTTCATGTCCTGCTCAGCTTGCCGAGGCACTGAAAGAGTATAAAGCCAACAACTGATTAAACGGATAATCGCAGGGAGGTGAAACGAGTGGCGGAATACTGGGACGTGTACGACAAGAACAGAAAGCGTACCGGAAAACTTCATAAAAGAGGTATCCGTATGCAGCCGGGCGAATACAATATCGTCTGTGAGGCGTGGATAGTAAGCGGTAACAGGCTGCTCGTTACACAACGCTGTAAGTATAAGAATTTCGGCGGTCTGTGGGAATGCACAGGCGGTGCGGTCAAAGCGGGAGAATCAAGCATTGACTGTATCAAGCGTGAAATAAAGGAAGAGATCGGCATAGATGTTGCCGATGAGGAGCTTACATTCAAAGGTACAAAGCACGGTGCGGCTTTCTTTATAGATTGCTACGAGCTGCACAGAGATCTGACGCTTGACGATCTTACACTTCAGACAGAGGAAGTGTCCGGTGCGAAGTTTGTCACGCTTGCGGAATTTGAGAAAATGCAGAAAGAGAAAAAACTCATTCCCGGATTGTTCGATTTTATGACGGAGCTTGAATTCAGCTTTGTTACAGGAAAAACTACTTGTCCGAAAGGAAATAAGAAATAATGAAAATAATGGCTGTTGATTACGGCGATGCACACACAGGGCTTGCCTGCTGTGACAGAACGCAGACGCTTGCGTCACCTATAGGCGTTATAGACGAGAGAAATTTTCAGACGTGTGTTGAAAAGGTAGCCGCCGCCGCTGTCGAATATGAGGTCGGCGAGGTCGTGGTCGGAAATCCGATAAATATGAACGGAACATACGGACCGAGAAGTGAGAAGTGCAGAATGTTTGCGGATATGCTTCAGAACTTCCTCGAAATACCCGTTGTGATGTGGGACGAGCGTTCAACTACGGTCACTGCACACAATATGATGAATGACGTAAACAAGCGCGGCAAGGAGCGTAAAAAGGTAATTGACGCAGTTGCCGCCGCAGTTATTCTCCAGAATTACCTTGACTATAAGGCAAATCTGCTTGCAAGGGAAAAGGCTAAGCAGGAAGAGAAGTAATGTCAGAATAAACCGATTGGTAGTCCTATATCAGTCGGTTTCTTTTATATGAGGTAAAATATGAATATCGAAGATATAGCAAAAGAAGATTTTGACAGCGAAATAAGTGAGGTAAAAGCGTTTGTAAATTCGCACAAGGACAATTTCCCGGATATACTCAATAACGCTTTGAAAAGTGCGGTAAGATATGAATATACTACCGTGGAGTGCAACGGTACAGGAGGTTGGTATAATCCCGATTACTATCTGTTCCTTGCTGTCGGAGGTTACCATAGGGGAAAAATTAAAAAATGTAAAAGCAAGCCTCAGAAATACGGCTATGAATATGGCTTTGATGAAAACGGTCGTCTGATTTACGACTATATGTGTGGCAGTAATAATTACGGATTATATTTTTATAACAGTGAAGATGTGTATAGGGTCGGTTGCTTTTACAGAAATGATGATGAGCATATTTTTTTGATAGATATGTTTACAAAATACCGTTTTGACGGCGGAAAAGCAAAGGAATGTACATATTTCAATATATTGCACGGTATCGGAATATCGATGGTAGAAAAGGATTGTTACTTTTATCAAGACGATAAAGTTGCTTTCAGGAGATATGTATATTTTAATAATAGCGATAAAGAATTTATATCAAAGAGTACGCAATGGATAAATGAAACCGGATTGCGTGATATGCTTGATATGTCTGATATGTCTGATATGTCTGATATTTATTCGGATGACTATGTTTTTTCATTAGACGAAAACGGTGTATTTACGCATTATACCGCACAGGACGGCAGAATATATGACGTGTTGTATAGCGGGTTTACGCTGAATGATGCTTATTATTTTCCTTTATAATAAAACCCGGTGCAAGCCACACAGCCTGCACCGGGTTTATATATTCTGTTATATTACATCTGCGCCTTAAATCCGCCGAAATCCTTATTCAGCATATCGACAGCCTGCTGCAGCAGTTCATCGCTGATACCGCCGAATGAACGTATCTGACGGAGCGGCATACTGCCAATCATACTGCGTACAGCTTCGGGCTCAAAGTGGTCGCCGCCGAGCAGACCCTTTGCGACCTTGCTGAAGAGCAGGTCAAGAGTAGCCTTGCCCTCGGCATAGTCCATAAACTCGCCGAATACCGTGTTTTCAGTTGCGACAAACGGGAGTTTTACCGCTGTTTTGTGCGTAACCTCAGCCGTAAGTCTTATATCACGGGACGAGCTTGCTATCATTATATCATACTTGCCGTTAGGCGCGTACCAGTCGCCAAGCTCCTCGTTATAGTAGCTGAACGCCCTCTTGTCGAGCCTGAATGTGACCGTTTTGCTTTCTCCGGGCTGAAGCTCAATCTTGATGAAATCTTTAAGTTCCTTTTCGGGACGAACAGCAAAGCCCGATTTATCCGCTACATAAAGCTGTACGATTTCCTTGCCGGCACAGTTGCCGGTATTCGTGATAACCGCATTTACTGTGAGAATATCGTCATCGCCTACTGCAGTGTCGGAGAGCTTTATATCGGAATATTCAAATGTGGTATAGGATAAGCCGTGACCGAAAGGATAGCGTACTGCCATTTCCTTTTTATCGTAGTATCTGTAGCCTACGAATACACCCTCGTTATATTCTGCGTGGCGGTAGCCGGGGAAGGTGAGGTAGCATGGAGTATCGGATAATTTCATCGGTATTGTTTCTGCGAGCTTTCCGCAGGGGTTTGCCTTGCCGAAAAGTATATCCGCAGTAGCTTCGCCTGTAGCTTCGCCGCAGAGATAAACCTCAAGAACTGCGCTTACCTTATCGTTCCACGGCATTTCAACGGGAGAGCCGTTGTGCAGTACAACTATTACGTTTTCCTGCACCTTGCAGATTTCGTCAATCAATTCGTTCTGGCAGTCGGGCATACGCATATGCTGTCTGTCATAGCCTTCCGATTCAAAGCTGTCGGGAAGTCCTGCGAAAATTACCGCAACATCACTGTCGGCGGCAAGCTGTACAGCCTCCTCAAGAAGTGCAGGGTTTGTATCGTTTGATTCACGCTCATATCCTTCGGCATAGGAAACGTCGGAATATTTTGCGGCGCTGTCAAGTGCGTTTGAAATGTTTCTCGTATTAATGTGCGAACTGCCGCCGCCCTGTATTCTGGGATCTTTCGCAAAAGCACCGATAAACGCTATCTTGGCGTTGCTGTGGGGCAGGGGCAAAGCGCCGTCGTTTTTAAGAAGAACCATACATTCCTTGGCAATTTCTGCCGCTTTTTTGTGGTCTATACCACGGTCAAATGTATGCTCTCCGCCCTTTACGTCACGGTAGCGGTAAACCTGCTCAAGTATACGCTTTACGGCTGTGTCAAGCACCTTTTCGTCAAGTGTGCCGTTCTTTACCGCCTCGACGATCTTTGCATCGTTCAAGCCGTTGCTTGAAGGCATTTCAAGATCAAGTCCTGCGGCAAGACCTTTGACACGGTCGTTTACCGCTCCCCAGTCGGACATTACATAGCCCTTGAAGCCCCATTCGTCACGAAGTACTTTATTCAGAAGATTATCATTTTCCGATGAGTATTCACCATTTATAAGGTTATATGAGCACATGACTGTCCACGGTTGAGCCTTCTTTACCGCTGTTTCAAAAGCGGGGAAGTATATCTCGCGCAATGTACGCTCGTCCATATCGGAAGAGCAGGTCATACGGCGGGTTTCCTGACTGTTTGCGGCAAAGTGCTTTATAGATGTGCCGACATTCTTGCTCTGGACACCGTTTATATAAGCAGCCGAAAGCTCGCCTGCCAGATAAGGGTCTTCGGAAATGTATTCAAAGTTTCTTCCGCAAAGAGGCGAACGCTTTATGTTTACGGCAGGACCGAGCAGTACGGATACGTCTTCTGCACGGCATTCTTCACCGAGCGTTTCGCCCATCGACAGCATAAGCTCACGGTCAAAGCTGCAGGCGGTAGCACAAGCGGCAGGGAAGCATACTGCTTTAATGCTTTCGTTAGGGTCAACGGTATCAATATCCTGTTTGCGAAGTCCGTGAGGGCCGTCGCTTACCATAACATCGGGAATTCCAAGACGGTCAACTTTTTTCGTGTGCCAGAAATCCGCACCCGAGCAAAGACCTGCTTTTTCTTCAAGCGTCATTTCAGAAATAAGTTTATCAATATTGTGCATTTTACTATTCCTTTCTGTGTGAAAATTGGTTATTTTGATGATTCAATTATAACATTTGCGTCAGGAAATGTCTATAGACTTTTCCGAAATTTTCATATAAATTCTACATAGGTATAATGCCGATTTCACACGGCAATAATATAATCCAAATATAAAATTGTAAAAGGAGGGTTCCAATGAACAGGAAAATGAAGAAGTACAGGTATATTATATCTGCGGTTGCGGCGATTGCCGCTGTATCCGTAATTTTATCCGCATGCACATCAGGCAGTGAGAGTAATGCGTCATCTGCTGCACCGGGTCTTTCGACTTCGGCTCAGGAAAGCGCCGGAAGCTCGTCGGGAGATATAAGCAGTCCGGAAAATAACGATAAAAACAGCACACTGTCCGCAAAGGGTCTTAGGGACGCAGTAGCAAAGGCATACGGTGACAACTATCTGCCGGATCAGGCTATGGATACGGAAATGCTTGAAAGCGAGTTCGGGCTTAAAAAGGATATGTATGATGAGGTTGTAGCGGAAGCGCCGTTAATAGGTTTCCACCCCGACAGGCTTGTAATAGTAAAGCCGAAAAAGGGTAAGGAAGCCGATGTAAAGCGTGCGCTTGAGGACGCTCTGCTCGTTATGAAGGAACAGCAGATGCAGTATCCCGTAAACGTTGCGAAGGTGAACGCCGGCAAGATACTCGAAAAGGACGGTTATTACTGCTTTATGATACTTGGCGAAACAGACGATACAAGCGAAAATGACGATGATGCGGCAAAGTTTGCGGAAAAGCAGATTGACATCGGCGTTAAAGCGTTTGATAATTATTTTGCGTAAACGTGTAAGCGATTTTTTTGAAAATTAGTGTTGACAAATCGCAAAAACAGTGCTATACTCTAAAACGATAACAAGAATGCGTTGACGAGGAAGTCGGCGGGAAAAGCCTCACAGAGAGCCGTTGGAGGTGTGAAACGGCAGGTAATACCGCAAAAGATAATCACCTCTGAGCAGACAGGCAGAAACAGCAGTAAGCTTGTACGGGTACTCCCGTTACAGAGTAGCATATTGACGGATATGTACAGAGCGGCTCGTTATTCACGGGCAATAAGAGTGGTAACACGGAGACTTCAAGCCTTCGCCTCTTGAAACGTTAAGTTTCATAAGGCGGGGCTTTTTTATTTTATCAGCTACCGGAAAGTGCTTTGTATCATTGAAATCGCAGAATCATTTATAAAGCAAAGACAGGAAAGGAAAGAAGAAAGATGTTGACATTAGACAAGGTTTATCATGCGGCTTTTAAACTGAAAGAGGTAATAAGACCTACCGACCTTATCCACGCTCCCCAGATAAATCCCGATGCGGATGTTTATCTCAAGACGGAAAATTTACAGGTAACAGGTTCGTTCAAGGTAAGAGGCGCATACTACAAGATCTCCACACTTACAGAAGAAGAGAAGAAGCACGGCGTTATTGCGTGCAGTGCAGGTAACCACGCACAGGGCGTTGCTCTTGCGGCGCAGAGAAGCGGTATCAAGTCGATAATATGTCTGCCGGACGGTGCTCCGATTTCAAAGGTCGAGGCTACAAGAAGCTACGGTGCGGAGATATGTCTTGTCGAGGGCGTATATGACGATGCATACAACAAAGCTTTACAGCTCCGTGATGAACACGGCTATACATTTATTCACCCGTTCAACGATGAGGATGTAATCGCAGGACAGGGAACGATAGGTCTTGAACTGCTTGAACAGCTTGACGATATTGACGCTGTTGTAGTGCCTATCGGCGGCGGCGGACTTATTTCGGGCGTTGCATTCACGATGAAATCATTAAAGCCCGATATAAAGATTTACGGTGTTCAGGCGGCAGGCGCACCCAGTATGCAGACATCTGTCAAGGACGGCAAGATTGAGTGCCTTGATCACGTTTCCACCATAGCAGACGGTATCGCAGTAAAGGAGCCCGGTTCTAATACATTCGAGCTTTGCAGAAAGTATGTTGACGATATAGTAACTGTTACAGATGATGAGATCTCAACGGCAATACTTACTCTTATCGAAAAGCACAAGCTGATAGCCGAGGGTGCGGGCGCAGTTCCCGTTGCGGCAGTAATGTTCAACAAGGTTCCCGTAAAGGGCAAGAAGGTCGTATGCCTTGTATCCGGCGGTAATATTGATGTAACAATCCTTTCAAGAGTGATCAAGAGAGGTCTTATAAAGTCCGGACGTACCTGCCAGCTTAATATTGCACTTATCGACAAGCCCGGTCAGCTCAAGGGCGTATCGCAGATAATCGCAGACCTCGGCGGTAACGTTATATCCGTTCACCACGAGCGTGCAAACGAGGGCGAGGATGTCAACGGCTGTTATCTGCGTGTTGAGCTTGAAACAAGAAACTATGAGCATATCGCTCAGATAAGAAAAGCACTTACCGATGCAGGCTACAGCATCGAGTAATAAACAAAGGAAGGTAATGACAATGGAAAAGATTCATACAGACAAGGCACCTGCCGCAATCGGTCCTTATTCACAGGCAATAGTTCACGCAGGTGTGCTTTACACATCAGGTCAGATCGCAATCAATCCCGCAACATCTGAGGTTGAGGCGAAGGACATCGAGGGTCAGACACATCAGATATGCAAGAATTTAGGCGAGGTTTTAAAGCAGGCAGGCACGAGCTTTGAAAATGTTATCAAGACGACCTGCTTCTTAGCTGATATGGGTGACTTTGCAAAGTTCAACGAGGTATACGGTCAGTATTTCACATCAAAGCCCGCACGTTCATGCGTTGCTGTAAAGGCACTTCCCAAGGGCGTACTTGCTGAGGTTGAGGTTATCGCTAAGGTTTGATTTTATATCATAAATAAACTTACCGCATCGGCTTTTGTCGGTGCGTTTTTTGTTTTGCCAAAGGCAAAACTTGCGGCAAATTGCCGCAATGTGCCTTGACGGCACATTAAAATCGTGTTATAACAACCTCGGACTAAAATCATCTGACGATGATTTACCGCATAAAAATGCGGAGGTGCATACGCACCTGTCCGAGAACGTTTTTGCTTACGCAATAACAACCTCGGACTAAAATCATCTGACGATGATTTACCGCATAAAAATGCGGAGGTGCATACGCACCTGTCCGAGAACGTTTT
>UQBC01000026.1 GCA_900539195.1 uncultured Oscillospiraceae bacterium
GAGCCTTATCGTCGGCAGCGTCAGATGTGTATAAGAGACAGACTAAAGACCGCTCTCGTATGGCGGCTTAACGGAGGAAAAACAATGATAAAAGTTACACTGAAAGACGGCAGCGTAAAGGAACTTGAAAGTGCTTGTTCCGTATTTGACGTTGCAAAGGAAATAAGCCCTCGTCTTGCAAAGGCGGCTTGCGTTGCAAAGATTGACGGCGAGATCAAGGATCTGCGTACTGTAATTGACAGCGACTGCACACTTGAAATACTTACATTTGACGATGAAGACGGTAAGAAAGCGTTCCGTCACACTGCATCTCACATTCTGGCACAGGCTGTCAAAAGACTTTACCCTGAGGTAAAGCTGGCGATAGGTCCTGCTATAGATAACGGATTCTATTACGATTTTGATAAAGATACTCCCTTTATGCCTGAAGATCTCGAGGCTATCGAAGCAGAGATGAAGAAGATAGTAAAGGAAGATTTAAAGCTCGAACAGTTTGAAATGGCTCCTGCAGATGCTATTAAGTATCTCAAGGAGATTGACGAGCCTTACAAGGTTGAGCTTTGCGAGGAACACGCAGGCAAGAACGAGCCTATATCCTTCTATAAGCAGGGCGAATTCACAGATTTATGTGCAGGTCCTCACCTTATGTCAACAGGCTTTGTAAAGGCATTCAAGCTGACAAGCTGTACAGGCGCTTACTGGAGAGGCAGTGAAAAGAACAAGATGCTCTCCCGTATCTATGCCACAGCATTCCCCAAGGCATCAGAGCTTGAGGCATACCTCAATATGATTGAAGAAGCGAAGAAGCGTGACCACAGAAAGCTCGGCAAGGAGCTTGAGCTGTTCACTATTATGGACGAGGGTCCCGGATTCCCGTTCTTCTTACCTAAGGGTATGACGCTCAAGAATACTCTTATTGATTACTGGCGTCAGATACACACCCGTGACGGCTATGTTGAGATTTCCACTCCTATAATGCTCAACCGTCAGCTATGGGAAACATCGGGTCACTGGGATCATTACAAAGAGAATATGTATACTACTGTAATTGACGATACAGAGTTTGCCATAAAGCCTATGAACTGTCCGGGCGGAATACTTGTATACAAGTCAAAGCCCCGTTCATACAGAGATTTACCTATGAGAATGGGCGAACTCGGACTTGTTCACCGTCACGAAAAGTCAGGCGCACTTCACGGTCTTATGCGTGTAAGATGCTTCACACAGGACGATGCGCATATCTTTATGACTCCCGATCAGATTACGGACGAGATAAAGGGCGTTGTAAGACTTATTGACGAGGTTTACAAGCTGTTCGGATTCAAGTATCACGTTGAGCTTTCAACACAGCCCGAAGACAGTATGGGCAGTCAGGAAGACTGGGATATGGCTACAGAGGGTCTGCGTAAGGCTCTTGACGGTCTTGGACTTCCTTACGTTGTAAACGAGGGCGACGGTGCATTCTACGGTCCTAAGATTGACTTCCATCTTGAAGACTCGCTCGGCAGAACGTGGCAGTGCGGTACTATCCAGCTTGACTTCCAGCTGCCTATGAGATTTGAACTTGAATACACAGGTGCGGACGGCGAAAAGCACAGACCTATTATGATTCACCGTGTTGTATTCGGCTCTATCGAAAGATTTATCGGTATCCTGACCGAACATTTTGCAGGTGCGTTCCCGATATGGCTTGCTCCCGTACAGGTTGAGCTTATGCCTATTGCCGACCGTCACAACGAGTTTACATCAAAGGTTGCCGCAGAGCTTAAGAAGCGTGGCATAAGAGTAGAGGTTGACGGCAGAAGCGAGAAGATAGGCTTCAAGATTCGTGAAGCACAGCTTCAGAAGATTCCTTATATGCTTGTTATAGGCGATAAGGAGGTTGAAACAGAAAACGTTTCTATCCGTTGCCGCAAGCGTGGCGATATCGGTACAATGTCGGTATCTGATTTCTGTGATATGGTAGAAAAAGAGATAAGAGAAAAGACTATCATTACCGATTGATAGCTTAAAGGAGGTCTTATTATGGATCTTACTTCTTACATTGCGAGTATGTCTGTCAGTATGGCACAGGCAAACGTAGCACAGAGCGTTTCCACAGCAATGCTGTCAAAGAGCATCGACAGCATCGAGCAAAGCGGGGCAGAGGTGGTTGATCTTATCAACAGCGCCGATATTCCGCCTGCCGGAGTAACAGGACACGTTCTGAATATCAAAGCATAATTTTTGAAAACTGCCGATCTTTCGGCAGTTTTTCTTTTCCCCTCTTGACATGGAGTTAACTCCATGTGATAATATAGATAAACCGAAAGGACGTGATATATTATGACTATTTCAGAAGTCAGCAAAAAGTACGATATTTCAACTGACACGCTCCGCTATTATGAACGTATCGGCTTACTTCCCCCTGTTCCGAGAACAAAGAGCGGTCTGCGTGATTATGATGAGAATTCCTGCAAATCCGTAGAGTTTATCAAGTGTATGCGTAACGCAGGACTTCCCATTGAGGCACTTATAGAATATATGACGCTTTTCAAAGAGGGTGACTCTACCGCAGAAGCCCGTATGGCGATACTTGTCGAACAGCGTGAGGCACTTATAAGCAGGATTGAAGAAATGCAGAGTACGCTTTCCCGTCTTGACAGGAAAATCGAAATGTACAAGGGTATATGTTCGCCCGGTTGTTGCGGTAAAAAGTAGGATTATAAAAACAGCGCCCGTGTAAAGCCACACGGACGCTGCTTTTATGTGCGTTTTTAAAATGATTTTAAATCTTCGTATCATCAAGCACTTCCTGTATCTCCTTTTCCGATACGGTGAGATACCCTTGAATAAATGAATTCAGTACGTTTCTGTACGCACCCACAGGATTGTCGAAAACCCTCTTTTCCATCTGTTCGGCGCTTTCCTTTGTCGGAGCGTAGATTTTAAGCTCCATAAGATCCGTTCCGCCCATCTCGTTTATAAACCGTATGCAAAGCTGATAGCCGCCTTGCTCGACCTTTACTATCTCGGTCTTGACGGTTTTTTCGAGCCGTGAATGTGAAGTGATTTTCTTTGCGTAGTATATCGTGTCCTCCCTTATCGAAAGGGGAATAGTGTAAGCAAGTTCGATAGCGAGATATTCGCTCTTTGCCGTTGGCAGACAGGTTTCGTCATTGCCGGCTTTTTCGCAGATTATAAGACCCTTGTCTTCCATATCGAAAAGACAGCAGATAAGATCGAAATACATTACAAAATCGTGGTCGACCGTGCATCGCATAAGCTCGTCTTTTGTGATACTGCCGACCTTGTACAGAATATATGCCACAAGCACCTCAATGTCCTTGCGGTCATAGAGCGTGTATTTAGGGACAGGTATACTCATATTGCTCCTCCTTTCAGATATGAACGTCAGATAACATAAGATAAAATCGCAAGGTTTGCCGCCGACTCAATGCAGGGTACAGCCCTCGGAACGATGCAGGGATCGTGCCTGCCCTTGATACAAAGCGTTTCTTCCGTCATAGTGGTATAATCAACTGTTTTCTGCGGACGGGCGATTGACGGGGTAGGCTTCATCGCAACACGGAATACTACAGGCATACCGCTTGTGATACCGCCTAAAATGCCTCCGTGGTTATTCGTCCTTGTCCTGATTTTGCCATTTTCAATGCAGAACTCGTCATTGTTGTTACTGCCGTACATATTCGCAACATCAAAGCCTGCGCCGAATTCAATGCCCTTGACAGCAGGCACGCCGAATACCGCCTGTGAAATCCTGTTTTCGATGCCGTCGAACATAGGCGAGCCTATGCCCGCAGGAAGTCCGACCGCCGCATATTCGATAATTCCGCCTACCGAATCGAGCTTTGCCGCCGCATCTGCTATAACATCTCTCATCTGCTGTTCAACGTTAGTATTGATAAGCGGAAGATAGCGGCTTCTGACCTGCTTTAATTGCTCGGTATTCACGTTCACAGGGTCAAAGCGTTCATCGCCTGCGTCCATTATCGACAGGATATGCGCTCCTGTGGTTATCCCCTTGCTTTCGAGTATCTGCGATGCTATCGCTCCCGCAAAAACCAGCGGTGCGGTAATTCTTCCCGAAAAATGTCCACCGCCACGCAGATCGTTACTTCCGTTATAACGCACATATCCCGTATAATCGGCGTGACCGGGCCGTGCAAGGTGGCTCACGCTCTTATAATCAGCCGAATGCTGATCTGTATTCTGTATCACAGCGCAAAGGGGAGTGCCTGTCAGCACACCGTCCACCATCCCCGATACTACATTCGGAAAATCCTTTTCACTGCGCATTGTGCTTGTGCCGTCTTTCTTCGGCGCACGTCTTGCCATAAAGTCAAGCACAGCATCAAAGTCGATTCCGATTCCACCGGGAAGCCCGTCTATCACAACACCGATAGCCTTTCCGTGCGATTCGCCAAATATTGAAACCGAAAGCTCTCCGAATTTAAACGCTGATGACATCTGCTATACCTCCGAGCGCCCTGAAATCGTCAAAAAATCCCGGATAGGATTTGTTTGTACATTCTGCGCCTTTTATAATTACTTCGCCTGTTGATCTCGTAGCCGCAACAGCGCCTGCCATTGCTATCCTGTGATCGTTATAATTGCGTACCGTACCGCCCTTGAACGCTTCAACAGGGAATATTTCAATGCTGTTTTCCGTAGAAACTGCTTTACCGCCTAAATCGTTTATAAGCTCTGTGGTGGCGGCAAGACGGTCGCATTCCTTGATGCGTAATCTCTCGCAGTTGATTATCCTGCACGGCTTTTTCCAGAAGCTCATCATCACCGCAATCGCAGGAACGAGGTCGGGAATATCCGATGCGTCTATTACCGACAGATCGCCGCCGTTTCTGAATTTTTCGGCAATGTCAATTATAGCCTTATCACCCTGCACGCTGTTCAGGTTGAGATTTGTAAGTTCTATATCCGAGCCTGCACAGTTTGCCGCAAGAAAAAACGCACTCTGCGACATATCGGCCTCCACTGTGCAATTATGCGGCTGATACTTCTGACCGCCTTTTATAAAATAACCATTCTCTGTTTCGCAAACCCCGACCCCGAACTGCTTCATACAGTCTATTGTAATATTGACATAAGGCTTCGACTCAAGACGGGTAGTAAGAATTATCTCGCTGTCCTTTGAAAGCACAGAGAGTGCGAACAGTAGCCCTGTTATAAACTGCGATGAAACACTTCCGTCAATATAATACTTTCCGCCGTTAAGCCTGCCCTTGACCCTGTACGGCATCGAAAGCGTTTCAAACACAGCGCCGTTTTCTGTCATAGGCTCAATCAGTGGCGTTATAGGTCTTTCAGGGAGTTTTCCTCTGCCCGTAAATTCCGCTTCACAGCCGAAAGCCGAGAATATCGGTATCATAAATCTTAGCGTTGAGCCGCTTTCAAAGCAATCCACTGCGGCTTTTTCTGAGGGCTGAGTTATCCCCGTAATGTCATAACTGCCGTCTTTGCCGTTTATTATTGCACCGAGTGCCGTCAATGCATTTATTGTTGCGTGCAGATCCATACACTCAAGCAGGTTATCTATATGTGTCATACCGTCACAAAAAGCCGCACATATAAGCATCCTGTGAGAAATGCTCTTTGACGGCGGCACTATCAGCTTTCCACCGAGCTTTGACGGTGTTATTTTTATATCCATTGTGTTCCACCCTTGATATACGTTTATCTAATTAATAATACTATAAAACAGCCTAAAAGTCAAGAAAATCACACCCCGGTATACGCAAAAAACCGGTTGCCTGCATTCGGCAACCGGTTTTTTATTACTTTTTACTTGCATTTTCAAGAGCTGTCCTGAGAGTTCCGGTAAGGAGTGAAGACATCTTTGCGATAAGGTCGTCAGGCTCGCTCTTCATACCGCCCTCAAGCCAGTCAAGTACTATTCCCACAATAGCGTACTTATAGAATGACGCTATGAATTTTTTGTCCTCATCAGAAACATCCAGTTTAAGTTGCTTTGATGCGTTTCCGATGAACTTATTTGCAAAATCCAGTGAAACGCTGTAAAGATAACGTTCAATCGTTTCACGGTGAAGTGAATTGTAAACGTGGTAAATCAGCTTCTTATTTTCCTTTACAAAGCAGAGTCCCGTCTTGAGCCCTTCCTCCCAAGACTGTCCGATTATCATCTCATCTACCGACTTTTGTGCTTCTGCAAGAAAAATCTCTTCAAGAAGCTGATAAATATCACTGTAATGATAATAGAACGTGTTGCGGTTTACTCCGCAGTCGTCGGTGATATTCTTTACCGTAATTTTATCTAAGGGCTGATTGCTCAGCAGTTTTTTGAACGATTCCTGTATTGCTCTTTTGGTAAGTGCGGACATATTACCTCCGTTTTTAGCCTGTGGTTTCTCCTGCTTTCTATTTTACGGTTATAATTATACAACATTCCCGTTAAAAATTCAAGTTTTAGGCAAAAAGTCGCATCTGCCTAAAAATCGGTCAATTTATACCGATTGCCCTAAAATTGAACAGTGGCGCAGGATTGACCGTTGTATAAACCGTCACGGCGGGTTAAAATATAGCTGTAAAGAAAAAGAAAGGACTGAAAATCATGAGATTTATCAAACGTGCAAAAGCAGCATATATTTCCACTTGCGCCGCAATAGCGGTCATAGGACTTATACTTATTCTTTTCCCGGAGATTTCAATGCTTGCGGTATGCTATATGCTCGGAATAGCAGCTATAGTATTCGGCATTGTAAAAATCACGGGATATTTTTCAGCCGACCCCTACGGGCTGGCGTTCCAGTTTGACTTTGCATTCGGTATCATAGCGATCCTGCTCGGACTTGTAGTTATTATCCATCCGGGTAATATAATGGCTCTGGTGCCTGTCATAATGGGCATTTATTTTATGATTGACGGCATAATGAAGATACAGACAGCCGTTGATGCAAAGCGTTTCGGCGTAAGGAGCTGGTGGCTGATTCTTGTCAGCGCAATAGTTACAGGCGGAATAGGAATACTGTTACTCGTAAATCCCTTTGAGAGTGCGGTAGCGCTTACTGTTCTGCTCGGTATCACATTGCTTGCGGACGGCATTTCAAATATATGGATCGCCGCATACACAGTCAAGGCTATAAAAAAAGAAGTACACGCCGATGACAAAATCTATGTAGAAACAAGCAACAGGGAGGACAAAGATGATTAAGCTTGGCAAATGGATAACAAAGCACAGAGTAATCATTCTTATAGTTGCGGTCGTACTGCTGATACCCTCGGTACTCGGTATGATAGCTACAAGAATAAATTATGATATGCTAAATTACCTGCCTGATACTATGGAAACCATACAGGGTCAGGACATTCTGCTGAATGACTTCGGCAAGGGCGCATTCAGTATGATAATTGTGGAAGATATGGAGCCGAAGGACGTTTCCGCTCTTAAAGAAAAAATAGAGGCGGTAGATCACGTTGACTCGGTAATATGGTATGATTCGATAGCAGACGTTTCAATACCTATGGATATTCTTCCCGACAAGATAAAAGACGCATTCAACACCGATCATTCAACGGTTATGGCGGTATTCTTCGATACATCGACATCAGCCGATGAAACAATGGAAGCTATCAACACGATAAGAGATGTAACGAACAATCAGTGCTTCGTTTCGGGTATGTCCGCAATGGTAACAGACCTTAAAAACCTTTGCGAGCAGGAAGAGCCGATATATGTCGCTATCGCAGTAGTTCTTGCTGTAGTAGTAATGATGCTCTTTATGGATTCTTTCCTTATCCCGATAATCTTCCTCGTAAGTATCGGTATGGCTATTCTCTACAACTTAGGCAGTAACTACTTCTTAGGCGAGATAAGCTACATAACAAAGGCACTTTCCGCTATCCTGCAGCTCGGTGTTACGATGGACTATTCGATATTCCTCTGGCACAGCTACAACGAGCAGAAGGTAAGATTTGACGGTGATAAGGAACGTGCTATGGCACACGCCATTTCAAACAGTATCATTTCTGTAGCAAGTTCTTCTATCACAACAATTGCCGGCTTCCTTTCAATGTGCTTTATGAGCTTTACGCTCGGTGCGGACCTTGGTATAGTAATGGCGAAGGGCGTTGTATTCGGTCTTATCGGCTGTGTAACTATCCTCCCGTCACTTATCCTTGTATTCGATAAGGCTATCGAAAAGACAAGACACAAACAGCTTATGCCGAAGTTCGACAAGGTTGCAAAATTCATCACAAAGCGTTCGTGGATATTCCTTATAATATTCGCAGTGCTGATAGGACCTGCGGTTTACGGCTATAACAACACACAGAAATATTACGATCTGAGTCAGACAATGCCTCAGGATATGGATTTCGTTATCGCCAATACAAAGCTGAAGGACGATTTCGGAATGTCAAACGTTCATATGATACTCGCTGATTCAAAGATGTCGCAGAAGGACGCAAAAGCGATGCTTGACGAGGTCGGAAAGGTTGACGGTGTAAACCTTGCGGTAGGCTTTGATTCGCTTATCGGCTCGGCTGTTCCCTCAGAGATAATCCCGGATTCTATCTCGGATGTGCTTAAGAGCGATAAGTACCAGCTTATGCTTGTAGGCAGTGAATATGGAACGGCAACAGACGAGGTAAACAATCAGGTAACAGAGATAAACAACATTATAAAGAAGTATGACAGCTCGGCAATGCTTATCGGTGAAGCACCCTGTACGAAGGACCTTATCGAAGTAACCGACAGGGACTTCAAGGTAGTCGATGTAATTTCGATAGCCGCAATCTTCCTTATCATTCTGGTAACCTTCAAGTCGGTTTCACTTCCGCTGATACTTGTAGCGGTAATCGAGTTTGCCATATTCGTAAACCTCGGTATTCCGTGTTACACAGGTACAGAGCTTGCGTTCATCGCACCTATCTGTATCAGTACCATCCAGCTTGGCGCAACCGTTGACTATGCTATCCTTATGACAACAAGATACAAGAAGGAACGTAACAAGGGCAGTGACAAGAATGAGGCGGTTTATACAGCGCTTAAGTCGTCAATACCCTCAATTATAGTAAGTGCGCTCGGCTTCTTCGCCGCTACATTCGGTGTAGGCATTTATTCAAACGTAGATATGATAAGCTCGCTTTGCGCACTTATGGCAAGAGGCGCAATCATAAGTATGGTATCGGTAATCCTGTTATTACCCGCTATGCTCAAGCTGTTCGATAAGATTATAATCCACACAAGCCTCGGCTTTAAAGAAGCAAGACAAGCCGGTAAAAAGACGAACTGAGAAAGGACAACAGTATGAAAGAGATAAGAAAAAAGATAATAAAGATAGTTTCAATAGTTCTTGCCGCCGCAATGATAGGCACATCTTCCGGACTTCTCGCATTCGCCGCACAGGGCGGCAACGACAATAATACATCGTCATCCGTTTCAGCCGGCACAGAAACAAGCAGTGACGAAAAGAGCAACTCAGATACGGACGGCAAGGAAGAAACGGTATATATCATCTCAAATGCAGACGGTACAACAAAGAAGGTCATCGTCAGCGACTGGCTGAAGAACGGCTCGCACAATGCCACGATAGAGGATGAAACCTCGCTTAAGGATGTTAAGAATGTAAAGGGCAACGAGAGCTTTACAAACAGCGGAGAAAATTACAAATGGGCGGCTGAAGGCAGTGACATTTACTATCAGGGTACGACAGACAAAACGCTCCCCGTTGATATGAAGATTACATATACTCTTGACGGCAAGACGGTCACTCCCGATGAAATCAAAGGCAAGAGCGGCAAGGTAACAATCCGCATCGACTATACGAACAATGAAAAGCGTACCGTGAAGGTTGACGGCAAGGATACGCAGATGTACGTTCCTTTCCTGATGGTAACAGGAACGGTTCTTGATAACGAGAAGTTCTCGAACGTAAAGGTAACCAACGGCAAGCTTGTAAACGACGGTGACAGATCGGCGGTTCTCGGCTTTGCGCTTCCCGGTATGCAGGAAAACTTAGGACTTGACAAGGACGATTATGAAATCCCCTCATACGTTGAAATCAGCGCAGATGTCAAGGATTTCGAGCTTATGACCTGTATGACGGTAGGCACGACAGAGTTGTTCAACGAGGTCGATACCGACAAACTCAATATGGACGATATTGACGGTACTATCAAGGAATTCACAGACGCTGTAGATCAGCTTTCAGACGGTTCTTCACAGCTTTATGACGGACTTGTTACACTGTTTGAAAAATCGGGCGAACTTGCTGACGGTACAAAACAGCTTGCAGACGGTGCAGGCACTCTGTATGACGGCACAGGCACACTTGTAAACGGCACAAACGATTTAAAGAGCGGTGCGGATGAGCTGAACGTAGGCGCAGTAAAGCTGAAGGACGGCACTGTTTCTCTGGTAGCCGGTATCAAGGATCTGAAAACAGGCGCTGAGGCTCTTGACAGCGGTGCAGGAAAGCTGAAGGACGGCACTTCTGCACTGGCAGGCGGTGCAAATGATCTTATCAAAGGTGCAGATAAGCTTAACAGCGGTGCGTCATCGCTTGACAGCGGCGCATCTCAGGTAGAGAGCGGTGCAGGACAGGTAAGCGCAGGAGCTTCAGAGCTGAACGAAGGTCTTGGCGAGCTTTCATCAAACAGCGAACAGCTGAACGCAGGCGCAAAGCAGGTATTCGACACGCTGTTATCCACAGCCGAAACGCAGATAAAGGCTTCCGGTCTTACCGTTTCAAAACTGACGATAAAGAATTACAAGACAGAGCTTAACAAGCTGGTAGATTCTCTTGACAAGGATAAGGTCTACACTCTTGCTTACAATACGGCACTCAAAACGGTAACTACCGAGGTAGAAAAGAACAATGACGCTATAACAGCAGGCGTTACAAAAGCTGTACAGGCAAAGGTACTTGAGGGTGTTCTCAAAGCCGCAGGTTATAATATGACCGCTGAGCAGTACAATGCGGCAGTAAAGGCAGGACAGATACCCGAAGCCGTACAGGCTAAGGTTACAGCCGCAATTTCCGCTCAGATGTCAACAGATGCTGTCAAGGCTCAGATAAGTACAAATGTTGAAGCACAGAAGAAACAGCTTATCGAGCAGAATATGAAAAGCGAAAAGGTCACAAAGCAGATAAACGAAGCTGTAGCAAAGGCTAAGGCAGGTCAGACAACGATAAAGAATCTTATCGCACAGCTTGATTCCTACAATCAGTTCTACACAGGACTTACTCAGTATACAGCAGGTGTCGACAGTGCATATGACGGTTCAAAGACGCTGTCGGCAGGCGCAACACAGCTTTACAGCGGCACTAAAAATCTTCACAGCGGTGCTACACAGCTTAAAAGCGGCACACAGCAGCTTACAAGCGGCGGCTCAACGCTTATCTCAGGCGTAAATCAGCTTGACAAGGGTGCAAGCGACCTGAAAGACGGTACAGCAAGCCTTGTAGCAGGCATCGGCACGCTCTATGACGGTGCAACACAGCTTGACAGCGGCGCAGGACAGTTAAAGGACGGTACGACAAGCCTTGTTGCAGGTGTAGGCACACTTCACAGCGGTGCATTACAGCTTCATGACGGTGCAGGCGACCTTAAGGACGGTGCCGATAAGCTCAATGACGGTGTAGCAACTCTTATTGACGGTGTAAAGCAGTTAAGGGACGGTGCTAAGGAGCTGAACGACGGTATGGATGAGTTCAACGAGAAGGCTGTCAAGAAGATAGTAGACGCTGTTGACGGCGATATTGCAGGACTTATCGACAAGCTGAAGGCTACGGTTGCTTTAGGCAAGGACTATGACACATTCGGCGGTAAGTCGGATAAGACAGCAGGCACTGTAAAGTTCATTTACAGAACAGAGAGCATCTCAGCCGACGATAAATAATCAATAACTTAATAAGTCAAAGGCTCTGACGGGGGTAACGCTCCGTCGGAGCTTTTTTATTACAAATGTCATACGGGAAAATACCGTTTGTAACTGGTGAAATCCGCTTTGCAGGTGTATAATCGTTACAGTAAGATAAATAAACAGCCGAAAGGGGAATACTTATGATATTTGCAAGCGTGAACAATCTTGTCAAGAATTACGGCAATCACTGTGCCGTAGATAACCTCAGCTTCAATGTAAGCGAGGGCGAGATATTCGGACTTATAGGTCCTAACGGGGCAGGAAAGTCAACCACGATAAATATTATCACAACACTTGACGAAGCGACTTCGGGAAGTGTGACGATAGACGGTATGAATACAGTGAAGCAAAGAGCGGAGATAAGACGGATGATCGGATGCGTTCCGCAGGAGATAGCGGTGTACCCGTATCTTACCGCAAAGGAAAACGTTGAATTTTTCGCTTCGCTGTACGGCTTCAAGGGCGAACAGCTTCATAAGAATGCAATGACCGCTCTCGAATTTGCAGGGCTTACGGATAAGGCGGATATGAAGCCGAAGAAAATGTCGGGCGGTATGAAGCGCAGACTGAATATTGCCTGCGGTATAGCGCATAAACCTAAGCTGATAGTTATGGACGAACCTACCGTAGGCGTTGACGCACAGTCAAGAGAGCATATAATGAGTTCGATAAAGAAACTGCGTGAAAGCGGTGCGACAGTAATATATACCTCGCACTATATGCACGAGGTAGAGGAAATCTGTGACAGAGTCGCTATAATTGATAAAGGCAGGCTTGTGGCAGAGGGTACACAGCAGGAACTTATAACGATGATAACCGACAGCTGTACGGTACATATTACCACAAAGCCTTGCGACAGCGAAACGAGAGGCAGAGTATCAAGGGCTGTTTCCTGCCTGCCCGATGTAAACAGGGTGCAATTTAACGACAATATGATAAGCGTTGATATGAGCATAAGCTGTAACGATATTTCACACGTTATAAGCGAACTTGTAAAGCAAAATCTGCCTGTAATCGAGATAAGCACGGAAAAGCCGGATATGGACGCTGTGTTCCTGTCGCTTACAGGACACGAGATACGTTAAGGAGCGGAAATATGCTTAGTTTGATAATAAAACAGATAAGGGAGTATTTCAGAAGCCCCGCAAACGTATTCATGGGGCTTTTCTTCCCGGTACTGCTGGTATTCTTTCTCGGAACGATGCTTCAGAATCTTGATATAGCGGATTATGACATAGGAGAAATTAAACTGCAATACAACGTTACGCAAACAGACGAGCAAAGCGGAAAGGCATTTGCTGAGTTTCTTGACAATATCAGTATGATAAAGGCAGAAAAGGCAAGCGATGAAAAAACCGCACTGAGCCTTACCGATAAGGGTGATATAGATGCATATATCGAACTTAAAAACGGGGAAATTCTGTTATACAGCGGCAGAAACGAAATTGCAAACAGGGCGCTCGGCTCGGTGCTGAATTCTTTCATTGCGGTATCCGATACATATTATAAAATAGCATCGACCGACCCGTCACTGCTTATGAATACAGATACCGATACCGAAAAGTCATTTGTAGAGCAGGACGGACTTGGCGTTACACGGAGTATGATGGACTATTATGCGGTGAGTATGGCGGTAATGATGATATTCATGTCGCATATGATAATGGGCAGTACGTCTCTTAAGGACGAGGAAAGGATATTCACACTGCAGCGTCTTTATCTGTCACCTGTCGGCAAAGTAAAGCTGTTTTTCGGAAAGCTCATCGGTACGCTTCCCCCCGCCGTTATAGGAAATGCGGTGATAATGCTGTTTTCGGTGTTTGTGTTCGGAGCGAAATACTGCGACAGCTTTGTCGGAAACCTTATCCTGTTTCTGCTGTTCTCCTGCTGCTCGCTTGTGACGATAGCTGTAGGTATGCTGATAGGGGTACTGATAAAAATACCTGCGGAGAGCATCGTGATACCGCTTACATGGGCATTGCTGTTCTTCTCGGGCTCGTTTTCAAAGCAGGTTTTCGTCGAAGGCTTCAGCGACAAGCTGCCGCCTTATATCGTTCAGCAAGCGGCATTCAGACTTACTCTTTACGGTGAAAGTGACAGTGCGTTGGCGGTAATTGCGGTATGCCTTGCCGTAACGGTTGCGGTATCGCTTATCGGTGCGACAATATTCCGTGTAAAAAAATCCGTCTGAAAGGGGGAGCGTATTATGAATAATATAAGAACGGTATTTTTCGGTATGCTGAAGCGTCTTAAATACGCACTTGTAATCGCACTTCTTGTAGGGGCAGGCAGTATAGGGCTTTATTACTGCGGCAGACCGATAGCAAACGTGTTCTCGGTAAACGACAAGATAGACATCGCCCTTAGCGATAACGATAAATCGGAGCTTTCCGCAATGCTGAAAAGCTATCTCAGCGACAGGATAAATATGAACATTATCGAGGACGGCAAAGAAAAATTCAATGATAAATTGATTAACCGTGACGTTTCTGCTATAATAGAGATACCGCAGGGCTTTGAAAAGAATGTAATCGGCGGAAAAGACGTGAAGATAAAATCTACCACTCTTGACGATTACGAAAACGGCGCTTATATCTCGGTATATATCGAAGGCTTTATGAGAAGCGTCAATATTGCCGCAGATGCCGCAAAAGGCGATGCAGAGCTGTTTTCGAAAATTATGAACAGCGATGCCGCCGACACAAAGCTCACTAAGGAAAATGCGGTAACATCCGACAGAGAGGACGAATATGTCTCTGCAGGCTTTAAGTTCTCCGAAGGATTTATGATAATGCTTGTCACAGCTATCGGCATATTTATCACTCTTGCGGTAATGGAAGACAGGCAGTACGGAACATACAGCAGGATGGCTGTGTCATCTGTAACGGGCGTACAGTACATTGTCGGAACGCTTGGGGCAAGCATGCTTATATCATTTACGGCGCTTGTCGTTTTACCGCTGTACCTGCTTATCACGGGCGCTCAGATGACAGCCGGCTATCCGCTTGTGTTTGCCGCCGTAATAATCTACTCGCTGTTCAACTCGGCATTATCAATAATGCTCGCACAGCTGATAAGCTCAAAGCAGGCTCTTGCCACGCTTTCGGGCTGTATAACATCGATAGGCGCATTGCTTGGCGGTGCATGGTTCCCGATAGACGAAACGGCAGGTATGCTGAAATATCTGTCGTATATCACGCCGCAATACTGGTATGTCGATTTTATGTCGGGTGAGGCTGAACAGCCTGCGATAAATATATGCGTGCTTATACTCTACACATTGCTTATAATGCTTGCAAGCGCCGCACTTTTCGGCAGAAAGTCGGTAGTTTCAAAGGCGTAACGAAAGGAATACGAATTGTCACTTATATATCTTGTATTCAAACTCACGGCAACTGCCGCATTCGGCACTATGAATATAATGAATAACTGTGATTCGGGCGATACGGTGCTTACCGTACTCGCCTTTTCCTGCTTTGCTCTGGCTGAATATCTGCTGTCGGTGCTTAAAAAGTCAGATAAAGCGGCGGCGGTCTGTTCGTGCGTTTCGGCTTTTATCGCATTTCTTATATACAGTGACAATCTGATATTCGTGCTGTGCTTTGCCATAATCTTTGCTGTAGATAAATTCGGTGCGGGAAAGTATTTCCGACATATCGGCGCTGTTTCGGTACTGCTTGTTCTATTCATAGTAAAACCGCCGTTTATTGATGTGCTGATACTTATTATAATGCTTGTGGCATTCACTGTCGCCCATATTACCGCAGGACAGCTTATCAAATGCCGTGAACAGCTTGCGGACAGCAGAGAGGAAACTGTTCGCCTCAACCGCAGAATAGCAAGCCTTGAAGAATACGCTAAAACAGCAAAGAAATCTGCGACTGTCGAAGAACGCAGACGGTTTTCAGCAAGGATACACGATAAGCTCGGACACAGTATTTCAGGAAGTATAATTCTGCTTGAGGCGGCAAAGCTGAACATCAGGACAAACCCCGACAGTGCCGAGCAATGTATTACAACTGTAACCGATAACCTCAGAAGCGGCGTTGACGATATAAGGCAGGCACTGCGTGAGGAACGTCCCGACAGCAAAACAATAGGAATAAGCGAACTTAAAGAGATACTCGGTGAATATAAGGCAAAATATAACATAAGGACAACGCTTGAAATCAAGGGGGACTTAGACAAGATCACATTCCGCATATGGAACTGCATAAAGGAAAATCTTGTTGAAACGCTTACAAATACGCTCAAGCATTCGGGAGCGGACGAATTTTCGCTGAAAATATCGGTTATGAACAAAGTAATCCGTGCCGAGTTCAAGGATAACGGCAAAGGAAGCGACAGCTTCAAAAAGGGTACGGGTCTTACGGCGATAGAGGAGCGCACGGTGCTTACGGACGGAAAGTGCATATTTCCTGCACAGACGGACGGATTTTCGGTAGTAAACATATTCAGTCTGAAAGAGGAGAACGTATGAAGATAATTATCGCAGATGACGACAGCATAATCCGTGAGGGGCTTAAGATGATAATCTCGTCACAGCCTGATTTCGAGGTGACCGGTGTTGCCTGCAACGGTGCAGAAGCGGTAGAGCTTTGCAGGAAATACAAGACTGATATAGCTCTGCTTGATATAAGGATGCCGGTTATGGACGGCATTGAAGCCGCAAAGATAATGCTTGAAGAAAATCTCTGCAAGCCGCTTTTGCTGACAACGTTTGACGAGCAGGAGCTTATACATCGTGCGCTTAAAGTCGGGGTCAGCGGCTATATTCTCAAAAACACGCAGACAGACGGGATTTTCAGTGCGCTGATGACGGTATATAACGGCGGTACGGTATTCCAGCAGGATATTCTGTCGTATATCCGTGATGCCGCAGTAAAATGCTACGGCAAGAGTGCCGTTTTCGGTCTGCTTACCGAAAGAGAGCTTGATATAGTAAAGCTGATTGCAGACGGCTGTTCAAACGCAGAAATTGCCGAAAAGCTGTTTTTGTCAAACGGTACGGTGAGAAATTATATCAGCGTGATACTTGAAAAAACAGGTCTTGAACACAGAACACAGATAGCGGTAAGGTATCTTAAGGGTGATGAATAAATAGCTCCCGTAAGCCGACAAAACGGTTTACGGGAGTTTTCGTTTATGTGATTTTATAAAGATATTCGTTTCCTCTTTTGCCGATATAATCAATTACTCCGACATATTGCAGAATTTTGATCGCGATGCCTGCATCGCCTGAACGCATACACCTTCTGAATTCCTTTAGTGTAAATGTTTCGGGTAATCCTTCGGGGATAAAGCATCGGTAGCTGTCGCTGTCCTCAAGAAATGTAAGGCGAAGCAGGGAAGTGGGAACGGCTACCTTTCTGTCTGTCTTTCTGCGTTTCATATCCTTTGCGCAGTAGCGAAGATTTTCTACGGCTATATCCGCAATGCAGACGGTAAGATTCGGATCGTTCAGGTACTGCCTGATTCGGTACAGTTCAAGGAAAAAGTCGGTCATATCGCTTGCGGTAATGTTCCTTCCGCTACTGAGTATCTCGCCTGTCGCCTTATCGACATAATTAAGGCGGCTCTTTTTATGAAAAGGATAGACTATCGTAACGTGCGAGGCTTTGAGGAACGTATTCAGCTTAGGCACGAGATAGCTGAAGTTTGCCGTCTGTATCTCAAAAATTCCGTTCTCGGTAACAAGGTCGGCAAAGTAACTGCCTATCTTTATTTCCTTATCGAAAAGAGTGGCGGCAAAATAGCTTTTCAACGTTGCGTGTATCTGCTTTTCGTTCAGTATGCCCACACCGTCGCCGCTGTCGGCGGTAGCAGTACAGGCGCTGAACCGTGCGTTGTCGGGCAAAACGTAAAGAGGCTGCTTATCATATTGCCTTATCGTACAGCTGTCACACTGTATGAACACAGGAACACCGCCTTGCTCGTTTGAGCGGATTATTCCCGTTGCAAGTTCTTTCAGCTTATCCGTTGCATTGGATACGGCATAGCATCTGTCGGCTACTGTAAACATTGATATATCGTTTGTGTTGTCACCGAAAACTATAAGCTCATCTGCACCGACAAGTTCCTTCAGCTTCAGCGCCGCATTAGCCTTTGAAACGTCCTCACGGTAGATTTCATACCAGTATTCGTCGGTATCGTATGTATCGGGCTGATAGTTTCTTGAAAAGCCGTTTGTTCTGTAAAAATATCGGTCAAGCTCATCGGGCTTCATTACAGGCTCGATAAGCGTTATATAATAAATATCGCCTTTGAACAGTTCGTCATAGCTTTTTGCACGGTACATTCTTCTGTCACCGGCTCTGTCCTTTAAATAACGCTCCGTACCTTTGTTGAGCCGGTCTTTAAGATAGCTTACTCTTTCGTAATTGTCTATGACCGAGTACACAAGCACGGACTCTTTATGTTCATAGAAGAACGACTTTATGAACGCTTTAGATTCTTCGCTGAAAAAATGCGTTACAATACGCTCCTTTGTGACAGGGTCGATTATAAAAGCGCCGTTATGAGTTATCACGGGCAGATTGAAATTGATACAGCTTACTTTCGGCTCGGCTGAATGCACTGAACGTGCGGTGGCGTAGCTTATCTTTATATCATCGTCAATAAGCCTGTTCATCAGCGCCTCAGTCATTCGTCCGATTTGCGCCTTATGGTCAAGAAGAGTCCCGTCAAGGTCGGTAAGATACAGTTTCATTTGATTTCTCCGATTACAATTTATATATCTATAATAACAGAAAATCTTACACAATTCAAGCGTTTTGTGTATATTGCACAAATTGGTATTTTAAAAGTCGGGAATAATTCACTTTGTTTTTTTGATAAAAAATTGTCAAACCACTTGATAATGAACGAAAAATTTTGTATAATAGAGATGTAGAAATTTAGCGGACGCATTGCGCCTGCAAAAAATTCACAAAATTTTTAGGAGGAATATTCCAATGTCAGTTAAAGTTGCTATTAACGGTTTCGGCCGTATCGGACGTCTTGCTTTCAGACAGATGTTCGGCGCAGAAGGTTATGAGGTAGTTGCAATCAACGACCTTACAAAGCCCTCAATGCTCGCTCAGCTTTTAAAGTATGATACAGCACAGGGCGGTTACTGTGGTAAGATAGGTGAGAACCTTCACACAGTTACTGCTGATGATGAAGCAGGCACAATCACAGTTGACGGCAAGACACTTAAGATCTATGCTATGGCTAAGGCTAATGAGCTTCCCTGGGGCGAAATCGGTGTTGACGTAGTTCTCGAATGCACAGGTTTCTACTGCTCAAAGGACAAGGCTCAGGCTCACATCGATGCAGGTGCTAAGAAGGTTGTTATTTCTGCTCCCGCAGGTAACGATCTGCCCACAATCGTTTACAGCGTAAACGAAAAGACTCTTACAGCTGATGACAAGATCATCTCTGCTGCATCTTGCACAACAAACTGCCTCGCTCCTATGGCTAAGGCTCTTAACGATTATGCTCCTATCCAGAGCGGTATCATGAGCACAATCCACGCTTACACAGGCGACCAGATGATTCTCGACGGTCCTCACAGAAAGGGCGACCTCAGAAGAGCAAGAGCTGGTGCCGCTAACATCGTTCCTAACTCAACAGGTGCTGCTAAGGCTATCGGCCTTGTTATCCCTGAGCTGAACGGTAAGCTCATCGGTTCTGCACAGAGAGTTCCTGTTCCTACAGGTTCTACAACAATCCTTACAGCTGTTGTTAAGGGTGCAGACGTAACTAAGGAAGGCATCAACGCTGCTATGAAGGCTGCTGCTTCTGAGTCTTTCGGTTACAATGAAGATGCAATCGTTTCTTCTGATGTTATCGGTATGAGATTCGGTTCACTCTTCGATGCTACACAGACAATGGTAGCTAAGATCGCTGATGATCTGTACGAAGTTCAGGTTGTTTCATGGTATGACAACGAGAACTCTTACACATCACAGATGGTAAGAACAATCAAGTACTTTGCTGAAATATAATCGGTAAAAACTGATACATTACGGCTCGTCTTCGGACGAGCCTTTTTGTTGTCCGCTATTTCTGAAAATTAGCTGAAAGCGATTGATTTTTCTTTGCCGTTGTGGTAAAATAGTGGATAGTTTATGTAAGCAAAGGAGTTCATAATGGTTAAAAAAATATTAGCAGGCATTTTATGTGCCGCAACAATGATTACATTATCTGTCGGCTGTTCAGGCAGTGCCACTCCCGGCGCGTCGACCGATCCATCGGCAAAAATAACAGGCAATACAGGTGAGGTAAAGCTCGAAAAGGGCGACAAATATGCCGTAATGACAATAAAGGATTACGGCGATATCACTATCAAGTTATATCCCGATGCCGCACCCAAGGGTACGCAGAACTTTATCGACCTTGCAAACAGCGGTTATTACAACGGAAAAACGTTCCACAGGGTAGTAGCCGACTTTATGGCACAGGGCGGTAAGGATTTCACAGGAAAGACAAACGTTGAGAGCTTTGGCATTGAAACCAACTACAATATGCGCCATTTCTACGGTGCTTTATGTTATGCAAATGCCATGGGCAAGAATTCAACTGAATTCTACATCGTAAACAACAAAAAATCGCAGGATTACAGCAATTTCAGTACAGCCAGAATCGACAACAACATTCAGGGCTATGAGGACTACGCAAAGCAGTACGACAAGGATTCTCAGGAATATACCTACTATATGTTCCAGGCAAACTACTACAGAAACTTAAAGCAGTTCATAGAGAATATGGATGACGCTACAAAGGCAAAGTACAAGGAAGTCGGCGGCACTCCCTCTCTTGACGGAAACTACACCGTGTTCGGTCAGACGGTAGACGGATTTGACGTTCTTGACAAGATATCAGCTGTTGAGGTTGAAACAAACGACGCTATGGGCGGCAAAGAAGTAAGTAAGCCCAAAACGGAATTAATTATCGAAAAAGTTGAGATAAAGGATTACGAATAACATTCAAATACTGCTCATATAAATTATGAGCAGTATTTTTGTGCCATAACATAAAACAAACCGCCCTGCAATTTCTCGCAGAGCGGTTTGTCTATATAATGGGTGTGTTACTTGCTTAAGTGACTTGCCTTATACGATGTATGAAGAATCTCGTGAGCAATGTGACTTCCGGGTTCTTCAAGGAAGTTTTCGTATACTTCCTTTACATCGGGGCTTTCGTGTGACTTTCTGAGCTTGTTTGCGTCATCAAGGCTGTAGAGTGCCTTTGCACGCTCAGCACGGATGTCGGTAAAGTTGCGTACATCTGCAGGCTGGATAACCTGACCGCCGCCGTTTACACATCCGCCGGGACAAGCCATGATTTCGATGAAGTGGCATTCTACCTCGCCGTTCTTTACTTGCGTAAGGAACTTCTTAGCGTTTGCAAGACCTGATACAACAGCTACCTTTACAGTAAGGTCGCCTACCTTGTATTCAGCCGTCTTGATACCCTCAACGCCTCTTACATCCTTGAATTCAACGGGGCTGTCTGCAGCTTCGCCTGTCAGCTTCCATACAGCTGTACGAAGAGCCGCTTCCATAACGCCGCCCGTAGCGCCGAAGATAACAGCAGCGCCTGTGCCGTTTCCTAAAGGCGAATCAGCAACCTCGTCGGGCAGATCTCTGAAGCGTAAGCCCGCACGGTTTATCATCTTGACAAGCTCTCTTGTTGTGATTGAAATATCAACATCGGGAACGCCTGCCGCAGACTGATCCTCTCTGCCTATCTCGAATTTCTTAGCTGTACACGGCATCACAGAAACACTTACAATGTTTTTGGGGTCGATTCCCATCTTCTTTGCCCAGTATGTCTTTGTGATAGCGCCGTTCATCTGCTGAGGAGATTTGCAGGTTGACAGGTTCGGGATAAATTCGGGGAAGTAAGCTTCGCAGAATCTTATCCAGCCGGGTGAACATGATGTAATCATCGGAAGTACACCGCCGTTTGTAACTCTGTCAAGAAATTCGTGCGATTCCTCCATTATAGTAAGGTCTGCACCGAAGTTTGTGTCAAATACGGCATTGAAGCCGAGTCTGCGAAGAGCCGCAACCATCTTGCCCTCTACGGGTGTACCCATAGGATAGCCGAAAGCCTCTCCGAGCGATGCTCTTACTGCGGGAGCTGTCTGTACAACAACTACCTTTTCGGGATCTGCAAGTGCGTCCCATACCTTGTCCGTATCGTCCTTTTCGGCAAGCGCACCTGTAGGACAGGCTACTATACACTGACCGCATGATACGCAGGCAGTTTCTGCAAGGTCAAGATCGAACGCACAGTCTATACTTGTCCTGAAGCCTCTGTTGTTTGCACCGATTACGCCTATACCCTGGAGCTTGTCGCATGCGGCAATACAACGGCGGCAGTGAATGCACTTGTTGTTGTCACGGAACATATGCTTTGAGCTGTAGTCAATATCGTACTCGTTCTTCTCGCCCTCGAAAAATGTTGTATCGTCAACACCAAGCTCCTTACACAGCTCCTGAAGCTCACAACTGCCGTTTCTTGAGCAGGCTAGACAGTCCATATTGTGGTTTGAAAGCAGAAGCTGTAATGTCATCTTTCTGCTCTGTAATACAGCAGGAGAGTGCGTCAGTATATTTTTGCCCTCGTCAAACTTTGATAAGGGATAAACGCATGATGCAACAAGGCTTCTTGCGCCGGTCATCTCAACTACGCAGATACGGCACGCACCGATTGCGTTTATATCCTTTAACCAGCAGAGAGTAGGAATTCTGATGCCGTTCTGACGACAGGCTTCAAGGATGGTTGTACCTTCTTCGACTGCGTACTCTATGCCGTTAATCTTTATATTAACCATAGTAAAATTTATTCCTTTCAGTTATCCGTCAAACCGGATCATTCCTTAATAATTGCACCGAACTTACACTTAGCCATACAAGCGCCGCACTTGATACATTTTGTGGTATCAATGCTGTGAGGCTGCTTGACAGTACCCGAGATTGCTCCGACAGGGCATCCTCTTGCACAGGCTGTACAACCCTTACACTTGATGTCGATGATCTTGTATGTGAGAAGATCCTGACATACGCCTGCAGGACACCTCTTATCCTGAACGTGTGCGATATACTCGTTCTTAAAGTAACGCAGAGTTGATAAAACGGGGTTGGGGGCTGTCTGACCAAGACCGCACAGAGAGTTGTTCTTGATGTAGTAGCACAGCTTCTCCATCTTGTCGAGATCTTCCATAGTAGCGTTACCCGATGTTATCTTTTCGAGCATTTCGTAAAGACGCTTTGTACCGATACGGCAGGGTGTACATTTACCGCAGGATTCGTCAACAGTGAACTGAAGGAAGAACTTAGCGATATCTACCATACAGTTATCCTCGTCCATAACGATAAGTCCGCCCGAACCCATCATAGAGCCGATAGCGATAAGGTTATCGTAGTCTATCGGTATATCGAGATGCTCCGCAGGGATACATCCGCCTGAAGGACCGCCTGTCTGAGCCGCCTTGAATGCCTTGCCGTTAGGGATACCGCCGCCGATTTCGTAAATAACCTCACGCAGTGTAGTACCCATAGGAACCTCAACAAGACCCGTGTTGTGTATCTTACCGCCGAGTGCAAATACCTTTGTTCCCTTTGACTTTTCTGTACCCATAGATGCGAACCAGTCTGCACCGTTAAGGATTATCTGAGGAATGTTAGCGTAAGTTTCAACGTTGTTGAGTACGGTAGGCTTCTTGAAAAGACCGCTTTCCGCAGGGAAAGGAGGACGGGGTCTGGGTTCGCCTCTGTTACCTTCAATAGATGTCATAAGCGCTGTTTCCTCGCCGCATACGAATGCGCCTGCGCCAAGTCTTATATCAAGGTCAAAGTCAAATCCGCTGTCAAAAATGTTCTTGCCGAGCAGACCGTATTCTCTTGCCTGGTTGATAGCTATCTGTAAACGCTGAACAGCGATGGGATATTCCGCTCTTATGTAGATGTAGCCCTGTGTAGCGCCTATCGCATAGCCTGCAATAGCCATAGCCTCGATTACAACGTGAGGATCGCCTTCGAGAACCGAACGGTCCATGAAGGCGCCGGGGTCGCCCTCGTCGGCGTTACAGCATACATACTTCTGATCAGCATCCTTGACAAGGTTTCTTGCAAGCTGCCACTTCTTGCCCGTAGGGAATCCGCCGCCGCCTCTGCCACGCAGACCCGAATCAAGAATTATCTGAATTACATCATCGGGTGTCATGGATTTGAGCACCTTACCGAGAGCTTCGTAACCGTTTCTGCCGATATATTCATCTATACATTCGGGATTTATTACGCCGCAGTTTCTCAGTGCTATTCTGTGCTGCTTTTTATAGAAGTTTGTTTCCTTGAGTGACTTGATCTCATTTTCACCGATCGTTTCATCATATACAAGGCGTGTAACGACACGACCTTTAAGAAGATGTTCGGAAACGATTTCCGCAATGTCATCTTCCTTTACCATTGAGTAGAATGTACCCTCAGGGTAAACTATCATAATAGGACCGAGTGCACACAGACCGAAACAGCCTGTACGTACTACCTTTACTTCATCGGTAAGACCGTTCTTGTCGATTTCTTCCTGCAGCCTTTTTGCTATCTTATCACTGCCTGAAGAAGTACATCCGGTACCACCGCATATCAATACTTGTGAACGATACATATATTAATTTCCTTTCAGATTTTACATAGCGGAGTTTATCGTGTACTTCGTTACAACGTTGCCGCCGATAATGTGCTGTTCGATAACTTCAACAGCTTTTTCAGGTGTCATCTTTACATAAGTGACCTTTTCCTTGCCGGGTGCTGTTACTTCGACTATGGGTTCATACTGGCAAAGACCGATACAGCCTTCCTGTATTACCATTACGTCCTTTATTCCTTTTTCCTGTATCCCGTCGGAAAATGCTTTGAGCACAGGTCTTGCACCTGCCGCAATTCCGCAGGTTGCCATTCCGACAACGATCTTTGTGCAGTCTGTCGCTTCGTTTCTGAGATTAACAAGCGCCTGCATCTTGTCGCGGATAGCAGCTAATTCTTCAAGAGATTTCATATCTTAAAATTATCCTTTCGTGGTGTTAGTATTTCTTGCCGCCGCTTACTTCGGCTGTATTATCGTCAAGATAACGGGTTAAAAACACCGTTACTTCCGGTAAATCTATCGGTACATTGCCGAGTATTTTCTTTAACTGTCTTGTGTCAAGAGTAAAGCTTCTTTCATCAACCGAATAGTTGTATATAAAATCTATACGGCAGTTTGTATCTATAAGCGATATGAGCGTATCTGTCATATTGCCGAGCGGAATTCTGTCAATGCTTGACAGTACGAAAACAGCCTTTACGGCAGTGCCTTTTTCTTTTTCCGAGCTTATCTCAAAGCTGCCGCCGGTCATTTCAGATGCGGCTTTGAAAAAAGGCACTCCGAATCCGTTTTTTCTCTTTGTTCTTGTTGTATAGAACGGATCAACGGCTTTTGACAGCTCTTCATCTGACATACCGCAACCGTTGTCTTTTATAACAACGGCAAGAGTATCAGATTTGCTGTCAATGCTGACGGTTATTTCTATAGCAGAAGCCCGTGCGCTGATTGAATTCTGTACAATATCAAGAATGTGAAGAGAAATTTCAGGAAACATTATTCTGTATATTTAGCCAGAATACCATCAATCTGGTCAACTGTAAGCTTTCCGTAAACGTCATCGTTTACTGTCATTACGGGAGCAAGTCCGCAGGCACCTATGCAACGGCAGGCGTCAAGAGAGAAGATGCCGTCCTGTGTGCATTTTCCGTCCGAAATTCCGAGCTTTTCGGAGAGCTTTGCAAAAATATCGCCTGAGCCTTTAACATAGCAGGCTGTACCAAGACAGACAGAAATTTTGTACTTGCCCTTAGGATAAAGTGAGAATTGCGAGTAAAATGTGGAAACACCGTATACCTTTTCAAGCGGTATTCCCATTTCTTCGGCTATTATTGACTGAACCTCAATAGGCAGATAGCCGTAGATTTCCTGAGCCTGCTGGAGTACCGGCATAAGCGCACCCTGCTGACCCTTGTGCTGACCGATCATCTCACGCAGAGCTTTTTCCTGCTCAGGTGTGCCGTTGAACGGTACGGTAGTTTTTTCTTTGGAACCCATTATATAACCTCCTTGGATTTGACCCGCAATTCTTGCCGATTCACGGGGGATATGTCAATTATAACATATTTGTTATGAAAATTTCACTATATATTTGTACTCAAATTTTCCGCCGTACTTTGTTGATTATGCACTAATCGATAATTTGATATCGGATAAATTTACTCTATTATTACCTAAAAACCGTCATTTTCTACAAATTTCTCAGTCTAATTTCAACTTTACATAAGGGTCAGATTGTGATATAATAACACTATGATTTGTGCATATTGCATATAACACGGCATGAATCGCAACAATCGGTAAAGGCAGGTTTCACAAATGACGGTCGGACAGCTTATAAGAAAAGGATTGTTCGGAGTGCTTAACAGCGGTAACGAAGACAGTGTTATAAATAATGTGTTTTCGTGCGACCTGTTAAGCCTTGCGATGACCAAAGATCTTGACGGCTGTGCATGGTTTACCGTTATAGGAAACGTAAACACGATAGCCGTAGCGGCACACACGGGTGCGTCCTGTGTTGTGCTTTGCGAAAAGGTAAAACCGGATGCCGACGCTTTGCTAAAAGCGCAGGAGCATAATATTGCTCTGTTCGTTTCGGATAAACCTGTTTTTGATTCGGCGGCGGAGCTTTATGCCTTTACGGATGTGTAAAATAAATAAGGGAGATTTCAAAATGAGCGATTTCACAAATTTTGCGGTATATCACATTTATCCTCTCGGATTCTGCGGTTGCCCCAAGACAAACGATTATTCGGAGAACACCGAAAACAGACTTAAAAAGATAGAGGACGCTATTCCTCATATAAAGGAAATGGGCTTCAACGCTATATATTTCGGACCTGTGTTCCAGTCGGTAGCACACGGATATGATACTGTTGACTATACAAAAATAGACAGCAGACTCGGCACAAACGCTGATTTTGCCGCACTTTGCAAAAAGCTGCACGAAAACGACATCAAGGTAATACTTGACGGCGTGTTCAACCACGTCGGCAGAGATTTCACAAAATTCGTTGAGGTCAGAAACGGCAACAACAGTTATCGTGACTGGTTTCATATCAATGACGGAAATTCCTGCTATAATGACGGCTTCTGGTATGAGGGCTGGGAAGGACATTACGAGCTTGTAAAGTTAAATCTGTACAACCCCGCAGTAAAGGAATACTTAAAGGAGGTCATCACAGGGTGGGTTAAGGAGTTCGATATTGACGGACTTCGCCTCGATGTTGCGTACTGCCTCGACCTTAATTTCCTGAAGGAACTGCACGGTCATTGCAAGTGGCTGAAAAACGATTTCTGGCTGATGGGCGAAACACTCCACGGCGATTACAACCGCTGGATGAATCCCGAAATGCTTGACAGCGTGACCAATTACGAATGCTATAAGGGTTTGTTCTCCAGCTTCAACGACCTTAATATGTTTGAGATAGCACATTCGCTCAACCGTCAGTTCGGAAAAGAGCAGTGGTGTCTTTATACAGGAAAGCTACTTTACAGCTTTGTTGACAATCACGATGTTTCACGAATAGCCACAATGCTTGACAATAAGCGCCAGCTTCCCGTGATTTACCCGCTCCTGTTCACGATGCCCGGCATACCCGGTGTTTATTACGGCAGTGAGTACGGCATAGAGGGCGACAAGCACAACGGCGATGACGCTCTGCGTGTTGAATATAACGAGGAAAAGTTCAGGGCTGAGGGTATAGCCGATCTCACAGCCGAGATCACTGAGCTGTGTAATCTGCGTACCTCCTCAAAGGCGCTCGCTCACGGCGATTATACACCCTTACAGCTTTTAAACAGACAGTTCTCGTTCAGACGTGACTGTGACGGCGAAACTGTTGTAACGCTTCTTAATATAGACGATAATCCGTTTGATTTCAATCCCGGTATTTCCGGTGAATTCACTGATGTGCTTACAGGAAAGAAGATAGATTTATCGGGCAGTGTTCATCTTGACGGATGCAGTGCCGTAGTAGCGGTGAATAAATGATTAAAGCGGTAATATTCGATATGGACGGTACACTGCTTGACAGCGAAAGGATAGGGCTTAAGGCGTGGCAGTATGTGATTGATAAGTACAGCCTGCCGTTTGACCTTTCGCTCCCGTACCGTTCTATCGGACTGAATTATGATTCGATGAAGACCCTCTTTCTTTCCGAGCTTGGCGGGGATTACCCCTTTGATAAATACTGGGGATACGCAAAGCAGTATTTTGCGCAATACGAAGAGAAGAACGGCATACCCGTAAAGCCCGGCTTTGATGAGCTTTGCACATATCTTAAAGCGAATAAAGTCGGAATGTACGTTGCCACCTCTACATATCACGCTTCTGCGTCTAAGGAGCTTGAGCATTCGGGTATTCTCGGATATTTTGACGGAATTATCGGCGGCGATGAGATAACAAGAGGAAAACCCGGCCCGGAAATATTTATAACAGCCGCCGAAAAGACTGGCTTTGACAAGTCGGAATGCCTTATTGTCGAGGACAGCTCAAACGGCCTCAGGGCAGGCATAGCGTCGGGTATACGGACGGTGTTCATAAAGGATATAGTAGATGTGCCGTCGGAAATTACCGACAAGGTTTTTGCAAGTTGCGACGATTTATCGGGAGTTATCGGAATAATCACGCAAATTCGGTGATATTATCTGTTTTGCTTGCATTTATACGTTTCGTGTGGTATAATCAAATATTATGACGAAATGAAAAGGATGATGTAAATGCCGATTAAAATACCGAATAATCTGCCGGCTTTCAGCACGCTTGTCAACGAGAATATTTTCGTTATGGCTGATGAAAAAGCATCACGACAGGACATAAGACCGCTCAAGGTCGCTATAGTAAACCTTATGCCTACAAAGATAGTTACTGAAACACAGCTTTTAAGGCTGCTCAGTAACACTCCCTTGCAGGTGGATATTACTCTTGTGAAAACGGAAACCCACAATCCGAAAAACACCTCGCAGGAGCATCTTCTGAACTTCTACACCACCTTCAATCAGATAAAGGAGCAGTATTTTGACGCACTCATCATAACCGGTGCGCCCGTTGAATTGCTCGACTTCAACTCCGTCCATTACTGGAAGGAGCTGTGCGATATAATGGAGTGGAGTAAAACTCACGCATTCAGCACGGTGCATATCTGCTGGGCGGCATTTGCAGGACTGTACTATCATTACGGTATTCAGAAGCAGGTGCTTGACAAGAAGATGTTCGGCATCTTCCCCCATAAGATAAATGCAATCAACCACCCGCTTCTCAAGGGCTTTGACGATATTTTTATGGTACCCCATTCACGTTATACGGGTGTAAAGATGGAAGATATTGAAACCAATCCTAATCTTGCACTGCTTGCCTATTCGGATATTGCGGGAGCATATATCGTTGCAGACCGCACGAACAGACAGATTTTCATTACAGGTCACGCCGAGTATGACAGGAACACGCTCAAGGATGAGTATATGCGTGACGTGGAAAAAGGCATACCGATAGAAGTGCCGTATAACTATTTCCCCGATGATAACCCTAAGCTGACACCGCACTTTACTTGGCGTGGTCACGCAAGCCTTATGTACTCAAACTGGCTTAACTTCTGCGTATATCAGGAAACCCCGTTCGATCTAACAAAGCTCGAACCGCTTGAGTATTAACGTAAATAAAAAAAGTCACAGTTTTTTACTGTGACTTTTCCTTTTCTGCTTCACCGGAGGTGTTTATGAATCGTTACGACGAACTGCTGAAACGTTTGCTCGCTGTGTGCGAATCTCAGCCCGAAATAAAGGCGGTAATAATTGTCGGCTCACAGGCAAGAGAAATTTCAAAGGCGGACGAATATTCCGACCTCGATCTGATTATTGCTTGCTCAGAACCTCAAATATTGCTTTATGAAAATAATATAATAGGCAAACTGGGTAAGCCCGTATATTCGTTTGTTGAAGATACCTTTGCAGGAGAAAAAGAACGCCGTATCCTATTTGAAAAATCGCTTGATGTCGATGTGATTGTTATGTCAGAGGACAGCCTTGTAAATCTACTTAAATCACACAATGCCGATTTTATTCTGAATCGTGGTTTTTCGCTTTGTTATGACGCTTGCGGCATTTCACAGCTTATTTGTAAATCATCAAAAATCACACCCTGTGATTTGACTGCTTTATCAGAGGAAAGTTTCTGTAATATTACAAATGATTTTATATTCCACACCGTGTGGGCAGAGAAGAAAATCAGACGTGGAGAGCTTTGGACAGCGATAATGTGCGTGAACGGCTATCTCAAGACAAAACTGATCATAATTATTGAGATGTATGAACACTGCGTTCACGGCATCGCTTACGATACATGGCATAACGGCAGAATGGCAGAGCAGTGGGCAGAGCCGTTCATCGTCGATAAGCTTGGCAATTGCTTTTCCCGCTATGATGCGGACGACCTGCTCTCCGCCCTTACAGCCACAAGAGAGCTGTTCCTGACCCTCGCCAAAGAGTGCGCCTCAGCTTACGGCTACACTACCGGCATACCCGAAATCGACAGCTGAATACAGCAAAGCCGCAGACCGCTTTATCGCAGGTCTGCGGCTGTTTTGTTTACTTTTCGCAGAAAAGCTCTATCTGCTCGCCGAGCGGTCCGTAGCAGAAAGCAATCCTTGCTACAAGCGGATTCTCGGCAGGAATGTAAATGTTTTTCGGCTTTACGAATACCTCATATCCGGCTTTTTCAATCCTGTCTGCAAGCTCGTCCACATCTGTCACGCTGAGTGCGAAATGCCTTATTACGCCTTGCGGCAAGTCACTTTCGGCATTTGAGAAAACCTCGATTATACCGTTTCCCGTATCAAACATAACCCCGATGGGATTATCCCAATCGGGACCCCACTGTCTTACTATCATCATACCGAGGGTTTCGGTGTAGAAAGCGATAACCTTTTTAAGCTGTTCGCCCTTACTGCATTTGAATGAAACGTGGTGTATACCTGTTACCATTTCTTACTCCTTATTTCTATGGCAGGTCTTTATCCAACCTGTAATGCCGTTTGGAATTTTATCACAATACGGCGCTCCGTCATCATAGATAAGGTTCGCCTGTACCTGTGTAATCATACAGTGCTGACCCATCTCTATTCCGAAAAACAGCGAAGCGACGCCGTGGTCGCCGTTTCTTGTCCATTCGGGAGTATAGCAGATTCCGTTTTTCATTGTTGAGATGTAGTCATAGATTTCGCTGTATTCCTTTTTATAGCAACCGAATTCATCGTGTCTGCCACAGGCATAAAGCACATTTACGCCGTTTTTTTCAAGCGTTTCAAGCTGACTGATAGAAGGCATGAATCCTGAAGAAACGGGTATACAGCCGTCAAATAGTTCAGGATAGTTTAGTACCATTCCCCATGTCATATATCCGCCTGAAGAACCACCTGCGATAATTATGTCAGAAATCGGATTGTCGTTGACTGTCTTGTTTATAATGTCTTTGAGATAAGGAAAATACTTTTCGTTCCAGCTGTCGCACAGTTCTCCGTTTTCATCTTTCTTTTCGTTCGCCAGAGGCACAAGTATAAAAGCACCACCATCCATTTTCTGTTGATAATCAGCAGTTGCAAACATTTCGCCGCCGCTGTGCGATATACATATTCTTCCGTCAAATGAGTTTGTTGCACCGTGAATAAATACAAGAAGCGGATATTTACCGCATTGACGGATAGCTCCGTTTTTTGACGGATTGTACAGATAATATGTAATATCACCTGTTTTTTCGGCAGGAAAAGTGAATTTCTCGAATTTATCACGTTCCGTTCCGCCGACATAAGAAGGCTTGTAGCTTATAAAATCTTCTTTTCCGAGATACTTTTCCCATTCCGGTCGGACGTTGTCAACCTTTGTTTTATGGCTGAATTCTGTTACTTTCATCTTTCCTCCTTGTATTAGTTAAGGCAATACCGATATAAAGTTCGGTATTGCCTTAATTCTATGTTATTACAGCTGTACCGGCTCTATCTTCCATATCTCCTTAGCGTAATCGCTTATCGTTCTGTCCGAACTGAACTTGCCCGAGAAGCACATATTAGCCCAGCACTTTCTTGCAAAGTCAAGACGTGCGTTTGCGTAGTCGCTGTTTGCCTTCAGCTTTGCCTCAACGTAGGATTCAAGGTCGCCGAGCAGGTAGTAATGATCGGGAACGTGCCAGCTTGCGCCGTCTGTCAGAGCAAAGTAAAGCTCCTTGAAATCGCCAGTTCCGCCATCGCTCACTGTGCCGTCAATAAGCGTATCAAGCACACGCTTGATTTTCGGGTTCTTGCTGACGAGCTTTCTCGGGTCATAGTCCTTCATTATCTTTTCAAGCTCCTCAACCCTTGCTCCGAAGATGTAGTTGTTGCTTTCGCCTGCCTCCTGTACTATCTCTACATTTGCACCGTCATATGTGCCGAGAGTAACAGTGCCGTTGAGCATAAACTTCATATTACCCGTACCGGACGCTTCTGTTCCTGCTGTAGAGATCTGCTCTGAAATATCGGCGGCAGTAACCAGCTTTTCCGCATAGGAAACGTTGTAATTCTGCACGAATACGACCTTTATCAGCTTGTTGACTTCTTCATCGGCATTGATAAGCTTACCGATTTCGTTTATATACTTGATGATAGCCTTTGCCCTCATATATCCGGGAGCGGATTTTGCACCGAAAATAAACGTGGTCGGGTAGAAGTTCTTTATGCTTCCGTCCTTGATACCAAAGTAGATATAAAGGATGCTGAACGCATTGAGAAGCTGCCTCTTATATTCATGCAGACGCTTTATCTGAATATCGAAAATGCTGTTTGTATCGACTTCGATTCCGTCCTTGGATTTCATATACTCGGCAAGCTGATTTTTCTTTTCCTGCTTTATGTCCATGAATCTCTGCATCATGTTGTTGTCACCACGAAGCCTTTCAAGCGTTTTCAGCCTTGAAAGGTCTGTCACCCACGAATTATCACCGAGCTGTTCGGTGATAAGAGAAGATAATTCTTTGTTGCAAAGGGCAATCCAGCGTCTTGGGGTAATGCCGTTTGTCTTGTTCTGGAACTTCTCGGGGAAAAGCTGATACCAGTCCTTTAAAACATCTTTCTTAAGAATCTCGGTATGGAGCGCCGCAACGCCGTTTGTGTAGCTTGAGCAGTAAACCGCCATCTTAGCCATATGTACAACACCGCCGGAAATCATCTTCATATAGTCGGTCTTGCCCTTGGGCATATCCTTTGCGTACATTTCGGCAACGAAAGCCTCGTTTATCTGTAAAATAATATCGTAAATTTGGGGCAGGACTTCCTTTACTATATCAAGTCCCCACTTCTCCATAGCCTCAGCCATTACGGTGTGGTTTGTGTAGTTGAATGTCTTCTTGGCAATTTCAAGAGCCTTTTCAAATGAAAGTCCTTCGTTATTTACAAGTATTCTTATAAGCTCGGGGATAGATATAACGGGGTGGGTATCGTTAAGCTGGATAGTTACCTTTTCGTACAGCTTTTCAATGTCGTATCCTGCCGCCTTGTGCTTTTTCACAATATCGGCAAGAGAAGCCGCACAGAAGAAATACTGCTGTTTGAAACGGAGAATCTTGCCCTCTCTTGTATCATCGTTGGGATAAAGCACTCTTGAAATATCCTCAGCCTTTATCTGCTCTATGCTTGCGTTTACATAGTCCTGTGCATTGAACTTGAGAAAATCAAATGTATTCACAGGCTCAGCCTGCCACAGACGGAGCGTGCCTATGTTCTTTGTGCCGTATCCGATGATTGGCATATCATAGGGAACTGCTACTACTGTCTGATCAGCAAAGCTGATCGTAACCTTGTCGCTTTCGTTTCTTCTGCTCCACGGGTCGCCGTACTTAGTCCAGTCGTCAGCCTCTTCTTTCTGAAAACCGTCAACAATAGACTGCTTGAAAAGACCGTACTTATAGCGTATGCCATAGCCGTCAAGAGGTAATGACAGGGTAGCGGCGCTGTCTAAAAAGCAAGCCGCAAGTCTGCCAAGACCGCCATTTCCGAGTGCGGCGTCTTCAATTTCTTCAAGGTCGGACAGCTTTGCACCGAGCGAGGAAAGGACATCTCTTGCATCGTCTTCAATGCCAAGGCAGAGAAGATTGTTATAGATTGCTCTTCCTACCAAAAATTCGGCTGAGAAATAGCAAGCTCTGCGTGTGGCAAGATGAGCCTTTCTGCTGTCTTTCCATACGGGTGCGATCTGCTTCATTATTGCAGATGAAAGCGCTTCGTGTAACTGATAGGGCTGTGCCTTATCGGCTGAAACCTCATACTTGTCGAACAGTACCGATTCGATATCGGATTTAAGTAATTCCTTGTTCATAGTTCCTCCAAAAATCATATATCTGTTAATATGCCTATAACGGCATTTGACACCAGAAATCCCTCAGGCGTAAGACGTATAGCCTTATCGTTTGCTGTGTACAGCTTATCGGGGATAAGTCTGCATTTTTTTAATATACCCTCTTTTGATATTCCGAAACGTTCTTCGGCAGTTTTAAAATCAAGTCCTTCACAAAGCCTTAGTTTCAGCATTGCCCATTCTTCATAGTCGCCGCATTCACGCTCTGTTATGACAGCTGGCTGAACCTCGCTTTCGATAAACGCTTTCAGGTCACGCCCGACAGCGAAACGTTCTCCATTGAAATAAGAATGTGCGGCAGGACCTATGCCGAGATATTCCTCGCACCGCCAGTATCTGAGATTGTGTCTGCTTTCCATACCCGGTTTTGCGAAATTGCTTATCTCGTATTGTTTATATCCTTTTTCGGCAAGACGGCTTACCGTTTCAAGATAAATATTTGCATATCCGTCATCATCGGGGAGTGTAAGCTGTTTTTTTGCATACGGCGTGCCCGGCTCGATTTTCAGCATATACGCCGAAATGTGACTTAGCGGCAGGGAAGTCATATAGTTTATCGTTTCAATAAGACTGTCGCTTGTCTGAAAAGGTATTCCGAGCATTATGTCACCCGAAATGTTGTCAAATCCTGCTTTGTATGCCATTTTTACAGCATCTGCGCCGACCTTGCTGTTATGCCTTCTGCCGAGCGCTTTAAGCTCGTTATCAATACCGCTCTGCAAGCCGAATGAAACTCTGTTCACATTGTGTGCTTTTAATGAACTGAGTGCGTTTTCATCGGTACAGCAAGGATTTGCTTCAACGGTAATTTCTGTGCCTGAGGCGATGTACGGCTGAATTTCGTCCATAATATCACATATCTCACGCCAAAGCAGTATAGGAGTTCCTCCTCCGAAATACACAGTGTCAAATCTGAGCATATCGTTCTGCGACAGATAGTAGCGCAGATTTCTTATTACAGCGCCCTTGTATCGCTTTGCCGTGTCACTGTCATAAGCCACCGAGTAGAAGTCGCAGTAGGGGCATTTCGACAGACAGAACGGGATATGGATATAAAGCCCTTTATTCATCGAGCTTAAGCACTGCCATAAACGCTTCCTGCGGTACTTCGACGCTGCCGAGCTGACGCATACGTTTTTTACCCTCTTTCTGCTTTTCGAGCAGTTTCTTCTTACGGGTAATATCGCCGCCGTAGCACTTTGCAAGCACGTCCTTACGCATAGCCTTTACGGTTTCTCTTGCAATAATTTTACCGCCGACCGCCGCCTGAATAGGTACTTCAAACAGCTGACGGGGAATGTTATCCTTTAATTTTTCGGCAATCTTTCTTGCTCTTGCATAAGCCTTATCCGCATGAACAACGAACGAGAGCGCATCGACAACCTCGCCGTTAAGGAGTATATCAAGCTTTACAAGACGTGACGGAACAAATCCCGACATTTCGTAATCATAGCTTGCATAGCCCTTTGTGCGTGATTTCAGAGCATCGAAGAAGTCGTATACTATTTCGTTCAGCGGAAGATCGTAGTGCATCTCAACACGGTTAAGATCAAGGTATTTCATATCCTTGAAGGTGCCTCGTCTTTCCTGACACAGATCCATTATACTGCCGACATACTCAGACGGAGTGTAGATATTCGCCTTTACCATAGGCTCTTCCGCCACTTCGATTTCTGACGGGTCGGGGTAGTTCGTGGGGTTATCAATAAATATCGTTTCGCCGTCTGTCTTTGTTATCTTGTATACAACAGACGGTGCGGTGGTAACAAGGTCAAGATTATATTCACGTTCAAGTCGTTCCTGAATGATTTCCATATGCAGAAGCCCTAAGAATCCGCAACGGAAACCGAAGCCGAGCGCTATAGAGGTTTCCGGTTCGAATGTAAGCGAAGCATCGTTAAGCTGGAGCTTTTCCAGAGCGTCACGCAGATCGCCGTATTTTGCACCGTCGGCGGGATAGATACCGCTGTATACCATCGGGTTTACGTTACGGTAGCCTGCAAGGGCTTCTTTTGCAGGGTTGCTCACAAGAGTGACCGTATCGCCGACCTTTGTATCGCCTATCGACTTTATAGAAGCGGCTATATATCCGACCTCTCCTGCACGCAGTTCATTTGCGTTTTCGAGGTTTTTGGCACCCATATATCCTACGTCTACAACATCAAACTCAGCGCCGGTCGCCATCATTTTTATCCTGTCGCCCGGTCTTAATGTGCCGTCCTTTATTCTTACATAAACGATAACGCCCTTATATGCATCGTAGTAGCTGTCAAAGATAAGCGCTTTCAGAGGAGCGTCAGGATCACCCTTGGGAGCGGGAACGTTCTTTACAACCTGCTCCATTACTTCCTTTATGTTTATGCCCATCTTTGCGGAAATAAGCGGAGCTTCATCGGCAGGTATGCCTATTACTGTTTCGATTTCTTCCTTTACCTCATCGGGATGGGCGGAGGGAAGATCTATTTTATTGATAACCGGGACAAGTTCAAGGTCCTGTTCGATTGCAAGATAGGTGTTGGCAAGAGTCTGCGCCTCAATGCCCTGTGTTGCGTCTACTACAAGTATTGCGCCCTCGCAGGCGTTGAGCGAACGTGATACTTCATAGTTGAAGTCAACGTGACCGGGTGTATCTATAAGATTGAAAACGTAGGTTTCGCCGTCATCGGCTTTGTATCTCAGCCTTACCGCACGGGCTTTGATTGTGATGCCTCTTTCACGCTCAAGATCCATATTGTCCAGTATCTGTTCTTCCATTTCTCTGTGTGCGACCGTTTCGGTCTGTTCGAGTATTCTGTCCGCCAGAGTGGACTTTCCGTGATCTATGTGTGCAATGATACAGAAGTTGCGTATCTCCTGCATATAGTCTTTATCTGCCAAGCTAAAAATCCTTTCCTTTAATAAAAAATCGTTTATTCCATAAAATTATAGCATAATTCCCGACAAAAAGCAAATTATATTTATATATAGATACTCAGCTTGTAGAAAAAGTTTGTTTCTATAATAATAGAGCAAATTTACTATCCCTATCCCCTGTCTCTTATACACATCTCCGAGCCCACGAGACGTAGAG